>NZ_JBPOEA010000039.1:0-1066 GCF_052060035.1 Fodinibius sp. SL11 | reverse complement strand
CTGAAGTTACGCAGCCCTTTAAAAAAGCGCTATCATAACAAAAAAAGCAGTCAGCGAGAGTAAACAAATGAACAAAGACATGATAGAACTCTACAGCGACTACCTCATCGCAAGTTTTGGGCAAACCACCGCCACAGGACTTGCCAATCTACTACAAGGGAGCATCTACCATGACAGCATCACCCGCTTTCTAAACAGTGAAACACTCACCGCCAAAGAACAATGGCAACTGATTAAACCCATGCTAAGACAGCATGAAAATGCCACACCCAATGCCATCGGCTATCTCATCTTTGATGACACCATACAGCCCAAACCGCACACAAGCGTCGACGACATCAACTGCTGGCACTACGACCACACCCAAAACAAAAATGTTAAAGGCATTAACCTGCTTAACTGTCTGTATCATCGCAAAGATATCGACATACCCTTAAGCTTTGACATCATCACCAAACCCAATGTCTTTACCGATGACAAAGGCAACGTTAAACGTAAAAGCGATAAAACCAAAAATCAGCGACTGCTTGATATGTTTGATAGGGCAATCAAAAACCAAGTCAAATTCGACTATGTATTAGCCGATTCTTGGTTTTCAGCCAAAGCGACATTCAAACATATTCGTAAAGCTAACAAGCATTTCATCTTTGCGTTAAAGTCAAATCGCTTGGTGGCTTTAACCCCGGATGATAGAGAAAAAGGTAACTTTGTACGTATTGATGAATCTAATCTACCCGATAATACCCCTGTTCACGGCTTTTTAAATGACTATCATGATGAAGTCTTGTTATTACGCCGAGTCTTTACAAACAAGGACGGTTCTACAGGGGTGTTATATCTGGTATGCTCAGATTTGCAATGCGACAAGGATAAATTTATCAACGGCTATCAAAAACGATGGCAGGTTGAAGTGTATCATAAGTCGTTAAAGCAAAATGCCAATTTGGGTAAGTCGCCTGCTCATAGCCAAAGGGCTCGGTTTAATCATATGTTTTTAGCCACGTATGCGGTGTTTAAGCTTGAGTGTTTGAAAATCAAAACCAAGTTAAATCATTTCGCTTTGCGT
>NZ_JBPOEA010000038.1:0-1188 GCF_052060035.1 Fodinibius sp. SL11 | reverse complement strand
TTATTCTATAATTTCAGTTACAACACCGGCGCCTACCGTGCGGCCGCCCTCGCGGATCGCAAAACGCAGACCTTCTTCCATCGCTACCGGTTGAATCAGGCTGACTTCCATCGTCACATTATCGCCCGGCATTACCATCTCAACGCCGTCCGGCAGCTCGCAGCTTCCGGTCACATCGGTGGTTCGGAAATAAAACTGCGGACGGTAGCCGTCGAAAAAGGGCGTGTGTCGGCCGCCTTCGTCTTTGCTCAGTACATACACCTCGCATTCGAACTTCTTGTGCGGGGTAATCGAGCCCGGCTCGCAGAGTACCATCCCGCGCTGGAGGTCTTCCTTGTCCACTCCACGCAGCAGGATTCCGGCGTTGTCGCCGGCCTGGCCTTCGTCGAGCATCCGGCGGAACATCTCAATGCCGGTTACTACACTATCCATCGGGTCTTCGATAATCCCGACAATCTCAATTTCATCGTTCAGCTTCACCACGCCTCGCTCAATACGGCCGGTAGCCACTGTCCCGCGGCCGGTAATCGAGAAAATATCTTCGACCGGCATCAAGAACGGCTTGTCCACGTCGCGTTCGGGCGTTGGAATCGTCTCATCGACGGCGTCCATCAGATCCAGGATCGCCTGCTCGTGCTCTTCGTCGCCTTCAAGGGCTTTCAGGGCCGAGCCTTGGATCACCGGAATGTTGTCGCCGTCAAACTCATAGGAGCTTAGCAGCTCTCGGACTTCCAGCTCGACGAGCTCAATCAGCTCCTCGTCGTCGACCAGGTCGGTCTTGTTCATAAAGACCACAATCTGGGGTACCCCTACCTGGCGGGCCAACAGAATATGCTCGCGGGTCTGCGGCATCGGACCGTCGGTGGCCGCAACCACCAAAATCGCCCCATCCATCTGCGCGGCGCCGGTCACCATGTTCTTTACATAGTCGGCGTGGCCCGGACAGTCTACGTGGGCGTAGTGGCGGGCTTCGGTTTCATACTCGACGTGCGCCGTCGAGATCGTTATTCCCCGCTCTTTTTCTTCCGGGGCGTTGTCGATGTCGACAAACTGCTTGGCTACCCCGCCGTGGTGCTTGGCCATTACGGTCGTAATCGCCGCCGTCAGGGTCGTCTTCCCGTGGTCTACGTGACCTATCGTTCCTATGTTTACATGTGGCTTGTTTCGCTGAAATGTCTCTTTTGCCAT
>NZ_JBPOEA010000037.1:0-1272 GCF_052060035.1 Fodinibius sp. SL11 | reverse complement strand
TAAGGTACTCCCCAATGTCTAGACCAAATAATCATAAAATTAAGATAGAATTGGGTTGATAAAGCACAGGATTAACCGAACTATTGTTTAAATAAACCTGTGCAGGGGTATGGTAATCAAGCGACTGATGCAACCGCTCATGATTGTAAAACTCGAAATATTCTTTCAAACCAACTCTGGCTTGACTGACTGTATCAAACTGGCGTAAATACACGCATTCGTACTTTACTGACCGCCAAAGCCGTTCTACAAAGATATTATCCAACGCCCTGCCACGACCGTCCATGCTTACAGCAATGCCCGAATCAATCAGCGGCGTGGTAAATCTTGGGCTGGTAAACTGCGAGCCTTGATCCGTATTAAAAATCTCACAGCGTAGACCATTGTGCAGTAATTTGCCCACCGTATCAATGCAGAAATCTGCTTCAAGTGTCGTTGATAGCGACCAGTCTAAAACGTAACGGCTGTACCAATCAATCACCGCCATCAAATACACAAAGCCCTTAGACAGGCGGATGTAAGTGATGTCCGTACTCCATACCTGATTACAGCGGATAATGGGCACATTCCTAAGCAAATACGGGTAAACTCGATGCTCAGGGTTAGGCTTACTCGTGTTAGGATGCTGATAGATGGCGTCTAATCCCATTTGCCGTAGTAATCGCCTAACTCGCTTTTGTCCTACTGGATGACCCAATTGCCTTAAATGAGCAGTCATACGCTTTACCCCGTAAAATGGGGTTTTGGTATATTGTTCGTCAAGTAGGTTCATTAAGGTGATATCAAGCTTACTGATGGGCTTTGGCTGATAATACAGACTTGAGCGGTTAATACCAAGTAGTTCACATTGCTTACGAGTACTGAAATCCTTATTGTCAGGCTCTAGCAGTTGTTTACGAGCATTTAGGGTAGCTGTGAGGACTTTTTTTTAAGCCAGTCTCTCTCGCTAATGACTTGCCCTAATTGCCGATGCAGTTCATCGATAGTGGCTTGCTGGGCTTGTTCGTTGTCGTGCTGTTTGGTGTTAAAGGCACTTGGTATGACAGCCAAAGCTTGCTTTTTCCAGTTGCTGATTTGGGTGGCATGAACACCGTATTCAGTAGTCAGCTCATTGATTGTCTTGTGCTCTTTGATGGCTTCAATGGCAACTTTGCTTTTAAATTCAGCATTGTGACGTTTACGAACTTTTGTCATTAGATAGACCTCTTTGCTTAAGGGCTATTCTATCTTATTTGCTATGATTTTTTGGTCCAGTTTTCTGGGAGTATTATA
>NZ_JBPOEA010000036.1:0-1323 GCF_052060035.1 Fodinibius sp. SL11 | reverse complement strand
GGGTATGTAAACTGAACTCTGTCCGGGCTGCTTATTTTTCGTGGTTACGGGTTAAATCCAACGGCAATCGATCGCCATATCGAATGGCCAGCTGTTGAACGGTTAGGGCCCAGTTTTGTAGTGGGCTCGTCCATTTCTTCTCAATGTTTTTGGTAGCCAGATAGACCAGTTTGAGTAAGGCCATATCACTGGTGAAAGCCCCTTTAGTTTTGGTGACCTTTCGCAGTTGCCGGTGGTAACCTTCCACGGCATTGGTCGTGTAAATGAGCCTGCGGATCGGCTGGGTATACTGGAAATAGGTCGTCAGCTTCTCCCAATTATCACGCCAAGAGCCGATGACAACGGGATATTTTGACTCCCATTTACTGGCCAACTCATCCAGGGCTAATTCAGCCAGATCCTTGGTGTCAGCCCGATAGACTCGCTTCAAATCCCGCATGAACTCCTTCTGGTCCTTGCTGGCTACGTACTTCAGGGAGTTGCGAATTTGGTGCACAATGCAGCTTTGCACGTCGGCCTTGGGATACACACTTTCGATGGCTTCTTTGAATCCGGTAAGGTTGTCCGTACAGGCAATCAGGATGTCCTCCAAGCCTCGGTTCTGCATATCGGAAAGCACCTGCAGCCAGAAGTTGGCTCCTTCGCTCTCAGAGACGTAGCATCCCAGCACCTGCTTATAGCCCTCACGGTTGATGCCCAGAATATTGTAGAGCGCCTTGTGGGTCACCCGGCCTTCGTCTCGGACCTTGTAGTGCATCGCATCCAGCCAGACGATGCAATAGACGGCTTCCAGCGGACGGGACTGCCAGGCTTTGACCTCGGGGATGATGCGATCGGTAATTTGGGATAGGACTGTATGGGAGAGCTCTGTGTCATACATTTCCTTGATGTGAGCACTGATGTCTCGCAGGCTCATCCCCAGCCCGTAGAGGCCGATAATCTTGTCCTGGAGGCTGTCGGCCAGCACGGTCTCGCGTTTCTTGATCAGCTGCGGGTCGAAGCTGCTCTGGCGGTCCTGTGGAGTCTCAATCTCGAAACTACCTGCCGAGCTTTTAATGGTTTTGCGGCCTTTGCCGTTACGCTTGTTACCGCCTTTGCGCTGCTGCTCATCCAAATGAGCATCCATCTCGGCCTCCAGGGCCGCCTCGATGAAGCTCTGAAGCATCGGAGCAAATGCTCCTTCTTTGCCGAATAGGGACTCCCCAGATTTGAGCTGGGCCAACGCTTTTTCTTGCAGTTTATCTAATTCTTTTTGTGTCATGATTTGTCTAAGTTAGTAGATTTTAAATTACCAACCTAGACAGAGTTAGATTTACACTCTCG
>NZ_JBPOEA010000035.1:0-1331 GCF_052060035.1 Fodinibius sp. SL11 | reverse complement strand
AAAGGAAATCGTATAAATATCATCATAGCCCTTATTGTGATCGTATTGGGGGTTCTTTTTGCGGGTGAGCTGCCGAAGTATGGTGACCACTATGGATTTTGGTCGGTTCTGCCCCCGCTGGTCGCTATTGTACTGGCCTTTTGGACCCAAGAGGTCGTCAGTTCCCTGTTTGTAGGTATTGTGTTAGGAGGATTCATTTCGGGCAATATCAATATTGTGGATGCCTACCTGATTCCTTCGATCGGAACGGAGAATTTCGCCCTCATTTTGCTGGTGTATTTGTGGTCACTGGGCGGACTTATTGGGATCTGGACGCGCACCGGCGGGGCCGAACGTTTTGCTGAATGGGCCGGAGGCAAAATGGTACGCGGACCTAAATCTGCCAAGTTTTTTACCTGGATGATGGGACTGGTATTCCATCAAGGCGGAACGATCAGTACGGTATTAACAGGGGCCACGGTCCGCCCGATCTCAGATGAGCAGGGCGTTTCACACGAGGAGAGTTCCTATATGGTCGACTCAACAGCGTCCCCGGCCGCCACGGTGATTCCCTTTAATGTTTGGCCTATTTACATAGGTGGATTGGTGGTTGGGACGATTCCCCTTTTTGAGACTACCCAAGACGCGGTCGCTTTTTTCTTTCAGGCCATACCGTTCAACTTTTATGGCATATTTGCCTTGTTGATGACCTTACTTTTTGCCTGGGAGCTGTTGCCATGGGTGCCCGGCAGGAAGATGAGGGACGCTATTAAGCGGTCTCGTGAAGAAGGAAAATTGGATCGTGACGGCGCCGACCCGATGTCTTCTGCCGAGCTTACGGAAATGGATATTCCGGAAGACTACAATTCTGGGTTGATTGATTTTTTTGGTCCCATTGGCACCCTGCTGGGCGTAGCTATCATTCCGTACGTTATCACCTTTTATATCATGGGTAATACCGAAGATCCGATGCTGTTGATTGCCGAGGCCTTTGTATTAGCGGTATTGGCGGGAATGTTTATTGCCCTGGCGAAAGGCATGGAGCTTAAAACAGTGATGGATGGTTTCGTGGATGGTTGTAAAGGGGTGACCATTGGTGCGATTGTCCTGGCGCTGGCGGTAACCCTAAAAGAAGTAGCCGAATCAGTGGGTACGGCCGAGTACGTCGTGGCATTGGTGGGCGATGCGATCGCCCCGATGTTTTTACCGGCTATCTTGATGGGGTTGTGCATGTTGATTGCCTTTGCGGCGGGCACATCATTTGGAACCTATGCAGTCGTATTTCCGGTAGCGATGCCGCTGGCCTGGACCATACTGCCTGATCCCTTTTTTATCACGCTTTGTTTTGGAGC
>NZ_JBPOEA010000034.1:0-3871 GCF_052060035.1 Fodinibius sp. SL11 | reverse complement strand
CGTACTACAAAAGCGCGATCGTAAATATATTTGTAGCTGCTATCTGCGCATTTGAAGCGATATTCAAACTGAATACGATCTTTATCCGAATAAAGAGTTTCATCAAGTTTATCCTGAACATACTGCTGGTCAGCTGGATGTAGTTTATTGCGCCACCACTGACTTACCTCTTTAACCTCATCTTTTTCATATCCAAACATGGAATAGATGTTCTGATTGTATCGGATGGTATCAGTTCGCAAATCCAGATCCCATATGGTATCGCTGGTAGCTTTCGACACAATATCATAGCGTTCAACGCTTTCCTGTAATTTTTGACTTCGTTCAATTTCGGAGGTCACATCTTTTTCAATGGCTATATAACCGGTGCAGCGGCCTTCATCATTCAAGATAGGATCGATGGTCATATCCAGCCAGTATTTGCGACCGTTTTTAGCATAGTTCAGTATAACTTCTTGGACCGTTTCCAGCTTTTTAAGCTTATCAGCAATATGTTGTACAGTATCAGGATCAGTTTCGGGACCTTGTAATAACTCTCCGGGATTTTTTCCGATAATTTCGTCTAACATATATCCCGTTTCTTCCTCAAAAGCATCGTTAACCCAGGTGATATGTTCCTTGGCATCGGTAATAACAATCATGTCGGTTGTTTTGGAGGCAACCAATGATAATTGCTCAAGCTTACCCTCATAATTTTTTTGATCAGTAATATCAGTGAGTGATCCCACAATGGCTATGGTTTCTCCGTTTTCTACAATGGGAGCCTCATTAACTTGTACCCAAATCTTTTCTCCACTTTTTTTATGCAGCTGAAGCTCAAAGGGAGGTTGTGATCGTCCGGTGTCGATAGCTTTTTGCGTCTGTTGGATGCCTTCTTTGTTAATGGGATGATCAGTCACATATTCAGTCCAGCGACGTTTGGCTTCTTCAACATTATAACCAAGAATATCTCTACACTGTGGGCTTACATAGGAGAGCACGTGATTGGTATCGTGACGATAGAACATATTGGTACTGTTTTCGACAATTTCACGCAGCTTTTGTTCAGTATTTTTGAGTTTCTCTTCAGCCTGTTTACGGGTGGTAATATTTTGGGTACTGCCATATATGCGCTGGCATTTTCCATCTTTATATTCGGCCTCTCCAACAGCACGAATCCAGCGCTCATTGCCTTTAGCAGTAATGATTTTGAGTTCTTCATCGAAGGGTATGGCTTCATCTATGGCCTGTTGAACAGCTTCTTGAATTTTGTCACGGTGATAGCCGGCCTTATAGAAATTTATTGCTGAATCCAGATCAGGTTCAAAGTTTATATCAACTTCATGCAGACGCTTTATTTCGTTAGACCAATGCAGGGTTTGTTTGGTAAGATCCAGTTCCCAATGACCAATTTGAGCAAGGTCGTATGCTTTGGCGATAATTTTGTCTTTTTCCTTCAGATCTTTTCTTGATTGTATATGATTGATTTTGAGATTTAAAAGATCTGTAATGAAATCCAAAAGCTGTTGTTCCTCCTGAAGAAAAGGGCCTTGGTCTTTGGTGGGTTTTTCCTCAGTGTATACAACACAAATGGTTAGTGTCCCTAATGATAATGGATCAGATTTTTGGGAGCGTAAGACCCATGGTGTTTCTCGATAATGCTCAGTGGTAAACGTTTGGTTTTTAAAATGTATCGATGCTTCTGTTATTTCGGGATAAGCCCACCCCTCTGGCAAGTACTCCAGTGTTTTTTTTAAGAGTTCTTGAGTCGTTAACTGCTTTTCATTCAAGCTGGAAATATTATATATGCAAGCCTGCTCTTTTGTGCACTCCAGCAAACTCTCATAAACAGTTATATTCTCATTCGTAGCATTCTTCAGCTGATCTGTTTTGAGTAACGCACGCTTTATTACAGATTTTAGACGATCCAGATTGCTTTTATTAACATAATCCGAGGCCCCTTGATGGATGGCATCAACGACCTTTTCTTCACCAATGTGCTCTCCAATGAAAATAAAAGGGAGGCCGGGAACATGTTCTCTTACGAATGTTAAAGCTTTGGAACCCTTAAAGTCAGAAAGATGATAATCACTGATGATAAGGTGAGGCGTATTTTCAACAAGTGTTGAATCGAGTTCTTGCAGGGTTTGAATGGTCGTAACCTCGTGATCTATCCCAATATCGGATAGCCGGTTGCGTATAAGTTCGGCTTCCTTTCCATCATCTTCGATGAGTAATATTTGGTAGAACTTATCCATAAGAGAGCCAAAAATTAAAGCTAATCAATTTTTCACCTGCACAAAGTATCCGGTTTCAATCGAATTGTAGATCAAAAGAAATGCTAAATTCACAATCTGTTGTTATTGTATGAAATTAGCGGGTCAATCACTATAAAAGTTTATAATTACAAAGACTTAACTTTTTTATATGGAGAAAACTCCATAACTAATTATCTCATACATGTTAATAACGTATAGGACAGGTAATGATCGTACGTTCAATTATATTTTATGGCTTACATTAGAATGTCATAGGTAAATTGACTAAATGTTAATATTTTCTAATGTTGATAAAAATAAGTAGATAAAAAATTATGGCGGGATACGGTGAATTATTACAGACAATGGCGGCCATCGTCATCTTTGGGCTCATCTTGATGAGTGCCAATCGCATGATTCAGCGCAATACCATGATGCAGGTCGAAGGAGAACTTGAGCAGGAAGTAGTGGCCTTGGCTCAGGATATTATTGAAGAAAGCCGCACGTTGGAGTTTGATGAAAACAGTCAGGGCGAAGTACCCCCTACAAAAATTCCCGATGATTTCACGAATCCTGGAAATCTTGGATCTGATAAAGATGCTTCTAACCCGGAGGTCAATGATGATTTAGACGGGGATGGTACAGTACAACGGAATGAATTTGACGATTTTGATGATTATCACGAGTGGAAAGACACACTTGAAACTGCACACGGGCGGTTCTTTTTGGAAACGGAAGTTTTTTATGTGGATGAGACCAACTATGAGAAATCCGGGGGGAGGACGACCTTTAAGAAAATTCGCGTAAATATTGTTAATGAATTTCTCCAAAAAAGTAATGCAGAGAACCCTACAACTTATTATTTGGAGTTCATTCGAAATTATTATGCTGATTAAACACTTACTGCTATGAATGCGGGATTAATAACCAGTTTTATTGTTGCCGGAATTTTGATGGTATCAATCATTAACATGAACACCTCTGTTGTCAATAGTTCATCGGAACTGACCATGACGCAATTTACACGGGAACGGATGGCAAGCATTTCTCGCATGATTTCCGAAGACATCCAGAAAATGGGATACAACAGAACGGGTAAAACGGATCCAATTTTACAAGTGGCTAACAGTCATAAAATCAAATTTCATAGTAATATTGATAATAGTACTGACAATTCTGTAGAAGTGATAACGTGGGAGTTTCGCAAAGATTTGGAAATCACTTCTTCTAAAAATCAAAACGATCGTGTTTTACATCGAATTGTCAAGAATGAGGATGGAAGTGAGGAGGTAACAGAAATAAAGTTGGGTGTCACGGAATTCAAGATAGGATATTATACCACTTACGGTGGATCTATTTCTGAAGATAGTTTGTCAACTCCTGTTGATGGTTCATTATATGATGACCTTAAACAGTTTTATATAAAATTGAAGGTCGAAAGCCCGGAAAAAATTGTTATGGGTTCCAAAGGAGAAGGGCGTTATATAACATCAGTATGGGAAAAACGCTTTTCTCCACCGAACTTAGAAGAAACTGCAGAAAATAATAATTAACGAGGTACTACTATGGGACGTGCAATGCTTATCATCTGTTCGGCTGCACTTATTTCGCTGGGGATTATAGGAATAAGTACA
>NZ_JBPOEA010000033.1:0-5435 GCF_052060035.1 Fodinibius sp. SL11 | reverse complement strand
AAGCTATCGAGGACCATCCGGAGTTCTTTTATAACCCCGAGTCCAATAACTACGAATTCCGTTACCAATACCTGGCCGGCAATGTTCGCCAGAAACTACAAATAGCCGAAGACAATCAGCTGGAGAAAAATATTCAGGCCCTAAAAGTAGTTCTTCCTGAGTGGATTGATGCTTACTCCATCACCGTAGATCCCCGCCACATTTTTACCTACTTGCCTGTAAAAGTGCTAACGGAGTGGATTAAAGAAGAATTAGGCTACCGAGATGTTCACATTGGACTCGTCAAAGATAAAGCCGAACTCGGCAACCGTTTCTATATGAAGCTCCGTAAAGGCGGACGATACATTAAAAATGGTGAAGAGACGGCTGACGACTGGAACCAGGGTTGGGGCGAGACACCGTTTAGCAAGATCATCAATAATTATATTCAGGATTCAAGCTTCCCACTGGTCTTCTACGATGAGGACGACAACGTGCTCCCGAATATGACGCTCAAACGAGCCGAGCAAACCGGCCAACAAGCCCTGATCGAACGAGCCCGAGCCAAACAACGGACCCATAACGACCAGATGCTTACCCGCGTGCCCCAAAAATTTAACCACTGGGTGCGCACCAAGGCACCAGGCGAAATTCGCGAGCTTATCGAGCAGGCGTATAACCACGAGTACAACGCCCATATTAATCCGCAATTCGATGGAGCCACCCTCCGCGTTCGGGGCATGTCGGACACCTTCTATGGGGTAAAAGATTTTACGGTGTACAAACACAACCGCGCGGTGGCCGAAAAGTTGGTCTGGAACGGGCGGGGTGCCAACTGCCATGATGTGGGCGCCGGTAAGACGCTCTCCTCAATCATTACTTCCCAGGTTCTCCTGCAACAGGGCGCCTGCCGAAAACCGTTGTTTGTCGTACCTGGAAAAGTGCAGGAAAAATGGGTCGAAGAATATTCGATGCTATTCCCCGATGCAAAAATCCTAAATATGAAAATGTCGGGCTCCGAGCGCCACAAAGAACTGACCATGGCCCAGCTCTACAACTGGGATGCGATCTTTATTGCTGACCATGCGTTCAAGAGCCTGCCACTATCTCCATCGGTGCAGCAGGATATGTACAGCGAGCGTGTGGAATACTTTGATCAGATGATTGATAGCTTCGACGATCTGATCGAAGAAGACGATGCGCTAAGCTCTACAGCCAAAAAGTCGATGGTGACGCGGCTGGAAAAGATGAAAGAGGAGTGGGAGGCTAAACTACGAAACGTAGCAAGTGCCAAGCGGCTCGACACCGATATCTTTTTTGATGAACTCGGCGTGGACGCTCTGTTCTTTGACGAGGCTCATTTCTACAAGAATGCCCTGGGGAGCGCGAAAGCGGCCAAGCTGGGTATTGCGGCTAATAAGCCTTCCCAACGAGCCGAGGACGCGCTTCAAAAAACGAAGTGGCTGTTTTCAAAAGTGGGACACCGGAACGTGTTTGTGCTTACTGCTACGCCGGTGGTGAATTCCCCGGTGGAGGTTTGGCACATGCTCAATCTCTGCGCCCCGGACCTGTTGGAGAAATACCAGATTGCCAACCTGGACAATTTTATCAACCAGTTTGTCCGCGAGGAAGAAAAAATAGTCAAAAAGACCAATGGCGAATACCGGACCGAGCGGGTAGTTGCCGGATATTACAACCTGCCAGAAATGCGTGCCATCATTGATGAAGTCATGGACATCAAAAGCTATGATCAGCTGGTTGGCTTCTATGAGAAATTTCCGGACTACCTTCGAGATAAATCAGGCGAAATTGTAACCGATAACGAGGGCAATTATCAAGCGCTAAAACCGAAATTCAAGCGCCCCGAAGCCGAAACCAAGCAGCAGGTCATTGAGCCCAGCGAAATTCACAAATTGTTATTTGACGATATTATTCTCCGGGCCGATAACATCCTCGATTGCATGCGCCAGCGCGGATGCCAAACCAAAGACAATTTTCTTGTTATTACCGGCGACGGAAGTAAAATAGCTACGGATCTTCGCGTATATGACAATAGCTTTTCCGGCGTGGATGGAAAGTTCCTAAAGCTGGGCGCCCTGGTGGATAACGTAGCCGAAAGTTACGCTACCCGCGAAAATCCTGCTCCTAGCAGAGTACCGGAAAGCATCTATGGCGATTTCTTTTCAAAAGTATCAACTGCCAGAGAAAACCCGAACCCATACCATGGGCAGTCCCGACACAAACTTATTAAGGAGTTAAAATCTCTGGGTCACTTTGAGGAGGTCACCCAAGAAATCCAGGCCACCGAAGGCGACCTCCACGAGGTCCCCGTTGGCAAGCAGTTCTTACTGAATAAAATCGAGAAACAGCGCGAGAAGCTCTCCGATGGATCGGACTCGATGGAAGAAACCTTCGACCGGGCGGTGATGATTGTCGAAGCTTTGTATAGCGGGCGCAAGAATCCGGCGACTCCCGCAATTCGCAACCAGATCATCTTCTGCGATTGGATCTCCGTGGAAGGCCAAAAAGGCGGTAGCTACCATCAGCTGATAAAAGAGGAGCTGGCCGAAGCCGGTATCCCGACCAAAGAAATCGCCATTATTAACGGCTCGATTATTGGTACTGATTCTAAAGGTAACGACTATTTCGTCTCTTCCTCTGATGATAAAGAAGCGCTCAAAAAACAGGTGCAGGATGATTTCAACCTGGGGAAATACCGCGTGCTGATCGGCAACCAGTCTATCGCCGAAGGGATGAACCTGCAAAAATGGACCACTGACCTGCATCACATGGACGTGCCCTATACCCCTTCGCAAATTCAGCAGCGCAACGGGCGCGGGCTACGGCAGGGCAACCAACACGGAAAAGTGAACATCCACTTTTACCTGATGAAGGATTCGTTTGATCAGTACCGCCTGGAGCTGGTCAGCAAGAAGCAAAGCTGGATTGACGAACTGTTCTTTGGAGACGGACGGGAAACCTCTGCCGACTCCGAGGGAGAGTCGCTCCAGTATGAGCAGATGGTGGCCGCCACCAACTCCGATCCCCGAGTTAAAGAATTTTTCCAGTCCAAAGCCCAAACAAAAGTCCTGAAAAGCCGTATTGAGTCGCTGCTCAGTGAGACACAGCGCCTGGAGTCTTCCCTGGGGCAAGCAAGCGGGGACGTAACCAAACGCTCCGAGCGTATGGAATCTGCTATTGCCCGTGAGCAATCCCTTATTGATTCGGATCTTCCGGCCTCAGGGGCCGAGGCCTTGGAGCAAGGGCTTATACGAGTGGGCTGGCTGGATTACAGCGGGGAAGTTGGGACCATTGAAAACAACCTGTCTTCCGACGGCAAGCGCATTCCCCGGTTCCGCCACGAGCTTACGCTTGAAGTACCAAAAAATAACGCAAACGGGCGGGTACTGTTTAATCTTATCCCAGACCCCAACGCTCCAAACCGAAGCTTTTATAACAAGATCAAATGGAGCTCCATCAAGCAGATGGCCAGCCAGCAGCTGGGGGATGCCTTCGGTTGGAGCATGGACGAGCCGGTGCAGTCGGGCCGAAGCCTGGCCGGAAACAAAGGCAATATCATTGCCGATGAGACAGATTTTTACGCCTATTACGAAGTAGATATCGAAGCCGAAAAACAGGCTACAAACCCAGACGGGGCGGAAGTGACCTTTGATCACATAAAACAGCAGCTGGGCATGTACAAAACCCAACGCTGGCTGCCCATCATTAAAAACAAACTGGCCGACCTATTCTTGGCCCTCGAAAAAGGATGGCAACAGTCCGCCCAGGTCCGTATCGAGCAGATCACTGCCGAGCTGGACCGCTCGAAGAAAACACTGAAGGAACTGGAGATTACCCACGAGCAAACCCGAACCGAGCTTGCCCGGGCCCAGGCCAACCTGAAATCCAACCAAGAAACGGTCACCCGCCTGCAAGATGTGGTCAACGAGCTCGTCAAAACAAAATTCACCGACCGCACGGAGCTCTATGAAGAACTCAACCGGATAGCGCCCACCTATGGAATAAAAGGGACTGTTCGCGTGCGTGAAGTCGGTATTTATCGCGATACGCCAGAGCCTGACGATATCCGTCCCAACAGATCAGCACCCGGAAAGAACAGGGCGTTTCCCAGACCGCTCAAAACCTTATACGAAGAACCCCTGGCGTATGCTGGAACCGTGGGCGAACTGGAATTCATCGACACCAAAGGGTTCATGCAGCGCATTCTTTCAGAGAGTCAGGATCTGGCGATGATCATCGACGGGGAGGGCACGACGCTTTTTGCCTTTCCTACACACCGGATGAAGTTACTAAAAGGAGCCTTTGAAAATGACCAGGCCGAGCAGATGTATGAGGAGTTCCACCATTTTCCGGCCGATGGCTATGACTACGAACTGTTCCCACCTGGTGAGGCTGAGCTGGTTTCCATCGGCCACGCTGAGCGCATCATGTACGGTAGCGATAAGGTAATATACCCCGGCGACAAGAAGGGTGAGAACCACCAGTACTATCACTATTTCGACGGGGGCAAACGCCCGATCTTCCAATACGGAGACGTGTATATCATAACCAACCTTAATATTGACGGACGAGGAATTCTCAACTAATCCCAACTACTGATCCCATGACCCAACGAATATTTGCAAAAAATCCAACCCACTTGGATATAATCGAAAACCCAACAACCCCAAAACCTGCAACTATGGCAAAACAAACAACAACCGAAAAGGCTGTCGGCGAATTCAAGCAGCAGCTTATCACTGCCGGATATATTGTGGGCGGCCAGGCAATTGGTGCGCAGCTTAACGGGCTGGCCGTTCCCGCTATTCTTGGCGGTAGCTCGGCTACCGTCCAGCAAGCGGCCCGCGTTGGCCTGCCCCTTACCCTCGGCATGGTCTTCACCATGTTTACCAAGAACGCTCACCTTCGCGGCTTGGCCATGGGCCTCGGCGTGCAAGGCGTGATGGAGCTGATCAAGTTCGTCATGCCCGACTGGACGCCCTCCCAAGGCCTGATGGAAGGAAGCGAATACCTGTGGGATGACCAAGACATTCCCTCAGCAGCCGCGCCTGCGGCCTCGCTTCCCCAGCAAACCGGCCACGTATCCCAAATCGAAAACATCATTGAAGAAACCGTGGAGGTATAACCCCCTCTTTTTACTCATAGCTCTCACTGCCCAGAGACTGCTTACGGGAATAAGCTAAAAGGCCAACTGGCCCAACTAAAATCTCTTTAACACTACAAGCTATGAGCAACCAAATTACCAAAAAAGCAATTGTACCTGCCAGCGCGCGCATCAAAACGTATTTCGATACGCAACAAGTTGCCCAGAACGGCGCTGTCGTCAACTTTTTCCCGCCGAACTCCACACGGAAGATTACCCGCAACAATTATGTTGGGAATCCCTTCCCGGGAGAGCTTAAACGTCGCGTTCTGGCCCTTTCCTTCGAGGTGAC
>NZ_JBPOEA010000032.1:0-5482 GCF_052060035.1 Fodinibius sp. SL11 | reverse complement strand
AACAAAAAAAGCCCTACACGCGGGGCGTGCAGGGCGGATCGAACGATAAAAAAAAGAGCGGGCGGGGACCTACGCTTCCTCCCTTGTGGGAAGTACCATCGGCGCTGCCGGGTGTCACGGCCGTGTTCGGGATGGGAACGGGTGGAGCCCCGGCGCTTGGCCCGCCTGCTCAAAAACTGTTGGAATCAATATGTCAAACAAAGGTCTTCGATGTAGTGATAGCTGGGGTAAGCGGTAAATCGAGGGTGCTGTATGCTCGTTGCTTTGCTTATGGCGCCCGACCCAACGGTCGTGCAAGCCATATAAGCGGAAGCCGGTAGCCTTATTAGTACGGCTCGGCTGAACGTGTTACCACGCTTACACCTGCCGCCTATCGATCTGGTCGTCTTCCAGAAGGCTGTAAAGGGAATGTTTATCTTGGAGCGTGCTTCGCGCTTAGATGCTTTCAGCGGCTTATCACTTCCGCACATAGCTACCCTGCGATGCCCGTGGCCGGACAACAGGTGCACCAGCGGTGCGTCCACTCCGGTCCTCTCGTACTAGGAGCAGCTCTCCGCAACATTCCAACGCCCACAGCAGATAGGGACCGAACTGTCTCACGACGTTCTGAACCCAGCTCGCGTACCGCTTTAAATGGCGAACAGCCATACCCTTGGGACCTTCTCCAGCCCCAGGATGCGATGAGCCGACATCGAGGTGCCAAACCTCCCCGTCGATGTGAACTCTTGGGGGAGATAAGCCTGTTATCCCCGGAGTACCTTTTATCCTTTGAGCGACGGCCCTTCCATGTGGAAACCGCCGGATCACTAAACCCTGCTTTCGCAGCTGCTCGACCTGTGTGTCTCGCAGTCAAGCACCCTTATGCTTTTACACTCTACGCACGATTGCCGACCGTGCTGAGGGTACCTTTGGGAGCCTCCGTTACTGTTTAGGAGGCGACCGCCCCAGTCAAACTACCCACCATACACTGTCTTCCCTGTGGGGAATTAGAATTCAGCGGCCCAAAGGGTGGTATTTCACGGACGACTCCACGCCAGCTGGCGCTGGCGCTTCGAAGTCTCCCACCTATCCTGCACATCGGGCAGCTAAAGCCAATGTAAAGTTGTAGTAAAGGTTCACGGGGTCTTTCCGTCCCGCTGCGGGTAATCGGCGTCATCACCGATACCACAATTTCACCGAGCTCGTGGCTGAGACAGTGTCCAATTCGTTGCACCATTCGTGCAGGTCGGAACTTACCCGACAAGGAATTTCGCTACCTTAGGACCGTTATAGTTACGGCCGCCGTTTACTGGGGCTTCAGTCGGCCGCTTCATCGCCGAAGCGATTAACAGCCTTCCTTAACCTTCCAGCACCGGGCAGGTGTCAGCCCCTATACATCGTCTTACGACTTAGCAGAGGCATGTGTTTTTGGTAAACAGTCGATTGGACCTGGTCACTGCGCCCCCACCCGAAGGTGGGGGGATCCTTCTCCCGAAGTTACGGATCTAATTTGCCGAGTTCCTTAGCCACGATTCGCTCGAGCACCTGAGGATTCTCTCCTCATCTACCTGTGTCGGTTTTGGTACGAGCACTATGTCAGCAGATGACGACGGGTTTCTTGGCAGCTAGATTACCTACGCTATCGGTTTGCCCGCAGGCTCCCCGTACTGTCGGCGTTCGGCCTTGCGGTGGGCGGATTTGCCTACCCACCAGCCTACTGCCTTTAACCTGCTGTTCCATCAGCAGGCGGTAGTGTCACTTCTGCGTGACGCCTTCATCTGTCGCTGAATAGCGGTACCGGAATATTTAACCGGTTTTCCATCGGCTTCGCCTGTCGGCTACGCCTTAGGTCTCGACTAACCCTGATCCGATTTGCGTTGATCAGGAACCCTTAGATTTTCGGTGGAGGGGGTTCGCACCCCTCTTATCGTTACTCATGCCTACAGTTTCGCTTCCAGAACCTCCACAGTCCCTCACAGAACTACTTCGATGGCGCTGGAATGCTCCTCTACCACTGCATCCAAACGGATGCAATCCACAGCTTCGGCACCAAACTTATGCCCGCGAATTATCGACGCCGGGCCGCTCGACTAGTGAGCTATTACGCACTCTTTCAAGGAATGGCTGCTTCTAAGCCAACCTCCTAGTTGTCTGGGCAACCCAACTTTCTTTGTTCAACTTAGTTTGGATTTAGGGGCCTTAGCTGGTGGTCTGGGTTGTTTCCCTCTTGCGGGAGGACGTTATCGCCCCCACGCTGACTACCTGGCAACACACGTCGGCATTCGGAGTTTGTCTAGATTTGGTAGGCGGTGAAGCCCCCTAGTCTAATCAGTGCTCTACCTCCGACATGCTACACGCCAGATGCTATACCTAAATATATTTCGAGGAGAACGAGCTATTTCCGAGTTTGATTGGCCTTTCACCCCTATCCACAGCTCATCCGGGGGCTTTTCAACGCCCGTCGGTTCGGACCTCCACGTGGTCTTACCCACGCTTCATCCTGGCCATAGATAGCTCACTCGGTTTCGCGTCTGCCCCGCCGTACTTTCGCCCTGTTCGGACTCGCTTTCGCTTCGGCTGCTCTCCTGAGGAGATTAACCTTGCACGACAGGCGCAACTCGTAGGCTCATTATGCAAAAGGCACGCCGTCACCCCCAAAGGGGGCTCCGACCGCTTGTAAGCGTATGGTTTCAGGTACTATTTCACTCGCCTTCTCGGCGTTCTTTTCACCTTTCCCTCACGGTACTTGTTCACTATCGGTCATAACCAGTATTTAGCCTTACCGGATGGTGCCGGCTGGTTCAGACAGGATTTCTCCGGTCCCGTCCTACTCAGGGGATCCCACCACCGCACCTCGCTTACGTCTACAGGCCTGTCACCTTCTGTGGGGCGGCTTTCCAGTCCGCTTCGTCTTCGCTTGGGTTGGCTTATGTGGGCCCTACAACCCCCTACCGCCGTAGCAGTAGGGTTTGGGCTGTTCCGCGTTCGCTCGCCACTACTTGCGGAATCACTGTATTGTTTTTTGCTCCTCCAGGTACTGAGATGTTTCAGTTCCCCGGGTTGGCTTCCTAATTGGATATCCCGATTGCTCGGGATGGGTTTCCCCATTCGGATACCTGCGGATCTGGGCTCTGTTGCAGCTCCCCGCAGCTTTTCGCAGCTTTACACGTCCTTCATCGCCTGGTTATGCCTAGGCATCCACCATACGCCCTTGTCTGCTTTCACTTATATGACTTGCACCACCCCTCGGCGGGCAAGCCTCGAAAAACAATGAGCGTTTCGCTTTGGTGTTATTTCTAAAAAAATAACCTCGATCTTAACCTTTCTTACCTATCAGCTATCACTACGTCAAAGAACTCGTTGCACGAGGGGCTGTTTGTTGCGGTCGCCGGCAGCCTTTTAACAAAGCTGGCCTGCGATCAACGCCCAACACCTGGCAACATATCAAAGAACACATGCCTTCCGGCACGGATCTGCTCGCTGCCCCTGACGGGCGGCGAGCACATGCGTGCCCGGCAACAATAACATTCAAAGAACAACAAAAAAACGCCGTGGAGCTACGGGGACTCGAACCCCGGACCCCCTGCTTGCAAAGCAGGTGCTCTAGCCAACTGAGCTATAGCCCCGATGTGGGCTTGGCAGGAGTTGAACCTGCGACCTCACGCTTATCAGGCGTGCGCTCTAACCAGCCTGAGCTACAAGCCCATGGAATGGTCAGCCGGCGCCCGCCCCACTTGCGAAAATCACATCGGGAGGCCCTGCTGAGACCAGAACATACAGACGATCACACGGCGAGCCGCCAAGGCCAAGGCTCTCCTTAAAAAGGAGGTGATCCAGCCGCACCTTCCGGTACGGCTACCTTGTTACGACTTAGCGCCAGTCACCAGGCTTACCCTAAAGACCTACCTCCCCAAAGGGGTTGGTACGGCCGCATCAGGTACTCCTGACTTCCATCGCTTGACGGGCGGTGTGTACAAGGCCCGGGAACGTATTCACCGCGCCATTGCTGATACGCGATTACTAGCGATTCCGACTTCATGGAGTCGAGTTGCAGACTCCAATCCGAACTGGGAACGGTGTTGGGGATCTGCTGCTGCTCGCGCAGTCGCTTCCCATTGAACCGTCCATTGTAGCACGTGTGCAGCCCTAGACGTAAGGGCCATGATGACTTGACGTCGTCCCCACCTTCCTCACTACTTGCGTAGGCAGTCTGGCTAGAGTCCCCACCATTACGTGCTGGTAACTAACCACAGGGGTTGCGCTCGTTGCGGGACTTAACCCAACACCTCACGGCACGAGCTGACGACAGCCATGCAGCACCTTCTGTGGTGCCCCGAAGGGAAGCTCCCTTTCAGGAGCGGTCACCGCAGATTTAGCCTAGGTAAGGTTCTTCGCGTTGCATCGAATTAAGCCACATGCTCCACCGCTTGTGCGGGCCCCCGTCAATTCCTTTGAGTTTCATTCTTGCGAACGTACTCCCCAGGTGGCATGCTTACTGCGTTAACTGCGTCACTGCCCGCGAACGGACAACAACTAGCATGCATCGTTTACAGCGTGGACTACCAGGGTATCTAATCCTGTTCGCTCCCCACGCTCTCGTGTCTCAGCGTCAGTATCGGACCAGTTGGCCGCCTTCGCCACCGGTGTTCTTCGTGATATCTATGCATTTCACCGCTACACCACGAATTCCACCAACCTCTTCCGAACTCAAGAAATCCAGTTTCGAAGGCACTTTTACCGTTAAGCGGCAAGATTTCACCTCCGACTTAGACTTCCGCCTGCACACCCTTTACACCCAATGATTCCGGACAACGCTTGCACCCTCCGTATTACCGCGGCTGCTGGCACGGAGTTAGCCGGTGCTTATTCACTGGGTACCGTCAGTGGTCCTCGAAAGGTCCAGGTTCTTCCCCAGTAAAAGCTGTTTACAACCCATAGGGCCGTCTTCCAGCACGCGGCGTGGCTGCGTCAGGGTTGCCCCCATTGCGCAAGATTCCTCACTGCTGCCTCCCGTAGGAGTCTGGGCCGTGTCTCAGTCCCAGTGTGGGGGATCATCCTCTCAGACCCCCTAGCCATCATGGCCTTGGTAGGCTTTGACCCTACCAACTAGCTAATGGCACGCAGGTTCATCTCCAGGCTCCCGAAGGATTTAACAACTGTGGCCATGCGGCCCCGCTGCATCATCCGGTATTAGCTCACCTTTCGGTGGGTTATCCCCGTCCTGAAGGCAGATTACCTACGCGTTACTCACCCATCCGCCGGTCTCCGCTACCCCGAAGGGTAGCTTCTCCCGCGACTTGCATGTGTTAAGCCCGCCGCCAGCGTTCGTCCTGAGCCAGGATCAAACTCTCCATGGTAAATACACCTAATAAATTGTTTGAGTCTCTGGCCTTAGCTTCACTGTACTTCTATCAATTGATCTCTTATCCGCCCCGCCTAAACGGGGCTGACAAGGGCTCGACGTGCGATCGTCTGTATGTTCTCAGTCTGTCAAAGAACGAAT
>NZ_JBPOEA010000031.1:0-6747 GCF_052060035.1 Fodinibius sp. SL11 | reverse complement strand
CCTTGCCGACTTCTGGCTTTTTAGCTCTTCGTTCATTATTTATCAACTCAACATTTTTTCGTGCGCACCTTATGCGCCATGTCGTTATACGCATATTCATTTACTCAATAAAAGATAGACGCTATGAAAAGATTAAGTTTTCTAACATTCTTTTTACTCTTAACAACTTCCGTTCTTGCCCAAAATCAATTAACCGTTTTTTACTTTGGGGCAACAAGTTGTGGTCCTTGCAATCGACCTGAAGTCATTGAAAGTATTGATAAATTAAAAGCTGAATTTGACTCGATACATCCCAAATACAACACAAAATTTGTTATGGTTGTATTCGATGAGGACATGGAAACAGGCTTAGAGTTTATTGAGAAATATGATTATTGGGATGAAGTATCAATTGGTAGTCGCTATGACAATGAACTTTCTTTAGATAATCTCAATAAAACAGATATACCAGGTCTTCCACATATTCTTATTTATGAAGAAACCTTTGAACCAGTAGGAGATTGGGGCATTGAAGTACGCGAAAGCAAAAAATTAGTTAAAGAAATTTTAGAGGGTACTAAAGTAGTCTCTTGGGTTAATTCAGGTATGAAGCTAGATTAGAATTAACCATGCGTATAACCCGCGCATTAAGGGGACGCACCTCGCCAAATCTCTGCCGCTCTTGTTTTTATCTCTCTTCTTTCGTTAGTTGCTAATTCAACATCAATCCGTGCGCCGCTTATGCGCAATGCCGTTAGGTTTCCTCTCACTTTTGCTAATTTCTAACTCAATTAATTGCTTTCAAGCTCGTTTTTATTCAACTTAAGACTGTAATTACAAAGCGAAATTCCTGCTATGGAAAAGGCCCTAATCAACGAGCTGTCACAGCTTAACAAAAACGAGAAATTACTCTTGGTCGAAGCCTTATGGGATTCTATTGCTTCTGATCCTGAAGAGGTTGAAGTTCCTGATCATCATAAATCAATATTAGAGCAACGTCTCCGGACCTTAGAAGAAGACAAAAAGAATGGTTCTTCTTGGAAAGAAGTCCGTCAAAAGTATTTATAAGTCGCTGTGCCAAAAACATTAATACTTACCGAAGACGCACAGCAAGATTTGGATGGTGCTTACCAGTGGTATCACGAACAGAATCATGGATTAGGTCAGGAGTTCATTCGGTGCGTTGACGCAAAATTTTCAGAAATTAGTCGTAATCCTCTTCATCACCAGATTGTTTATAAAGACAGAATTCATCGAGCCTTAACCAACCGCTTTCCCTTTTCTATCTATTTCGTCAATGAAGAAGAAATGATTACAGTCTTTGCAATTTTACACCAAAGAAGAAGTCCAGAGTCTTGGAAAACAAAAACCGAGTAGTCGGGAAACCTAACCCGCGCTATCAGCGGACAGGCCTCGCCAAATCTCTGCCTCTCTTGGTTTTAAGCCTCATCTTTCGTTAGTTGCCAAATAAACAAAAACCCGTGTGCCGGTTAAGCGCAAGGTCGTTAGTTTGAAAAAATATGTCTCATAAATATTTAGCATTTGATATTGAAACCGCCAAAGTACTACCTGAAAACATTAATGACTTGAACAGCCATAGACCTTTGGGAATTACTTGTTCTGCAATTTGGTGTACTGATGAAAACAAGCCGGAAGTTTTCTATTCAAAAACCTCAGACGGTTCTCCTGCTCCACAAATGTCAGAACAAGATTTAACTTCCCTCATTAAATATCTTAAGAAAAAAGTTAATTCAGGATACACAATAATTACACACAATGGACTTGGGTTCGACTTTAATATCTTAGCAGAAGAATCCAACGATTTTTCAACTTGCCGTAACTTGGCTCTTCAGCACGTAGATATGATGTTTCACTTTTTTTGTGGTAAGGGTTTCCCTATATCACTAAATGCAGCAGCAGAAGCAATCGACCTCAGCAAACCAACTGATATTGATGGAGCTATCGCACCAACACTCTGGAAAGAAGAAAAATATCAGAAAGTTCTTGATTATGTAGCTCAAGATTGCCGATTGACCTTAGATATTGCAGAAAAGAGTGAACAAAAGAGACGAATAAGTTGGATAACCCAAAGAGGAAAAAAATCATATTTTGAGCTACCTTCAGGATGGTTAACTGTTGAGCAAGCTTCTGAATTGCCTTTGCCAGATACCTCTTGGATGGACAATCCTTGGCCCAGATCAAAATTCACAAAATGGCTTAAGTAAATAAGTCCAAAGGCTTTCAGTAAACTATTAATTTCAATCTAACCAGCGATTAAGTCGGACGCAGCTCGCCAATTCTTTGCCCCTCTTGGTTTTAATCCTCTTCTTTCGTTAATTGCTAATTTACAAAAAATCCGTGCGCAGCTTATGCGCTACATCGTTAGAGCAACCTATTTGCATTTCGCTCGTTGTTAGTTTGTACTTTTATTTGTACTATTTAAAAGTCACTTATTAACACAACCCATAGCGTTATGAAACGTGTCCAACTTGATAAAGACATTCAGCCACTCTCTGAATTTCGGGCCAATGCAGCCTCAATGATTGAAAAAATCAAAACGGAGCATCGTCCCCTTGTTATTACGCAGCATGGGAAAAGTTCTGCCGTATTGCTTGATGTTGGTGATTATGAGCAAATGATCGATACCATTGAATTGCTTCAAGAAATCAACCAAGCACGTCAAGAAATTGAAGATGGCAAAGGTACCGAGCATGAAGAAGTCATGAGTTCATTAAAAGAACGGTTAGGGAAAGCATAAATGCGTATTGTCTGGTCTCCTACTTCTCAACGGAAAATAGATAAAATTGTAGACTACATTTCAAAAGATAATGTAGATGCTGCATTGGCGCTGGTTGAAGAGTTTGAAAAGCGTTTCCAGCATTTGAAAAAACATCCTCGTTCAGACCAGATGGTTCCTGCCCTAAATGACGAAATGGTTCGACAGCTTGTTGTACAATCCAATTATTTGATCATCTATGAAATCAATCAGGATCATATCGACATTTTAACTATTCGTCATGCCAGACAAGATGAAGACCAATCTGAGATTAAGCCTGAATAAAGGTTACTCTAACCCGCCTTTAGATTATTCCTACCAAAAAATAACTTACTTTGACGGTATATCCGCCACTAGACCCGCCGGGGTGGCCTAGCTAACCCGCTAGCTTTCGAGCTATCATGCGTATGAGTCCCCGGTAGGTTCAGTGGCGGTTGATACAACCAAAATAATCAGTTATTTATTTGAGAAGTAATCTAAAGGCCCCTTATGGGCAGTGTCGTTATAGGGCTTAACACACTCATAAAACCAAGACAGGCTAATATTCTAAATATTTAAGTTTTCAATAGCGCTTTTCACACCTTTCAGTGCCCGGGATGAAACATTTATATAAATTTGCGTACGGAGCAAAGATATCCTGAATAGTATTGGTGTTATGTCAATATTGTCTGCAATTGCCTAAACTGCATATGACGAGGAGAATGAATATGAGAACAAGAGAAGAAAGGTTATTAAATAATTCTTGCTACAAGGATTACAAAGAAACATTGATATGTTCAAGTGGAACTGAAATAGCGTTATCAATTTATCAAAGCAATAAAAATGATCCTTGTATTATTTTTATTCCGGGAACAATGACCCATCCATTATTTTATGATGAATTTCTAAGTTTATTAACTAAAAATAAATTTAATGTAATTGGAGTCCACCTTCTTTCTCATGGTAAAAGTCCTAGAGAAAGAAAACTATATAGTTTTGAAGATATGCTTGAAAATGTAAAAGATACTATTTCCTACTGTATAGATAGCTTTAATAATAAAATTATTGTTATAGGGTCATCCCAAGGTGGAATTTTAAGTATTGCAGTTACTGGAATGGATGAAAGAATAAAAGCAGTTTTTCCTCACAATATTTTACTGCCCTCTTTAAATGATTCTATATATGTAACAAACATCCCAAAAATACTTAAGATCTTTTATGGGGTTATTCCATCAATAATGAAAATTGGTGCAAAAGTATTTCCGAATTTACAGATTCCTATTACAACTTATCTGGAATTAAATAGAATTTTTACGGTTGAAGAAACAAAAACACAATTTTATCAGGATCCAATTGGATTGACTAAATATCCGCTCTATTTTTTATCTTCATTATTTTCTGCTGATTTAGACTTAATAACAGATGGCAGTTTAAAATGTCCGGTTATCGTAATAGCTTCAAAAGGAGATACTTTATTTCCTTTCGAATATTGCTGTAAGGTATTTGAAAAAATTAAGGCCCAGGAAAAAGATATGCTTGTTTTTGATGAACCACATCATCTGATACTTAATGAAGCTTTTAATGAAGTAATAGATCCAATAGTTGAAAAATTGAATAAATTTGTTGCAAGGTAAGGGCCAAATATAGGTAACAGGGAGTTCGCGACATTAAGCTTTGCTGGAAGAGGTAGGTTAGTGGCTGTTTATCAGACTTCGTAGTAAGAATGTAGAATGCGTGGGATGTAGAACGTCGCAGCCCAATTAACGATAAAATAATTTCTAAACATACCAACAAAGCTCCTATAACCCTTTTAAAAAGGAAAATGTCAAGCAGACAGTCCGCACCGGGTGTGTAAACTGAACTCTGTTCGTTTTATTTCTATTCATAAATCCTTAGTTCAAACCGTTAGCTGGCAGTCGGCTTCGTTGATCACGTTCGGAATTACCTGCAGGCATCCAAACCCCTTTTCGGGCTTATTCTCCATCAATGGACAGAGACTGTAGCTCCACGAGAGCCACTATCCCAGATCTTTAACCGGCCAGCAGGTTTGGGAGGCCGCCCTTACCGGCTACCCGCCCGATTTTTAGTTCCTTAATTTCTGTAGTACATTTTGGTTTTAATCAACGTTGGCCTGCATGCAGCATATGCGCAATGAACTGTGTTTAAAGTCAAGCAGCCAATGCCTTTTTTTCGTTGAACGCTTCGCACCTCTTACCAACGGCAAAAGCTTCTCGCAACCGTTTGTGGGCAATGGCTACCTTAATCACTTTTTCTGGTTTTCCTCTTTTCTTCAATCGATCATACATTTTCTTGCAGGCTGGATTACTACGTTTGGCAGACCAGCTGCACATATACAGCAGCTTCCGTAGTTGTGGGCAGCCCAATTTGCTAATACTTCCACGTCCCTTGACCGAGGACCCAGATTCCCAGATCCCGGGGCAAATGCCCACGTAGCTGGCCAACGTTCTGGCGCTATCGAAGCGACCGAATCCATCGGTAACTGTTACCAACTCAATAGCCGTTTTCCTGCCAATGCCAGGGATGGTTAAAAGCGCTTCCATAACCTCCTCGTAATGCTCCTCAGCCAACGCTTCCATACGTTTATCAATACGGGTAATATTATCTTCTAACTCCGTTTGCATCTTCCGGTTTAGCTCATTTACCATGGGCTCAACATCCTTATTTTGGCTAAATGCCTCGGTCTGACCGGTGAGAATGGCTTTCTGCCGCAGGAGCCCTTCCCGCATGCTCATTAGCTTTTTCAGGGCTTGTCGAGCTTTAGAGGGAGGACACCACAGCTCCGGTTGTTGATCAATGCCATACTGGCCAATTAACCCAGCATCTTTGGCGTCTGTTTTTGTTCGGGTCAGCTTCATCTGTCCGTAGCGCCGGATAACCAGTGGATTTACGACACTGACCTTTATTTCCTGCTCATATAAATACGTAGCCAATCCCAGGTAATAAGGGCCGGAGGCTTTCAGCACCACTAGGGGATCGCCTTCTATCCATTCGCTTAACTGTTTCCATCCGGTTGGGGTATTAGGAAATTGACCACCAAGCCTGCGGGCCGAGCAAAAGCAGTCAACCCATTCTTTTGAGATATCTATACCAATAGTGTTCATCGCTTCGTATATTTTAAATACGTGAAGGTGAAGAAGGTTTCCGGGTCCAAATCTATCCTACATACTGGCTCGAAGCCTAGTGAACTGTCCGTGGTTACACGGTGGTGGCAAATGGGCAGGGCAATCATTGCGCTCGAGTTCTATGGCTCAATGTCGTCTGACTGGTTCCCTGCCTGCCACCAACCTTCGGTTTGAAGAAATTTCTATTAATATATAATATCAGTCAATCCGAAGTGATTTAAACATAGGATGTCGTTAGTCCCACCACTCAACTTTCAATTCTTGGTACCATTAATAAAAGATTTTCTGCTTTTTGGCGTTGTTTTATTACTTTTAATAAGTAATTGAATTAAATAATACCGACATGAGTAAGAAGCCAGTTTTAGATAAATTTGATAAGCTTCCTCCTGAAGCTAAAAAAGAAGCAAGTGACTTTGTTCAGTTCTTGTATGATCGGTATGTAAAATCTACTTCTAAAAAGACAAAAAAGCCTATCTCAGAAAGTTCTTTTGTCGGCATGTGGAAAGATCGTTCGGATTTAAGCGATAGTTCCTCCTGGGTAAAAAAACAACGCCAAACCCAGTGGACAAAGCGCTAAATTATGGCGGACCAGTTTATTCTTGTCGATACAGATATTCTCATTGATGTCAGTCGTGGTATTACACAAGCCATTGAAACACTTGAAGAGCTACATAGTAGATCATATTCTCTCAATAAGTGTAGTGACACATATGGAGTTGATGGTTGGTTGTGAAAATAAGATCTAAAATTTAGATCTTAGAAAATATATTGCAAAATAGTGCTGGGCCTAACCGGGTATGTAAACTGAACTCTGTCCGGGCTGCTTATTTTTCGTGGTTACGGGTTAAATCCAACGGCAATCGATCGCCA
>NZ_JBPOEA010000030.1:0-7396 GCF_052060035.1 Fodinibius sp. SL11 | reverse complement strand
GTCTTCCCGTGGTCTACGTGACCTATCGTTCCTATGTTTACATGTGGCTTGTTTCGCTGAAATGTCTCTTTTGCCATGAGTAAATAAATTTACAGTTAAATGTTCAGAATCACATCAATGCTTGCATCTGCACTTGCTGAGCCGTTAGTCGGAATTGAACCGACGACCCCTTCCTTACCATGGAAGTGCTCTACCCCTGAGCTATAACGGCTTGTGCGTTCCCGCTTAGGGCTGAGCGGGCGACCGGAGTCGAACCGGCAACATTCACCTTGGAAGGGTGACACTCTACCAATTGAGTTACGCCCGCTTAGTGTGGGGGGAGTAGGATTCGAACCTACGAAGGCTCACGCCAACAGATTTACAGTCTGCCCCAGTTGGCCACTTTGGTATCCCCCCGCGTAATCAGTATGTCAAAATTTATTTCGGCCTTAACTTTCAGAAAACTCGATGAACCAAGTGAGCCAGCGACCGGATTCGAACCGATGACCGGCTGTTTACAAGACAGCTGCTCTACCCCTGAGCTACGCTGGCTTATCGAGCCTTTATTCGTCTTTAGGCTGACGTTCCAATGCAACAATCAGCCCTTGGCCGAAAGACTCCAAAACTAAGTACAGTTTTTATTTTTGTCAACATAAAACTACTAATTAAATCTTTTTTCTTAGTGGGATGTATAAATCTTTTCAATTCGGCCTTGGTTTGTTGTAGTAATAGACTATCAGCCTAATTGCTATAAATATGGCAATACCTGTAAAAATTATTCTTCCATAAATTGAAAGATACTTTCCGATGAGTTGCCAATTCTTGTGCACGATCCATCCAAAGCCCAACAAAATACCATTCCATAAAATAGAACTTAAGGTCGAAAAGAAAATAGTACTGCTAATCCGAGTATGGCTTAAACCTGCTGTTAATGAAATAACAGATCGGGTTCCGGCTAAAAAGCGGTTTGCTAAAACCACTCCCATCCCCCATCGCTGCATCCATGAGCGAACCTTATTGACATATTTCAATGGTATGAACCGAAGCAACCAAAATTGTTTTTTCTTCTGCTGAATTAACATTCCCCATCGACTGCCAATCCAGTACATACTCATAAATCCTATAACCGAAGCTACAGTTGTAAGCAGTAAAACCGGAACCAATCCGATTACTGATTCTGCAGCCAAATATCCGCCAAATGCAACTAACACATCGCCAGGAATGGGGGGGACAATATTCTCGAAATACGCCACCAGAAAAAAAACCAGGTAAATACTTGATGGAGGAAGCGTATTAATAAACTGAACCGCTTCCTGAATAAATTGATCAGCCATAACTAACTCTCTATTAACAACACTACAGCTTTTGCTGAAACACCTTCACCATTACCTTCAAACCCCAATCCTTCTGATGTCGTTGCCTTCACAGAAACTTGATCAATATCCACCGATAAATCTTGGGCAATCACTTGCCGCATCTCATCTATATAAGATGCCAATTTCGGTTTTTCAGCTACAATCGTAGCATCAATATTTCCAACGCAAAATCCCTTATCCTTGATAAGTACAAAAACATCTCTCAGCAATACCCTGCTATCAATATTTTTATAATCTTCTGAGGTATCCGGAAAATGTTTCCCCAGATCACCTAAAGCACACGCGCCGAGCAACGCATCAGTAACTGCATGCAACAATACATCAGCATCAGAATGTCCGGACAAGCTTTTCTCAAAAGGGATCTCTATCCCTCCTAAAATAAGTGGACCTCCTTCTTCAAACCGATGTACATCATATCCATATCCGATGCGCATTCTACTCACTCTCTTTGATTAACAATTCTGCCAGCTCTAAATCCAACGGATAAGTAATCTTAAAATTGGATCGATCTCCCTCTACCATTTTCACGGTCTCGTTCAATCGTTCTACCAGAGAAGAATCATCCGTTCCGGTAAAACCATCTTCCATTGCTTTCTGGTATGCCCAAACAAGCAGATCTTTTTGAAAAACCTGTGGTGTTTGCGTCTGCCATAAATATTGTCGGGATGGAGTTTCTTTAATTTCCTGCTGATCATCAATGCGCTTGATCGTATCCTTAGCTGGCACCCCCAGTACGGCCCCACCATATTGCTCAGCTGCATTACAGCAATTTTGGATGTGCTGTAACTTTACAAAGGGACGAACGGCATCATGAACCATTACCAGATCAATCGCCGATACTTTCTGCAAAGCATTATAGATAGATTCCTGCCGTGTTTCTCCGCCAGTTATACAAAGCCCTTGCATCTGTGGCGGGATCACTTCGTCAAGAATATCGCGGCCCCTTCCCAAAAACGATTCCGAGGTCGCTACTACAACTTGTTGCAATCCTTCAAGTGATAAAAAACGGCGAATCGTCTGCTCTAAAATAGTGCAATCTCCCAACTCTATAAACGGCTTGGGGATCTCCTTTTGCATGCGACTGCCGGCCCCCGCAGCTGGAATAATAAGTGTTTTCGTAGTCACAGTTTATAGTATCAGCATTGAGTCGCCAAAGGCAAAGAAGCGGTAATCATTTTCCTGAGCTTCCTCATAGGCTTCCATCAGAAAATCATAACCGGCAAAAGCGGCTCCCAGCATTAACAGGGTTGACTCAGGACGATGGAAGTTGGTAATTACTCCTTCGGTAATTTTAAAATCGTACGGTGGAAAGATGAACTTATCGGTCCACCCTGTGCCGGGCTTAGAAATACCACTTGCCGTAATACTGGTTTCAATAGTCCGAACCGAGGTTGTTCCACATGCTACAACCTTGCGATCATTATCAGCCAGAGCTTCATTAATTTTGGCCGATGTTTCCTCCGAAATATAATAATTTTCAGAATCTGTACGGTGTTTGGTCAAATCCTCCACTTCGCACGGACGGAATGTCCCCCATCCGATATGCATGGTTATAGGCAACATTTCAACGCCTTTATCCTCCAACTTCTCAACCAACTCCTCCGTAAAGTGCATTGCTGCAAAAGGTGCGGCAACCGATCCACGTTCTTTGGCAAAAATGGTTTGATACTGCTCTTTGTCTTCCTCTCGGGCTTCACGCTCAATATATGGAGGCAGTGGCATCTCACCGATATTATCCAAAATGTGATATAACTCCTCGTTTGATCCTTCAAACAGAAAACGGATTGTTCGGCCGCGGGATGTCGTATTATCGATAACCTCGGCCATCAAATTGGGACCGAAATATAATTTATTGCCAATGCGAATTTTCCGTGCAGGCTCTACCAACACATCCCAAAGCATATTTTCCGGCACCAGTTCCCGAAGTAAAAATACTTCAATATCAGCATCCGTTTTCTCTTTTTTGCCCTTTAGCCGCGCGGGAAAAACCTTCGTGTTGTTATAGATTAGAACATCTCCCTCATCCAAATATTTATGAATATCTGCAAATGTTTCGTGCTTAATGGATTGGTCCTCTCGATTTAAAACCATCAATTTGGCAGCGTCTCGAGGCTGTACAGGTTCATCAGGGACATTAAAGTCGTCTGTCTCAAATTTAAAATCGGTAAGTTTCATTATCGAACTATGGGCTTTTATTTGTTTTCCTTAACCGGTATTTTAGTCAGATTCAAAGCGTTCCAAATATACTCTATTTTATTCCGTAGGACAAACGTCAATTATTTGGCATGGAGGTGTGCCAGAGCGGTCGAATGGGGCGGTCTCGAAAACCGTTGAACCTTTAGGTTCCGGGGGTTCGAATCCCTCCACCTCCGCATTGGTAAATCAATTCTCCAACAAAGCAAGCATAAAAAAGTGTTCATATTTAAATAGCTGCAGAGCTTTTAAAGGCATTAACAATTGTCCTTAGCTCTTTATCTTAGATAAAGACTTTTTTATACTTTCTTTATGTGCTAATCGTTATATTAGCTATCAAGTGATTTAAAAATCCGGTATCTGTCTTATGATGAAAAAATCAGCCTTTATATCAACGCTAAGCTTAGTTGTTTTATTTTTAGTGGGGCTAAGCTCGGTATCTCATGCTCAATTGAGATCAGAAGCAAGTAATAGCTCTGAATTAATGGGACCCATTATTAAACAAAATGATCCCAGCCAAGGTGCAAATCTTGGCAACCTGTTTAATATGCAGATGGATCACTCCTATTCCATGATGTTTTCGAGTTTCGGCGGACAGTTTCAAAACATGAATGCTTATACTAATACCATGCGCTTCTTCTTTTCGGAAGATTTAACCGGACGGGTGGACCTTTCACTGCTACACTCACCGTTTGGCAATAGCATGATGTCGCCAAATTCCAGCAATGGGATGGATACCCAGTTTTTGATCCGTAACGCTGAACTTAATTACCAGATTAGTGATCGTAGCAATATTCGCATTCAATTTCAGCAAGTTCCCGGCTATGGATATGGAATGAACCCATGGTCTTCCGGAATGCGACACAATCCTTTTGGATCACCATTCCACGATCGCAACTTTTGAGTTTCGAACACACTAATTAATGACATCAGAGAATAGCGAGAAGAATTCTTTTGCTTTAAACGCGGCTATCGGCTTTTTAAGCCTCTTGCTGGCTCTTCTTATCTTCGGCTTGTTTACACGCATTGTTTACCCTCGTATTGAAAACCAGCGAGCGACGAATAACCCAGAATTAATCGGTAACGTTATACAACTTGAAGTGCTGAATGGTTGCGGCGTGCCGGGCCTTGCCAACGATTTTACGTCCGTATTGCGTAAAAATGGTTTTGATGTAGTAGAAACCGGCAACTTTAAAAATTTTGATATGCAAAATACGGTTGTAATAGCACGTACTTTTGATGCAAAAAATGCAAAACGTGTAGCTAAAGCACTTGGCATCACCGAAGAGCACGTTTTTATAGAAGCCTCAGAAGATTTTTACCTGGATGCCACCGTAGTAATCGGCTCTGATTATAAATCCCTCAAATTATAATTCATATTATATGACAAATACACCTCCTCAAACAGATCAACAATTTAGCAGTTCCAATGACCAGAAAACGGTTGATTCTGATAAGCTGATTGAAGTTATTGGTGAAGCGCTCCTCGACCGTAAGGCTGAAGATATAACCGTGCTGGATGTACATGAATTAACGACTCTGGCTGATAAATTTGTCATTTGTCATGCCAATACGGATGTGCAAATTAAAGCTATTGCCGATAATGTAAACAAAGAAACCAAAGAGAAACTCAACGAAAAAGCTTGGAAAGAAGAAGGTCGTGAAACACGCCGATGGGTTATTCTTGATTATGTGAATGTTGTCGTCCATATTTTTAAAAAAGAACTGCGAGAATATTACGCCCTGGAACGAATGTGGAATGATGCGCCCGTACGAAAAATAGAAGATGATCAGTAACGTGCGATTATTCCTTTACACCATAACCGCTTTTATTTTTGTAATTGGCTGTGCCTCATCATCACAAAAAAGTAATAATATGGAATCCTTCGAAAATCTGGTGACCATTCAGAAACCCGTTGATGAACCGCACAAACCATCTAAGGTTTACATCGATTCTGTAAAAATGATAACGGATAATAGTAAACCGGTACTGTTAATAAGCGGCACGTTTCCCGATGCCTGCACCAAACTCCATAATGTTTCGCACCGCACTTCCAGCGACTCACTTTATGTGAATATTGAAGCTTGGCGAAATCCTAATAAGATGTGTGCCCAGGTACTTACTCCCTTCTCATATATCTATAAAGAAATTAATACCAAAGAACTTAAGGCTCATTCGAAGGCCATTATTAACGGTAGCTCATACAGTTTATAAGATTTTATGTCTAAACGTATTCTTATTACCGAGCCTATTATTCCATCCGTAATTGAACGGCTCGAAAAGCGGTATCAGGTAGATGTGGGTGAACGACGAACCTACAATGAGGAGCAGGCGCTTATTGATGACATTTCTGAGTATGATGCATTGCTGCCCATGCTCTCCAACCCAATCACAGAAAAAGTCATTGCAGCCGGATCAAATCTAAAAATTATTGCCAATCATGCCGTCGGCTACAACAACATCGACCTTGCAGCAGCCCAAAAACACAACGTGGCTGTAGCTAATACCCCGGGTGTACTCACCGATTCCTGCGCAGAATTTACTATCGGGCTTATGCTTGCCGTATCGCGGCGGCTATTTGAGGCGCAGCAATATCTTTTGGATGGTAAATTTAATGACTGGGAACCGCTTGGATTTCTGGGCAAAGAACTTAATGGCAGTACTCTTGGCATCATTGGCATGGGACGTATTGGTACGGGCGTAGCTCGCAGGGCCAAGGCACTGGGAATGGAGATCATCTATCATAACCGCAATCGGGTGTCCGCTAATTTAGAACAAGAACTCAAAGCAACATTCTGTCCGACTGTTCAAGAACTGGTTTCAAAATCGGATACCATAACCCTACACTGCCCACTCACCGATGAAACACATCACCTTATCAATGAGGAAACACTTTCTTTAATGTCAGATGAGGCTATTTTGATTAACACATCGCGCGGGCCTGTAGTTGATGAGGAAGCTCTGGCCCAAGCCCTGCATGATAGGTCCATCGGCGGCGCCGGGCTGGATGTTTTTGAAAATGAACCTGAGCTACATCCCAAGCTTAAAACAGCGCCTAACTGCATACGGACCCCTCATATTGCCAGTGCCAGCTTTCAAACACGCGAAGCCATTGGTATGCTGGCTGCTGATGCGATCATCGGTATTTTAGAAGATCAACCTACGTCCGAAATTCCCAACTTGATTCAGCCTTAATTTCGGTTCATATTCAGTTGTATAAGAACTGAATGATATGGCTATGATGACCTTTTCCTCAAAAAACCAATTTTACCGCTGGCTTAGCTGGACGTTTCTGGGTTTACTGGCCCTCCTTTTAGTTCTTGAGGGATGGCGTTATGGCGTAAAACCATCAGCTTCGACTAATAAAGAAGTTATCGAAAGCAGCCTCAACAGAGCTGCTTATTACTTCTTGCAGAAACAAAAACAACTGTTATCTGATTCACAAGATCTCGCAAATACCCTGCAATCGCCGCTACTCCAAAACCGATCCGATCAATATCTTTACAACACCCTAAATCAGATACCTGACCTTTGGAGTGCCGCATTATACCATGACAATGAACCCCTGATCTGGAAGGGATTTGCGCTACAAAATACGACACAGGCAGATAACCGAGACCCATCTGCTCCTGATCTGATGATCAAGAGACATAACAATGTAATTTACTGGGAATGCCATGTCCCGTTCAGTGTCCAAGACAGTTCAGGCACAATCAACTACGACCTATTTACTTCCTATCGTATCCAACAAAACAATCCTCTTTCTATTGGAGGAGATACCGAATTTAGCCTGTTCAATTCAGATGATTTCTCCACGTCGTATCCTGTTGAATTCAGTATTTTCAGC
>NZ_JBPOEA010000029.1:0-7631 GCF_052060035.1 Fodinibius sp. SL11 | reverse complement strand
CAAGTCAGCAATTTCATCAAGCGTGTAGGCTTGCGCTGAAGTAATTTCGTAGATGCTGTTTTTGTGTTGTTCTGCATTGGCCAGTCCGTTTGCCAAGGCCTCGGCCATCTCTGAGCGCAGTGCCAGGTTGATGGCGTTGCCATCGGATGGAAAGGCCCAATGGCCCGTTTCTAATGCATCGCCCAAAAAGAGCGGTAGAAACTCCATATAAAACGCATTTCGGTAAATGGTATAGGAGATGCCGGAATTTTTAATAAGCTTCTCCGTTGCAGCGTGATCAGGCGAAAGTGGACTCAGCTCTTTGTCTGCCTCTACAATGCTGGTGTAGAAAATCTGCTCCACACCGGCTTCTTTAGCGGCTTGAATCACGTTGTTGTGCTGATCAGTCCGTCCTTCCAACGTGCTCGAAGAGATCAACAGCAACCTGTCGATTCCTTCAACAGCCTTTTCTATTGATGGATAATCGGTGTAGTCACCAATCCTTAGCTCAACTCCTTTTTCTTTGAGTTCAGCACCTTTTTCTTCACTCCGGACAAGGCCGGCAATATCCGAATCAGGATTATTCTCCAGTAAAAAGTCAATGGTTTGCGATCCTAAATGTCCGTTTGCTCCTGTAATAAGTATCATAGTGTTAAATAGTTTGTTGTTAGTCTTAATGTGTGAGTTAACTCCGTAGTATCTTCCAGCCGGCCAACCACTGGTAATCATTCCTGCGAATTATCTTCATGAGTAGAAACTGCATGCGTTCCAGGGTACGACTGAAGACAAGGTTATCAATTTTAATAGGATTGAATCCTACCGTCTCAACCATTTCAGTAACCGTTTCAAGGGCTTGCTCGTCGTTACCCGCGATAAAAGAATCGAACTTCTGGCCGTCAATGACTGGCTGATCAAAGTCAGCGGCAAAGGTGGTATTAAATGCTTTTACTACGTTGGAATGTGGTAACCACTGTTGTAGCTTTTCCGCTGCACTGGTATCCGGTTTTGTAGTTAATTCATCGGAATTTTCATCTACAGGATTAGCAATGCTGACTACCGTCTTTTGTGTCGCCACATCCTTTATTTTTTCGGCAATTTCCTGTTCCTGATCATGCGGAACGGCCATGATGATAATATCGGCTTCCCAACCACAGCCGTGGGCACAATCCATCGCCTTCACATCAGTGTTGGGATATTCCTGATCTATTTCTTCGGTAAGCTTAGGTAATTTACTGTAATCCTGATCAAACAGGAGCAGACGATAGTTCCCGCCGGCAACATGTTTTGCAATTGCGGAGCCCATACTCCCGCCAGCTCCGATAATCGCGATGGTTTGCTTGGTAATAGGCATAATCAGTGTGTTTCTATTTGCGGTTTCATTTTGTTACCGCAAACTTAATTCGCCACAGAGCCCTTCTCATTGATATGTGCTAAGAAAAATCCTTGACATATATCAATAAAACATTCGCTGGCAAGTTATCGCTGTTAACTATGATTTGATTTATATAGTATTGCATAACAATAAATACTAAGCTCTACTTGATGTAGCAATATGGATATTCAACACAAAGATGAAGACAGCAAAGGGTCATTTTTTGTAGAAAAGAATGGAGAAATGGAAGCCGAAATCACCTACTCAAAAGCTGGAAACAGCAAAATAATTATTGATCACACTGAAGTCTCGGATTCATTACGCGGTGAAGGAGTTGGTAAAGCCTTAGTCGAACATGCGGTGAATTATGCTCGTGACCATGAATTGACGGTCATTCCACTTTGTCCCTTTGCTAAATCAGTTATAGAGCGAGATGAGTCGCTACAGGACGTGCTAAATTAGCCGCCAAAATTACTGCGAACCCGGCTTAGTGTTTCGGGACTCATTCCCAGATAGGAAGCCACCAAATTCAGTGGCACGCGATTCATAAACTCGGGATTTTGTTCTATCAGACGGCTGTACTTTTCTTCAGCGGTAAGTCCAAGCGCATTTTCCGCGCGCTGCTGCAAGGCCACATAGGCATTCTGCACGATAATACGATGGTAACGCTCGTAGGCGGGGATTTCATCCAACAGTTTTTGGTGATTTTTCCGGTCAAGCATCAAAAGTTCACTGTCTTCAAGCACCTCGATATTTAAGGTTGTTGGCTTACCAGTGAAGAAGCTTTGAAGATTTGCCATCCACCAACCTTCAAAGGCAAAACGTATGACATGCTGGTTGCCTTTTGAATCGACCGTGTAAGAATAGAGTGCCCCCTTTTCCACAAAAGCTAATTCGCGGCAAACATCGCCTTCTTGAAGCAGAAATTGTCGTTTGAGCATGCGCTTGGGACGGAAATTATTTTTGCACATCTCCCACTCTTCATCGTTTAACGAAACATGCTCCTGAAAACTTTCTTTTAGTACCTGGTACATTCTCGTTGTTGGCTTAGTTTGTTGCCGCCTTATTTTATGTAAACTGACTTATCACAGATATCTAAAAATGTACAGGGAATTATCAGGAAATAAAAAAGCGGATATCCTCCGGAAGAGAATACCCGCTTATAGGCGTATGGGACGTTAGTCGGCAGTTAATTTTTAATGAACTGTACATTTAATTGCAGTTTAATTTTATCGCCCACAACCACGTTACCAGCTTCGGTTACGGCATCCCAAGTTAGGCCAAACTCTTTTCGGTTGATGGTGCCTTCAACTTCAAAGCCAGCTTTGGTCTGTCCATACTGGTCTGTAACGGTACCGCCATGGACGACATCCAGTTCAATTTCTTTGGTGACCTCGCGGATCGTTAAATCCCCGGTTACCTTGTATTCTCCTTCGACAACTTTCTCAAAGTTTGTGGACTCAAATTTCAGTTGTGGATACTCATCAGCATTAAAGAAATCGTCTGACTTTAAGTGCTGATCACGATCTTCATTATTAGTGGTGATGCTGTCGATATCAGCAGTAAAGCTTGCTTTGGCATTCTTAAAATCGTCACCATCAGCTTCAATTTTTCCATCGTATGAGCCGAAGCTTCCGGTAACAGTCGAAATTACCAAGTGCTTTACTTTAAATTGTACTTCAGAGTGTGTTGGATCAATCTTCCATAAGGTTTTAGTTGCAGTAGTCATTGTGTTATTGCTTTGATGTTAAACAGTTTGTTCATGCTTAACATACTACTTGGACTCATGCCCTCCATTGATATATGACAGGAAAAACTCTTGATATATGTCAAGAGGACATCAAAATTGACCGACTAACTCCATCCCTCAGCTGGTTTCCAACTTTGAGTAAAATCAGACTGATCCTGAATTGAAATAGTTACAGGCCAAAGGAATGCTTTAACACGACCAACAATGGAGCTAAGCTCTTTTGGTAGTTGGTCATCGGATATTTTACCTATAAACGCTTTCCATTGCTTTTTCTTAGTCTCGTCCTCGTAAAAAGCCTCTGTTAGGGCTGTTGGTAATTCTGTGGGAATATCAGTCTCTCTGCGACTAAAGGTTTCTTTAATTGCTCTCTGCATAACCGGGCCTTCAAACAACCTCTTCTCTGACAGAAAGTAAATATCATAAAAATCTTTCATGCGACTATTGGCTATATCCAGGTTAACCATAGCCTGATATTTCTCCGCTATGGAGCTTTCCAACGTATATGCACGAATCTTGGGAGTATCCTCATCCAAGATTGAAGGATACTCTATCCACAGCGGTTCCGGAGTAATAACATCACCAAACCCAAGATCAATTTGAATAGTAATGCGGGCATTCCCCAAGTTCCCTCGGACTTTGACCCGAATCCCATCGTATTCTTCCTGCTCTCGTATCTCTTCGCCTTCCACGCTATCAGGATCAAATATCAACCCATCGCCTTCAATATTGATATTGCAACATTCTCTAAAGATTTCTTCAATATCAGAAATTGCGCTACTTCCATATTTAAGTACATCGATATCTCTGGTTGCTCTTAACTCTGATATACCGGTCGCTCTTAGAAGCAGTGCTCCTTTTAGCACAAACTCCTCTGCATTGGGTAATTTGCTCATCCGTAACAGGAACTTCTCCATCGCATAGTATTGCAGCAACTCGTTAAACGGTCTACCGGTCTCCCTGGCTTTATTCAATAGACGTTGATGTACAGAATCAATTATTGCCTGCTTAGATTTAGCCATTAGCTATACTCTCCATATAAGGTTTAATAACTGTTTTAACGCGACAAATTTCCGCATAGTGGAGTATATCCTTATAGCTTGCCTTGCCTTCTTTAACTCCTCTTTCGAGAGCTTCTATTGCTATATCCTGTCCAATCTTATTCCGGAACTTAAAACAATCGGCAATGGTCTTGGCCGGACTATAGAGCTGTACTTTTATATTATCTATCTCATACTCTTTCACACCTTCGGTGAGACTCTTACCAGAGAACCGATAGACTGATAGCGGAGGATAGTCCAGCTTAGGATCTCTACTTGTCCTGGGAAGGGCAATATGAACACTGTGTGGTATTTCAGTGGTCATCTCATGGAAATCAAGCGCGGAGACGAGACATACTCTTGCTTTGGGAATCTTCGTTGCCACAATTGCCAGATCGGGATTTGAAAGCGGTCCTTTGTCTTTAAGCTTATAAACTCCACGTTCAAGCTTTGTGATGTACCCATGCTCAAGCATATGATAAAGAGTGCGCCTGTAAATCCCTTTATCCAGGGCTTCAGACATTCTTAGCACTCCATTCTGTTGCTTAAAGACATTTATGGCTTCTTCTATTTTTTCGTCGGAAACATACATGTGTAACAAATTGCATACATTTATTTATAAGTGTATGCGTTTTGGTACATATATGCAAATTAAGGTAGTACAACTCACTCAACTATCATATATTAATCAGGTATAAAGATCCGACTGCTCAAGCCGTTGATAGGCTACTTTTAGATGATGGTCTTTCATTATTGATCTTTTCCGGTTGGTCCAATTATGAACTTCATTTTTGAGCTCATCAAAACTTATATCAGGCTTATTCTGTTTGATATAATCAACAGTAGCCAATAACTCTAACCCATAAGGTGACTCAAAACCTTCAATAAGGTCTAATAATTTTTGAACCCTTTCCTTTTGAGATGGATCTAACTTTTCTTTTACAAAACTTTTAACTCGTTCAAGCTTATCTTCTACCAAATGAACAGTAGTATCGGGTTTGTTTCGCTGTGATTTGTACTTTATGTAAAATCCATTTATATGCTTTAGCAGATGATTCAGATTGTGAGCATAAGGTCCATAGTAACCTTTTTCATGTTTTAATCTCAAAGGCTCACCTAACCTTTGTAAAAAGTATGCTGCCTTTTGCACCACAAGTAAATTTATCTCATAGCCCAATACTCCATATTCATCAAGAGCATGTAAAAGCATCGCTCTTCCTGAAGTAAGCTTAACTTCTTCTTTTTCTTTTATTTCCTGATCATTGTACCCAGGTTCAAATATTATAAACTCATGATCCTTAGCTAATGGAGACAAATAATGTTCCATTATAGGTTTAACTTCATCCCAGTTGAGTTTACCATTGCCACAACCTAAAGGGGGAATTGCAAGAGACTTGATATCATTATCTTTAATAATATTAACTAATGATTCCATTCCCTTCTCGATATAGGAAAGCTTTGAGGGGTGTCTCCAATGCTTCTTAGTTGGGAAATTAATAATGTATTTTGGTTGAAGCAGGCCAGTTTGAGTAACAAAGGGTGCTCCTATCCTTACCTTCCCTTCATCTACTGCTTTCTTATACTGTTTAAAATTATCTGGATAAGCCTTTTTGAAAGCTAAAGCAATGCCCTTACCCATAACCCCAACAGTATTTACGGTATTTACTAAGGCTTCCGTATCCGCCTTTAGAATATCACCCACTTTATATCGAATCATTAATAATAGTAATTACGTTTTATTTTGATTGCACAAGTAATACTCCGTGCCTGTAATAATTGTTCAACTCTTTGCTTAGCATTATCATTATATACAATAATACCTTCAACTGCATCCCAAGACAAAGATTCATGAACTAAAAACTCAGCCTGTTTCCGCCTTTTTCGATCCAGATCATCTTCTCTATCAGACCAGTATTTAGAATAAACAATATCCCAATCAACGCTATCCAAGTTACTCAAATCTTCAAAACAACACGAGAAACTATGATATGCGTGGCCATCAAAGAATACATAACCACAACCATTATCCTCTATCTCTTCAACTGTTGTTACTAAATATATTATATCTTCCTGATTCCTTTTAGTAACATTATTATAACCATTCTTAATTTCATATAACATAGGAGAACGAGGACCAAAATAAAATGCCACATAATCTCTAAAAGTCCCACCTGGCCCCTTCTGAATTGTCTTAGCCCCCCTTTTGCTTATAAGAGAAGTATCACCTATCCCAGTATAAGCTGGATCTTTATTAGGATGATTAGGGCTCCTTAATTCTTGTTCATCTAAAATAAACCCTAAATTATCAACATGGATAATTCTGAATAAGTATACAGGACTTGGTATGGAGCTCGAGTTCGACATTAATTACCTTCATACTAATTTTTACTTAACTTATAATTATTCTTCCAACTCTTCCAAAGTCTGGCGTAAACTGGCCAACTTACCATACACACAAGATTCGTCAATTATATTTTTATATCATAGGTACATATATTCAGATGACATCTTATGTTTTAAACCCTAATATGACTGATATACATGATCAAACACCTCGTTACAGGTTTGGGCAAAGAGCTGGCGGTCGTACTTGTCAGGTAGGATGCTATCCAGCTCTTTTTCGATGGTAACCTTCACATCCGCGATGCGCTGCTGCTGTTTAGTCCAGTCCATCACGAGCTTCTCCTGCTTAAGCTTTTCAATCAGCTCGGTAATGCCCTCCTTGATCTGATCGCGTTCTTTCTTCGTCAGCTCTATCTTCTCGTGCTGGGTAACGATATCAAATACCGCCAACTGCTCTTCAGAGAGGTTTTCGCGAACATGGCGTTCCTGCTCCTCGTTTAGATCCTGGACGAAGTTAAACAGCTCCTCCAGCTGCATCTCTACCGACACGCTATAATTGTTGTACTTATCGATCATCTCCTCGTAGCGCTCCTTGAAATCCATGCGGGTGCGGTTCTGCTCGACCATCTCTTGGACCTGCTGCTCGATCTTGGTTTTCATCTTCTCCAGGGCCACACGCTTGTGCTTCTTTTTGCTAAAACGCTTTTTCAGTTTGTCAAAGTCAACCTGCCCAATATCAATAAGCTCATTATCTCCATCGATTGTAATGGGTTCGCTGGCAATGCCCTCATCTAACTTCTTCTCAATCTCCTTCTTCACCTCTGATATATCATCGTTTTTCTCAGGACCGATGATCTTAATGCGATCCTTAATGGCTTTCAGGGCCGAACGCACCGGCAGGAATTCCTCGGCGTCCGGGTCGGGCAGGATGGCTTTGTAGAGCCGATCCACTACGTTGGCCTTCTTCATAAACTCTTTCTTCTTCTCGTCGTTGATGATCACTTCTTCTACGGCATCATCGACGGAATCGCCCAGCTCTTCGTACTCCACGATGGCCCGGGCAAACTCTTTCTGATATTTAGAGGCCTCAAAGCCTTCGGCCTGGATAATCTTATCGAGATCCACATCCTGCTGCTCACAGAATTCTTTG
>NZ_JBPOEA010000028.1:0-9613 GCF_052060035.1 Fodinibius sp. SL11 | reverse complement strand
ATGGGGTCAGCACAGAATTCGGACCATATAGGGCGGTAAGTACATTTGTTTAGTATTTAAATTACTGTGATAGGTAAAACTCATCATTGGAACGACCTATGGAAAACACATGTTTGCCATAGGTTTTTTAATGCCCAAAATTTCTGCCTGTTTATCAGCTTTTTGCTATCTATTAAAAGCAATATAATCAAGTTATGATGAAATGTTAAAAACTAGGTTTGATGTAGGATTTCACCATGAGCTTGATAGGCTATGCCCGAGTTTCAACCGCAGAAGATAAACAATTGCTTGATCGTCAGCTGGATGCGTTAAACGAGATTGGCTGTCAGAAGATTTTTACTGACAAGGCATCAGGGAGCAACTCAGAACGACCAGGGCTTGCTGAATGCTTGGCTTACCTACGACCTGATGATGTGTTAGTCGTGCTGGATTTGGATAGACTGGGGCGATTAGCCAAAGACCTGATTATCTTGATTGATGATTTAGCCAGTAAAGACATTGGCTTTAAAGCTATCAACTCCCCTATGGATACCACCACCCCAACAGGGAGAGCCTTCTTACAAATCCAAGCGGCGTTTGCTGAAATGGAACGCAATATCATTCGCCAGCGGGTACAAGAAGGACTCGCTGCTGCCAGAGCTCGTGGACGAAAAGGCGGAAGACCCCGAGTGATGACCGCCGAGAAATTGCGTTATGCCCAGTATCTGATGAGCGACCAAACCCGTAGTATTCCCGATATCTGCAAAGAACTTGATGATATGGCTGTGAGCACGCTGTATCAATATGTCACAGGCAAAGGCGAACTCAAGCAGCTGGGCAGACAACTGCTTGGCATTACCAGCCCTTAACGATTTTCATTCATTCTCAGTTCACCATTTTTTAACTAGCCACCTTTACCAATAAGGAATCCCATGGCTCGTCGCTCTATTTTAACTGCCCAAGAAAGGCAGTCATTAGTGGCATTGCCTGACAACCAAACTGATTTTATTCGTCACTACAGTTTAAGCGAAACCGACCTATCGCTGATTAAACAAAAACGAGGCGATACCAATCGATTAGGATTTGCCATCCAGCTTTGTTATATGCGGTATCCAGGTATTATCCTAGGCGTGAAAGAAATACCTGACCCCTATCTACTCAAATTTATTGCCAAACAGCTTAAAGTTTCTCCCCAAAGCTGGGAAGACTATGGCTTTCGAGAAAAAACCCGCCGAGAGCACTTGCTAGAATTACAGCAACTGTTTGGCTATCAAACCTTTTCACGCAACAATTACGCTGGATATGTAGAATACATCAGCCAACTTGCGGTCGAAACTGATAGAGGTATTGTTTTAGCCCAACAACTGATTAGCCATTTACGAAATACTCATATCCTACTACCAACGCCACTTGTTATTGAAAAAATCTGTGCTGAAGCTATCACCCGTGCCAACAAAATCATCTATGAACGGCTCACTGCCGACTTAACCCAAACACATTTAGCAAAACTTGACGAATTACTCTGCCTCAAAGATGGCACAAAGCTCACCCACCTTGCATGGTTAAGCCAATCGCCATTAAAGCCTAACTCTCGTCATATGAATGCTCATATCGATAGGCTACAATACTGCCTATCCTTTGACTTGCCTTACGGTATCGAACGGCGGATTCACCAAAACCGCCTTTTGAAAATCGCCCGTGAAGGCGGTCAAATGCAAGCCACCGACCTTGCCAAATTTGAGCCGAATCGTCGCTATGCAACTTTGGTTGCAATTGTTGTCGAGAGTAAAGCCACCATCATTGATGAAATCATCGAACTGCATAACCGTATCATTGGTAGAATCTTTAACCAAGCTAGAAACAAACATCGACAGGCATTTCATGATTCGGGCAAGTCCATCAACGAAATGTTGTATCTATTTCGGAACATGGGGCGAGCGTTGCTTGAAGCCAAGGATAATCAGCTTGACCTATCGGAGGCGATTGAACAGGCAATATCATGGGAAACCCTAGCTCAGAGTGTTACTGAAGTTGAAAATCTCGTACAACCTGACTTTGACTTCTTACCCCGAATCAATGACAGCTATAGAACCGTCCGTCTGTATGCCCCTGCCATGCTAGAAATACTGCCATTTTATACAACCAGTGGCACAGATAGCCTATTACAAGCCATCAATGTATTGCGTGAAATGTACCAAAATAATGCTCGTAAACTGCCTGACAATCCGCCAACGCAGTTTATCAAACCACGCTGGCATAAGCTTATCTATACTGATGATGGCATCGATATGAAATACTACGAGCTGTGCGTACTATCAGAACTTAAAAACGCCCTACGCTCAGGCGATATTTGGGTGCAAGGCTCACGACAATTTAAAGCCTTTGACGAGTACTTGCTACCTAAAGACAGCTTCCAATCCCTTATACAAACCCAAGCATTGCCAATTGCCGTTGATGCGGACTGCCAAACCTATTTGCAAAGCCGTTTAAACTTGCTAGGTACTGAGCTTAAACAAACCAATAAGCTTGCCAAAGCGGATAAATTACCCGAAGCCACTATTACAGCGACTACAGGACTAAAAATCACCCCACTTGATGCGGTAATGCCTGAATCAGCCCAAGCCTTGATTACGCAAGTCGCCAGTATGCTACCCCACATCAAAATAACCGAATTACTACTTGAAGTTGATGATTGGACGGGCTTTAGCGATGAATTTACCCATCTGAAAACCGATGAGACTACCAAAGACAAGCACTTGCTACTTACCACCATTTTAAGTGATGGGATTAACCTAGGGCTTAGGAAGATGGCAGAGTCCTGCCCTGGCACAACTTACTCAAAATTGACCCGATTGCAAGCTTGGCATATCCGAGATGAAACCTATGCGTCAGCACTGGGTGTATTAACCAATACCCAATTTACCAACGATTTTGCTAGACATTGGGGCGATGGCACAACCTCATCTTCAGATGGGCAACGCTTTAAAGCAGGTGGTAGAGCCGAGAGTACAGGACACATCAATCCAAAGTACGGTTCAGAGCCAGGGCGGTTAATTTATACCCATGTTTCTGACCAATATAGCCCATTTCATAGCAAATTGATTAACGTGGGTATTCGAGAATCGACCTATGTGCTAGATGGCTTGCTGTATCATGAATCAGATTTAAAAGTTGAAGAGCATTATACCGACACAGCAGGCTTTACCGACCATGTGTTTGCCTTGATGCACTTACTTGGATTTAAGTTTGCCCCTCGTATTAAAGATTTGGGTAAAACCAAGCTATTTATCCCAAAAGGTCATAATCCTTATCAAGCACTCAAACCTTTGATTGGTGGTACAATCAACACCAAGGTGATTGAAGACAATTGGTCGGATGTCTTGCGGTTAGCCACATCCATTAAACAAGGGACAGCCACTGCTTCATTATTGATTAAAAAACTGGGTAGCTATCCAAGGCAAAATAGTTTGGCATTGGCATTACGAGAAGTCGGACGGATTGAACGCACGCTGTTTATTTTACAATGGCTACAAAGCAAGGAACTGCGTCGGCGGGTACAAGCAGGTTTAAATAAAGGTGAAGCCCGTAATGCGTTAGCCCGTGCGGTGTTCTTTAATCGCTTAGGAGAGATTCGTGACCGTGGCTTTGAGCAGCAACGTTATCGAGCCAGTGGCTTAAATTTACTGACGGCAGCGATTGTGCTGTGGAATACGGTGTATATTGAGCGGGCGGTAAATGCGTTGCGAGAGCAAGGACAAGAAATTGATACTGACCATCTTCAGTACTTGTCACCCCTAGGTTGGGAACATATCAATTTGACAGGTGATTACCTTTGGAAAAGTAATGCGAGAATCGGAAATGGGAAGTTTAGACCACTAAGACGGCTTTAGCGTGCTTAATCTAGCTTTACAGTATTGCATCTGGATAAGTGATTGTTTTAAAATGAATTAAAACTCGACAAAATTCCTTACCGCCCTATATGGTCCGAATTCTGTGCTGACCCCTACATCACCAGATTGCATAACTATAACTCCAAAATAAACCAACTACAGACACTTAGAAAACCTATCTACAAACGCTTCAACTATACCCTATACACACACTCGATTCAAACTAACTACATACACTTCAGCCTAATCTGATAAAGCCAGTACACACTAATACCCCTTTTTATGCTATCGCTAAAATGTGGTATAGTGATACTGGCTTGGGGACACCCCAAGACCCCGAACAAGCCCAACGCGTCAGACCGCCAAATGGGCATCTGTCTGACTGCGTTGGGCTTGTAACAACCGACCCAATAAGAGAACTGCCATGCCCAAAATCAAAGGCGCAAAACGCACCCTAGAGGTCAAAATACGCCTAACCGAAACTGAATGGAACGAACTACAACAACGTAAAACCAAAAGTCTAGCAGGGTGGCTTCGAGACTTAGGGTTGGGCGCTGTACCGATTCGCCAAGCTGATCCTGATCTGATACGTCACATTGCTCGCATTGGTAGTAACCTGAATCAAATCGCAAGGCACGCCAATACCGGAAAACAGCTTGATATCCAAGTATTGCAGGAGTTGGCTAAAGCCAATGCTTTGCTTGACCAACTTGTCACCCAAGCGGAAAAGGATTAAAGGGAGGTCGCCATGTTGGTCAAAATCTTTAGCCGAGGCAAAGGTTCAGGCAATGCCCCAATTAACTATCTGTTGGGCGAAGATTATATGCGTGAGGGGAAATTAAGAGCTGAGGCAAGGATTGTCAGTGGTAATCCTGTGGTGACCCAAGCCATGATTAATAGCAGTAACTTTGCTCGCAGATATACTGCTGGGGTATTATCGTTTGAAGAAACCCCTGATTCGATTAGTGAGGCAGACAAACAAGCCATCATTCAAGACTTTGAGAAAGCTATGTTTGCAGGGATGGCACATGATAGGTATAACGTACTTTGGGTCGAGCATACTGACAAGAAAGACCCTAAAACAGGCAAACCACGCCTAGAGTTAAACTTTCTGATACCCAATACCGAACTTTACACAGGTAAACGGTTGCAACCTTACTATCATGGTCAAGATGCTAAGTATTTCCGAGCCTGGCAAACATTGACCAATAATCGCTTTAAATTAAGCGATCCTGACGATGTAAGCCATGCTAGGCTAATAAACCCTTATGACAGCAACCAAAGCCCTAAAACGAGCTATAAGAGCCTTAAAACGCAAATCGAAGCATACCTACGCTTTAAACTCATGAGTGGCAAACTCAAAAAGCGTGAGGATGTTATCAAAGAGCTGGAAGCGATGCCTGAGATTGGACTAACGGTCACACGGCAAAGTGCCAAATTTATCAGCGTGACCCCTGCCGATGCCCAAAAACCGATACGACTTAAAGGCTTTGTGTTTGATGAAAGCTTTGATTTTACCAATTATCAGACAAGACAAATTGCCGACCCTAGCAACACCACAACCCCCAATGCCAAAAAAGAGACTATTGCCTCCAAAAATGAGCGAATAAAACAAGCCCAAGCTGACTTTAAAGGCATTTATGCTCACAAAGCCGAGCAGAACGCTAAAAAGTATCACATTGGGGCAGATGAGCTGGGTTGGGTGAAAAAACCGATAGATACTCAACCTAAACCGATTGAGCCTGAAAAACCGAAGTATTCCTCGCCAAGACCAATGTATTAAATTGCGACCTTAGATACTTATTTAATATTCAAAAATATAAAACTGTAAATTTTAGCTTTTTGAATAAACTGCCATTTTCTGGAAAAGGGGTCAGCACAGAAAACGGAAAAAATAGGGCGGTAAGGAATTTTGTCGAGTATTTTTAAGCGTTTTTCAACTGTCTAAAAAACCAGGGTTTAATAGACAGTTTATTTTCACCCATTTTTAATGGCTATCCTAGCAATTTTTTGTATATTAACTCATTTATAAAATAGCGTATAATAAAGCCTTATATTTTGCTTTATAAACACCTATAAAGGCACTTATGAAAATCGGCTATGCTCGCACATCGACGCTTGACCAACACCTTGATTTACAATTGGATGCACTAACAAACTGCGGTTGTGAAAAAATCTTTCAAGAGAAAATATCTTCAGTAAAAGACAAACGTCCTCAACTGGAAAACTGTCTTCAAGCGTTGCGAAATGGTGATACGCTATACATCTGGCGACTTGATAGACTGGGTCGTAGTCTTAAAGATTTAATCACTATCGTCAATCAACTGCAAGAAATTGGCTGTGAGCTAGTTTCCATCAAAGAAAGCATTGATACCAGTACCACATCAGGCAAACTCACCTTTCACTTGTTTGCATCCCTTGCTGAATTTGAGCGAGAGTTGATTCGAGAACGTACCCAAGCAGGTTTAAGCTCAGCTCGTGCTCGGGGTCGCTTAGGCGGACGACCTGAAAAACTCACCGATGATGAAAAACAAATGATTCGCCAGCTGATGAGCGACCGTCATACCTCAGCGACTAATATTGCCAAACAATTTGGGGTCAGTCGAGCCACAATCTATAAAGTTGCCAAAGGTGTGAAATTCATCAATTAATCATTTTAGCAAAGGTTGTTTGCTATGCCCCGTCGCTCCATTTTATCTGCTAGTGAAAAACAATCACTCATTGCTCTACCTGACAATCAAGCAGAATTTATTCGTTGTTACAGCTTAAGCGAAGCGGATATATCTATCATCAAACAACGTCGTGGCGATGCGAACAGACTGGGGTTTGCTATCCAGCTTTGTTATATGCGGTATCCTGGGATAGTATTAGGACCTAATGAATCCCCAGATTCAGACTTGCTAAATTTTACCAGTCAGCAATTAGGCATTACTCAAGATAGCTGGAATGATTATAGTTTTAGAGAAAAAACCAGAAGAGAGCACATTTTAGAGTTACAGCAATTATTTGGCTTTATCAGCTATGCCCACCTCAATGATGAGCAATATGTCAATTATCTCACCACACTGGCAATTGACACCGATAAAGGCGTTATTCTTGCCGAACATCTCATCAGTTATTTGCGTTCACAGCGAATACTACTGCCTGCAATCAACGCCATTGAGCAAATCTGTGCCGAAGCCATTACCCAGGCAAATAAAACCATCTATTCTCGACTAACAGATGATTTAAGCCAAAACCATGTAGAGAAACTCGATGCGTTGCTTCAAATCAGAAATGGGACCAATCTCACTAATCTTGGTTGGTTACGTCAATCTCCACTTAAACCCAATTCTCGGCATATGCTTTCTCACATTGACAGGCTTCAATACTGCCTCGATATAAACTTACCTGACGGTATTGAGCGCCGCATTCACCAAAATCGCTTGCTAAAAATTGCCCGAGAAGGTGGTCAAATGCAAGCGGCTGACCTTGCTAAATTTGAATCCAAACGGCGGTATGCCACCCTAGTTGCCTTGGTTAGTGAAAGCAAAGCCACCATTATCGATGAAATTATTGATTTGCATGACCGTATCATTGGTAAAATCTTTAACAAAGCCAAAAACAAACATCAGCAAGTTTTTAGTGCATCTGGCAAATCCATCAATGAAAAAGTTGAACTTTATACCCGTATTGGTAAAGCTTTAATCCAAGCGAAGCAACAAAATATCGACCCATTTGATGCGATTGAAAACATCATTTCATGGGAAGCGTTTACCCAAAGTGTTGATGATGCCGAAAGTCTCGTTCAGCCCAATGACTTTGACTTTCTGCCAAGAATCAATGACAGTTACCAAACCATTCGCCGTTATGCACCCGCCATGCTAGACATTCTGCCATTGCAAGCCACCTCAAGCTCAAACAGCTTAATGCAAGCCATTGAGGTATTGCGAACAATGAATAAAGCTGAGAGTCGCAAGCTACCTGATAACCCACCCACCAAATTTATTAAGAAACGCTGGCACAAGCTGATTCACACAGATAATGATATCGACGTACGATATTATGAATTATGCGTACTCTCCGAACTAAAAAACGCCTTACGTTCAGGGGATATTTGGGTACAAGGGTCACGGCAGTTTAAAGCCTTTGATGACTATCTAATAACCAAGGATGAGTTTCAAAAAATACCACAAGGTGAGCTACCCGTTGCTATCAATCCCTATTATCTATCTTATCAGAATCAACGTTTAACGTTACTTGTAGAACAGCTCAAAACAACCAATAAGCTTGCTAAAGCTGATAACCTACCAGAGGCAAGCATTACCAGCTCAGGCTTAAAAATCACCCCACTCGATGCCGTATTTCCAGAGTCGGCTCAAATACTGATAACCCAAGTTGCCAGTATGCTCCCACATATCAAAATCACTGAATTACTGCTTGAGGTTGATGAATGGATAGGGTTTAGTGATGAGTTTATTCATTTAAAGCGTGAAAGTTCAATCCAAGACAAACATTTACTACTAACTGCCATTTTAAGCGATGGTATTAATCTTGGATTAAAGAAAATGGCAGAATCCTGTCCTAGCACGACCCATTCTAAGTTGTCATGGCTACAGGCATGGTACATTCGGGATGAAACTTATACTGCCGCTTTAGCCGTGCTGACCAACGCTCAATTAAATCAACCATTTGCCCAATATTGGGGCGATGGTACAACATCATCATCGGATGGACAACGCTTTAAAACAGGTGGCAGGGGACAAAATATGGGACATATTAATCCTAAATACGGTTCAGAGCCAGGGCGATTGATTTACACCCACGTATCTGACCAATACAGCCCATTTCACAGCAAGCTTGTGAATGTCGGTATTCGTGAATCAACCTATGTGTTAGATGGTTTGCTGTATCATCAATCAGATTTGAAAGTCGATGAACATTACACGGATACCGCAGGCTTTACTGACCATGTGTTTGCGTTAATGCACTTGCTAGGATTCAAATTTGCCCCTCGTATTCGAGATTTAGGTGACACCAAACTATTTATTCCCAAAGGTGATAACCCGTATCAAGCCTTAAAACCTATGCTCGGTGGGACAATCAACATCCAATTGATTAAAGAGCACTGGTCCGATATTTTACGATTAGCGACCTCAATTAAACAAGGAACGGTGACTGCGTCTCTTATCTTGCGTAAGCTTGGCAGTTATCCAAGACAAAATGGTTTGGCTTTAGCGTTGCGTGAAGTGGGGCGTATTGAACGCACTTTGTTTATTTTAGATTGGTTACAGCATAAAGAATTGCGTCGCCGTGTCCAAGCAGGATTAAACAAAGGCGAAGCCCGTAATGCGTTAGCCCGAGCGGTATTCTTTAATCGTTTAGGGGAGATTCGTGACCGTAGTTTCGAGCAACAACGTTATCGAGCCAGTGGCTTAAATTTACTAACGGCAGCCATTGTGCTATGGAATACAGTATATATCGAGCGGGCGGTAAATGCGTTGCGAGAGCAAGGTCAAGAAATTGATGATGACTACCTTCAGTACCTGTCGCCACTGGGCTGGGAGCATATCAATCTGACGGGTGATTACCTTTGGAAAAGTAATGTGAAAGTTGGAAATGGGAAGTTTAGACCGCTTAGGCGACCTGATGAAGTCTAAACTCATTTAAAGATACTCAAAGGCAATAAGTGGTTGTTTTAGAATGGGTTAAAACTCGACAAAATTCCTTACCGCCCTATTTTTTCCGTTTTCTGTACTGACCCC
>NZ_JBPOEA010000027.1:0-10272 GCF_052060035.1 Fodinibius sp. SL11 | reverse complement strand
GCGAAGGCCTGCTTTTCTGGGGATCCTCAGAGTTGCCGGTAATACAGCTTGATGAGGAGCAAAAACCGAAATTCGAGTCGTTATTTCAGATACTTGTTGATGAAATGGAAACGAAAGACCGAATCCAAGGAGAAATGCTTCGGATGTTGTTAAAACGTTTGATTATTAAAGGAACACGGTTGGCCCGCAAGCAGCTATTCCCCGAATCCGTGGGGACCAAACAAACCGAACTGATTCGGCAGTTTAATATCTTGGTGGAACAGCATTTCAGGGAATATCATCAAGTGAGTGATTACGCCGAAATGCTTTATAAATCTCCGAAAACCTTATCGAATGTATTTGCTGATGCCGAACATAAGACGCCACTGGAGATGATTCATTATCGAATCGCCTTGGAAGCCAAGCGTCAGCTCTCTAAAACGGAAAAGTTTGCCAAGGAGATTGCCTTTGAGCTGGGTTTTGAGGAACCCGCTCACTTCAGCCGTTTCTTTAAAAAAGAGACGGGAATGTCGCCTTCAGCCTATCGTGACTCCTCCACAAAATTACAATAAGGGAAAAATTGATAAGGATGCGGGAATAGTGGTCATTCGCCTTCTGGTTTGTTTCAGTAATATTGGAGCAGAATCAAAATTGAAACAAACCAATTTGTGCTATGAACAAATTAAACTGGAAGAAGGCGATTATCGCTGGAATAATCGGAACTATTTTATTTGATATCGTTGGCTTTCTCTTTACCGGCCAATGGTGGGACATCCCCGGTCTGTTGGGACAAAAAACAGGACTTGGATTTGTCTATGGAATCTTTGGCCACTACGGAAATGGTATTTTGTTGGCCATTCTTTACACCGCAATTGCTCCTCACCTGTGGGGTCCATATTGGGTACGACCGCTCATATTTGTAACAGCTGAGACTATTGCATTGGTCTGGTTGTTTATGCTGCCGTTATTGGGAGCAGGGGTAGCCGGTATTAACCAATCACCGATGACGCCAGTTGTAACGCTGCTTCGTCACTTCGCTTTTGCCCTGCCACTGATCTTTTGGGTGAATCAAGAATTCATCAACCTACCCAAACAGGCAAAAGCTGCAGCATAAGAATCTATCCACTAATAACAATTAACAACAAACCAAATACTACTATGAACTTTCCAATTTACAACATCGAAAACGCACCAGAAGATGCTAAACCACTCTTAAAGGCAGCCAAAGAAAACTTCGGCTTCGTTCCCAATTTACTGGGTGAATTTGCCGAAGCTCCCGCTGTGTTAGAGGGGTATCTCAAATTGAATGAGATTGTCGGCAAAACCGACTTTTCACCCGTCGAACAGCAGCTGGCAATTTTGGCCGTAAGCATTGAAAATAAATGCCATTACTGCTCGGCCATCCATTCCACGATTTTGAAGAATCAGCTAAACGTTGATGAGGCGATCGTAAATGCAGTACGAAATGGTGATCCAGTGCCTGATGAAAAGCTTAATGCTCTGGTTACCTATGTCACAAAAGTTGTTACAAGCAGAGGCTTCGTAGATGAAGAAGATCTACAGGCATTTATCGATGCCGGATACAGCAAGCAAAATGTGCTGGAGGTCAACCTGATTATTGCGTTAAAAACAATCAGCAATTATACCAATCATCTAGCGAATACTCCGCTGGATGAAGCTTTTGAGCCCGAAAAGCTGGAATTTGAAACGGCTTAATTTCTCCTCTTAATTTATAAAGGGCTGGTTCTTAAAGCCAGCCCCTTCTTATTTTTAAGCAATAAAATTAGTAGTTACAGTTCTCTACATGCTCGTTGTTCTGCAATAATCAGGCACTCGTCTTCGTAATTGATTTTGACAGTCTTCCACGGTGAGCTTTGGCGTACGCCGGTATACTGATCCTCTGCCGTTGGAATCAAAATGAATGTTGGCCACGGCCCACTATACTCTCCTTCAAAAGTACCATCTTTATTCCAGACGATGTTCCAGTATTGATTCCAGTTTGCAAATTCTGCATACACAAAAGTGGTCCACGGGCCCTTATCAGCAAATCGAGAACCGGGCGTATTGGCAAACGTGCCTACTACATGGAGTGAATCGAGATTGCCAATCTGGTTGATACGGCTAAGCATAGCACTGGTGGGCGCTGTAGGATCTTCCCCTTCGGCCATCAAACCGGAAAGTGCATCTTTCTGGCCCTCCTTAAGCCTGTCCATAGCGTTTCTGGTGCGTCGGTTAAGTTCTGCAAACTGCTTTTTCTGTTCCGTTGTGGGTTTTAGCATCAGGTTAAGAGCGGACTGGCCCCAGAGCTTGGCTACCAGTCGCGTGTCATCAGCGGTAAGTTCCAGTCTGCCTCCACCCATACGATAGACACCTTTTCTTTGCTGAGCGAGCCCAGGGTTAGCCCCATATTTGGGGGTAATGAGTGGGGGCATTAGAAACTCAGAGTCAAAGGCCGCGTCAAGAATGGAGCTGCGTTGTTGGTCGGCGGAAATCATGGACGTATTCCCCTGGATATAAAAGAACACCTCTTTCTCTGGAAGCCACACAAAGTCGGCCGAAAAAATCCTGTTACTCCCACTGTGGGCAATCATTGGGCCCCATTGGGAATTATTGATCACCCAGCCATAACCGTACTGGGAGATGCCGTTGCTCTCAGTGACATATCCTTCGGTCCAACGATCAACAATCTCTTTATTCAACACAGTATGTTTTTGAAGAGTGTTTCTAAACCATCGATACATATCATCTACCGTGGTGTGCAGTCCACCGTTAGCACGTAAGTGCCAGCCGGGGCCGTCTTTAAGCCACCCGCGATCATGGACTAGTCCCCACTTTTCGCCGTTTCGGTATCCCACCGCAAGTTTTTGACGATCGAAATTGGGAAGTACGTAACCGGTTTTTTTCATGCCAGTGGGCAACAGCAGTTCTTCACGCAGAAATGGCTCATATCCCTGTTCGGATACCTGCCCCACGATCATTCCCAATAGCGAATACCCTGCGTTTGAATAGGCATATCCTGTACCGGGGTCAAATTGCAGCGGCTCTCCCATCACGCGATTAGTATATGCTTTGGCTCTGATCGGTTCCTCATCCGATCCAACACCTCCCGGGAGGCCTGAAGAGTGGGTAAGCAGTTGGTGAATGATAATATCCTGCTTGTCGGTGGGGATATCATCGAAATATACGGCAATGGAATCGTCGACCGATAGCTCTCCGCGGCTTTCCAACAGCAGAATAGCAGCACCGGTCATTTGTTTGGTGATGGAACCGTGAGATTGTACGGTGGATGGCGTATATGGGCGCCGGGTTTCGCGGTCTGCAATGCCATAGCCCTTTCTCAGTACAACGCTGTCGCTTTGGCTGACGATAATAGCTCCGGAAAATCCCATCGCTTCGATTGCCGACAGGTAGCGGTCAACATTGACCGCTATTTCAGATCCTCGGGCTATCATTTCTGTGGTAAAGGTAGAATTTTCCTCAGTTGAAGAGGTTGAATTGTTATTTTTATCTGGATTGCATGAACTAATAAAAAGAAATAGCGGTAGTAGAATTATAGTAAGTATTCGCTTCATCATGATTGTCTTAAAAGGGTTGGTAGAACTAATTAATCTCTAAGGCAACAACAGCAAATCGAATCATGCCAGGATTATCCAATCCCGGTACATGTTTCTATCAATTGACCCCAACACAGCAAAAATCGACCATATTGCCATGACCATTGGGGACTCGGGTATCGTATAAAAATTGTATTGCCTTATTAAAGTAGAATGTTAGTTAAAAGCGAATACAGGCGGGGCATTAATAGCAATACCGCTTATCAGGGGAGCGAATTCAGAATGGTGGGCAAATGAAGAGAGGCGGTTTAATAGCGTTCGATATACTTCTTGAATTAACGTATGACGCGTGTCATAAACAATCGCGTCCACCGAAGCCCTTTCCACTGGCAAAAAAGAATAAGAATGAACTTGGTTTACAATAACAAGCTTATTCGTGCTAGAATCAGGCTCTTTTTTATCAGCCCCTTCACTTAATGAAAGTTTAGATAGGTCATTTTTGTCATCAGCTTGTTCACCAACCGGTAGGTCAATGTCATCAACGTAAGTGCTAACGTTTGCTTCAGTATATAATGGCAGACCAGAAACAGTTGTGGCATAATCGGATTGATTAATCGGGTTTAACAAAAAGATGACAGCCCCGATTAATAATAGGCCCATACTAAGAAATAGGGTGATATGTCGTTTTAGAATTGCCATACTGAAAGGAATAATAACCAAAAATTGTATAATTACAACTTTGCAGTCATATTTATTTCAAAAATGAATTTGTTACTATTTCTAGCACCAGTTTGAGAACTTTTTGAGGCATAAGGCTAAAAAGTATAATGTGGCCACTGAAAAATATAGAGACAATGTTGAAAAGTAAGTTCAAGAGGACTAGAAATCCTAACCTTTTGTTCCGAAAACATGATGATGTGGTCTATGTCTCGTCTATGCATACGACCATTATATAATTTATTCCAGCAAAGGTTTAAATTCTTGCATCAGGTGGTAGCTCTTTTGGGAGATATACTGCACCAGTTCCTTAGCCCTTTTAGCAACTTGATTATTTTCTTTTAGTAATTGAGTCAGCAGTTCTTTTAACGGGGTCTTCCAAACATGTAGCCTCATAGTTTTGTCAACACTCTTAACCATTTTTTCAATGCAAAACATGACTACTTCAGGATACTTGCGAACATAATCGGTCAACTCCTGCATTACACTGCGGTCGTGTTCAATATGGGGAGTAATTTGTACCACATCGTGGAGACTCGTAATAGACCAATCATCCTCAAAACATGGGCTAGTAAAACACCAGCCGAAGTGGGCCAATTCGGTCTGGTAGGATTCATCTTTCAGGTGAGATTGTGCTTGTTCAATACGGTTTTCAATATAACTCTTTGAAAGCTCAAGCACTTCCGGTGTTATTTCCGCCATTTCTTCGAGACTTCTTCCTATACAATTAAAGACATACCCTCTATTATCGGGCGGGGCATATTTGAAAAATGTAGCAAACAGCTCGTCATTCAGCTCTATCTGTTTTCCCCAATAATAGCCTAACAGATGTACAACCAAGCGACGATCTGCCATTGATATATTATCTGATGCTTCAAAATCTGTATACAATTGCACAATGGCTTGTTGGTAAATAGGCTTTATGTGTTCAAGAAACAGCTTGTGATTCCGATGTCGTCGGATGAAGCCGTTCCAAGCCGCTTCGAAATGGGGTTTCTGTTCGCTGCCATCAGGGAAAATATCACGAAGGTGTTCATTGAGCCATTCTGCATCTGTTTCAACAAGTGTTCCCAGATGCTGACCGTACACCGACCGGATTGTCAGTGTGGGGTCATGGTTTATGTCTAAATGCTGTTCCAGTACTTTAGGGGCTTCGGGTATTTGATCAAACGAAATAGTTGCTTCGCTATCATTTTCTAACTCTTTCCTCACCCAGCGGATATAATAAAACAGTGCATGCATTGCTTCTCCGCGAACGGTATTAATGGAGAGATTCATTGGATCTCCCCCGTGGTATTTTTTCTCATGATCCAAATCGGGTTGTGGGTCTTCCACAAGAATTTCGAGAAGTTCCCAGACTTGATTGCGGTACTTGAAAGGAATCGGATGTGTTGTCTGTTTACAGCCTTCTCCCAAAAGATCCGCCAATCGCTTGCGGGTCCACTGCCACTCCGGATTATCAAAATGAGGATTATCCGTAGTATCATCATCTTCTTGCTGCACTGCATAAGCGGACAACTTTAATACCGGTTCCCAGTAGATTTCTGCGCCCTCGTTTACAGCATCCCGCAAACCAGAGATGAGAGAGCGTACGTACGTTGGAATGAGTTCTTTGAAAGCCATTGCTTTTTTTGAATAGGCTTCCGCATTTTCATTGACTACAGTTGTCATAATCCGTCCCAAACCCTCGTGCGAAGGAGCATCATACGCTTCTCCGGGTTGCCATTTTTCCAAATAGGAAACTACTTTTTCAACAGGCAATGGGATAAGTTCTTCGGCCGATTTCGGAGAAGTTGGACCAACGAATGTAGTGCTTTCGTATGGATCTTCATCTGTGGGCTCCCCGAATTCTTCTACAAGTTCTTGGTATTTTTCTTTCCAGAATCCTTCGAGATACTCATTAATGGGATGAAGCTTCCGTAGCTGCCATTTTCTATTAAAAGCAGTTATTTCTTCTTCCGTGGGATTATCTTTCCAGTCCTCCAGCCGTTTTTTTATCGTATCAGAGCTAAGTCCTTTCTGAATCCACCCAAGTAATTGTTCCTGCTTTTCGTCTTTTAATTTGGGGAAATACTCGTTAAGGGTAGATTTATATTCTCTTGAAATCCAGTATTTGTCAAATAGTTCAGCATCTAACAAGACTTTTTTAACTTCCCCCAAGTTACCCTCCCTTGCGTGGAATAGTAGTTTAATCCTTTTGAAGATGTGCCAGTCATACTGATCGAGAAAATTTATAACTTTAACTGAGTTGGTCCCTTCTTTTATAAAATGATTGATTTGCTGTATAAGCAGATTCAGTAAATCCTCCCTAGGGTCCCTGGCAAAGTTTTCGCTTTCTTCAGGTTCCAGAGTTAAATTTCGCTTCCAGCTGTAGGAGAAATCATCCGGTTTAGAACATCCGACTTCCAGAAAGTCATTTATAAGTCCGTATACTAGTTGAAGAAAGTCCAATTGAAGGAGATCTTTAAACTTATCCACTTTTTCGTTCAGGAAATTTTTAAACTCCCAGTCACCTATTCTGGTATCCGGAGAATACGTTGACAGCCCTTTTTCAATTTTATTGGTGTCTATCGGTCCCAATATAGCTTGAAGTATGCGGATTGTGTGATCTTCGTATCCATTTTTAGCCAAGTGTAAGGCCAAATCAAAATAGGGTTCAGAAGCGTGGGATAGTGATCCGGACTTGATCCATTTGATTACGAGGTCTGTATGTTCGGCACTTACTTCAGCAGGCATTTGCCGAATTGCTCTCACAATGTCTTCATATACTCTGTGGTTATCGGTGTCAGGAAGGCTTTTGATGATCTTTGAAACTTCTTGGGGCTTTTCGTCAGCTACCTTCTGCAAATAGATAGCGGCCGGCCATTGGGGATACCGGTAAGTATTTTCATCGGTGTATATAATAGCAGGGAGATGATCGAAAAATCCATGATCTTGAAAAAAAGATACCCATTCTGGGTCGTTACATTGATTGTAGAGATAAAGGAGCGTTGTTTCGTTGTGCGGAATATTACCTGCCAGTGTTTGGACATTGGCGGTCGATGGCTGGTCATCCAGAATAGTGTCAATAACCTCAATCGCCGAAAAATATCGTCCCTGTAATTTATCAACAACTTCATCTATAACATATAGAAAACCTTCCCACACCTCTTCTATTTGGTCATGGCGTTTCCTGGGTGGATTAAACGAATCTCTATGTGCTAATTTTCTAAATTGGAACTCAAAATTTGAATCGGCAAGCTGTAACCATGTTTCACTAACGGGATGTTCTAATGGGATATCAAGTTTTTGCAGAATGTTCTTGATATCTTTCTGATGGCTTTTGCTTCCTGAGGCTTTCTCATCTTGGGTTCTGGCTGCGTCTCTTACGGCACTTTCAATTTCCCGAAGTAAATGCGAAATAAGATGCGTTTCTGATTCAAGTTCATGATCTCCGCTAAGCATCCGACAGATATCCCTGAAGAACGAAGCCGGTCCGTCACCGATAAATTTCAGCTTTTCGTGAACCCGCTCGTGAAAAGAATCATCGAATTGTAAAGGTTGCATAGGTACTCTTTTTATAGATAATAAACTATGCCTAAAATAAAATTCCCAAATTAAATGAGACAGAGCCAATAGGGAATACCTTGAAAATAATAAGGCCTCACAAGTATCAGTTGTGAGGCCCTGACTATTCATCAAGAGAGACGCCCTAGGTTGGGCGCTGCAAAATATCTACTTTTCCATTTGTTATATCAAGCTATCTTTAAAATAGTCTTGTAAGTAGTGATTTGATAAATCCGCCAATCCGAATCAGCATTCTCCCGCCGTAATGATCAATTACAGTCCGCAGCTCATGTAGAAAAAGATCTAATAGTCGCTCCTTTTCTTGAGGAGAGAGTTTCTTGCCCTCTTCGCTGTTGGGATTCGTATACTGGGCGTACAAGCGAAGAATCTCTTGGGCTTTTTCAAACAGGCTTCGGATTTGAACCGAGGCCGACAAGGCAACCATTCCGAGTATAACCACACCTATCTCGGCCAGGTTATTTGGAGTTAGCAGGGTGGTCATCCATTCGTTTGTAGTGAGTAAAAAGATGGCGGTGAGTAAAAATGTTAAGAAGATAGTCATTGGTTGTTCTTATTAGGTTTATGGGTTTTGTAATGGGAAATATCCAAAGCTTTGACTTGTAGGTCGGAGCGGTCGTCATCAAACAAAGAGTTGCCTGGTAGCTTTTGATGTTGGTTTTTCTGGATCTGCTTAAACCACTGGCGTCCCAGGGCTTTTGCCTGTTTTTTTTGTAGGCCTTCTCTCTGGCCTTGGAGTAGCTGGTCTATCCCGTCAGTTTGGGCCGCACCTGAAGAAATGGCTACCATACCATAGAGGTATCCGATTATCTCCAGGATGGAAAGAATAAGCAGGAGCGTGGTATCAATACTAGAGGCAGATAGCCTGCCGGTTGATAAGAGTCCGGAAATCGTGAGGCTGGCAATGCCACTTTTTACAATTCCTTTCCCCTTTTCAGGGGTTTTGCTTTTGAAAAGACTGATTAAGGTGGGAACAGCCTTAATAATTGGTTTTAGTATCTTCAGCATTGGAGGTGTCCTCCTTAATTAGAGATTTATACCGGTGGAGTTGGCTTGGAATGGTTTTGAATTCAATAGAGCGAATTCGCCCGTTTTGATCTTTGAAACGTTCATCCGCATGCTGGACATGCGTTTCTAAGCTTTTTTCCAATCTGTAGAGATTGTCAGCCTGCACTTTCACTTTTTCATTGATGCCAATCATCAGCTGGTACCACTTTTTGATTTCAGCGGTTTGATTATTGATCGAATCGTAGATACCGGTCAAAAACAGGCAGATAATCGTGGTGACAATCAGCTCCTTGTATTTTTGGAAAAAGCCATCTGCTTGGGAGTTGCTCATGGGCCGTACCTCCTTATCGCTTCATCCAGCGTAATGGATTGCTTGTTTGTTTTGCAGTGAAAGTGGCCACTGGAAAGCGACTGGTAATAATACTGTCCATTGATTCGGAGCCATCGGAGCGGGCGCCGGGACCGCCCGTTCCCTGCCCATCCGTCCATGTGCAAACCAATAGCCGGTACGTTGTTACCTTTTTTGTTGGTGTAGCTCCAATCAAAGTACAAGCCTACGCCTTGGAATCCCCAAGTGGTTGCAAGTAACCAATGTTGGAGCGCGGAAGGTTGACTGGAAAGCCACTGGTCAAAAAGCAACACATCAAAGGCAAACCCGTGGCCGTGGGATTTTTGGTCTCCTTTTCGCCAGGCAGAGCTGATAAGAGTGGTCAGCCCGTGCCATCGGCGCCAGGCCAAAAAGGATCGCAAAAACCCAATGTCCATGCGTTTGATCGTTCCGGGACCTTGGATTTCGAGTTCCTCGATAGAGAAATGGTTTCCGTAGCTGTCCAGCAGTGCGTTATAATCTTGGTTATTCATTACCTTTTACCTCTTGTGGCTATAAGCAATAGGCCAACGACTGCTATCCCGCCGACAACTTTTACAGGCGTTGGTATTTCGCTGTTAATGTACTTTTTGGCTTCCTTGATGAGATCTTCCTGGGTCTCACTGTTGGGTTCGTCTTGGTCGGGTTCGCCCAGGCCCGGGTGGCATCCGCAATCGCTTTGCAGGTACCCGGAGCCATTTCCTAATGAGTGATCCTTACAGCCACAATTGCACTGGTCCGATAGGTGTAATGTATTTTCCATGATGGTTTTATAATTAATTGATTATTATTGAATTGATTTAAAAGAGAAGTTTCCAGAGCAACAGGCCTGATACAGTGGCCCCACCTGCTGCGGCGGCATGTTTCTTTTCAATCTCCAAGCCTCCGATCTTGACTGTACCATCAAGCATGTCTCCGCTTTTCCCAGCAGCTTTTTTAACAGTTGGTTTCTTGTTTTTCTGCACTTTGGCAACTGTTGTCGTTTTCTTCTTTGAAGTTGCTTTTTTCTTTGTACTAGGTCGTTTTCTGGGTTTAAGTTTGAGTTTTGTAGGAGGGGGTACGGGATTTTTGTCTATAACCGGA
>NZ_JBPOEA010000026.1:0-13149 GCF_052060035.1 Fodinibius sp. SL11 | reverse complement strand
CCAGTACTTTGATGGCAGCGGCCGAAAATCGATGGATGCGCAAACGGTGCAGCAACGCATGACACTGACCATGGTGAACGAAGCGGCCTGGTGCCTGCAAGAAGATATTCTGCGCAATCCCACGGATGGCGATTTGGGAGCTATATTGGGATTAGGTTTCCCTCCTTTCCTGGGCGGTCCGTTCCGTTATATCGATCGGGAAGGAGCTGATGTAATCGTTCAACGACTTGAAAAATTTGAAGATGAACACGGCCCCCGATTTACACCGGCTGATATTCTAAAAGAATATGCAAAGGATGGGAAGAAGTTCCATCAGGATTAATATCTAAAGATTTTAATCCTCGTACAGCTCCTACATCACATTTAACATTTAAGAAAACAGGTGCATAAAATGCCTGCTTAATTGCTTTCAAAAAAAGAGATTTTCAGCGCTCTGCCAGAATTGGAGCAAGCCGGCAAAAATACTATCTTTATACACTTTCAAAACAAGCAGAATATAATTTAAACACATTATTTCATGTTAAATCTTGCACTATTTTTGATGGGTTCTCCTGATGGGGGCGGTGGCTGGTCCAGCCTCATCTTCTTGGGAGCTATTTTTGCCATTTTCTACTTCTTTATTATTCGCCCGCAAACAAAACGGCAGAAAGAACTGCAAAAAATGGTCGATGACCTCGAAAAAGGAGATAAAATTGTAACTTCCGGTGGAATGATTGCCAAGGTAACCACTGTTGATGAGGATACCGTACTGGCTGAAATCGATAAAGGAGTTAAAGCTCGTTTTAAAAAGAGTTCGATCTCAGATGTCAACCCCGATCAAGATTAATTAAGTTTCCACATTTCCATTATGGGTGCAGATATTACATTCGATAGCATTGAAGACGCTATCGAAGATATAAAAGAAGGTCGCATGGTTATCGTCGCTGATGACGAGGATCGTGAAAATGAAGGCGATTTCGTCATGGCGGCAGAAATGGTTACGCCTGAAGCGATCAACCTAATGGCTAAATATGGCCGGGGGCTTATCTGCGTACCTATTACTCGAGAGAAAGCCTATTCGCTGAATCTCGACTATATGGTAACCGAGGGCGCTGATCCCGATGAGGCTGCTTTTACAGTTTCAGTCGACCATAAAGAACTTACTACGACAGGCATTTCTGCCGGGGATCGGGCTAATACCATTAAGGAAATGATAAAAAGAGATGCAAAACCCGATGACTTTCGCCGTCCCGGCCATATATTTCCCCTTATTGGTACTGAAGGTGGGGTATTGCGTCGCGCCGGCCATACGGAGGCAGCGATCGATTTAGCCCGACTTGCTGACCTCCAGCCTGCGGGTATTATCTGTGAAATCATGAAAGATAATGGGGCGATGGCACGGTTGCCCGATCTGGTTGAAATCGCTGAAGAGTTTGATATGAAATTGATCAGTATTAAGGATTTGATTTCATATCGCATGCAAAATGAATCGCTGGTGCGAAAGGTGGTAGATGTAAACCTGCCCACTATCTATGGAGATTTCCAGCTTCATGCCTTTCAAGAACGCCTTACCGGAGACCATCATCTGGCACTGGCCAAAGGAGAATGGAGCGAGGATGATCCTGTTTTGGTACGAGTACATTCTTCTTGTATGACGGGTGATATTTTTGGATCCAAACGTTGCGATTGCGGGGAGCAGTTGCATCAAGCGCTGCTGCAGGTCGAAGAAGAAGGGCAAGGTGTAGTTCTTTACATGAACCAAGAAGGACGAGGCATTGGCCTGGTCAACAAACTTAAAGCATATAAACTGCAAGAAGAAGGATTGGATACGGTTGAGGCCAATGAAGCGCTTGGCTTTGAGCCCGATGCCCGTGACTATGGGGTGGGTGCTCAAATTTTGCGTAATCTCGGTGTCTCCAAAATGCGTCTAATGACCAATAATCCTGTTAAGCGCGTAGGACTCAAAAGCTTTGGCCTTGAAATGATAGAGCGCGTACCCATCGAAGTGGGTGCTTATCCCGAAAATGTAAAATATCTGAAAACCAAGCGGGACAAGATGGGTCATGACCTGAAATTGGACGAGTTGGATCCGCACAGTCCCGATTTTATCGATAGCATTGTTACAGAAGAATAATAAGCTTATTTGCCAGGCATACCGAAATAAATAGCCAGCCTTTCTTTTTACTTCGAAAAACTACCCATCCACAGAGCGTTTAATATCGACTGTACTCTCTTTATTTGACTGTTCTTGCTGTTTGACTCCTGATAGATTTTGCGGAACAATCCATTTATGAAACACCAACATAGCAATAATAGCGGTGCTGATAGCCACATCTGCGACATTGAAGATATAGGGAAAAACGGGATAGCCGCTAACCGTTAAATTGAAATGGATGAAATCAATCACATGACCTTCAAGTAATCCACCATAGGATTCGACATATCCCATAATTAAGCGATCTATAATATTTCCTACAGCTCCACCCAATATTAGCCCCATACAGAACAGATATCCTACAGTAGCATCCTCTCTATTGTAAAGTACATACGAAAGAATAGCGATCGTAGCCAAAATGGCAATGCCACTGATCACTTCCGTCGAAGCCCATCGCATCCCCAGTGCCATGCCCGGATTTTGGGTATAGTTAAAAGTTAGCCATCCGGGAATAAGATCAGCATAATGCCATTGTGGATTAAGGCGAATCCAGTGCTTGCTAAACTGATCTAAAAAAATAACAATGAATGCCGGGGCTGCAAGAGCCGCTGTTTTTCTTCTATCCAACTGAAACGAAAATTATTTACGCTTGAGTTTTGCTTCGATGCTAAGCTGGGTATGAGGCACAGCTTCGAGCCGGCCTTTAGAAATTTTCTTACCCGTTACTTTGCAAACACCGTAGGTTTTATTTTCGATCCGCGTCAGCGCGTCATCCAGATAGCGAATAAACTTTTTGGTGCGATTAAAAAGCATATATGTTTTTTCGCGCTCTTGGGCATCCGTTCCTGCATCAGCCATGTGAAACGAATATGCCGACTCATCGCTGGCATTTTCCATGCTATCGCGCAACGTGCTTTGCAACGATTCGAGCTCTCGCTCAGCCTCCTCACGTTTTTTTAGGATAATATCCTTGAAATATTCCAACTCCTCATCAGAATAAGGAGAAACGCGCTCTGTATCTTTATTTTCATTTTTTGATGATGCCATAATAGCTCACTTTCTTAATTAGGGTTTCTTCTGATAGAAATAGTTGATTCACTGTCACCAATTTCCCAACTCTTTACAAAATCTGATACTTCTAATTTTTCGGATGAAATTTCTTCTGCCAAGGTTTCACTTTTAATGTAATCTTTCATCGATATTACCGCTTCTTCAAGTTTTTCCGAACCGTTAAAACCGATAATAATACGATCTTCAACGTCAAAATCTGCTTCCTTCCGCATATTCTGGATCCGGTTGACAAACTCCCGAGCCAATCCCTCTTGAATAAGTTCTTCAGTCAACTCTGTATCAAGGGCTACACTTAGTCCCTTTTCGGTCTCTACCGACCAGCCTTCCAAGCCGGTGCGAATAATTTCAAGACTGTCTTCACCAAGTTGTACAATACCCTGCTCACCCAGATCCAACTCAATAGAACCGGTTTCTTCATATTCGGTAATTTCTTCGGTTGTGAGCTCTGTCACTTTCGAAGCCACCGGCTTCATTTTACTACCCAGCTTACTACCCAGCTTCGGGTAATTGGGTTTTGCCGACTTGTGAACAATTCCAGAGTCATCATCCACAAACTCTACTTCCTTTACATTCACCTCATCTAATATAATATCTTTGACCAATTCAATAGCCTGTCGGTCTTCTTCTTTTTCAATAGGCAGAATGATACGCGACAGCGGCTGACGTACATTAAGTTCCAGCCTGTTGCGCAAGCTCAACACCATCGATGAAATCTGACGAGCCAGCTCCATCCGGTGTTCCAGCTGTTTATCAATCGCCGTTTCTTCTACCGTCGGATAAAAAGAAATATGGACCGATTCTTCATCGGCTTCCGTCACTTCATTCATTCGCTGGTACAACCATTCGCCCAAAAACGGAGCGATGGGACTGATTAATTTAGCCAAATCTACCAGACATTCATACAATGTTTGATAAGCGGCCTGCTTATCAAGGCTTTTGCCCTCTTTCCAGAAACGGCGGCGATTACGTCGCACATACCAGTTACTAAGCTCATCAACAAAGTTTTCGATGGTCCGCGCCGTTTTGGTAGGTTCATAATCATCAAGGTACTCATCTACCAACTTCACGGTTGTATTCATGCGAGAAATAATCCAACGATCCATTTCTACGCGATCAGAAACCGGAATTTGTGAGCCCGAATAGGTAAATCCATCAATATTGGCGTACATCGCAAAAAACGAGTACGTATTTACAATAGTATTAAAGAACTTTCGCTGCGTTTCTTGCAATCCATCTTCACTGAATCGCAGGTTCTCCCACGGCGATGAGTTGCTCATCATATACCAACGTACCGTATCAGCACCGTACTCCTGTATAACTTCAAATGGTTCTACGGTATTGCCTTTAGACTTACTCATCTTGTTGCCGTTCTCATCCAGCACAAGCCCGTTAGATACTACATTTTTATAAGCCGGCTGATCAAAAAGCATCGTTCCCAGCGCGTGCAGGGTGTAGAACCATCCACGCGTCTGATCTACGCCTTCAGCAATAAAATCAGCAGGGAAGTTTTCTTTAAACTTCTTTTTATTTTCGAACGGATAGTGCCATTGGGCAAACGGCATCGACCCCGAATCGAACCACACATCCATCAGGTCGGGAATGCGTCGCATTGTTCCTCCATCAGGACCTTCCCACGTAATTTCATCAATATAAGGACGGTGCAGATCAAGCTCTTTGTCATCAGGCAAACCCGCTTTTTTCTTGAGCTCTTCGATGCTTCCCACCACTTCTATGTGATCGGGATTTTTATCACTCACCCAAAGCGGGATCGGCGTGCCCCAGTAGCGTTGACGCGACACAGCCCAATCCACATTGTTTTCGAGCCATGTTCCAAAGCGTCCAGTCCCAGTACTTGGCGGCTTCCAGTTTATTTTCTTATTAAAGTCGACCATTTTGTCTTTCACATCCGTGGTGCGAATAAACCAAGACTCCACCGGATATGACATCAGCGGTGTCCCTTTGCGCCAATCATGTGGATAGTTGTGCAGATAGGTCTCATGCTTGTACATCAGATGTTTATCCTTGATAGCACGAGAAATCCCCTTATCGGCATCCTTGAACCATTCGCCTTCAAAATCAGGTACCTGATTCGTAAAACGCCCATCTTTATCAACGGGATTAAACATTGGGATGTCATTCTTTTGACCCGTCTCATAATCATCAGCACCAAAAGCAGGCGCAATATGAACGACCCCTGTTCCCTCTTCCGTGGTTACATAATCTGCGGGGACAACACGCCAGGCTTCATCCTTATCAAACTCTTCCAAGGCGTAATCAAACACCGGATCATACGTCCAGTCAACCAACTCTTTACCTTTGTATTCTTCTACAATTTCATAGTCGTGGTCAATGACCTCATCAATGCACTCCTTGGCCATAATATAAAACTCAGTGCGATCACCTTCAGAAAGCTTTATTTTGGCGTAATCCAACTCTGGATTTACAGCCAATCCCATGTTTGAGACAATGGTCCAAGGAGTTGTGGTCCACGCAAGGAAATATACATTATCGGCCATTCCTACTTTAAACTTCACAAAAATAGAGGGGTCCTGAACTTCCTTGTATCCCTGTGCAACTTCGTGTGATGACAATACCGTTCCGCTGCCCGGCGAATACCATTGAATTTTGTATCCTTTATAAACCAAACCTTTCTCGTGCAGCGTTTTAAACGCCCACCAAACTGATTCTATATAATCATTATCGAAGGTGATGTAGGGATCATCCAGATCCACCCAATAAGCCATGCGGGTCGTAAGCTTATCCCATAAGTCTTTGTATTTCAATACGCTTTTGCGGCACTTCTCGTTGTATTCCGCTACACCATACTCTTCTACCTGCTCACGTCCCTCAAGATCGAGTTCTTTTTCCACTTCTATCTCAACGGGCAGCCCGTGCGTATCCCAGCCGGCCTTACGGTCAACGCGAAATCCTTTCAGAGTCTTATACCGGCAAAACATATCTTTAACCGTACGCGCCAGCACGTGGTGAATACCCGGCTTGCCGTTTGCCGTGGGCGGCCCCTCATAAAAGGTAAAGGGGATCCCTTCTTCTCGGGTGGAAACACTTTTCTCAAAGATATTATTCTCTTTCCACCACTTGAGGGTTTCGACTTCGAGTTTTGAAAAATTCAGTCTTTTTACTTCGTCAAATTGTTTACTCATAAAGGCCGTTGTACCTTCTCTATTGGCTTTTGTAAAGCTGTTAATATAAGGGTTTTCTATACCTTACAGTAGCTTAAGTTTTCTAATAAATTTCCGTCAAAATAAATGAACCACAAAGATACAAGTCTTAGCTCATCAATTCACATTCTGAGACGTATTTAACAATGTAAGCGACCTATGAAAAGAATTGCTCCAACAATTTGCAAATTAGAATTGCAGCAAATCTTTACGTTATACTTTATAGCTTTTAGCCCTTATTTTATGTCTGCTATCTACAAAACCGATCTCAAATCAATTGTAATACTATATGGATATACCTGTTAACAATCCCATAACCAGAGAAAACCACTATAAAATATGTTTTGTATGCCTTGGCAATATTTGCCGAAGTCCCACCGCTGAGGGAATTTTCCAGCATCTGATTGACGAGCGCGATCTTGAAAATCATTTTGAAGTCGACTCAGCGGGTACTTCTGCGTACCATTTAGGAGAATCAGCTAACAGTAAAAGTCAGCGTACGGCGCAGAAGCATGGTATTACGTTACATTCCAAAGCGCGTCAATTTGATGCTTCAGATCTGGACTATTATAATCTGATTCTGGCAATGGACAATGAAAACCTGAAAAATGTGCGCGAAATGGCAAATGGGACCCATGAATCCAAAATCGGCCGTATGCGTGATTTTGACCCCAATCCTGGTGAAGGCGAAGTCCCCGATCCTTATTACGGCGGACCTGAAGGCTTTGAAAATGTTTTTCAGATCGTAAAACGAAGTTGTGAGAAATTACTTGATGAACTTGAAACACACGTCCAAAAATGATCCCTGATCCTGTTAAACAACAAATTCAGCACGCATTAGATCAGCCGGTAACTTCAGCACAGCGTGTTTCGGGTGGCAGCATTAATCAGGCCGCCAAAGTTACCTTAAAAGATGAAACCACCTGCTTTTTAAAATGGAATACGTCGGCCGATCCTCACATGTTTGTAGTCGAAGAAAAAGGCCTGGCCCTGCTTACATCAGCAGATACCTCATTACGCATTCCATCCGTTTTAACAACCGGTAAAGCAGCAGACGGCACCGGTTTTTTACTCCAAGAGTTTGTTACAGAAGGCCACTCAAAGCCAGATTCCGCCAGTAATTTTGGTCGAGCTTTGGCACAGTTGCATAAACATCACCATGAAACCTATGGACTCGACCATGATAATTTTATCGGTCGGCTCCCACAGTCGAACACTCCACACGACAATTGGGTTGACTTTTTTGTTCAGGAACGCATGGCCCCCCAACTCCAAATGGCTACTGATAGTGGTAAATTAGGTTCCGATACGGTCAGCAGCTTTAAAAGTATGTATGAAACACTGCCGGATATTTTCCCTGATGAGCCACCCAGCCTACTACACGGCGACCTATGGGGCGGCAATTACTTTTTTGACCAAGATGGGGAGGCCACTATTTACGATCCCGCCGTCTATTATGGACATCGCGAAATAGAGCTGGCATTCACCCATCTTTTCGGGGGATTCCCGAGTAATTTTTACAGCGCTTATGAAGAAACCTATTCATTGACATCCGGATTTTCAAAACGAAAGGATATCTATAATTTATATCCTTTGTTGGTACACACCAATTTATTCGGTGGAAGCTATGCCCGGCAGGTAGAGGGTATTATTCGTCAATTTAAATAACATTTAATACTTAGATGGCAACACCTCCCCAACGCATTATCAGCCTCGTTCCAAGCCTTACGGAATTAGTTATTGACATGGGATTGCAAGAACACCTTGTGGGACGAACTCGATTCTGTGTGCATCCCAAAGAACAAGTGGAAGAAATTCCCATAATCGGTGGGACCAAAAACCCTCGGATTGACAAAATACGTGACCTCAACCCCGACTATATCATTGCCAATAAAGAGGAAAACCGCCCAGAAGATATTGAGGCATTAAAAAATGATTTTGAAATAAATGTTACTGAAATTGCCACTATTGAAGATGCGCTGATCACCATCCACGAACTGGGTAAGATATTTGATACCTCGGAGGAAGCTGAGAACTTGATCAGCAATATTCAAGAAGCGCTGGAAACCCGTCCCCAGGTCTCTAAATTAAATACGGCGTATCTTATCTGGAAAGATCCATGGATGACGGTCGGCCGCGATACCTATATTCATGACATTATGGACCACTGGGAACTGCCCAATGTTTTTGCGGATCATAAACGATATCCCAAAATAAGTCTGGACGAACTCAAGAGACAAAATCCCGACCTTGTATTGTTAAGCAGTGAACCCTATCCGTTTAAAGAAAAACACCTGGCACAAATTGAAGAAGCATGTCCCGCTGCCCGGGTATTGTTGGTTGAGGGAGAATGGTTCAGCTGGTACGGATCGCGGATGGAGCATGCTTTCAAACGATTGAATGGCTGGCGTAAAACCATCGCCTAAAAAAGAGTTACCTACTGCCGCTTGTAAATTGTTATACTGTCAGATAGATAACCGTTGGTTTTTATGAATACTATTCTATCACATAGCCGGTCTTTATCAGCACATCTTTTTATTGCTGTGCTATTTTTTATTGGCACATCCTCGGCTTGGTCCCAAAACCAAACGATTGCAGAAAAAGAATATATAGCAGCACAAACTGCTTACATTGATGGGTTAGCCGCTTTTGAAAACAATGATTATGAAAAGGCAATCAACCTGCTGAATAAAGCCTCTGTAAAGCTTCCCGAACATCCGGGGATTAACTACGCGCTGGCCGACGCCTACCTTCAGGTAAATGATCTTAAAAACGCTGAATACTACAGTAAACAGGCTCGAAATCTGGACCCCCAAAACAAATGGTATCACCTGCAACTGGTAGATATCTATAAATCTATTGGTAATATAGAGGCGGCGACAAACGAATTGAATAATGCATTGAGTTACCACCCCAATGACATCGATATGTTATATGATCTTGCACAGACATATACCGAACTGGGAAAGTTAAAGCAATCGAACACCATTTATAATAAACTGTTACAGTTAAAGGGCGAAATGTCTTCCATTCGGCTTGAGAAACTTAAAAACTTTAACAAGCTGAATATGACAGACTCGGCCATTGTTGAACTGGAAAAAGTGCGGGCAATGGAGCCCGGCAACATTTCTACACTCCACCTGTTGAGCAACTACTACTTAGAACTCAAAAAGCCCGTTGAAGCTCGTAAGGTAATTGAAAATGCACTTCAGATTAACAGCAAAGATCCGAAATCCCGGATAATCCTCGCAGAAATCTTTATATCACAAGCCAAATGGGATAGTGTGGAAGCAACACTCGGGGTTCTTGCCGATGATTCTACCATTGCCAGCACAACCAGGGAAGAGATCGCGAATTTTGTATATAGCACATACAAAAATGATCCCTCAAATTCTGCCATTCAACAAATGGCAAATAATATCTTTAAAAAACTTATTCAACATTCTTCGAAATCTGCGAAGATATATGCATTAACGGGAGATTTCTTTTTAAAAACCGGGCAAACCCAATATGCCCTTCGTGCTCTTGAAAAAGCAACAGAGCTAAATCCAACTAACGACTCAGTCTGGCAACAACGACTCAAATTGCTGCTTGAGCTACGCAAGTTTGACGAGACAATTAAAATTGGCAAACAGGCAATCCAAAACATTCCCCAAGATCCGATCCTGCTATACATCCTCGGTAACGCCTATTTGTCTTCTCAACAATATGATAATGCGGAAAGGCATCTAAAAGAAGCATCCACCCTACCTGCCCGGAAAACGCTTAAAGCTGATATATTTGGCTCATTGGCCGACACCTATGCCAGGTTGGCAAACTGGGAATCCGCTTTTGAGTATTATCAAAAATCGATAGACCTCAATACCCGGAATCCCGTCATCTATAATAACTATGCCTATTATTTATCCCAGCAAGACAAAGAACTTTCCAAAGCGGAAAAAATAGCCCTTAAAGCGTTAGAACTTGCTCCGGACAATCCCTCGTTTCTGGATACCGTTGGATGGATATACTACAAGCAAGGGCAGCTGAAAGAAGCCCAAAAGTACATCCGAAAAGCCATTGAGGCCGGGGAACCCAGTGCGGAAACACTGGAACATATGGGCGATGTTTTACTTAAACTTGACAAGCCCAACGAAGCCAAGCATTGGTGGCAAAAAGCACTCGATAAGGATTCTTCGCGAACACATTTAAAAGATAAAATCTCCAACTGACTGTGGCTCAATATCGATATATATTGCTCTCTTTTGTATGGGGATGGTTATGCCTGGCGCTGATTTCCTGTTCGGGCTCTCAAAAACTTGTGGAAGATAATTTTCGTCCTTCCCAAGAAAACCTCTCTCAAGTAATAAATCAACTGCCTGATTACAGCGATGATTTACAATCCGTTAAAGGCAAAGGACGAGCAATTGTAAGCGAGCCGGGCAACACCGAACGCGTCACCATTCGCTTTGCCAGCAATCAACAAAAAAGCCTGGTTACTATTCGTAACGGTATTGGCATCGAAGGTGGACAGTTGCTCACTGATGGTGATACGCTTCTCATCTACAACAAAGTGGATAAATATGCACGGAAAGTGCCCGTACAGGGAACAAGTCTCGATCGCATAAACCGGCTGGCCTCACTTAATATTTTGGATATGCTTAACTATTCTGTCAAAGAAAAGGATATTACAGAATTCCTGGAAAATGAAACGCTGTATCAACTTCGATTGCGAAGCGGCACAAAAGTTTATATCGATAAGAGTTCGCACACGATCAGAAAAATTATACAACCCTCATCATCCAATCTGCCTTACTCAAAAATTGAATATGATGCTTATACTTCAATAGAGGGGTTCACCCTTCCGCGAAGAATTAGTATATTCGGACCTGAGGGTGATTCAAAAGTTGCTTTACAATTAACAGCATTAGAATTAAATCCCAAGCTTGACGTTTTAACAATAGAGTTGCCAGACGATATTCCCATTTATTACGAATGAAAAAAACATGTAGTCTCATAGCGATTATAACGTGCCTTTTGCTGGCTCCAAATCTATCATTGGGCCAAGCCGCTGTCATGCAAGAGTTTAAGGAACTGCGCGATAATATTGTCGAAAAACAAAAGAATACCCGAGCTGAAATTGAACGGCTAAATAAACAAATTCAGCAGTTCGAACAGCGCCTGCAGCAAGCCGAAGAAAAGTATGAAGCCCTCTATCAAAAATATCAAAACTTGAAGCAGCTCATTGCCCTTCAGGATCAAAAGCTATCTCAGCTGCAGCAAGAACAGTCTCAGATACAAGAAGAAATTACCATTACCACAGAATCGCTGAATGCCAAACGTGCAGAGCTGGAACGACTCATTGAGAACTACAAAAAAACACTTAGTTATCTTTATAAGCATGGACGTACTTCTCAGCTGGCGCTTATTTTCTCGGCATCCTCTATCAATCAAATGCTGATACGCTCTTTTTATCTTGAGAAGTTCAATACTTATCGTGAGCAACAAGCGATGGAGATCCGCCAAACTGAACAAGAACTGGAGCAAACCAAAAAGCAACTGGTTAAAGCTCAAGAAAAGAATGAGGAGCTTCTGGCAGAAATTAAAGAGGAGAAGCAACAGCTGGCTGAAAAGAAAGACCAACAGGAAAAAAATGTGGCTCTGCTGCGAGAAAACCGAGAGGAGATCAACAACAAACTCAAAGAGGTACAGCAGCAAAAAGATAATCTCAACAGCACCCTCTCAGATCTTATCCGTCGTGAAGAAGAAATTCGCAAAGCCCAGGAACAAAAGCTCCGCCAATTAGAAGCAGAGCGAAAGAACAAACTGGCAGCTGCTAAAAAGATTGAGAATGATGCCAAACGAGAGGCCGAAGTCAAAAAGTATTCTGAGCCAATTAAGCTCGACAACTTCTTGGACTCAAATAAGATGGAGGAAATTGAAACCCGATTTGCTTCCAACAAAGGAAAACTGCCCTGGCCGGTGGACAGTAGAACCATAGCTGAACATTTTGGTAACAAAGTACACCCTGTTTATGGGACCAAGACGCCGAATCTGGGCGTAGAAATTGTAACCGATGCCCAATCGTCGGTCCAGGTTGTGCATGATGGATATGTGATGAATATACGCCCTGTGCCCGGCTATGGCGATGTAATTTTTGTTAAGCATGGACGCTTTATTACCGCTTATGGCAACCTGAGCGAAGTAATGGTACGTAAAAGCGAGGTATTGAATCAGGGCGATATGCTGGGTCTTTCCGGCGATGCCAGTTCACCAAAGGGTGAAAGTCTGTTTTTTCTGATACGTGAAAACAATAAAAACTTAGACCCTGAAAGTTGGCTTAGACGAGAAACCATGTCCAGTAACTACTAAATTAGCTTCCCCCTCTTTTTGTTGGTATTTTCTGCATCATTGTTGAATACGGAACTGATTACATTCCGATTCCAGTTTATTCCTAATTAACCTATAAGCAAGTTTATTTCATGACCAATTGGCAACGCACTTTTGCATTTGTTAGCGGCGCTCTTGTTTTTGGACTACTGTTCATCATCATATCCAACAGCTTTATCCAATACGTCGCCCACCCAGGAACTACCGGCTATCTGTTTCTATTCGGCTTTGGACTCATATTTTTAAACCTCAACTTCGGTATCAGCCGACGTTTTGCAATTAAAGCGCTAACTCCGAAAGGAATTGCCTATACAATGGCATTTCTTACTATTCTACCAACTATTTTTTGGGTCTATACCAAAGATGTGGGTCTGGCAGAGCTACAGCTGGTCTTTG
>NZ_JBPOEA010000025.1:0-14964 GCF_052060035.1 Fodinibius sp. SL11 | reverse complement strand
TCCGCCCCGCCTAAACGGGGCTGACAAGGGCTCGACGTGCGATCGTCTGTATGTTCTCAGTCTGTCAAAGAACGAATCCTCTTTAATTTTTTCAGCCTTTAGAGGTTGTTTTAGCGACTTTCTTTCCTGTCACTATCTTTTGTTTCAAGGCGGTGCAATGATAAGAACTTATTCCCTATAAAACAAATATTATTTCAAACTATTTTGTTCTTTTTGTTTGTGGGATAAGTTATCCAAAAAACGTTGAAATTTTGGAAAGATTACTCTTCTTCAGAAGCAGCGTTTTCTTTTTTCTGAGCTTCTGAAGATGAGGTAGCACTCTTGGATTTTCCGGCTCGTCGTGTACCCTTTTTCTTTTTGCTGTCTTTGGGTTTTATATCATTATAATCAACCAACTCAATGACAGCCATCTGGGCATTATCGCCAGATCTATAACCAAGTTTTACAACCCGGGTGTATCCCCCAGGTCGATCCATCGCTTTCTGGGCAACTTCATCAAAAAGATGTGAAACTACAGCTTTATCCTTAAGCTTTGAAAATACTTGCTGACGATTGTGAGAAGTATCTTCCTTGGCCTTCGTTATTAAAGGCTCAACAAACGTTCTAAGCTCCTTCGCCTTAGGTACTGTCGTTACTATTCTATGTTCTTTAATTAAAGCTACAGAAAGCGCACTTAGTGTTGCCTTTCGGTGCGATGATGTTCTACCGAGCTTTCTACCTTTATTTAAATGACGCATTACTTTCTATAATACCTTTAAGATTTATCTAAATACTTTGTTACATCCATTCCGAAGTGCAGATCTTTGCCTTCTATAACTTCTACTAATTCGGCTAATGATTTCTTACCGAAGTTTCGAAATTTAAGCAAGTCTTGCTCATCTCTTGCTACCAATTCACCAATTGTATTAATATTTGCTGATTTCAAGCAGTTATAAGAACGTACACTTAGGTTCAAGTCTTCTATACTTGTTTTCAACAAGTTGGTAATACGTTGCTTTTCTGCATCAACCTCTTCCTCTTCTTGGGTGAACGGCTCATCAATTTCTTCAGTGATAAACTTCTCAATATGCTCTTTTAGAATTTTACCTGCTATAGTAAGAGCTTCTTTAGAATTGATAGATCCATCAGTGGTTATATCCATAACCAATTTCTCATAGTCAGTTCGTTGTCCAACACGAACATTATCCACATCAAACTGTACCTGCTTGATAGGAGTATAAATAGCATCAATAGGAATAAGACTTACATCTTCATCGGTATCTACGTCTTGTTCCTCAGCCGGTACATATCCCCGACCTCTACCAACATGCAATTCCATTTCAATATCTGCATCATCAGCCATCGTTGCAATAAGCTGATCGGAATTAAGTACTTCATAATCTGCTGTAGCCTCAGAAATGTCTTCGGCTGTAAGTGCTCCTTCTCCAGATTTGGATACATGAATAATTCCGCTGCTCTGCTCGATCTGTTTGAATCGAACTTCTTTGAGGTTTAGGATTATCTCATAGACATCCTCTTTAACCCCATCAATGCTGGAATACTCATGTTCAACTCCATTTATTTTAACAGCATTGATAGCAATTCCCGGTAAAGAAGAAAGCAATATTCTCCTAAATGAGTTACCGATGGTAACTCCAAAACCTCGTTCCAATGGTTGTAATATAAATGTACCAAAGGTATCGGTTGCTTCTTCAACCTCAAGTGGTTCAGGCATTTGTATACTATAATTACTCATATCAATACGCGTTATAAACTAAATTAATTTAAATTACTTAGAGTAGAGCTCTACGATAAGCTGTACATTAATATTTTCAGGAATCTCTTCCATTTCGGGTACGTTCAAAAATTTACCCTGCATATCTTTCTTATCGATTTCTATCCACTTGTATTTACTGGATGGAGCATGTTGCAATGACTCATTAATAACTTCTAAAGTCTTGGACTTTGGTCGAACATTTACTACATCTCCAGGCTTAAGCTGATAAGATGGAATATTAACAACCTCTCCATTTACCACTATATGCTTGTGACTCACTAACTGCCTTGCCTGTCGACGAGTTCTTGCAAAACCTAAACGGTAAACCGTATTATCGAGGCGGCTTTCAAGCAATTGCAAGAGAATTTCTCCTGTTACACCGTCTTTAGCATTTGCTTTATCAAACAGATTTGAAAACTGTCTTTCAAGCAAGCCATAGGTATATTTTGCTTTTTGCTTTTCTTCAAGCTGAATAGCATATTCTGATTTTCGTGAATATCTGGACCGTCCGTGCTGGCCAGGTCCATAAGGTTTTCGTTCCAGCGCTTTGCTGGGACCAAATATTGGTTCTCGAAAACGTCTTGCTTTCTTTTGTTTTGGGCCTCTATATCTTGCCATGATTAACTAATAATTTACTTCGTTATACTCTTCGTCGTTTAGGTGGTCTGCAACCGTTATGAGGGATAGGAGTACGATCTTTTATCTCAGTTACTTCCAATCCACTTGATGCTAAAGCACGTACTGCTGCTTCACGTCCAGAGCCAGGGCCTTTTACAAATACCTCGACTCTTCGTAATCCCATTTCATACGCGGCAGTTGCTGCTGTTTCAGCACTTAACTGGGCTGCATATGGTGTATTTTTTCGTGATCCCTTGAAGCCTTCCTTTCCGGCTGATGACCAAGAAAGTGCATTTCCATTAGCATCAGTTACTGTTACCAAGACATTATTAAATGTTGCCTTGATAAAAGCCATTCCATTGGGATCTGAAAGCTGCTTTCTTCGCTTTTTCTTTGCAGATTTACGTTGTCGCTTTGCCATTTAATTATCTCGTTTAATTATTTTCGAGGAGCTGATTTCTTACCTGCAACGGTACGTCGCTTCCCTTTACGGGTTCGCGCATTTGTTTGAGTGCGTTGTCCTCGTACGGGTAATCCTTTACGATGGCGATTACCACGATAAGAACCAATCTCAATTAATCGTCGAATATTGGCATTCACCTCACTTCGTAATGCCCCTTCCACTTTATACTCATTGTCAATCTTTTGACGGAGCTTCGATACTTCTTCATCAGTCCAATCCACAACTTTGGTACCTCGATCAATATCAAGCTCATCAAGAATATCCTGAGCAGTTGACCGGCCGATACCATAGATGTAGGTTAGACCTATTTCACCGCGTTTATTTTTAGGTAAGTCTATTCCAGCAATTCTAGCCATAAAAACTATCCGAATTAATTATCCTTGCCGTTGTTTGTGGCGTGGATTCTTTTTATTGATTACATAAACACGACCATTGCGTCGTACAATTTTGTCGTCTGAACTTCTTTTTTTAACTGAAGATCGAGTCTTCATAACACTAAACTCTTTTAATTAGAATTTACTTGTAACGATACGTTATACGTCCCTTCGTTAAATCGTAGGGAGACATCTCCACAGCGACTCGGTCACCGGGAAGAATTTTAATATAATACATTCTCATTTTACCAGACACATGAGCTAATATCTCATGCCCATTGTCCAACTCTACACGAAATTGTGCATTGGGTAATGCTTCAATAATTTCGCCATCTTGTTTAATTGGCTCTTCTTTAGCCATTGCTAAATATTTGCGTTTATTCGACTTTTGGTTATCTCTCTAATATAATCAAAAGTACTTAAAATTTCAGCTTTTCCTTCTCGTACTACAATATCATGTTCGTAATGGGCAGAAACTTTACGATCGGCGGTAACAACCGTCCAGCCATCATCTAATGTTTCTACTTGCCATGAACCAAGGGTGATCATAGGTTCAATAGCTAATGTCATTCCGGATCGGAGACGCTCTCCTCTTCCGGACTTTCCAAAATTTGGTACCGAAGGATCTTCATGGAGCGATTTTCCGAGACCGTGACCTACCAAGTCTCTGACTATTCCAAATCCTTCATTCTCGCAATGCTGTTGCACAGCTTGAGAAATATCTCCAATTCTATTGCCGTGTATAGCCTTTTCAATTCCTTTATATAACGATTCTAATGTAGCACGCAATAAACGAATTTTCTCGTCTTCACATTCACCAACGGCAAATGTATAAGCGTGATCACCGAAGTACCCATTCTTTTCAACGCCACAATCAATGGAGACGATATCACCCTCCTTGAGCTCACGCTTATCACTGGGTATTCCATGCACCACTTCTTCATTAATTGAAATACACAAGGTTCCGGGAAACTCATTTCCTTTGGGTCCATATCCCTTGAAAGCAGGGCGACCATTATTTTTCTTTATAAACTCTTCAGCAACTCTGTCAAGTTTTCCGGTTGTTACTCCAGGCTCAATCTGTTTTGCCACCTTACCGAGCGTCCGAGAAACAATTTGCGCGCTCTCGCGCATTTTCTCAATTTCAGATTCGCTTTTAAGGTAAATCATCTTATGCTCTACGTCGGCCTTTCATCTTACCTGTCTTCATAAAGCCATCATAATGACGCATCATCAGGTGGCTTTCAATCTGTTGCAATGTATCAAGAGCTACACCAACAATAATTAACAAACTTGTTCCTCCATAAAAGAGAGCAAAGCCAGGGGTGACTCCTAACCGCGCTACAATAGCCGGCATAATTGCTATTATAGCCAAGAAAATAGAACCCGGAAGAGTTACCTTCGTCAATATATTGTCAATAAATTCAACGGTTTGATTGCCAGGCCTGACCCCGGGAATAAATCCACCTTGGCGTTTCATTGTGTCTGCCATTTCACGTGGATTAACCGTAATAGCAGTATAGAAATATGTAAAGAACACAACAATGATTCCAAAGATAATGGAATAGGTGATTCCTGTAAAATCACTCGACCAAGCAGTTAACATTTGCACGGTCTCATTATTGGGGAAAAATGTTCCGATCGTGCTTGGGATAAACATAATTGATTGTGCAAAAATAATGGGCATTACACCTGCAGCATTTAGCCGTAATGGCAGATATTGAGTAGTTCCACCGTACACTTTTCGGCCAACAACACGCTTTGCATATTGAACAGGAACTTTGCGTACACCTTGTGTTAACAGTACACAAGCAGCAATTACCAGAATCAATGCCGCAACTTCAACAAGTACAATAATTGCATTGCTCTTTGTGGTTACTTCGTTAATTAAACTGGCAGGCAATCGAGCAATAATACCAATCATAATAATAATTGAAATACCATTACCAATTCCTCGATCAGAAATTCGCTCACCGAGCCACATTACAAAAGTGGTGCCTGCAGTAAGGATAATCATCGAGGTTAAAACAAACGTAAAATTACTTACTACAATGGCATTGGGCGTTGTAGCCATCAAATTGATAGAAAACCCAATGGATTGAATCAAAGTTATTCCTACGGTACCATACCGTGTAAGTCTGTTTATTTTACGCCTACCTTCTTCACCTTCGCGCTGGAGTTTTTGGAAATATGGTACAACTGCCCCCATTAACTGTATAATAATCGCTGCAGTAATGTAAGGCATAATCCCAAGTGCAAATACCCCTGCACGAGAAAAAGCACCCCCTACAAACATATCAAACAAACCCAGCAAGCTTGATGCATTACCAGCCTGCTGTGTTAATTGAGTGGCATCAACACCAGGAAGTGTTACAAAACTTCCTATACGATAAACCATCAAGATGCCGATGACATAGAAGATACGATTCTTGAGCTCTTCTATCTTAAAGATGTTGCGAAAGTTTTCGACTATACTCATTTAGAAGGTGACTTATCTAATTCTCTTATTGATTATTATTTACGAACGTAATGCTTCCACCGGCTTCTTCAACTTTTTCTTGTGCAGATTTACTGGCATTATGAACTTCAATATCAATTGAGGCTTCAATGTCACCATCACCGAGTAATTTTACCAAGTCATTCTTCCCTGCGAGTCCAGCTTTTCGAATATCTTCAAGAGTAATCGTCTCTTCAAGTTTATCGTGCTCGACAAAGAGTTGAATTGTACCTGTATTAATAGCTACATATTCCTTTCGGAACTTGTTATTGAATCCCCACTTTGGAACTTTACGTTGTAAAGGCATTTGTCCACCTTCAAACCAAAACTTTTCTTTAAACCCACTTCGTGAGCGTTGTCCGTTGTGTCCTTTACCAACAGTGTGCCCACCTCGTCCTGAACCTTGTCCACGACCAATACGCTTGGCATTTTTTTTATTGGGTTCCGGGGCGTTTAAATTACTTAAATCCATTATCTTATCCTGGTTAAATTCCTTAGATCTATTAGCCTTCAAATACTTTATTCATAGAAATTCCTCGTCGCTCAGCTACTTCAAACGGATCGGTCAAATTCTTCAATCCATTATATGTAGCTTTAACCATATTGTGCGGATTTGATGATCCTACTGATTTTGTAAGGATATTTTGTAATCCAGCAATATCAAGTAATGCCTTAACAGGCCCTCCGGCAATAACACCAGTACCTTCTGATGCAGGTCGAAGTAATACCTCACCGGCACCTTCTTTTCCGGTAATAGTATGATAGATACTACCGGTTTTGGTCATTGGAACTCTAATCAGATTCTTTTTAGCGTTATCAAATCCTTTTTGGATGGCATCGGAAACTTCGTTGGCTTTACCAAGACCGTGTCCTACAACACCATCTTTATTACCAACAACCACAATAGCATTAAAACTAAAGCGGCGGCCACCTTTTACTACCTTAGAAACCCGGTTAATATGAACCAGCTTCTCTTCAAGGTTAAGATTTGTAGGCGTTATGTTATGTCGTCTTCTTATTTTAGGCATAATAATTCGTTTTAAAAGTCTAATCCACCTTCTCGTGCACCCTCAGCAAGTGCTTTCACTACGCCGTGATACTTATATCCGCTTCGATCAAACACGGCTTTATTAAGTCCTTTATCGTCGGCAAGTTCAGCAAGCTGCTCTCCTACTACTTTGGCGGCCTCTTGCATCGTCTTGTCTTTAATATCCACATTGTCTGATTCTGTGGATACAGCTGCCAAGGTATGTCCCAAACGATCATTAACAAGCTGTGCATAAATATGCTTGTTACTTTTGTATACGCATAAGCGTGGTCGTTCAGCAGTACCTTTTATAGTTGATCGAATACGGCGTCGTATTCTGTCACGACGTAATGTTTTTTTAATGTTCTTATCCATCGTAAATAATTCCTATTAAGCTTTAGCAGCAGATTTACCAGCTTTTCTACGAACCCATTCATCCTCATATCTAATTCCTTTGCCTTTGTAAGGCTCAGGGGGACGAAGCGATCGTATTTTAGCGGCAACCTGTCCAACTAATTCCTTGTTAATTCCTGAAACAATTAGTAAGGGGTTCTTTTTAGTCTTTGTATCAACCTCGAGGTCTACCCCGTCTGGTGCTACAAAGTAAATGGGATGAGAAAATCCTAATTGTAACTCAAGAACTCCATTACTTAAAGATGCGCGATAACCAACGCCAATAATTTCGAGCTTTTTCTTATATCCTTCTGAAACACCAATCATCATATTGCTGATCAGGGATCGATAAAGCCCATGCAGCGAGCGGTCAATTTTCTGCTCACCTGTTCTATTGACGATTAGTTCACCGTCCTTTTTCTCAATATTGATGCTAGGATCCATCTGCAGTGTATCACTGCCTTTATCACCCTTGAGGGTGACTACATTATCCCCATCAATGCTAAACTCAACATCTTCTTTTAATTCAATCGGTTGATTTCCGATACGAGACATAATTCTATTACCTTATTTTTAATAAACAGTGCACAATACTTCGCCACCCACTTTTACCTTGCGGGCTTCTTTATCAGTCATTACTCCGCGTGAAGTCGAGAGAATAACGATTCCCAACCCATTAAGGGCACGGGGAATATTATCAGCTCCACAATACTCACGAAGTCCCGGCTTTGAACGACGTTTCATCTTTTTAATAACCGGATGACCATACGCATCGTATTTCAAAAACAGACGAAGCATCCCCTGTTTTCCATCATCGATATTGATAAACTTATTAATATAACCTTTATCCAGAAGGATTTTGGTCATTGCACGCTTCAACTTAGACGCGGGAATATCTACCCGGCGATGTCCAGCTTGTTGAGCGTTACGTATTCTTGTTAAATAATCTGAAATTGGATCAAACATAGAAGTTCTTCGTTAAAATGTTACCAACTTGCTTTTCGTACGCCAGGAATCTTCCCGTCGAGTGCAAGTTCACGAAATTTAATACGAGAGATACCGTACTTGCGAATATAGCCGCGACAACGTCCCGTTAAGTTACAGCGATTATTCACGCGTGTAGGACTTGCATCACGAGGAAGCTTTTGCAGTTCTTCCCATTTACCTTCCTCTTTAAGCTTTTTTCGCTTTTCGGCGTATTTCTTTACCGTTCGTTTTCTTTTTTCGTTACGTGCTATCCAAGCTTTCTTAGCCATAATTATTTATGCTTGTTGATTTAATTTCGTTTCTGAAACGGCATTCCAAATTCCTTCAGCAAAGCATACGCTTCTTCGTCAGTATCAGCTGTGGTTACAAAGGTGATATCCATACCGTGAATATTATCAACATCATCAGTATTGATTTCAGGAAATATTGTATGCTCCTTCACACCGAGGGTATAATTTCCTCTGCCGTCAAAACTTTTATCAGGTACTCCCTGGAAGTCACGAGTTCGAGGCAACGCAAGGTTGATCAAGCGATCAAGAAACTCATACATTTTTTTCTTCCGCAGAGTAACCTTGCATCCTATAGGCATTCCATCTCTGGTTTTAAAATTAGAGATAGATTTCTTTGCCTTTGTGGTTACCGGTTTTTGACCCGTAATTGTGGCAAGGTTGTCGGTTACAGTATCCAATACCTTTTCATTTTCCACTGCTTCGCCAACACCACTATTTATAACAATCTTTTCGAGTTTGGGAACAGCCATTACATTTTCGTATTCGAACTGTTCCATCAGGTTCGAAATAACTTCGTCTTTATACTGTGTGTAAAGTCTTGCTTCTGACATTCTATAATTACTTCTTATTTATCAATAATCTCGCCACTATTCTTTGCATAACGTACCCATCGTCCACCGCTGTCATCTTCAATTCTTTTACGGCCAATACGCGTGGGTTCTCCGTTTGAAGGATCAAGTACCATTACATTTGATACATGAATGGATACTTCACGTTCAATACGTCCTCCCTGGGGATTATCCTGGGTTGGCTGATCGTGATGCACCCTCATATTTATTCCTTCAACTAATACGCGTTCCTTTTCGGGAAATACGGCTAAAATTCGGCCTTCTTTACCCTTATCGTTACCAGCGATAACTTTTACTTCATCGCCTTTTTTAACGTGTAATTTCTTTTGCTTGTTATTAGTACGTGGCATAATAAAATTCGTTTTTAAAGCACTTCTGGAGCAAGTGATACAATACGCATGTAATTTCGCTCACGTAATTCGCGAGCTACTGGTCCAAAAATACGTGTACCAACAGGTTCACTTTCTTTATTAATGATAACAGCTGCATTCTCGTCAAAACGAATGTAACTGCCATCTCGACGACGTATTTCTTTCTTCGTTCTTACAACCACAGCATTCACTACTTCTCCCTTCTTTACATTTCCTCCGGGGATTGCAGTTTTTACTGAGCAAGAAATAACATCGCCTATTCGTGCATATCGACGCTTTGAGGCTCCAAGAACTTTTATGCACTTGAGCTGACGAGCGCCGCTGTTATCAGCAACATTTAATTGTGTTTGTGCTTGTACCATTGCAGATTCCTAAAATATATCCAGTTATTTTGCTCGTTCAATTATTTCTACAAGACGCCAAGACTTTCGCTTAGAAAGCGGTCGAGTTGACATGATTTGCACCAAGTCACCTTCATTGGCCTCATTATTTTCGTCATGGGCCATGTACTTAGTCGTCTTTGTAATATATTTTCCATAAATCGCGTGTCTTACCTTTCGATCTACAGCAACAGTAATGGACTTATCCATTTTATTGCTAACTACGCGACCTTTCCGTTCTCTTCGTTGTACTCGTTCAGTTTGTGCCATTGTGTTAATTATTCAGCACTTTCTTCTTGTTGTTTTTCAGTAATAATCGTATGAATTCGGGCAATCTCGCGACGTGTCATAGTAACACGAGCGGGATTTTCAAGCTGTCCGGCAATTGCGCGATTAAACTTCATATCTTGCAATGCCTGCTTTTCATCTTCCAGCCGAGCCTTCAATTCAGCAATTGATTTTTCTCGTAGTTCGTGTGCTTTCATGATTTATCAAATACCTTGTTAATTAAGGTCCATCGTAATCACGACGAACAATAAATTTCGTTTTGATCGGAAGCTTATAGTCTGCGCGACGCATTGCCTCCCAGGCTAAATCTTCAGGTACACCAGCAATTTCAAACAGTATGCGCCCAGGTTTAACGACAGCTACATACTCCTCTACAGCGCCCTTACCTTTACCCATCCGAGTTTCAGCCGGTTGAGCAGTTTTAGGCATATCTGGAAAAATTCGAATCCAGGTTTGCCCATCACGTTGCAACTGCCGTGCAATTGCAATACGGCAAGACTCAATTTGCCGAGAAGTGATGTACTTCGGCTCCATTGCCTTTAAACCAAAATCACCGTAGGCAAGCGTATGTCCACGCTGAGCAGTACCTTTAAGACTGCGGCGGTGCTGCCTGCGGCGTCGTACGTTTCTTGGTTCTAACATGATCTAATTATTTACAGTATTAATTCTTATTTCTTCTACGTCGACGAGAGCGGCGTTTGCCACCTCCACGTCGTCCTCGAGAATCATCCTTCTGCTGGGTATGAGCATCTCCGGGTGTCAACTCAATATCACCGAGTATCTCACCTTTAAAGATCCAAACCGTAACACCAATTGATCCATAAATGGTATTCGCTGTGGTATTAAAGTAGTCAATATCAGCACGGAGTGTATGCAATGGCACACGTCCTTCACGATACTGCTCGGTTCGTGCCATTTCAGCTCCGCCCAATCGACCGGCGCAACGAATCTTAATTCCTTCAGCTCCCATACGCATAGCAGAAGAGATTGCTGTTTTCATTGCTCGTCGGAATGATATCCGAGCCTCAAGTTGCTGAGCAATATTTTGAGCAACTAAACTTGCATCCGTTTCGGGTCGTTTAATTTCACTTACATTAATTTGAACTTCTTTACTTGTGATCTTCTTAAGCTCTTCACGAAGAAGTTCTATCTGTTCACCGCCCTTCCCAATAATAACACCGGGTCGGCTGGTTTTGAGTGTAAGGAGTATTCGTTTTGGTGTTCGTTCGATTATGACTCGAGAAAGCCCTCCATTTTGAAGACGTGTGTGCAAATATTCGCGCAACTTGGTGTCTTCATATAAAATTTCGGGTTCATTCTCTTCGGAATACCAATTGGAATCCCAACCGCGAATGATACCGAGTCGTAAACCTACTGGATGTGATTTCTGTCCCAAGGTATTATCGTTTATTGATTAACTAATTCTTCTTTATTAGCCACAACTACTGTGATGTGACTGGTACGTTTGCGTATCTGATTAGCACGCCCCATCGCTCGTGGCTGTATGCGTTTCAGTGTCGCACCTTCGTTTACATAAATTTCTGATATATAAATCTCTTGGTTGTCAAGTCGAGCTTCCTGAAACTTGTCGCGAATGTTAGCAGCTGCTGACTTAACAACTTTGGCTACTTCATCTGCAGAACCCTTATTAGTAAATTCAAGCTTCTTAAGGGCTTTGTCTACACGATCTCCTCTTACAGCATCAACAACTAATCGAACCTTGCGAGGTGACCGTCGAAGATGTTTTTGAGTAGCTCTTGCTTTTAAAATTTCTTCAGCCATAATAGATTACATTCCTGGTTTTTTCGGTGCTTCTCGTGTTGCTTTAGACTTCACAGGGTGGCCACGGAACGTTCTTGTAGGAGCAAATTCTCCAAGTTTGTGGCCCACCATATCTTCTGTAATAAATACGGGTATAAATTGCTTCCCGTTATGAACAGCTAATGTCAATCCAACGAAATCAGGCGTAACCATAGAGCTACGTGACCATGTTTTGACGACATTTTTTTTGCCGCTTTCATTCATTGCATCGATCTTACGCTGCAACTTGTAATATACGTAAGGTCCTTTTCTTAGCGATCTTGGCATAACTAATTACTTTTTAGACTTTTTGCGACTTCGAACGATATACCGGTCCGAAAGTTTTTTGCGTTTCCTTGTCTTCAATCCTTTAGAAGATTGTCCCCATGGCGAACGTGGGTGTCCACCCGAAGCTTTTCCTTCACCACCGCCCATTGGATGGTCAATCGGGTTCATTGCAACACCACGAGTATGAGGTCGCTTACCCTTCCAGCGGTTTCGTCCCGCTTTACCAACAGAGGTATTAAAGTGATCGGGATTACTTGTAGATCCTACGGTTGCAATACAATTACCTAAAATCATTCGAACTTCACCAGAAGGCAACTTAACCGTTACATAACGATCCGTCTTGGCGACCATTTGTGCCACAGTTCCTGCACTTCTGCAAAGTTGTGCTCCCTGTCCCGGGTGCAATTCGATATTATGAATGTATGTACCGGGTGGCATATGCTTCATCGGCATTGCATTTCCAACATCTGGTTCAATACCTGATATTCCACTAATAATAGTATCGCCAACGCCTAACTTATCAGGAGCAATAATATAACGCTTTTCTCCGTCTGCATAGGCAACAAGTGCAATACGTGCCGATCTATTAGGATCGTATTCAATTGTTTGAACTTTTGCAGGGATATCGTGCTTGTCGCGATTAAAATCAATCTGACGATAACGACGCTTATGACCTCCACCACGATGGCGGGATGTCATCCGTCCCTGCTTATTTCTTCCACCGGATTGACCTTTACCCTTCACAAGCCGTTTAACAGTCGGCTTGCTAACAGTCACATCATCAAACACAGGAGAAATTCTGTGTCTTGAGCCGGGTGTAGATGGTTTTGATTTCTTGGTAGCCATTGAACTATTTGTTTCTAAATTTCACTAAAGAAGTCTATTTCGCCTTCTTTCAGAGTTACAATTGCTTTCTTCCAAACTTTCTCTCGGCCAACAATATAACCACTCTGGGTATAACGCCCTTTAGGCTTGGAAGGCATAATCATTGTGTTAATCTTCTTAATCTTAACATCCGGATATCGATCCAACACTGCATTCTTGATATCCGATTTTGAAGCATGCTTATCAACTTTAAAAGCATACTTGCCTTCTTCCTGAAGCCGAGTAAGTTTTTCAGTAATTAATGGTTTCTTTAATATTTGTTTCATGCTACAGCCTCCTCAGCAGATTCAATAGATCCTTGCAGTACTTCAATAGCACTTTTTTGAATTAAAATGACATCAGCATCAAGAATCTGATATGTCGTAGGTTTGTTTGCTTCCAATAATTCTACATCTGGAATATTACGTGCAGATTTATAAAGAACCTTATCGGTATCTGCAGTCAAAATAAGAACCTTTTGTCCTTCTATATCCAGACTCTCAAGTATACCAGCAACTTTTTGTGTTTTTGGCTCATCAAAAGAAAAATCATCCACAATCTTAATAGCTTCATCAGCTGCTTTAGCAGACCAAGCGGATTTACGAGCCAGTCGTTTTGTCTTTTTAGATAGTTTAAAAGAATAATCTCGAGGACTTGGTCCAAACACCGTTCCACCACCTTTTAACAAGGGGGAACGAATGGAACCACGTCGTGCCTGACCTGTTCCCTTCTGGCGATAAGCCTTACGGCCACCACCACGAACCTGTCCACGTTCTTTTGTATTGGATGTTCCTTGGCGCTGATTTGCCATATATCGTCGAACATCCTCGTAGATAGCAGTTTCATTGGGCTCTATTCCGAAAATAGAATCAGCCAGTTCAATCTGATCTCCGCTATCTTTACCTTCAGTTGTAAATATCGGAAGCTTCATTAGTAATTATTTCTTACTGTCTATTGTAAATTTCAACAAATCGTCCATTAGGACCGGGTATTGAACCGGTAACCATCATCAAGTTTGACTCACTAAAAATTCTGGCAACCGTCAAATTCTTAATTTTGTTACGTTCATTACCACTTCTGCCGGCCATCTTAATTCCGGGAAAAACTCGAGCCGGATCTGATGCCTGACCAATGGAGCCTGGATGACGCTGCCTGTCATGCTGGCCGTGCGTAGCTTCACCGACACCACTAAAATTGTGTCGCTTAACTACACCAGTAAATCCTCTTCCTTTTGAGACACCCACAACATCAACAGTGTCACCAATGCTGAATACATCTTCGATATTCAACTCATTTCCGAGCTCAGCATCTTCAGGAATAAAATCTCTGAATTCCTTAATGTATTTTTTAGGCGCTGTACCGGCTTTTTCAAAATGTCCTTTTAACGGTTTTGAAGTACTTTTCTCCTTTTTATCAAAAGCAGAAAGCTGTACAGCTTCATAGCCGTTTTCCTCATTTGTTTTGATCTCCGTAATAACATTGGGATCAACTTCTATAACCGTAACGGCATAATTCCTACCATTGTCATCAAAGACATTGGTCATGCCAATTTTTTTTCCTATCAAACCACTACTCATTGTTCAGTGATTATAAATGTTACACTTTAATTTCTACGTCCACACCAGAGGGTAACTCCAGCTTCATTAATGCATCTACAGTTTGCGATCCGGTCGAAAGAATATCGATCAAACGTTTGTGAGAACGATACTCAAACTGCTCTCGGGCAGTTTTATTAACGTGCACCGATCGGTTCACTGTAATAATATTTTTCTTCGTAGGGAGTGGTATCGGACCCGATACCACAGCTCCCGTTGACTTTACTGTCTGAATTATCTTTTCAGCCGATTTGTCGATCAAATTATGATCGTACGACTTAAGTTTAATTCTGATTTTTTGTTGAGTAGCCACTTATCAGAACCTTTTTATTCTATAATTTCAGTTACAACACCGGCGCCTACCGTGCGGCCGCCCTCGCGGATCGCAAAACGCAGACCTTCTT
>NZ_JBPOEA010000024.1:0-19266 GCF_052060035.1 Fodinibius sp. SL11 | reverse complement strand
CATCTAAACTTTCCAGCCTGAATACTGAAATTTATTGATGCAAATGATTCGAGACTATTTATATTTGCCGATCCTATAAACCCAATCCCAACATATTTGAAGGACCTCCATCCCAAGGTGGCACGAATAGGAAAACCAATTCCTGATTTGGATTTCCAGATAGAGGGACCATCAAAAAGCCCGCAATTATCTACACATCGATCATAAGTAACAATGCTAACCCCTCCAGAAATGGAGTGATAATAGGAACGATCCTGCCTTATTATTTTTGCTGATCCCGCCATCAGACCTACTTCCCAAATCGATCTGCTCTTAGAAGAAAACCATTCATCAGCAACCTGCCCGTCAGCTATGGCAGAAAAGAGGATACCATTACGCTGATAGTCTAAAGATCCTCCCAACGCAAGACCACCCATTGTTCCAGCCCCGGCAGAAAAATCAAGCCAATATGCATACGCCCTGCTTGATTCCAAAGTTTGGGCATCAGCTCTGCACCATAGAGCAGCAGCATGAATCACTATTACACAGCTGATCAGAATTTTTTTTTAAGCGCTTCATATACAGTTCTCACGGGTTTATTAAAACCTCATTCTCCTATAAAAATAAAAAGGGAATACCTTATGATTTGTAAGGTATTCCCAGAAATACAGCTATCAGTTTAAGACTATTCGTCTTTATCCCCTTCGTCTGCATACATTTCTGCGAGATCATTAATCATCTCCTCATTGATACCCGCTGTGACAAATCCACCGTCGTGATAAAGATTTTGCATGGTAACTTTGCGCGTTAAATCAGAGAACAGCGTTACGCAATAATCCGCACATTCATCGGCAGTGGGGTTCCCCATAGGAGCAATTTTTTCGGCAAAGGTATACATGCCGTCAAAACCCTTAATGCCACTGCCTGCTGATGTTTTGGTTGGTGCCTGCGAAACGGTATTCACGCGAATTCCGCGATCTGCCAGGCGACTTCCATAATTTCGAGCGATACTTTCGAGCAGTGCCTTGGCATCGTTCATATCGCTGTATTTTGAGAAAATTCGCTGCGCACCGATGTATGACAACGCTACAATGCTTCCACCATCAGCAAGGATGTCAGCCTCATCTGCATACCGAATGACCTTATGCAATGATACCGCAGAAATATCCAGCGTTTGTTGCAACCACTGGTAATTTAGTTCTTCGTATCCCTTCTTTTTGCGCACATTCGGAGACATACCGATAGCATGGAGTATAAAATCAATCTTGCCATGCTCCTCTTTTACGTTCTGCATCAGCTCTTCGATTTCGTCTTCGTTGGTTACGTCACAAGGAAACACTTCGGCGCCCGTTTCCTCGGCAAGCTCATCGAGATCCCCAAAACGCAGGGCTACCGGGGCATTGGATAGTGAAAATTCCGCACCTTCCCGTTTACACGCCAAAGCGATTCTCCAGGCTATACTGCGCTCATCCAGTGCGCCAAAGATCAATCCCTTCTTTCCCTTAAGCAGTCCATATCCTTGTTGGTTAGCCATAAAATAGTATCCTCAATTTCTTTGAATTCAATAGATTTCTGTGGGAAGATAATAAAAGAAACAGAAAAACTGTCATTATCGATTTTACCTCATTCCTTATCATTATTTCTAACAAATAATTCTGTTGATAACGCAGAAAAATGTCCTTATTTTGCGTGACTCTTATTCCCATGCCGTATTGGGGAATAAGTTAATAAGTTTTAAAACTCAGATTACAACAAACACATGTTTCAAGATCTCTCATCAAAATTAGATAGCGCCTTTCAGAAGCTGAAAGGAGAAGCTCAGATTACCGACGTCAACATTGCGGAGACGGTGAGAGAAATACGTCGCGCTTTGCTCGATGCCGATGTGAACTATGAGGTTGCCAAAGAGTTTACGAACAAGGTAAAAGAGCGAGCGATGGGCGAAGACGTACTTACGGCCGTCAACCCCGGTCAGCAGTTTACTAAAATTGTACATGATGAGCTGACCGATATTCTGGGCCAAGAACGTGTGGATATTTCTGTAGCTCACACGCCGCCTACAGTTATTTTAATTGCAGGCCTGCAAGGTTCCGGTAAAACAACCTTTAGTGCTAAGCTTGCCCGTTACTTGAAGCAGGAAAACAACCGAAATCCTATTTTAGCGGCGGCCGACGTTTATCGTCCGGCTGCTATTGATCAGCTTAAAACACTGGCTGACTCTATTGACGTTCCAGTGTACTCCATCAATCAAAAAGATGCGGTGCGCGTGGCCAAAGAAGCAGTAAGCATGGCCAAAAGCTTGGCGCTTGATACTGTTATTATTGATACGGCCGGACGCATGCACGTGGACGAAGAAATGATGAATGAGGTGGCTGAGATTAAAAAAGCCGTTGAACCTCATGAAACTCTATTCATTGTAGATTCAATGACAGGACAGGATGCGGTCAATACGGCCAAAGAATTTAACGAAACCATCAATTACGATGGTGTTGTACTCACCAAGCTTGACGGTGATACCCGCGGCGGGGCGGCCCTTTCGATCAAGAAAGTGGTCCAAAAACCGATCAAGTTTGTAAGCACCGGCGAAAAGCTGGATGCTCTTTCTCCCTTCTATCCCGAACGGATGTCAAAGCGTATTCTCGGTATGGGGGATGTGGTATCACTGGTGGAGAAAGCACAAAAAGAATTTGATGAAGAAGAAGCACAGAAGCTGCAGAAAAAAATTAAGTCGGATGAGTTTGACCTTGAAGACTTTTATCAACAGCTGCAGCAAGTAAAAGGCATGGGCAATATCCAGGATCTGGTCGGGATGATTCCCGGCGCCGGGAAAGCCCTGCAGGAAGCAGATACAGAACTTGATGAAGATTCCTTCAAACCTATTGAAGCCATTATTTGTTCAATGACTCCGGAAGAGAAACACAACCCGGACATCTTGAATGCTACGCGAAAACGACGTATCGCAAAGGGATCCGGAACGCGCGTTTCGGATATTAATGATCTGTTAAAGCAGTTTGAACAGATGAAGAAGATGATGAAGTCGTTCTCCGGCATGGGCAAGATGGGCAAACTGATGCAAGGAATGAAGGGCATGAAAGGAAATTTACCATTTGGTTAACACCATTGATGCTAACTGTTTAGCCCAGTTGACATCTTTTATTATATAAATATTGCGCAAGATTCCGACAATATCCTCTATTCAAAATCAACGCAAATTTTAAACTAAGGAGATAATCCATTGTTAAGAATAAGATTACAACGTAGAGGTCGTAAAAAGCGACCAATCCATCATATTGTTGTTGCGGACAACCGCAAACCCAGAGATGGTCGTATTATTGAAGATTTAGGTCGTTTTGATAACGTAACCCCCAAAAATCAACTTGATCTGGATAGAGAACGGGCATTACATTGGCTAAAGCAAGGCGCTCAGCCCACCGATACCGTTCGGTCCATTTTCAAGAACCAAGGTATCATGTACGAAATGCACTTGATCCGTTGGGGCAAGTCGGAAGAAGAAATTGAAGAAGCTCTTGCTGAATGGCGCGAACGTCGCGAGGAAAAAGAAGAAGATGTTCCTACGCGCAAAGAACGTCAACAGGCACTCTTGGAAGCCGAAGAAAAGGAATTCCAAAAGCAGCTTAAGAAGAAAGCTGAAGAAGCTGCCAAGGAAAAAGCTAAGCAGGAAGCTCTTGCATCTGACGATGAGGAAGAAGAAAAAGATGCTCAAGAAGCTACCGATGAGGCTGATGAAGAAGCTGAAGCACAAGAAGAGCCAGCAGATGAAGAAGTAGAAGAAGCTGCTGACGATGAGACGGAAGAAGTCGAAGCTCAGGAGCAAGAACCTGAAGAAGAGGCTGAAGCCCAGGAAGAAGAGAAAGATACTGAGGAAGAGGTTAAAACTTCTGATGAAGAAAAGGAAGAAGATACGGAAGACACTGCAGATGAGGATGAAGAAGAATCAAAAGCAGAAGGACAAGTATCTACTGATATGTTAGCAAAAGAAGCTATTGAACATATCGAGAATACTCCTCTGGATGAGCTGGAAGGCTTTGTTCCTGAAGACGAAGATCGGGTTACCGTTCAGCGTGCTTTGGAAGACAAGAAAGAAAATAGTTAATAAGCTAAAGTTGGCAGACCCCACTAATACGTGGAGTCTACCCGAGAAGCTATGCTGGAACCAATTGAAAACCAGTATGAAAAGATTGGGTATATTTCCCGATCACACGGCGTACAGGGAGAAGTATTAATTATTCCCGATATTTACGCGCCTACACTTTTTGATGTGCTTGATCTGGTTCGTCTTGAGACGAGCAGAGGGGATCTAATCCCTGCCCGGATTGAGTCGGTTCGGGTGCAAGAAAAAAATAATCGACTTTCGTTCTTTGTAAAATTTGAACACGTAATTGATCGCACACAAGCCGAAAAGCTTAAAAGCCGCTCGGTATTTGCCGATCGTGATGTGGTAGAATCGCTGTTGGATTCGGATACATTACCGCTCGATCTGACCTCCTTCCAGGTTTTTTCTGATGGGAAGTCAGTCGGCGTTGTCGATGTATTGCTGGAAAATCCAGCACACCCGATACTCCAGGTAACTACCAATGATCAAGAGCAATTACTCATCCCGGTCGTGGATGAATATATTGCCGATATCGATGAAGATACACAACAAATACAATGCAAAAATCTGGAACAGCTAAGAGGCATATCATAGATGATGCGCATTGATATCATATCGGCGGTGCCACAGCTCTTGGAGAGTCCCCTAACTCACAGCATTGTGGGGAATGCGCAGGATGATGGATTCGTTGAAATCCATACTCATGATCTGCATGATTACACGGAGGACAAACACAACAAGGTAGATGACTACCCATACGGCGGCGGTGCAGGCATGGTATTGACACCACAGCCTATTTTTTCATGCATCGAGCACCTGCAAAGTCAACGCGATTATGATGAGATTATCTTTACGGCCCCTAATGGTAAGCCGTATGAACAGGATGATGCCAACAGGCTGTCCACTCAAAAGAATCTCATCTTTTTATGCGGACATTACAAAGGTGTCGATCAACGTGTGATAGATGCATTTATCACCAAAACGTACAGCATTGGCGACTATGTACTTTCGGGTGGCGAACTGCCTGCTCTTGTGATGGTTGATTCCATCGTACGGGTGTTGCCCGGTGTGTTAGGTGACTCGGAAAGTGCCCTTACGGATTCCTTCCAAAATGAGAATTTACTGGAAGGGCCCGTTTATACGCGTCCCTCTGATTTTAAGGGGATGCAAGTGCCTCAGGTGCTGCGATCAGGTGATCATCAAAAAGTGAAGGAATGGCGACATCAACAGTCGCTTGAGCGTACTAAAAATGTGCGTCCGGATATTTTTAAGAAATTTCGAAACGAACAGCAGTAGATAACATTATGGATAAGTTAAAATTAGCAGAACAAACATTAATTGACGACGAGTATCCCGAGTTTAAAACCGGTGATACTGTTGTTGTACACTATCGCGTTCGCGAAGGCGACAAAGAGCGAATCCAGAAGTTTGAAGGACTCGTAATCTCTCGCCGCGGAACCGGAGCAAACCAGACTTTTATGGTGCGCAAAATCTCGGCAGGCAATATTGGTGTGGAGCGTATTTTCCCGCTCTATTCTCCCTTTGTTGCTAAAATTGAGCTCAAGAAACAGGGCGATATTAAACGCTCTAAGCTCTATTATCTGCGCGAGAGACAAGGAAAGGCAGCGCGAATTAAAGAGAAAGATCAGAACCAGGATACTGTTCGCGAACTGAATCGCAAGGCAGAAGAACGAGCTGCTGCGAAAGAAGCTCAAAACGCTGACGAAGAGGAATAACGTTCTCTTCTATACTTGCGTTGATTTTTTTATTCTGATCTATTGATAGTCAGACAAAATTATTGAGCCATTCTATCCCATAATGTGGATGGAATGGCTTTTTTATTTTCCAATCTCACTGAATCTATTGCCAAGTCGTCTTCTAACAAAGAACTTTCACTCCCTTTGTGATGACAAATAGTATTTCATTTAGCAAATATCATTTCAACCATTGGGAAAAGGCTTTGTATAATACAGGTAAAATAGAGGCACAAATCCCTTATCTCTTTTCTGCTTCATACACCGTCATCGGTGGAATATTACGCCATTCCCAAGAGGTTGTTACGTTGCCGAAGGTTTTCCGCAGTGGGTCTTCGAGGTGTCCTGATGTTTGATAGGCCAAGAACTCACCGCCATCGTGCAATAGCCGGTAACTCTGGTCGAGAATAGACGACTTAGCTTCCTCATCCAAAAAGGAAAATGGGATACCGGAAATGATGAAGTCAACTTTTCCAACGATATCTTCGGGCAATAAATTGCTCACAAATTCGACGCTCTGATCGTAAAATGATGCCCGAGAGTCATCGATCTGTTGCAGCTTTTTAAATAAAATTTCATTGGTCTCAAATAAATGGAGCTGCGAGCCGGGCGTCAAATAGTCAAGGAGATAGTGTGAAAATACTCCGGCCCCGGCGCCATATTCTACAATAATTTGATCTTGGGAAAAATCAATAGGCTGGCAAACGGTACGTACACAAAATCGGGAGGTCGGGGTAACCGAGGCCACGTCTTTGTCTTTAAAAAAACTCTTGAGATATGCTAAAGTACTCATGTTTGGTTATTAGTTAAAGGTTACTGGGTATTAGGATTTTCAACTATCTAACAACCAATAACCGAGAACAAAATTAATCTAATTCGTTTTCCAGTTGTTCAATTTGATCTCGAATACGCGCGGCTTCCTCGAACTCCATATTCTGCGCAGCGGTGTACATTGAATCCCGCAGGTATTCCAGAAATTCCTCTTTGTCATCAAAAGTGACCTCATTCATCGCGGGATTCGCTTTATACTTTATACCTTCGTCTGCCACTTTTACCACTTCAAGTGGATCTTCGTCGCCATCCCGATCATCCAGATCAAAATCTTTGTTCGAAATGAGCGCAGGATCAACCAACGGCTTGAGTTCTTTTTCGATAGTTTTGGGGGTTATGTCATGCTCTTCGTTGAATTCCTTCTGAATTTTGCGACGCCGCTCGGTTTCATCAATCACGGTCTGCATACTATCGGTAATTTTATCGGCATATAGGATCGCCTTCCCTTCGATGTTTCGCGCCGCGCGACCAATAATCTGAAATAATGAAGTCTCGGATCGGAGAAACCCTTCCTTGTCAGCATCCAAAATGGCCACCAGACTGAGCTCGGGAATATCAATACCCTCACGCAACAGGTTAATACCTACCAGCACATCAAAGTCGCCGCGACGGAACTTAAAGAGCACTTCCACGCGCTCCATCGCATTCAGTTCGCTGTGCATGTACGCGGCTGAAATGCCCACACTTTTGAGATACTCACTGAGCTCTTCACTTAATCGCTTCGTTAAGGTAATGCACAACACCCGGTGCCCTTTGGCCACGCGCTCCTGTATTTGCTCTAACAAATCATCAATTTGATTGTCAACGGGACGTACTTCAATTTCAGGCTCCATCAGTCCGGTCGGACGCACAATCTGCTCGACAAAGACACCACCGCTCTTTTCAAGCTCGTAATCTCCAGGCGTAGCACTCACAAAAATTGCCTGATTAGTAACCTCTTCCCACTCTTCGAAAGTGAGTGGACGGTTGTCCATTGCTGAGGGTAGCCTAAAGCCATTCTCTACTAACTCAATCTTACGGGACCGATCTCCACCATACATGGCCGAAATCTGGGGAACCGTCTGGTGACTTTCATCTACCACCAGCAAAAAGTCATCGGGGAAATAGTCAAACAAACAATACGGACGTTCGCCAGGCTTTCGGTTACTCAGGTAGCGCGAATAGTTCTCAATACCCGAGCAATAACCAATTTCCTGCATCATCTCGATGTCAAAAAGTGTGCGTTGCTCCAGTCGCTTCGCTTCCAGGTATTTCCCTTCATCGTTAAGGGTTCCTATTCTCCAATCCAATTCGTCCCGAATCTGATTGATGGCTTTCTGCAGGCGATCTTCGGTTGTTACGTAGTGTGAAGCAGGATAAATGCGAAACTCCTGTACCGTGTCCAGCACGTTCCCGCTTTCGGGATCGACAATCTCCATTTTCTCGATTTCATCCCCCCAAAAATGAATGCGTAATCCATCTTCGGCGTAGGCTGGGTACAAATCCACCACATCTCCACGCACTCGAAACGTACCACGATCGAATTCCCGATCGTTACGCGTATAGTGCAGATCCACAAGATCGTATAACAATTTGTTTCGTGGAACTTCCGTGCCGGTTTCGAGGTTTATAATCAACTTTTCATACTCCGACGGTGACCCAATACCATAGATACAACTCACCGAAGAAACGATAATCACATCCCTTCGGCCCGAAAGCAGCGAGCTCGTGGCACGCAGTCGAAGTCGCTGAATCTCATCATTGATCGATAAATCTTTTTCGATGTATTTATCTTGTGACGAGATATAAGCCTCGGGCTGATAGTAATCGTAATACGAGATGAAAAACTCGACTCTGTTATCTGGGAAAAAGTCGCTAAGCTCGCGATATAGCTGAGCAGCCAATGTTTTATTATGACTCATTACCAGCGTTGGGCGCTGGACCTCATCAATTACACCCGACACTGTACGTGTTTTTCCCGAACCGGTGATACCGAGTAAGGTCTGATATTTATCGCCGTTTTCGACACCCTGAACAAGCTCTTCTATCGCCTGTGGTTGGTCACCGGCCGGCGGCCAGGGTGATTGTAAATCAAATTGAGACATGTAATACTTATTTAACTTTTCTCAAAACCTCGAGGATGTTCACACTGGAGTCCTAATAGTTCGCTATACAATCCTCATGGGCTTTTAAAAATTTCTATTCACCTTTTAATAAAACGAAAAGAGCACTGAATCATTCTCTTAAAATCCCATATTTTTCGGGGAATTAACAGCCAAGCTTCTATTTAATTTTTGGGTTCCGCCTCATTTTTAAATCTGGCTGTAGGCTTATTTCACGATCAATAAATTTGTATTTTAAGCAGCTTTTAATGCTACTGCTATAATCAGCATAATACGTAGTCTTTCAGATTCAACAACTTATGACTCCAAAAGAAAAAAAACTCGGGCCCCAGCGCAACCGTATTGACGAAATTGATTCCAAGCTCCTTGAACTTCTGGCCGAGCGACGGGAGATTGTTCATGAAGTCATCGATAAGAAAATCAAAAACCAGTTGCCAATTTTCGCCCCCAAGCGGGAAGATGAAAAAACGGAAAAGTTTCGCGCAATGGCCGCCGAACACGACCTTGATCCTGACTGGGCCGAAGATTTTCTTCGGATGATTATGGCTTCTTCCAGGGCCAGCCAGTCCCGCAATGAGTTTCCGAGTGCCACCGAAGACCCAAAGCATATTTTGATTGTAGGCGCAAAAGGCGGCATGGGAAGTCTTTATGCACGCATCATCGAACAAACGGGGCATCACATATACACGATAGACAAACACAACTGGCACGAGCTCGAAGAAATCGCCCCAAAACTCGACCTGGCAATCGTGGCCGTACCTATTAACGTTACGGTGGATGTCGTCGAGCGACTGGCACCCAAACTGAATACAGAAACCATCTTAGCTGACTTTACCAGTAACAAAACTGAGCCTATTGAGGCTATGCAGAAAGCACATGACGGTCCGGTTTTAGGATTACACCCTATGCACGGTCCCGATGTAGATAATCTCTCCAAGCAGCTGATGGTCGTTTGCCCGGTACGTGATGCTGAAGCCTCAAGTTGGGTTATCGAACAATCCAAACTTTGGGGCATGCGCGTTGTTGAAGCTGATGCCGAGAAGCATGATCATGTCATGCACATGGTGCAGGGACTTCGCCACTTTGTGGCCCTAACACACGGCTCGTTCATGAAAACATACGACCTGAAGCCGCACGATATTCTTGATTACTCCTCTCCTATTTATCGCGCCGAGCTCATGATGACTGGCCGTATTTTTGCGCAAAGTGCCGAGTTATATGCCGATATCGTATTTGCTAATGAAGAACGACGTGAGCTACTACTTAAATTTATCGAACATAACGAAAAGCTTGCTCAGATGGTCAAAAACGATGACAAGGAAGGTTTTATCAAGGAGTTTGAATCGGTCACTGATTTCTTTGGCAAGTTTGCATCCCAGGCCCTAAAAGAAAGCGGATACCTGATCAACCGGCTGGCTGATCGGTTTGCATAATCTTTAGTACTCAAATCGAAAAACGTTCAACGACAAAGTGGGAGCCTTCCATACTTTTATCCATTGTACAGTACTCATAAGGACTGAGTGATTTAGACCTCAGTCCTTAACTACACATCCTATCTTTTCGGGATGATCTTGGACTTTTTTTCCAGATCTGACATCACGCAATAACCATAGAATTAAGATATCACCACTGGCGGTGAGGGTGAAAAATAAGCCGAAAGCCAGCAACCAACCATTCTGTAATATCAATGCTATCACATAGGGTAAAATCCCCAATATAATGCCGGGCATCGCAACGCCCCAACGATAATTCCTTACCTCAATTGGTTCGGGACAGTGAACATAAGGGGTCAAGACCGCCCACTTAAATCCAAAGTGAATGTTCTCCCACAGAATACCATCCATCCACCACCAGCTTATACCGTGAATGAGTTCGTGCACTGCAATTCCAATAAATATGATTGCTAAAAATAGTAGCGGACTATGAAGTGCCTGTACAATATCTGTTCCGAACGCCGACCATCCATATATTAAGCCATAAGGTACATAGAATCCGGCAATTATTGGGATGTATACTAACAGCGAATATATATTAGCTTTCAAAAATGACAGCGTATATTCTCTCATTATAATAGCTATGCTTATTTTAGCATTGATCCCTTAGCAGCCCACCACGGATGCACTTCAACCACCAACCGTCCCTCCTGCACCGCCGGATCGCCCTCTGCTAAGGTTCGAGCCTCTTCGGCAGTAGCTGTATTGTAAATTACAATTCCACGAATTTCACCCGCATCGTCCATGGGACCAGTTATACTTGTTTTGCCTTGCTCGGCCATCTTTTGCAGATACGCCAAATGCTTCTCTTGAATCTCCATGGCTTCCTCTTTTGTTTGACTTCGTTTAGGACCTGACTTCAGAAAAACCATGAAATATTTTTGCATCACATAGGTCGTGTCTCCCTGCTCCATTGTAAATATTTCCGGCTCAGCTATTTCCATGCTATCCTGTGCCATTACCGCACCAGCCCAACCCATCAACAAAACTGTTAATAATATCTTTTTCATCGTCGTTTTTTGTTTGATATACTTATCTGTAGCAAAATACAAAAAGCGGCGGCCTTTGAAATCAAAAATCTTCATCCCCCTTTAAAAATATTATCCATTCCCGCTCCTGCTGCAGTCGTTCCCGGTAACGTTCACGAAGCGGCATTACAGAAAGCTTTTCTATAAACCGCCCAGCTAAAGTACTTTCTTTCTGAAATGCCAAATGATGAATCAATCGCTGATAGTCATCAAAATACCTTTGCTGCAGCGTTTCCTTTAATAAGAGCCTGCCATAATTGGCAACCTTTTCCCATTGCTCCTGTTCAATCGCTTTTCGAATGCTTCGGATTTTTGTCCGATACAACGCTTTAGCAAAAGTAATATCATCCGGTAACAAATTGGCATATGTCATATCCCGATAAATTTTCCATTGAACGCTATCATTTCGCGTTTCCAATGCCAGTTTTAGCAATGAGTCTGGACTTTCCTCGTACAACCTTTGTCCTTCATTCAAATATTTTATTGCTTTGCCCCAATCCCCCGACATGGCAAATGCATCTGCATAAAGTAGCTGCAAGTCTACCGTGGTATCGCTGAGCGTTGCTGCCTGACGTATCTTTTGGGAATACCCGTTCACCAGATTACGATAACTCCACTCGGTTTTTATCGGTTCAACGCTATCCGCTTCTACTAAGGCCTGATCCAAAAAATGTAATGCCTTTGCCGTATCTTGATTTGATAAAGACAAACGATAATTATCATGCGCAACTGCAAAATCAGAAATCACATGCGGACACTCTTTTTCGAATAGTGACCGCATACCAAAAATACGGCGGGCAACTTGCTGATCTACAGTATCCGTTTCCACGGTATCCAGAGAAGCGTGCCATTCATTGGTCAAGGTCTTCCAATCAACCTGATAAGCTTCCGACAAATTTCCCGTATGGTAGGCTTCCTTGAGAGCATTAATAGGATAGTTCTCCATCAAAAAGCGTACAAATGAACCACTTGTAGTATAATTCACGCCCGATCGTCCGCCGTAAAACCCCCAAAACGAAAAAGCGGCTTTCAACTGCTCTTCTGGCGGATAGGGTTTTTCGGATACCACCATCTGATCGATCGTAGATGTTGTCGATGCCCCTCCATCTATAGCCACAGCAAGACCTTCAATCAACCCGATACTCCAGCTGGCGTTAAACCAGTTTCCAAACTGTTTGGCCATTACATGTACCAGCTCATGCTTGAGACTTGACCAAATCTGCTGCTTGGCTATATGCAGCTGATCTTGGTCCAGCCACACAGGTACATAACTCGTAAACTTCGCACCCACAAGTTGCTTTTTTTGCCAGGCATGGCCGTAGAGATAACTCTCAATTTTGTGCGTCGAATCTCTGGCCGACAAATTCAGCTTGTCCGCTATTTGGTCAAAATAAAATTCATGCTCTTTCGCCAGTAAATCGATTTCGTAAGTACTGTAAAGACGCTGATCATAATACAGTTCAAAGTGCTCGGTTGTTTTATGTCCTCCCAGCACATTTTGCAAATGTGATCGTGGAGAATTTACCCCAAACTCTGTTAGCTGGGTATAACTAATCAAAATAGCAACCACTGAAAACACCACAATCCATTTCTTATATCGATCTTTATTCAAAACCGGTATATACCACAGAAGAGCAGCCCAAAGTAATGTCAGCATTCGGAAAAAGATCGTGGCTCCATTTACTCTTACCACCTCATCATAAATTGGGCCCGGCCAACCGCCCCACACATGATTAAAAAAATAAACTTGGGGATAGGTTCTTAACTCAATCAAAAGAATACCAATAGCAATAAATAATAAAACACCAATGGTAACGAACTTGGGATATGACAGTCTCAGTTCACGCATCAGGCGCCCTATGGCATATCCAAAAAACACACTCGGTAGTGGAAAAAGTAACCAAAATGCCAGCCCATGTATGCTGAAGCAACCTGTAAAAACAGCATTTACAAGCAATGGCAATCCTACCAAAAACAAGTAACCGACAATACGGAGTGATGCATAAAAATCTTTCTTTTTAGATTCGCCTGTTGCCCGAATTCCGGCCCAAAAACATCCCACTAAAGAGACCAGTATAGCAGACTCGATATGAAAATCGCCAACCAATGGTATAAAAAGAAGGCCAATACCAAGTAGAATCGGAGTTATAACTTTGGTGAGGCCTTTAGAATGTAACATAGCTTAAATGTAAAATTGTAGGTAGCAAGAAGCGAAAAAATTTACTCCTTGCTCCAACCTTCTATCTTAGGCACGCCCAATACACCCAATAAAGCAGTACAAATTGGATGGGGAGCCGAATGATAGTTGCCAAGCTGAAAAGTGAAGTATATCCCGATTTCTGAATTGATTCCACCATCATATTAATATTGGCAGGAAAAACGGCAAGCAACAGGAGAACAAGTCCCCAACCTGCCCATACTTTCGTTTCCTCAAAGAGGATTCCCAATCCGCCTATTATTTCGGCCGCCCCACTGATATAGACCATTGCAAGGTGATAGGGGATAAAATCGGGCATAATGCTGGTAAAGAACTCCGGCTTTACAAAATGGAGTATACCTGTTAGTAAAAACAGGGCAGCAAGTATGTAGCGGTGAACTTCGGGTGAGATCCCCATATTATTTTTGAAATAACGTGGAAAGGACGAACCAGATATTTTCCTTCCGCTCCATCAAACGGCGCTTGAAATACGGAAACCACATGGTGCCAAAAGGCACGTAAATACGAGCATTATAGCCGGTGGCTGCAAACTCTTCCATCGTTTCCTGGCGCAACCCGTAAAGCATCTGAAACTCAAATCTGGATTTCCCTATATCGTTTTGCCGGGTATACTCTTTGGTCCAGTTTATCAACTCATCGTCATGGGTAGCGATGCGCGGATAAGGCGTCTTATCCAATAGCACCTTAGCATATTCTTTAAATGCCTCACGGATATCATCCATTTTTTGCAACGCAATATCTTTGGGCTCGCTATAGGCCCCCTTGCAAAGTCGCACATCCGCACCCATCTCGGCCAGCTCATCAATATCTTTTTTGGTGCGATGCAGATAGGCCTGAATAACAATGCCTACGTGCTTGCCATATTCTTGGAAGGCCTCCTTAAAAAGATCAATTGTCATCTGCGTATAGTCGGATCCCTCCATATCAATACGGACAAACTGATCGTTTTCACGGGCTACATCCAACAATTTAAACAGATTTTTTTTGCAGTAATCACGGTCAATATCAAGCCCCATCATGGTTAGTTTTATTGATATTGTGCTATCCAATTCCGACTCATCAATATCATTTAAAAGCTTGATATAATTATCTACTGTCTCATCTGCAGTTTGGCGGTCCTCGACATTTTCGCCCAGCAAGTCGAGAGTGATCTTTATATCTTTTTCATTAAGTGCCTTAACTTTAGGCTCCGCCTGTTCAAATGATTCTCCCGCCACAAATCGCTTGGCAAATACAAAGGGTAATTTCATAGTAGACTATCAATTTTTCTTTTTAAAAGCTGTGGGAAAATAATGAATTGATAGCAGCTCTCCTACCTTCAAGCTCTATCGCTGATAACATAATTTTGAAACTCTTTTGGACCTAAAGCGTAGTGCAAAATGGTAACCTTAACTTTTAACGAGGAGTTTATGATGAGTACCCGAAAATTATATCTGACGAAAGTAATCTTCGCATTTACTGTATCATTAATTATCACCTTTTTGTTGATGGGCGTTTCCTATGCTGTTGAAAGTCCCCAAACCTCTCCACAGGATGACCCTTATATTGTTGAAGAATTTGATATCAATACGCCCGGGAAGCTACAAGTTCGCACATCAGGCGGTGACATTACTGTTGAACGTTCAAATTCCAACACAGTTCGTGTTGAAATGTTTGTCCGTAAAGATGGGAAAAATCTTACATCAAACGATACTGTCCTCGATAAATGGAATATCGACATCTCAAAATCCGGTAATACTGTTGACGCTATTGCCAAGCACAAGGGTAACAACGGATGGTCTGGCTGGGATAATGATAGAGTCTCAATTTCATTTGTTGTTTACGCTCCTAAGCAAATGGATTCTGACCTTAAGACAAGTGGTGGTCATATTGAAGTGGATGGACTTCAAGGACGTCAATCTATATCCACCAGCGGTGGTCACCTCAAATTGACTAATTTAACTGGACCTATAAACGCCAAAACCTCAGGCGGACATATCGATTTAGTGAACCTGGACGGGGAAGTTGAAATTAAAACGAGCGGGGGACATATAAATGCCGAAACGGTTGCCGGTATACTCAATGCAAAAACGAGCGGTGGTCACATCAACCTCAAAGATGTAACGGGGAGTGTAAAAGCTTCAACAAGCGGCGGAAGTATTACTGCAGACCTAAAAGCAATTGATCAATTTGTAGATTTGAAAACAAGTGGTGGCAATGTAAATATCACCATCCCTAAAGGTATTGGCGTTGAGCTACAGCTAAAGGGTACTTTTGTACATGGCTCGTTCGATAACTTTTCAGGAGAAATGGAAAATGATGAGGTTAAGGGTAAGCTAAATGGTGGTGGCCCCAAAGTAACCGCCCGTACATCCGGCGGTAAAGTGTACCTCTCTTTTAATTAATTTATTCAATTTTAAAAAAGTGACAAATACAAATTGCGCCTTTTTATACTATTTTAATTTCTGTACTAATTACATGAACATGATAACAAATAGAACTTTTTTATTGGTCCGTTTTCATATTCACCTGTCCGCCGAAATCCCTCCCTGTCATCACCATAATGTGCGCCCAAGGCGTGCCCGGCTCCATAATCCACGGGGCTCCTTTACTGACTGGTTTCTTTGATAATCCAGTCGACTCTACGGTGGCATAGGGAACATATACTACATATAAAGGTTTGGCATTTTTCACCATTCCTGTATTGTAATCAAAACTTTTTGCTGAGCCTGTAAGAGAGTAGAGTGCCATCGGCTTTTGAGGAAATTGCAACTTATCATTTTCAATTTCCTTATATCGGATGCTATCCACCTTCTCGCGAGACAGCCCCTTGGCCTTGAGTTCACGGCCCCTTTTCATAAACGGCTCCAATGCCTTGTGATAACACGCAACATGAAAATTATCCTGTTGAGGATTATCAGCAATACAAATTAGCTGGTTTGATCCCTCACGCAGGGGTAACAGTTCTTTTTCATCATTGTATCCTAAAACCTTGGCCTCCTCTTTCATGCCATCAGGGGCGGGACTAACAGCCGCTTTTATTTGGTTTTCTTTACTTAGCACGTCATTCTGAGCATGAGAAACTGACGTCCCAAATAGAACTATACTTGTAATGGTAAGAATAAATATAGTAGTACTTTTCACAGTATGATGCTTTTGGGTTAGCAGTTGCAATGTGGAATGAAGTATAAACAAACCATTTGAAACATGACTAATAATAATTCCACTTTCTAAAAACGGGTAATTACTTCAGGCTCCTTTAAAAAAAAAACTGGTTATCATTATCCCTATCCGCAAGGGTATCAAAGTAAGCTACTTCTTCGAGCACCCCATTTATCAACATGTTCGAAACTTAATATTATTTGGATTAGCATAAGGATTTAGGCTTTTTTTCTTTTAACTATACAAATATTTCAACTTTTATATTGCCTAAAGAAGTGCCCTTTTATAAATCCGAGAAATGTCCCATAACTACAATTTCCCGCCTCATTTTATCAATTTATTGCCTCACTGCATCCTTCGTAATACCCAAACTAATTTTCCAATACAGTAGTGGTTTTCGTTTAAATCAATTTCGGTGGAGGTATCCTTTCCGTTTATTGATTTGGCAATGAACTTATTTTGTTCTTTCTGTAGATGCCTTAGCCAAACTTCACGAGATGAAGCAATAAGAAATATATTATCGTGGGTAGGCTCTTCTCCCAGATCAATTACCGCAATGTCATCCTCTTTTACGGTTGGGGCCATTTCATCCCCGGAGTTCATAACTCCTATCAAACTGTTTGAATCAGGAAGACCGTCAATCCCATTTGAAATATCGGTATAGATATTTCCTACTTTCGGACTGTTATTATAATCCGGTCTCAGATTTTTTATCTCCAAAGAGGAGTAAACAGGAATTGGGTTTTGAGAACTAATGCCATCTACAGCTCTTTTTTTACCCTTCCCATCCAACAGCCAATTCTTATTCAAATCACTGCATCTCTCAATAATTCGCTTGAGATCTAACCTGCCCCTGTTTTTTTGCATACTCAGGGTACTGGGCTTGATGTCTAAAAAATCTGCAACTTCTGCGTCGGTCTCTAAATGATACGCCTCTTTTATACGTTCTAATATGGCATTCACTTTGTATTAATGTCTACATTTTATAAGTTCACATTATGTGAATAAACAAATTTTCAATTTATAAATAAACAACTTTTAAACAGAAAACAAATGCAAAACAGAAAACGCAATGAGGCCGAAAAAGAGGTCATGAAAATGATGATCGATGCCGATATAACACAAAAAATGATTGCTAAGCATCTTGAAATAACTCCTCAAGCTGTAAACAATCGCCTCAAAAGAGGTAGCGTCGATCCCCTTATTGAAGCTATTGAAGAGCTAAAAAATAAAAGTTCGTAAGCAAAAAACAGGGACTGCGTGCGAATTATTTTAGTTTTACAATTTCATTAAAATATAAGGATTGAAATTTTAAACTTTTTTACCCAATAAAATAAGTGGGTAATGGTATTAGGGATCTTCAGGCTGTTTACGATTCAGCTGTGCTTTGAATTGTGCTTCCCATACTGGGAGCTATAGAAAATACAATAAAGGTAAACAGCCGCATTATCAGCAAACCAAACCTGATAACAAAATCCAACAAGAACCTCCGCAAATAAGTGGTGGAGATGATATTGCCGAATCAAATGCAGGCATTACTGTCAGCATATTTATACAAAAACCGGTTATGTGGGTGTACTGCCCATTATAAACTGGATTTGGTAGGCTATCAGCTTGGTTCAATAACTTCTGCAAAATCACAGAAACGGCCTATTATTTTTACGGCTAAGAGCAATAAGAGATTGCCGCAATGGTCATTTTACAATCTTTCTAATAACCCAAAACACAGATGTATATTGAATCTGACTATAACTTGTTTTTGGTGATCAAAGGACTCTCATTATTAACCTTCGTATCATAGTTCAATGCTCTAACCCCGTAGCCCTGCAAGAATTTATTCTAACACAAAGCGGAAGGTAATGGTGCCCCACTGCGACTGCTGGGGAACGCCCGAGGGAAGTTGTGAAAATCGCCAGCTGCGAAGAGTTCGCATTACTTCGCGTTCTAATTCGGGATTCATTTTTTTGAGTGGCACAATACGTCCGATAGATCCATCCGGTTTTACTTCAAATCGAATAGTGATTGTTGCTTCGGCATCGGTCGTATTTTCTGGCAGGGGTTGTACCATAGGATTTCGTTCGATATCCCCATCCCAGTTAAGTTCATAAGGGGCTGATTTCTCCTGCTCATTTCCCGTTCCCTGATCGGCATTAAGCTCTCCCGTATTTCCCTGCTCATCGCCACTGGTTACGGCCCCCTCTTGCTGTACTTCATCCTCCTCCGTTTTGGGCGGAACGGTTACTTCTTTCGGCTCATCTGTTTCAGTTTCTTCCTGTGGATCTACTTTATCGGTTTCTGGCGTTTCAACTACTTCATCCTCAATTTCTTCTTTTTGATCAGGGGCATCTACCGGCTTTGTAGTTTCTTCTGTGGATTCCTGTTGCTCCTCAACCGGTTCGGGCTCTTCGGGTTCCGGGTTTTCCGGTTCTGTATCAGAAGGATTAGGACGAGTAGCCACCTGCTCAGCTTGCTGTTCAGCGTATTCTGCGGGCGTCCCCGTCTGAAACTCCCCAAATTCTACTTCAATAAATGAAGGACGAACATTGGTCTCAATCGAAAAGGTATACAGCAGAAATACTATAAACATAGCAACGTGTATCCCTCCT
>NZ_JBPOEA010000023.1:0-27040 GCF_052060035.1 Fodinibius sp. SL11 | reverse complement strand
TCCCAAAATCAGCAGTGCTGTGGACTGGGGAACGGTCGGTGGTATATGTACAAAGGACAGTGAATGGTCAGCCGGTTTTTGAATTTCGGGAAGTTGAGCTGGGGCCGCGAGCGGGCGATCAGTATGTGGTGAAATCCGGAGTTGAAGCCGGAGAAAAGGTGGTCACAAATGGTAATTTTAAAATTGACAGTGCCGCACAACTGGCAGGTAAGGCCAGTATGATGAACAAAAATCCCGATGGGAGCATGCCGGCCGGACATAATCACGGTTCAATGGAAGAGTCGAATTCGAGTGATGAATCCGCAGAGATGAATGATCAAAATCAAAGGGAAACAACAGCAGGTGCTGGAGGTCACCAGCACACTGATCATTTATCTAATCTCGTTGATAGTTATCTTGGGATAAAAAACTCGTTAGCTGATGATCGCTTTAAGGAGGCTAAACATCATCTTGAAATATTTAAACAAGAGGTGATGCAGAATAAGGAAATGAATGAGCATCCCGAGCACTCCGCTATGCATCAAAAGCACCACGCAGCAATGGTTAAAGCAGTAGAAAAGGCGTCAAAGGCAGAAAATATTGAAGTGCTCAGAAGTTCATTTACCGATATATCCAATGAACTTGTAAAAGCTGTAGAAAATCAGGGATTTGAGGGGAAAGAGTTATTTTGGCAGTATTGTCCTATGGCCGAGAATAATGAGGGTGCGTACTGGTTAGATGATGAGCAAGAAATTGCCAACCCCTATATGGGAAAGCAGATGCCGGGCTGTGGGAACACTGAAAAAACAATATCGTAAAATAGTTAAATTAAAATTAACCGGAGAGGATTATGGGACATGAACACGAACATCATCAGAGTCATAAAGAGGAACAGAACGGGCACGACCATCACGATCATCATAAACAGATGGCTACTGATTTTAAGCGCCGGTTTTGGATTTCGCTGGTTGCAACTATTCCCATTTTGGTGCTTTCGCACATGATCCAGGGCTTTTTGGGGCTTGGGGATACGCTGCAGTTTGAGGGCGATTTGTATATCTCGTTTGTACTTTCGTCGTTTGTATTTTTCTATGGTGGATGGCCCTTCTTAAAAGGATTGTATGATGAGCTGAGCAAAAAAGAGCCCGGAATGATGACACTCATCGGGTTGGCAATTACGGTAGCCTACTCCTACAGCTCGGTGGTAGTGTTTGGGGTGGAGGGCGAAGTCTTTTTCTGGGAGCTTGCTACGCTGGTGGATATCATGCTGGTAGGTCACTGGATTGAGATGCGTTCGGTGATGAGTGCTTCCCGCGCCCTCGAAGAGCTGGCCAAGCTGATGCCGGGAGAGGCACATCGCATTACGGATGAGGGAGAAACCGAGGATGTCCCGCTGGAAGAATTAGAAGTTGGTGATCAGGTGTTGATAAAGCCCGGGGAAAAAGTTCCGGCTGATGGGACAGTGATTGAAGGAGGTTCGTCGGTAAATGAATCGCTGATGACAGGTGAATCCAAACCGGTGTCTAAGGAAGAGGGCGATGAGGTGATCGGGGGATCAGTGAATGGAAAAGGTTCGCTAAAAATTGAAGTTAAAAGAACGGGTGACGATTCCTTTCTCTCGCAGGTTATCGAGTTGGTGAAGCAGGCCCAGGAAAGTAAATCACGGACGCAGGATCTGGCCAATCGCGCTGCTTTTTGGCTTACCCTTATTGCTCTGGGAGCCGGAGCGTTGACCTTCTTTGGATGGACATTCTGGTCGTCGGAAAGCTTTATTTTTGCGCTCGAACGCACTGTTACCGTAATGGTAATCACATGTCCGCACGCCCTGGGATTAGCGGTGCCGTTGGTAGTAGCCGTTTCTACTTCGTTGGCTGCTCAGAACGGTTTTCTGATTCGCAATCGCGCTGCTTTTGAACAGGCGCGAAACATTGACGCGCTGGTGTTTGATAAAACGGGCACGCTTACCAAGGGAGAATTTGGAGTTACGGAGGTGTTGACCTTCAGTGATTCATATTCACGAGAAGAACTTCTTACGTTGGTGGCATCGGTTGAACAAAATTCCGAGCATCCGCTGGCTGAAGGAATGTTAGAAGCTACTGATGAAACGTATCAGGTGGAGGATTTTGATTCGATAACGGGCAAGGGTATCAAAGGAAAAGTAAATGGCAAGCAGGTTTATGTCGTAAGTCCCGGCTATGTGGAAGAACAAAATATGGAGCTGCCCCGAGAAAAGTATGAGCAGCTCTCCGGAGAAGGCAAGACCGTAGTTTTTGTGATTATTGACGATGAGCTGAAAGGGGCGATTGCACTGGGCGATCAGATAAGAGAAAGTTCGTACAAGGCTATTCAAAAGCTAAAAAATATGGGCATTCGCTGTATGATGCTTACCGGTGATAATAAACAGACGGCCGGTTTTGTGGCTGATGAGCTGGGGCTGGATGAATTTTTTGCCGAGGTGCTGCCCGACGAAAAGGCTGATAAAATCAAAGAGGTACAGCAGCGTGGATTGAAAGTAGCTATGACCGGCGACGGCGTGAATGATGCACCGGCGCTGGCCCAGGCAGATGTGGGTATTGCCATTGGCGCCGGATCAGATGTAGCCGTGGAAACAGCAGATATTATTTTAACTGATAGTGATCCAAACGATGTGGCGGCGGTGATTCAGCTGGCAAAATCGACCTACCGAAAAATGATCCAAAACCTGTTTTGGGCTACGGGATACAATGCTTTTGCCATTCCATTAGCGGGGGGGGTATTGGCAGGATATGGTATCATTTTAAGTCCGGCCGTTGGAGCAGTACTTATGTCGTTAAGTACGGTCATCGTAGCTGTTAATGCTCGATTTCTCAAGATTGAATAATTGTATTCCGTCAATAAAATGTGGATCATTGGCAAATTATAATCTCTTTTAGTTTAGCCTATTAAAACGTCCTGCATGACTATAAATAACCGCGCGGCCAAACGTTCGCTACTTCCAATACTACTTTTTATCAGTCTCTTTTTGGGTACCGGATTAACGCTGCAATTTATAGGTGTGGATCATCCCTTTCAACAGCTGCCGGGACAGGTGGCTATAATTCCGGCGCTTCTTTTGGCCGTGATGCTAAATCCCAAACCATTGGGCGATTCGATTTCCGTACTGATCAAAGGAGCTGGCAACGATAATATTATTACCATGTGTTTTATCTTTTTACTGGCCGGAGCTTTCTCCAGCGTTGCTACGGCTACCGGCGGCGTAGATGCGGTGGTCAATGCTGGTCTAATGCTTGTTCCCTCGGGATATATATTGCCGGGATTATTTGTCATTGCCGCTCTCATTTCTTTGGCTATGGGCACATCGGTGGGGACTATAGCAGCGTTAGCTCCCATTGCTTTGGGGTTTGCAGAGCAGACGGGCACCGGTGAACCACTCATAGCGGGTGCTTTGTTGGGAGGGGCTATGTTTGGAGATAACTTATCCATTATTTCTGATACCACCATTGCTTCTACCCGTACCCAGGAGGTAGGGATGAAGGATAAGTTCTGGGAAAATGTGAAGTTTGCTCTTCCAGCTTTTATCGTCACAGTATTGGTGTTTGGTTTTTTAGCTACCGATTCTGCGCCGATTACGCCCGAAGCGTTTAGCTGGGCGGCCACGCTACCATATTTAGCTATTCTTGTATTAGCAGTAAGTGGGATGAATGTTTTTATCGTGCTGCTACTGGGAATTGTAATGGCAGCTTTGCAGGGAGTGGTCTTTACAGGCTATGAACTTTCTGCATTGGGTACTGACATAGCGAGCGGATTTGCTGACATGCAGGGTATTTTTGTTCTGGCGATGTTTGTAGGGTCGTTGGGAGAATTCATCAAACAACAAGGCGGGCTGCAGTGGATTTCTGAGCACGTCAATAGACTGGCAGAAAAAGTATCGAGGACGGGAAATCGTGCTCAGCAGATGGCTATCGGCATGCTCGTGTTTATTACCGACTACTGTATCGCCAATAATGTAGTTTCTATTGTGGTAACCGGTGACTTGAGTCGAAATTTGGCGCAAAAACACGACATTACTCCCAAACGAAGTGCTACGGTGCTGGATACGTTTGCTTGCATAGCTCAGGGTTTTCTGCCTTACGGTAACCAGGCCTTGTTGCTAAGCGGTACGTTTGCCATTTCTCCTTGGGAGGCTGTAACCCGTAACTATTTTGGGGCGGTGCTGTTATTAGTCACGATAGCAATCATTTTTGTTGGTAAGAGCTCCCAAAACTCTTGACTTATATCTGAATAAAGGTAGTGCAACACAACGAAGTATCAGAAATCTTTAGCACTCTTATCAGACAAGTTGTTTCCCGAAAAGAATGAAAAAGAAATTTAAAATAGTACATAATTAAATGTAAGAGCATTCGTTGATGCATCTCACAAACCAAAAAAGCCCGAAAATAGCATATGAAAGCTATTTTATATCGAAGCAAATAATCTCTATGTTTACAGGGCTTAAATTAAAGCGAGATCTATTTAATTTTTAAATCATTCAATATATTTTATGAAGTTTTTTAAACATTCTTCGGCTTTTGTACTTGTTCTTCTTTTAATGGCCGGTTCAGTCTTTGCTCAGGGTAACCCCATGCAGCAGAAAATGCAGCAAGCTCAGCCAGACAGCATTACGAATGAAGATCTGAAAAAATTTGCTGCTGTCACCAATGATGTCAATCAAAAAATGGACGAAGAAATCGCCTCATTATTGGCTGATAAGGATATGGATCCCAAGCGGTTTGAAGAGATTATGATGAAGCAACGAAATCCTCAAACTGATTCTGCGGATGTCACGGAGCAAGAGCAGAAAACAATGGATGAAGTGCAACCTAAATTGATGAAGGTTCAGCAAAAAGAAATTATGAGTGCCATGAAGAAAAATGGACTCCAGCCACAGCGGTTTCAATCTATTGTTCGGGCATTGCAATCAAATCCTGAAGTAGCAAAGCGATATCGCCAAATTGTTCAAGAGGAGCAGCAAGGCAATCAAAACTAAGACTCCTTTTTGATTAAATAATTTAAGGCCTGTTTCGCTTAGCGAGGCAGGCTTTTTTATTTTTTGCTTACCCATTTGTTTCCGTTCGGATAAAAGCGCCAGGGTAGCTTTGCATCTTTACCGGCATAATCCACCCCCACACGTTCCGTTACTACAAGAGGGGAGGTTGAAAAATTCATCTCCCGATCTTCAATCCAGATGTTATTGTCAGTAAGTGCGGCCCCATCCCAATCCGTAGTGATACCGAGCGCTTCCGTTAACCTTCCGGGGCCTGCGGTAAGTGAAGGGCTCACGTCTTTCATATTGCGACGTTGAAGCATTATATTTTTCCCTTCAAGGGGCTGAATAGCACGGATAAGAATAGCGTCAGCCTTGTTATTCACATTTGTGACTACATTAAATAAATGATGAATGCCGTAGCACAGATAAACATAGGCAATCCCTCCGGCTTGATACATCGTTTCGGTTCGATCTGTACGAGTATTGTTATTGGCATGGCATGCTTTATCACCACGACCGCAATAAGCTTCGGTTTCGGTAATAATACCGCTGGTCAAGGGGCTTTTACTGATTTTCGTGCATAAGACCTTACCAACAAGTTCGCGAGCAATAGATACTACATCCTGCCGCTGATAAAATGACGGTGAAAGCTTTGAGTTACTCATTACTAAGAAATGGTCGTATATGGATTTTCCGGGCGACTCTTATCCTCGAGGAATACTTCTTGATATGATTTGGCAATAATAGTGCTAATGACAAAAAGAGCCGCTGAGTAGAAGGCCCAAACGCCAATGATAACCAAAATGGTATATCCTTGATAAAAATAGCGATAGGAGCTTAAAGCATATTCGAGGTAGTAACCCACCCCCATCTTAGCAAGTTCAAAGAGCACCGTATATACCACGGTTGCCAACAATGCTACTTGTGGTTTCATGTGTTTTTCGCTGATATATCGAAAGATGATATAAAAAAGAAACAGCGTAAATAGGGTGGGAATGAGCAGGTTAAACCATTCATAAACCCAGCTAAGTTCGAAGACGATATCGGTATAGGGTAGCGAAAACGTATCGATCGATACCAGGGACACCAGCGAAATAACCAGGCTAAAGAACAGGAAGGCTCCGCCTACGAGGCCAAAAGTAAAAAAGTTATAAACCATTTCGAGAAGAGGGTGACGTCGGTCTTCAATCTCAAAGATATCAAAAACGACGTGTTTGATTGTATGGAAAAATCCCTGCGAGAAAAAGATTAGAATAACCGTACCAATGATACCGAAGATACGCCGTGCCCCAATAAGCGGTTCGAGCAGTGTTTCGAGCGTTACGGCTCCTCGAAATACATCCCCACTGCGTGATTCATAAGTAAAGCTGGGAAACAGTTCGCGTCCATAACGTAAAATTTCAGCAAAAGCTTTTTCGTATGATAAGATATATCCGATGATTGAGATCATCAGCAGTATAAAGGGAATAGCACAAATAAATAGATTGAATGTGATGGCAGAAGCGTTAAAAAACACATCTTTCTTTTTTGCCAATTTTACGATGAGCCGCCAGAAATCCTTATACTTCTGCACTGATCAATGAATACTGATTAATAAGATTGCGAAAGTTACACTGTTCGCTTTTGTTATGCTACCCTAATTTGATCAAAAGTTATCGTACTTTACAAAATTAAATATTAAGCACAAAAATAACTGCTTGTACATGAGTACTAAATCCAAATCGCTTACCCCATTGATGCGTCAGTATCACCAAATAAAGGAAGAACATGAGGGGGCGATATTGCTTTTTAGAGTGGGCGATTTTTACGAATGCTTTGCTGATGATGCTGAGTTGGTAAGTAAGGAATTGGGCATCACACTTACCAAACGTAATAACGGAGGGGACCAGACGCCCATGGCGGGATTTCCACATCATGCCTTGGATACCTACCTACCCAAGTTAGTAAAAAAAGGCCATCGTGTAGCGGTTTGTGAACAGGTCGAAAATCCATCGGAAGCAAAAAAAGCAGGTCGCAAAATTGTGAACCGGGAGGTGACTGAAATTACCACCCCGGGGGTTACCATGTCGGAAAAGCTGCTGGAGCACAAGCGAAATAATTATGCAGCAGCGGCGTATTGGGACGGGAAAACAGCCGGTGCGGCTTTTGCTGATGTCTCAACCGGTGAATTTTCGGTGAGTCAGGTTTCTAAGGATCGGCTTGATGATCTGGTGCAATCAATAGCACCGGCCGAGCTGCTGTTGCCTCAAAACCTGAAAAATAATGTCCCTGAATTTCTACTCGATTATAATATGACCTTTATCGAGGATTGGGTCTATGAAGGTGATTACGGGTATAATTTGCTGACCGATCATTTTGAAACGCATTCACTGAAAGGCTTTGGTGTAGATGATTTGGAAGTAGCCCACGTAGCGGCCGGTACCCTCATGCATTACATCCAAGAAACGCAGAAAGCCTCACTGGGACATATCAAGCGAATCCAGAAATTTGAGAGCAACGAATATATGTCGCTTGATGGATCCACAAAAAGAAACCTGGAGCTAACCACAACTATACAGGAGGGAGGTAACAGCGAGGGCACACTTATCTCGATTCTTGATGATACGGCTACTGCCATGGGCGGACGAATGCTGCGTAAGTGGATCATGCGTCCCCTGAAACGTATGAAGCCGATTCGTGCCCGTTTGAATGCTGTTGAGGGGTTGAATGTCAATCATGATGTACGCGAAAATGTGCGCGAAGAGCTGGAAAAAGTAGGTGATTTGGAGCGACTAATTTCACGTATTTGCGTGGGACGTGCTAATCCTCGCGATTTGGTCAAGCTGAAAGATTCTTTAGCCCAAATTCCTATCATAAAATCGCAGTTTAATCACTTGGATGAGCATCTACTCAATGATATTCTGGAACGGTTAAAATTACTTATCGAAGTACAGAAAAAGATCGAAGAAGCAATTGTCGAAGATCCGCCTACCAGTATCCGCGACGGTGATATTTTCAAAGATGGCTTTAATGATGAGCTGGACGAGCTTCGAAATATAGCTCGCAACGGCAAAGATTATATTGCAGATATTAAAACCGAACTGGCCGAGGAGACGGGAATCGATTCGTTAAAAATTGGCTATAACAAGGTGTATGGCTATTACATTGAGGTGACCAATACCCATGCCGATAAAGTGCCCGAGCATTTTATCAGAAAACAAACACTGGTGAATTCGGAGCGTTATATTACGCCTGATCTCAAAGAAGTGGAGGAACGCATCTTATCTTCGGAAGAACAGAGTAAAGGTTTGGAATATGATCTTTTTGAGGAGTTGCGGATTGAGATAGCGGAATTTGCTGAGGATGTTCAGCAAGTGGCGCAGGCAATTGCTGAGTTAGACTGCCTGCAGAGTTTTGCGGAGGTCGCCTTCCATAATGATTATTGTAAACCTGCTATCGCCGATGATCAAAAAATTGATATTACGAAAGGACGCCACCCGGTTGTGGAAAAAACGCTTCCGCCGGGCGACCCCTTTATCCCAAATGATATTCATGTCGAAAATGAAGATGAGCAGATCCTGATTATTACTGGTCCGAATATGGCGGGAAAGAGTATCATTTTGCGTCAAACGGGCCTGATTGTGCTGTTAGCTCAAATTGGCTGTTTCGTACCGGCAGAGGAAGCACATATTGGGTTGGTGGATAAGATCTTTACCCGCGTTGGAGCTTCGGATAATCTGGCCGCTGGAGAAAGTACTTTTCTTGTGGAGATGAATGAGGCTGCGAATATTTTGAATAACGCCACTCGTAATTCGCTGATTTTGCTGGATGAAGTTGGACGCGGGACCAGTACGTTCGACGGACTTAGTATTGCATGGGCATTGGCCGAATACTTGCACAATCAACCGTCGGTGGCGGCTAAAACGCTTTTTGCAACGCACTATCATGAGCTCAACGAGCTCGAAAATATGTACGAGCATATTGTTAATTACAACGTGTCGGTAAAAGAACACGACGATAAAGTAATTTTCTTACGCAAGCTGGTACGCGGTGGCGCCGATCACAGCTATGGTATTCAGGTGGCCGATATGGCCGGACTCCCATCCATTGTAATTGAGCGAGCGAAGGAAATTCTTTCTAACCTTGAAAGTCATAGCTTAGATCTTACGGACAGTAACGGTACCCTCGAAGAGGGGGCTAAGAAAAAGAAAGCAGCCGTTAAAAAAGCAGCTAAGGAGATGGAGAAACAGGGACAAATTACTCAGCCCTCATTATTCCAGACACAGCTCGACCCCAATACGGAACAACTTATCGACAAACTTGAAGCCTGTGATCCCAACCGGATGACGCCCATCGAATCGTTGATGTTGGTTTCTGAGCTCAAAAAGCTGGTTGAAAAGCGCAGTTAGTCATTCTCAAAAATAAAGCCAGCCGACAAACGAAATTGGCTGGCTCTCTCAAATTCAGATAACGCTTACTTCTCCAGTACGCTTATTTTTTGTTGAAAGGTAGACTGGTAATCGTGACCAAAATTTTGAGGCAGGTTAAAGTCATCAGTTTGGCTATTAATTCTGATAATTCGGTCTCGTAACGAGGTTCCCTTCCACTTTGCATGACCGATTCTATCCTGAAAATCTCCCTGGTTGCTACGAATTCGTTTTAGCAGGTCAATTGCGCCCGTGGGATTATATCCCGCTCTGTACATATATATGATACCCCAATAGTCCGCTGAAAACTCATATTCCTCAAGTCGATCCTTGATGGTATATTCATACATTTCGTTGGCCAGCTGGGTTAGATTCTCTTCAGTCTGCTCATATCTTGCTTCACGATCTGCTAGCTCTTGTTCCAGTTCATCAAACCGTTCATCCGCTTTAATTTTAGTTCTTCGGCGTTCGCTTTCCTTAATTCCGTGACTATGTACAATATGGGCTAATTCATGAGCAACAAAGAAGGAGAATTCTGTTTCGCTCTGCATAAGTTGTAAGGCCCCTTTTGAGACAAAAATAATTCCGTTGGGAGAAGCGTATCCGGTTATTTGGTTGGTGTCGAGAACATAAACTCGCACGGGCGTCTCGTAACGGTGAGAGTTTTCTGCCAATATCAAGGCAATGTGTGTTAGATACTGCTGCAGTTCTCGGTTATTGACCAAACCCTGTTTGGCAATCACGTTAGCAATTCCCCATCCGGCACGTTCTTGCAGAGGGTCTATGCCCGGCACTTTATCGGCATTAATTTCAAACCGTTCCTGTGCCAATTGCCAGTTCCAATTTTGGAGTCTGGCCCTGCGGAATTGTTGATAGGCCGAGGGGTCAAAAAAATCCTCAAAATCGTTGAGCAGCGGACTTTCTTTGTTTTTTGTTTTACTTGAGGTGAAGTCAGTTGCAAAACCTTTAACAGCAGCAGCCACCTGGGCCGGCGAAGCGTAGGGATCTTCTTGTTGAGTACTGTCTGTATCCCCACTAAGTTCTTCAAAGGCTGTTTGAGCGTTAGGTGCTACTTCGTCCTGATCGGGAGACGTCTTTTTGTTATTTTTTTCAATATAAGCCGCCCGCTCTGGGATCCATCCCTCTTGTTTTTCTGCTTTGACCTTAAGCCACTGTTGTTGCTTGTCAATTTCAGTTATTTCTGCTCCGGAATTGAGGCGCAGGATAAGTTCGTAATACGATCCCGGCCCGCTGCGCATATCAACGGTATTTTTCACAGTTAGGCTTTCGGTCTGTTTTACGAATGCGACAATTCCGGTAACGAATAGTATTAGTAGAGAAAATAAGATGTATTTCCGTATCATAATTCCCTATTTGGTTTTTAGATAAAAAACTCCATCCCAATCTTTTGCTGGAGGTTCTTTTTTATATTTTTGGCATCTCTTGATATAGTTTTCAGAAGGTCCGTCTCCAGGCTTTAAGGATAAGACCTTTTGAAACCTTTTTATCGCTTGGTCCCACTCCCGGTTAAGATAAAAATCTAACCCTTTTTGATAAATTGAAATGATTTTCTCGATTTCTTCAGTATGTGGATCCGACTTTTCACCCATCAGCTCATAGACACGTACCGGCTTTGTTTTGCCTTTGACAACTAATAAATCAAGTTGTCGCCCGTAGAAAAGGTCTTTGACCTCTTCGTAGGTTTGTTCGGCAATCATGGTGCTACTCCCAAACGTCTTATTGGCTGCTTCGAGGCGAGCTGCCAAGTTAACAGTATCTCCCAGTACGGTATAATTAAAACGGTTATACGAACCGATATTTCCAACAATCATCTCTCCGGTGGCAATACCAAACCTCGAATGGATGTTAGTATCCTGCGGTGCTAATTCTTTAACTTTTTGCATCATTTTGAGAGTGCTTCGGCACGCCAGCTCTGCATGATTATCCTGGCCGATAGGGGCGCCCCAGAATGCCATCACGGCATCTCCAATATATTTGTCCACCGTACCTGAGTGCTCAAAAATAATATCGGTCATTGCTCCCAGGTACTCATTAAGAAAAGCGACCAACTCTTCGGGCTCTTTTTTTTCCGAGATTGTTGTAAATCCAGCAATATCAGAGAATAGAACGGTGAGCCTTTTTTTCTGTCCGCCCAGTTTTAATAAATCGGGTTGAGCAATAAGTTGTTCTACAAATTCCGGTTGTACATATTGACCAAAGGCCGACCGGATCTCTTTTTTCTGTTTTTCCTCGGCAAAATATTTATAAGCTGCCGATCCACTGTAAGTAAAAGTTGCCACCATCAGGTAGAGACCCGTGGAAAACCAAATACGCCCAACAACAAAAAGGGCTAATCCTATCCCGATGATTGCTAATATGATACCTATCATCGCAGCGGCTCCTTTTGCAGGTCGGGAGTATGCAACAGCGTAAGGAATACAGATGGAGATTAATAGTAGCATGAATAGCGTAATCCATATCGGTGGCTGGGTGATGAAATTATTGCCAATTAAATTATTAAGGAGCGTAGCTTGGATTTCCATACCGGGAAATGCTTCCAACGAACTCATGGGGGTGCTTTTGATGTCTCCGAGTCCGGCGGCAGAAGCACCAATGATGACAATTTTATCCTCAAATACCGAGGGTGGAACTAAGACCTCAGCGTCAGGATTGCGTTGTTTTTGGATCGCACTTTTAACAATAGCCTGAAACGAATAATAAGGGAAGGTGCCATCCTGTACGCCTCCCTTTTCGTACCAGTTGATTAGATAATCGCCATTATCCTGCAGGGGAATCTCTTTGTTACCAACTCGGAGTCCGTTGTTGGTCCATTCCAGAGAAATTGAATCCGGCTGAAGTTCTAAATAGGCCGCCATCGAGAGGGTGGGGACAAATCCCATGTGAGCCAGGCTGTCAAAAAGATGTACGGATCGAATGAGCCCGTCCTCATCGGGACTCATAACTGTGTTGCCAAGTCCGGTGGCTGCTTTGGTAAATTCATCGAGTGGTTTGGATGTTAAAAGGTGCGGCTCTTGGTAGGGAGGGCTATTTTTAATGTTGTAATGTTTGATTAGTGGCTCGTTGGTCGTAGAAAGGTCTACAGCGGAATTTTCATTTTCAGTAGACTTAAAAGCCAAAATTCCTTTCCCGCTTCGTTGAAGTGATTGCAAAAACCGCTGATCACTCATAGTCCCTGACAGGTTTCTGCGATCAAAATCCGGGGTGTCAAAAAGGATATCGTAGACGATGAGTTCAGATCCTGATTCCTGGAAATAATCGGTTACAATTTGATAAAATTCCCTGGGCCACGGCCAGTACATTCCATTACTATTAAAATAGGAAAGGCTTTTTTCATCAATGGATACCAGCACAATCTTATTGTTTGGATCTTCTTGCTGAAGGTATCGGAATTTATAATCCAGGATCATCCGATCAATGCCATTAAATACTCCTGTATAGACACTAAAAAGACCTGCCAAGAAGAAAACAAGTGCTAACAGAGATAAGCTGATGTTCTTATCTAATTTGATGGTAATCCCCTCCTCACTGAATTATTACATGGTGTACCATTGAATGGTAACACCCGACTATTAATTTTGAACAATGTTAGAAAGAAAAAAGGGAATTGCAACCAACTCGATATTGTGATAAAAATTCTGGGGATGAAGGATTTTACGAGTTAATGGATGATGACGGTGACATTAGTAATAAAGAAGAGCTATCCTCAAAATTTGAACTCGATCTGTCACTCGGATTTGATGTTATGGATACCGGACTGGCTCTACAAGCCAGCGTAAACAACATCTTTGATACCGAGAAGGTGGATCAGCTGGGTACCGCACCGCTGGGTCGTACGTTTTGGATATCATTAAAGTATAATTTTGATGGGCTGCGTTTATAGTAGCTTCTTAAGCCTTCATGAAAAGCCTGCTCCGGTAATCGGAGTGGGCTTTTTTATTTTGAATTCATCTATGAGAAAGAGCACTGAAACACCTATCTTTTGTACGTTAATTGTTAACACTATTCATGCTCGTTGAAAACTTCTGCAAAATATATTGCTGATCGCATCCGCCTGATGATTGCCACCAAGCAGTTTCAAGTGGGCGAAACATTACCCTCTACCCGTGAGCTGGGACAGCAGCTGGAATCCAGTTTCCATACCGTGCGCAAGGCGTATCATATTTTAGCGGATGAGGGACTTATTCGCGGGGAGCGCGGAAAAGGGTTTATCGTCGAACGGCAGAATACGAATCTCGATAAAGCAGATCGCCTCGAAATCGGCGCCGATAAAATGCGCAAGCTCTTGGAAGAGTTGATTGGTTATGGGTTGGATGAATCAGAAATTGATGAGCTGTTCCAGGAGCAGCTTAGTTTTATGGATTGGCCCGATCGTATTGAAACCTGCGCCAGTATTGGTGAAACCAATGAGCTGGGACGCATGTTGGCCGATGCGATAAAAAAGGAAGTGGGCGTCCGCAGTAAAATCTTAAATGCAAATCAGTATAACGAAACGGTCAAATTTGATGCCCTTTTTGTACCGGTGCAGTTGGTGAATAAATTCAGGGAATTTGCTGAAAAAGGTCGTCTGCTGCCTATTGTATATAGTATAAATCCAGATACGTTACTTTCCATTGTCGATCGGGCGGCCATCGATACCATTGGTCTGGTTACCGCCGATGATCAGTCGATTCCGATAATTATTGATGAGTTGAAGGTCAGTATTAAATTTGGTGGGTCATTCGTGGCGGGAGCTACCTATGGCGAATCTCTGCCCCTTTTTGTCCGCGAGACCGATTTGATTCTATATACCTCTGAAAGTGCTAAGCTAGTGGAGAAAAAGATTCCTGAGCGACGCCGTATTATGTTGAGATACAGTATTTCGGAGCAGAGTGCAGAAACTATTCGGGCCGAGCTTTGGGATCAGTAGGATAGAGGTGAGATAGCAAAGGTGAAACGTAAATTCGACTCCCTATTTTACGTCTGCCATTTGCTATCTGTGACAATATTTATATAAAAGAAGTTTTATAAGTGAATGAGTACTGACAAAAAGATTAAAAAATTAATTAAGCGTGCGATTGAGGCCGTATCCTCAGAGATAGATACCGTTCGCGAAAAACCGGCTCGCGATGTGCTTTTTGATGGCAAGCGGCGCGAAGATCATCCCCCTAATACGTTTTATTATGAGTTTGAATCGCGAAATACCTCTCTCCGATTTGCGGAAGTTATCAAGGGAGAAATGGAGGATCACGAGGATGAGTTGGAGCTGTATCCGGTGACGGTGGAGGATGAAAAGGTAGTGCTGCATTTTCCGCATAATTTTGGATCTACGTTGCCCAAAGTGCAGTTGGAATGGGAAAATGACTTCGTATTGCGTCGGTTGCGAATGGAGTTGGAAAAATTGCTTGAATCCAACGATAAAAAAGCCCGCAAGCGAATGGGGCGACTGTTTTATCCCGATCCAAAAAAACATCATATCGATGATGCAAATACGCGAGTCTTGGATGACAGCAGGAGAAACGCATCACAGCATGAATCACTTATAAAGTCACTGCAAAATCAGGTGCTTTACGTATGGGGGCCACCGGGTACGGGCAAAACGTCCACACTGGGATATATGATTGCCAACTATCTAATTAAAGGTAAGCGCGTGCTGTTTGCGGCCAATACCAATCGAGCGGTGGATGTGGGGCTGTTGAGTGCATTGCAGGCTCTAACCTCTGTAGAAAAAGAACATCTCGAAGAAAAGGTAACGCGTTTTGGGGAAATGGCCTTGGACAGTGATCGCTTGGCCAACGTGCTTTTTGATCAATATGTGGAGCAAAAGAAGCAGGAGGGGAAAGAAAAGGCGGGAAATTTAGATAACCTGCTGGGTGAATATCAGAAGTTACAGAAGGAGATTGACAACCTGATGGAGCACGGTGAATCGGTGCCCGAAGAGCTGGATGAGCGTATTAATATGCTGGGAGAACGGGTGGATGAACATGGAGGGGAGACCGCGCTGGAAGAAAAAGTTGACCGTTTGCTTACGGTCAATGAGCGGGTCGAGTTAGAAAAAAAGCAGCTTGTGGCAACAACGTTGGCAAAAGTCTGTACCTCAGATCTGTTTGATGGACAAACCTTTGATGCCGTGGTTATTGATGAGGCTTCGATGGCCAATTTACCCTATTTGATGGTGCTGGCAGCCAAGGCCAAATCGCATATTGTGGTTGTGGGTGATCCCATGCAGTTGCCACCTATTGCATTGACGGATGATACCCATGCTCGTAAATTTCTGGAGGAAGATATTTTTACGTTTGCATCCAAGGCCGATACTACCGAAGATCTGTTTGCATGGCACGACAAAAATCGTCCGTTAACGACCTTTTATGATACCCAGTATCGATTAAATGAAGATCTGGCCGAGGTGCTGAGTACCGTTTTTTACGAGGGCCGTTTGAAAACAGCAGAAGCGGATCAGAATTTAGATCCGGCCATCACCCCGCAGGAGAGCAGTACGCCTACGGTTAATGTGATTGACAGTCAAAAATATGGGCCGGTGCTTACCCAAAAGGATGAGGGCCGAGGATTTAGTCCGGTTAACGAGGTACACAGTCATATCTTAATTAAAATGGTAAAACGGTTAGTGCTGAAAAATCAGGTGCCGGTGGATGAGATTGGTATTATTGTACCATTTAGAAGTACGGTATATGATATTCGAAATGAGCTGTATGACAATGATTTTGGAATGATTGAAGTCGGAACCATTCACACCTTTCAGGGGCGGGAAAAGGATGTTATTATTTTTGATACGGTGATGAGTGGGGAGCAACAATATGGCCGCCGACGCCATTATTCGGTACGTCCGTTTGATGAGGATAAAAATGGATTGGCAGTGCCACGGTTATTAAATGTTGCTTTTTCGCGTAGTAAGGAGCGATTGGTGTTGCTGGCTGATATGGATCATATCAATAAGGTATATGCCGATAAATTTTTGGGACGATTGCTGCGGCGATTCCAAAACCAGGAGAAAGGCCATTAATCTTTGTCCGAATGCGGGACATGCAATCGGAGTGGTAGTAATGTGTGGATGATTACTCCAACCCATTCGATGGCAAACACAGCCAGCGGATGAGGTCCTTAATCAAAATCCTCTTCTTTGTAACGGCGGGCGTAGTGTTCTTCATTGATGCGATTAAAGTCTGCCAGCATTTCCGCACTTTGGGAAGCAACAATCATCTCGCGTTTGCCCAGAGCGCCTTGTGTTTTAGCGACCTTCCATCCGGCCCATGCCATCGCACCTTGTGCTTTGGAGGCCGCGCAATAGGTGGTCAGGATGGCATTATCATGACTAAAATGAACCAGTCTTTTGAAAGTTTGACCAGTCCAAAGCTCTGGATTGACATCCGGTGAAAAGGCATCATGGAAAATATAATCAGCTCGTAAATTGTCCGGATCAAAATCCTCGAACATCCCATTAAATAAGTGGAAGGTGATATTAGAGGTTAGTGAAAACTCATTCATCCCCTCAGATAAGTCATCAAAAATAGCAGGTAGATGATTGGCTAATTCGGGATGATTGAGATGTTGGTCGTAATTTAGGTTTTCCGTGGTTTGGGGGCTGATTGGAAATCCCTCGATAGAAAAAAAATCGATAGTGGAATTTGATTCCAGGTCCAGTACGTAATCCATCAACAAAAGAAGATTGAGCCCGGTACCAAACCCAACCTCTAAAATAGTGACAAGATTAGAATTTTTGATCTCACCCAAGAGCTGAGACTGCTCAAAAAAAACGTGCTTACTTTCTGCTATAGCTCCATTGGGATTGTGATAGTGTTGATCAAACTGAGGAGAATAAACTGTATGAGAGCCGTCTCGGGTGGTTACGAGTTTTGATTGCTGTGCCTGTGGATCATTCATTAATCATTAGTACTGATATTAACATTACCATATCCGCAGTTAATAACGATCGGAAGCCCGCCGCCGTTTAGTGTACCGGTGATACTACCTCTATTTTTAGTACCATTGAAATTAAATTTGTCATCTAAATTTACCGAAGTGCCAGTAATATCCAGATTTGCAGCAATGTCTTTAGGCAAAGATAGTGAAATATTTCCGGCTGATGTGGAAAAGCGTAAGTGGTCATTAGCTGATTTTATCGAGGAAGAAATATTGCCACCGGAAGTTTTTGCCGAAATACTGCCCTCGGCATTTTGTATTTCAATGTGACCGCCTCCTGTTTTGGCTTCTAAATTACCACCGGTTTCCCGAATTTTGATATGTCCGCCACCGGTACTCATTGTTATGTTGCCAAAAATTCGGTTAGCGGTAATATGTCCGCCGGAGGTTTGAGCAGTGGTAGTCCCCTCAATATCCGACAGGGTGATATGTCCCCCAGAGGTATTAAAATTTTGAGAATTCTTTAACTGACTTGCGGTAATATGTCCGCCGGATGTTTTAGCTGTAAGTGCAAGATGCTTGGGCAGTGACAGGGTTGCTTCCAGGTTTATTTGTTCAGAAATAGCACTGCCTTTTGTTGATTCTACGGCATAATTAGCGTTAGAAGATGAAAGATTTTTTTGGATCTGCAACTCTTTGGCAATTACAGCAGGATCATCAATATCACCGGTGGCCCGAAGGGTTATTTGACTGCTTGATGAGCCGTTGCCAATGATGTTGATGTTTCCGAACTCCACTGATAAATCGAGTGATTCCAAATTACTGACAGAAAATGAATCTTGATACACAAATACACCAGAACTTACTTCTGTCCACTGTGCTTCGTCTACGTTGTATTTGCGGTTTATATATAGCTTTTTATCCTGAAGCTTAACGTTGAAATTATTCTGATTTATTTTTTGGAGTTCCTGTTCGAGCTGTTGAAGCTCTACGTCTAAACTCTCTTTTTTGAGATCGTTCTGGGCATGTTGCTGTATTAGTTTATCCAGATTTTTAATTTCAAACTCGAGCTGATTGAGGTTTTTCAGGTTATTGACATCGCGTAGTTTCTCAAGATTTTTAAGCGATTCAAGGTTTTGAAGATCGATTACGATGGAACTTGGTATGGAAGGAGCTGTCGGCGCTGATCGAATACTGCTTTTTGAATGCGACCCGGAAGCGGTTGAAGAATCGGAAGGAGAAACATTCGAAAGCAGATAGATGGAAATGCCGATAAATGTGATACCGGCTAATACAATTTCCCAGGAAATATTACGCTTACTCATAGTTTTCTGGTTAGGGCATTAAATAGTGCGTTGTTTAACTTAACCTCTGTACGAATACTTCACTGCTAAAGTTGCAGAATTATCCTCATAGACTTTCAATAAAATTCCTATTTTCAACGATAATGCATTTCAATATAAAACAGTACGCATGGAAAGAACTAAATTTAAAGAGAAGGCGAAAGCATATCATGGCGAAATGGTGAATATTCGGCGGCACCTGCATCGTTATCCGGAGCTGAGTTATCAAGAATATGAAACCACAGATTTTATTATTGATCAGCTTGCAGAGTTGGATATACCAGTAGATCACCCACTTGAGACGGGATGTGTGGGGATCATTGAAGGGAAGAAATCATCAGAAAAAGTGGTGGCTCTGCGTGCCGATATTGATGCATTACCTATTATCGAAGAAGGAAATTACAAAGATGAGTTTTTCTCAGAAAATGAAGGTATTGCGCATTGCTGTGGACATGATGCTCATACAGCTAATTTGTTGGGTGCTGCTCATATTCTTGCTGATTTGAGGGATGAAATTGAGGGGACAGTATTACTTGTCTTTCAGCCGGGCGAAGAAAAGCTGCCGGGCGGCGGTCGACTTCTTTGTGAAACAGGATACCTTCAGGAGAAGGGGGTAGATGTTATTTATGGGTTGCACTCATATCCTGAGTTGCAACCCGGACAAATCGCAGTAAAGAAGGGTCCGCTGATGGCACGTCCCGATGAGTTTAAGATTGAGGTGATTGGAAAAGGAGGCCATGCCGCATCACCGCACCAGGCGGTGGATCCCATTGTGATGGCATCACAGATTGTAGGCCAGCTGCAAACGATTGTAAGCAGAAATGTGAATCCCACCGAGCATGCGGTTGTAACTGTGGGAAAAATCAGTGGAGGAGCGGCGCACAATATTATCCCCGAGAAAGTAGAGTTGTTGGGTACGGTGCGGACCTTTGCGCAGGAAACAGCCGATATGATTAAAAATCGCGTCGAGTCCATTGTGAAAAGTGTCACCGAAGCTTCCGGAGGAGGATACACCTTTGAGTTTGATTACGGATACCCCGCCGTTACGAATACCGATTGGGCGACAGATAATCTTGTTCATGTTGCTCAAAATCTATTAGGAGAGAAACACGTGCATATATTGGATGGTCCCATTATGGCGGGCGAAGATTTTGCATTTTATCAGCAAGAGTTTCCAGGCACCTTTTTCTTTTTAGGAAGCGGAAGTAAAAAAACGGATTCAACCTATAGCTGGCATCATCCCAAATATAATGTGGATGAAGATTGCTTTTTGACGGGGGCAGCTTTGATGGCATCCCTGGTGTTTGAGCCCATCCCGAAAAGTGGATAGTGGGCCAAAAAAGGATTTTATTTTGATATATCTACTCAATAAATAGGAAAAGTATTTACTATGAGTTATTCAGCATCATTCTGGGAAAAAGATTCATTCTTGAAGCCCTATGATCTTATTGTTATTGGTGCCGGGATTGTGGGATTATCGTCTGCATTGTTCTACAAGCGGAAGAACCCATCAGATCGTGTAGCAGTACTGGAGCGGGGATTTTTGCCACAAGGAGCCAGTACGCGCAATGCCGGTTTTGCCTGCGTGGGATCGATCGGAGAACACTTGGCTGACATGAGTAAAGAGTCTGAAGAAAATATAAAGGTGCGTATCAAACGTCGATATGAAGGCTTGGAGCTGCTCAAAGAAACGCTCGGAGAAGCAGCTATTGGCTATGATGATTGCGGGGGATTTGAATTTTTTAGATCTGAAGATACCTTCAACAAGGTCGCACCCGAAGTTGATCGGTTTAATAGGTGGATGAAAGAACTTATTGAGGAAGATGAAGTGTATTCGACTGGTCAAATGCAGGGATATCCCATTATTCGAAACCGGTTGGAAGGAGCGCTGCATCCGGGCAAGATGATGGAAGAACTGGCCGGAAAGGTGAGTGGGATGGGGATAGATATCAAATGGAATAGCAGGGTTAATGAAGTTTCAGATAGTGGGGAGGTGACCATTGCCAATGGTCCGATACTAAAAGCTCAAAAGGTGCTGTTTGCTGCTAATGGTTTTGTTCAAAGATTATTACCAGATCTTGATATCAATCCCGCACGCGGATTTGTGATGGTGACCAATGAACAAAGGCATCTGCCGTGGAAAGGTATCTTCCATCACGATAGGGGCTATATTTATTTCCGTAATATTGGAAATCGACTGCTCATTGGAGGGGCTCGAAATTTGGATAAAGATGGAGAACAGACCGATCAGTTCGGAGCTAATGAAACGATTAAGTCTCATCTGCAGGAGTTTGTTTCTGAAGCATTGGAATTTGGCCGTGATTGGGGTATCGATTACGAATGGTCGGGCATTATGGGGTTCACTTCTACGAAAACACCTATTGTAAAACAGCTTGATAAACATCGGTTTGTGGCTGCAGGTCTTAGCGGAATGGGTATCGCTATAGGGATGGAAGTTGGACAGGGAGCATCGGAGATGATTACGGCTGCATGAAATAAATCTAAATAATAAAATAGGTTGAACTTAAGGTGATTAAATACTTATTTGTCTCAAAACATCTCGGCATGTTAAATCCATAATTAAGTACATTGTTATGTCCGAAGATTTAAGTCAATCAAACGATAACACTGAACCTGCCCAAAGTTGGGAAGAACGTAATCCGGATATTGAGCGCGAAATAACAATCGATGAGTATAAGCCTTACGGAACATTAACACTCACAGTAATCTACTTTGCCATTGTAGCATTGATGTGGGTTTTTATGTATTTCGTGGAATTTGCCGGAAATGCCCCTTCCATCATAGATTAGTTAATAAACCAAAGATATGCATATACATAAGTTCGAACAGTTCTGGATAAAATTATCCTTTGTACTGATTGCCTTTTTTATCGCTACCGTCGTATATGGTTTTGTAGCGATGGATTTAAAGGTGATTGGAGATTATGCAACCATTGATCCGCAAAACTTGTCGGAAACACCTTTTGGAAACCCCGGAGTACGGGAGGTGATGCAAAATGGACAGACTGAGTATGAAGTTTATGTCCAGGCATTTCAGTTTGCATATAATCCTGGAACCGCACAACCAATTGTGGTACCGGCTAATACGAGGGTGACCTTTTATATAACAAGCCCTGATGTGTTGCACGGTTTTGATGTTGCAGGGACCAATCTGAATACCATGTCTATTCCCGGTCAAGTAGCAAAGATGACCACCATCTTTCCGGAGGCGCGGGAATATGGTATTGTATGCAATGAGTATTGCGGACCGGCCCACCATGTTATGGAGGGTAAAATAAAGGTAGTACCTAAATCTGAGTTTGATAAAAGTAATCTGGTAGAATGACATTTATACACAAGTATCCGAAAGCTGCAAAAGTTGCCAAGGCTAATTTCATTGTTGCTTTTATAGCGCTTGCTATTGGGGGTTTCTTTGGATTTGTGCAAGCCCTCCACCGGACCGATGTATTTCGAGGATTTTTTAACTCTGGTGAATATTATACGCTATTAACAGGCCACGGTGTACTGTTGGCACTAATTTTCACCACATTCTTTATTGCTGGTCTTTTTATATGGGGCGTAACGCGAAGCCTTGACCGCGAGCCGGAAAATATGACCTTCACATGGTCATGGTATTGGCTTATGACCATTGGATTGGTGATGGCCACCGTGGCTATTCTGGGCGGACTCGTTCCTGATAGCTCCATACGTGCAGCCGTTCTCTATACCTTTTATCCACCGCTACAGGCGCATCCCCTATTTTATATAGGACTTGCGCTGGTACTGGTAGGTTCTTGGTTGGCCGGTGCCGATTGGTTTTGGTCGTACCGAAAATGGCGTGCAGAAAATCCCAATGAACGGGTCCCCATTCTCACTTTTATGACTCTTTTCACCATGCTGATGTGGTACGTTTGTACTATCGGCTTGGCGCTTGAGGTTGTGGGGCTGCTAATTCCCTGGTCGCTTGGATGGGTTACCGAAATTGAACCCTTGTTGCCGAGAACGCTTTTTTGGTTCTTTGGTCATGCTGTGGTCTATTTTTGGTTGCTGCCGGCTTATTACGTGTGGTACGCAATTTTACCGAAGCTTTCTGGAGGACGTTTGTTTAGTGATGCAATGACCCGGATAGTATTTATCATATTCTTATTGCTTTCCACTCCGGTAGGGTATCACCACCAGTATGCTGATGCAGGAATTTCTGTGGGTTTTAAATTCTATGCTATGGCAACAACACTCCTACTATTGTTGCCAAGTTTAATTACTCTGTTCACGGTAGTGGCCAGTATGGAGCACGGAGCACGTCAACGTGGAGGGAAAGGATATCTCAAATGGATTGGCAAGCTGCCTTGGGATAGCCCCGCTTTTGTAGGCTGTGCTCTGGCCGGAATTATGTTTGCTGCCGGTGGTTTTAGTGGTATGATCAATGCATCCATGAATATTAACCTGTTGATCCATAATACCTTATGGGTTCCCGGACACTTTCACTTGACGGTTGGAACAGCTGTGGCCTTAACCTTTATGGCAATAACTTATTGGTTGCTGCCACAATTGACGGGCCGCAAGTTAAAACACAAAACATTGGCACTTATTCAGCCATATGCATGGTTTTTGGGAATGACATTGATGTCAAACGCAATGCACCGTGCGGGACTTGCTGGTGTGCCTCGACGAACAGCAGAACCCCAATATTCAGGCTTCGAATTTGAGCCTGTATTTGGGACAATGGCAGAAATGAATTGGCAAATTGCAATCGGTGGAACGATTCTCACTATTTCGTTGATACTATTTCTGTGGGTTGTAGTTACGTCATGGCTGGGCGGTGAAAAATCCGATAAACCCGTTGATGATTATATTCCAAAGCCACTGTCTGGTGTTGAACATACGCCGGCAATATTAGATAACATGAAGCTTTGGTTTACATTGGCACTTGTGCTGGTAATTCTGGCTTATGCTTTCCCCCTTTGGGAGATGGTCGCCGATGGAATTTTCTCACCGGGCGCACTGCCAAGACCATCTTGATAATTTAAATTTGTTAGATGAATAAAGTCCTTGTCTGTTTATCATTTTGAACGGACAAGGGCTTTTTGTTTTTGAAGAAGTGTTATTAATGATGAAAAGATTCAACTGAAGCTTATGACTGAAGAAAAATCCAATGACTCTACCAAACGGCTGGTTAAAATTCTGGTTATTGTAGGAATTGGTATTCCGGTATTAGTGGAGTTGATGACGCTTTTCAATTTGATTAATGTCCAAATATTTGAAGATGAAAAGGATGCGAACAGTCAAGGTTTTGATGTAGCAGAAGTAAGTGGTTTTAGTGAGGGGGATACGCTGTTCGCCAATCAGGTATCTAAAATGGTTATTGAGGAACTCCGTATTAAGGTGAGTGCCCAAGAATGGCGATTTGCATTGCGCATGACTTCAACAGATAGTACAAGTCAGGATAATCTGAAAATTAGTGTTGACAGCCTTAGGTTACAAAGCAATAAAATATTATTAGGTAGTGATAGCAGCAGTTGGGAAGTGAAACAGGTACCGATTCAAGTACATGGTGAATGGACTTTACCTAATGGTGATATTCCCACAAAAATGTTTTTAAGTATGTATCAACCAACAAGAGAAGATTCTGTGGAAAAGGTAACTCAGGAGGTACCTTTGGATAAGTTACCTGTTCGCTACAATCAGAATTAGTGATAATTAGCGGGCTATCAGCCTCATATCTCGTGATGAGTTGCCCACCACCAACAGACTACTTGTTGCCATGGCAACGGCGGCGAACAATGGATTGATTGCTCCTGCAATAGCGAGCGGAATCGTAATGATATTATAGAGGAAAGCCCATCCCAGATTTTGGCGAATACGGTTTTTAGTAAGCTGTATGGTTTTGAAAGTTACGGGGATCAGCTTTAATCGATCTCTCGGTATTACAACATGAGCAGAATCGGCTGCAATGGCCGTTAGGTTCCCAAATGCTATCCCAAGATCAGCCTGTGCAAGGGCCGGGGCATCGTTGCTTCCGTCGCCGATCATTGCGATGCGTCCGAATTTTCGAAGCTGATTAATGATGTTTGATTTTGAATCGGGACGCGTTTCTGTAAAAAGGAAATCGGGATGCAGTTTTTTCTGTATAGCATTGCCGGCCTGCCTACTGTCACCGGTAATGATGGCCACTTTTTTACCGTCAGACTGCAATTCTTTTATGATATCGGGGGCTTCTTTTCGCATTTGATCGCCAACAACCAAAATGCTCCGTACCCGGTTATCCCACCCCACAGCAACGGGAACATTCCCTTCATTTCTGCTGAAGTTAATTTTCTGCCACTGAGTTTCCGTGATTTGCAGTTGATTACTGATCCATTCGGGCTGCCCCACCCAAATGTGTTTACCATCTATTTGTCCCGATACTCCTCTTGACTGTGAGGAAAAGTCATCTACGCTATTTTGGTTACTCCCATACCCTGCAATGGGCTCAGCAATAGGATGAGAAGCATATTGCTCTAATTGAGCAGCATACCCAAGGGCTTGCTCATCGTTCCCTTCATCTAAAAGTTGCATCGTGCCTGTGGTAAGGGTCCCGGTTTTATCAAAAGCTACCGTGGCAGTCTTTGATTGCTCTTCAAATACCGCTGCCGTTTTGAAAATAATTTCGTGTTTCAATCCACTGCGTATACCTGAAGCAATAGCCAGAGGAGTGGCTAACCCCAATGCACAGGGACAGGAAACGATCAGTACTGCCAGCGAGGAAAGCATCGATTCTGTTGCTCCTTCTCCAATGAACATATGATAACCGAACGTGATCATTCCCAAGAGTATAACGGCAGGGACAAACCAGGCCGCAATACGATCGGCAAGACGCTGCTGTCCGGGTCGGGTCGATTGAATATCCCACATAGCCCGCATAAGATTGTCAATGGTACTTTGTACTGTCTCATCGATTTCAATCGTAAGAGTATTTTGCGTAAGAATGGTTCCGCTAAGCACACGATCCCCTTCATTTTTGGATACTGGCATCGATTCGCCCGTCATCAGTGCTTCATTGACCACTCCGGCTCCATCTACAACAGTACCATCAATTGGGATACGTTCTCCGGCTTTTACTAAAACGCGATCTCCGGGAGTAAGATCCTCGACGGCTGTTTCTTTGAGTTGCCCATTATGAAATACTCGTGCTTGTTTGATACGTTTTTCGGCAAGTTCGTCAAGTAGATCTTGTTTACCAGCCTTGATACGTTTTTCGTAATAATTACCAATAGAAACGACCAGAACAATGGCCATAGTTACATCAAAATAAACTTCTGCTGATCCGATAAGCATGGCGCCCACACTGTAAAGATAGGCACTGACGGCCGCAATGGAGATAAGAAGATCCATATTCGGTTTTAAAACTGAGAGCGAAACCCAAGCACCACGTAAAATAGGGTATCCTGTGTAAAGCAATACAAAGGTGGTCATCACAGCAATATTCGACACAAAGAAAAGCCTTTCAATATTGGTCACCGGAATAAAATCTTCATATCCAATGTAATTTGGGTATAGAAACAGGATATATAGCAGCAACCCGATAATCCCGAAAAAACCGCCTATAATCAGTCGGACTATTTCATTCTGTTGGTTTTCATCTGCCCTGGAATCTGTATTACGAACTTTATATCCATACTTGCTAAGTCGATCAGGTAACTCATCCAAATCTAAAGTGGCAGCATCGTAATAGACCTTTATCATTTCTGATGCGTAGCTGGCTTCGCTTTTGTATATACCTTCTTCGCGATCCGCTAATGTTTCTATGAAAGATTCGCAAGTAGAACAGTGCATGCCATTGACTTTAAAAAAAGCTTCTTCGAAATCTTCAGGTAAGATATCCTGTCCCTGCTCATTGCGCCTTTTTTGGATGGTTTGCCTGCGAAGCTGTTCGGCTTGTTCTCCCTCCATATTTTGCAGCAGTTTATATACGCGCAGACATCCCGAGCAACAAAAAACGCCGTCAACATCATCATCGGTGATTGGTGGGTTTGGAGTTTCAAGTTCGCACAGCATGCAGTGTTCAGCCTTCATTATTTATCCAGAAATTAACTTTTTTTATTCACAAACTCTCTATACAGATCAAGGAACTCATTAAGCATCATAGCAGTAGCGCCCCACAATGGTACTTGATGAACATCCCAATAAGGAACCCGGTAAGTGTAGGACTGCAAGTCCCAGTCTTCAACGGTGATGTTTTTTTTATGAAGCAGCGAATTTAATTCAACGGCAAAAACCTCTTCAACTTCAGCGGGATTGATCTCAAAATGAGGTCTACTATTTGTAAATCCGACAACAGGTGTAACCAGATTATTGGAGTGGCTAACATACAGCTGACTAAGCTCCCCAACAACTGTTATGGTATTGGATGGCACCCCAATTTCTTCTTTGGCTTCTCGCAGGGCCGTTTGTGGA
>NZ_JBPOEA010000022.1:0-30588 GCF_052060035.1 Fodinibius sp. SL11 | reverse complement strand
GTACTACTATGGGACGTGCAATGCTTATCATCTGTTCGGCTGCACTTATTTCGCTGGGGATTATAGGAATAAGTACATCTAAAACGGGCAGTTTGCTCACACAAAACAATGTGAATTACGCCTATGAGACCACGGTTAAAAATGCTGCGCATACCGGCATTCAGATTGCCATGCAGAAAATAAGCCAGGATGATGATAATACGGTGTGGATAAAAACCTATGATGCATCCAATCCTTTTAAACCCAATGTTGATAACCCGGTAGATTCGCTTTACACCTATGCTGAATGTTTAAATGATTGCGAAAATAATGACTATTTCGATACCGATACCGTGCGTATTGTGGGTAAGGCTTCGATCTTGCATGGCACAAAAGCAACCTCTGCAGAGGTAAGCAGTGTGTATAGGATGAGAAAATTTGCCAGTTTGGTGCCTGATTTTACCGGTGCTCTACAGTTTCCTACTGGCTATAAATCACTAACTGCTGATGGTACTGCACATAATATAAACGGTAAGGCTACTCATTGCGAAGAAAATAAACCTCCAATTACAGTAGCTCATGATAGTATGAAAACGGATCTTGATAATAATGAGGATCTCAATTTGGACGGGGAAGTAGCTGTTGATGAGAAGTTGGATTATGAACCTACAGATGATTTAATTAAACGCCTTGAAGATCAGGCAACGATTGTAAATTCTGACTATAGTGAAAATTTAGGAACCGCCGATGAACCAGGCGTCTTTTTTATAGATGGTAATGTGAGATTGACTGGTCAACAAAGTGAGGGATATGGTATTATGGTTATTAGAAATACCGCCGATATGGAATATGTAGATGAAAATGGTAACACTGTTGATATTCGAGGGAATTTTGAATTTAATGGGTTGGTCATATTTGAGAATGCCAAACTTTTTGACGGTCGAGGTACGCCCACTATAAATGGATCGGTGTTGGTTGGTGATACGGAGGGCGATCCTGATATTGATCTTAACCTTGGGGGTAATATAACCATCAACTATGATTGCAACGGTGAACAATATGCAAAAATGGCTGCCAATAACCTTGTTAATCAAAATAAATATAATCGCATGGTATCTTACGAGGGCATTTTAATTGATCAATAAGGAGTGCCTAATCTGTTCTGCCTTAGATCAAAATAAGTATACCCGTGTGGTTTCGCTTGATGAGAAAAGCCTTGAAAATAATTGAGGTTTTATTCATATCATTTTTCTAAAAAGCCCCTTTGACCTATCTAATAAAATTCAACAGTGTAGCAATCAGTATAAATTGAAAGGGCAAAGGGATACGCACTGTAAAAAATCACATAATCTGTTTCAGATTACATTACTATCTAAAACATAAGGTTATGTCAGGTCAATTAGCGAATGGTATACCCGCCATCAACTGCCAAGGATTGTCCTGTAATAAATGAAGCCTTATCAGAACACAGCCAGACGACAGCCTCTGCCACTTCTTCGGGTCGTCCAAATCGTCCCATAGGATGCGCAGCCATTAGGTCTTTGCGTTCTTGGCTTTGATCTTCTACAAAGCGATCAATCATTGGGGTTTGAATGGCTCCCGGGCATACCGAATTAACCCGTATGCCCTGCTCAGCATATTCCAGTGCAGCAGTTTTTGTCAATCCATTAATGCCATGTTTGCTGGATACATAGGCCGGAATACCTGCAAATCCCAACAAACCTGCTATGGAAGAAATATTTACAATGGCTCCGTCATGATGGTTGAGCATTTCAGGGATCTCATACTTCATGCAAAGCCAGGTCCCCCGAAGGTTTATGTCAATAACACGTGACCAGTTTTCAATTGAGCATTCCGGAGTGAAAGCTTGCTCACCTTCAATACCGGCATTATTACAAGCATAATTTAGCTGACCTACGCGATTAATCGTTTCTTTGATAAGTGATTTAATTTGGCTTTCTCGGCTGATATCCACTTCGAGTGCCAGTCCTTTTTCCCCTGATTTTTTAATAAGTGCAAGAGTTTCCTGTGCTGCTTCAAGATTTTTATCTGAGACCACAACGAAGGCTCCGTGAACCGCAAAAAGTTCGGCCGTTGCTCTCCCAATGCCAGATCCTGCCCCCGTGACCAGCGCTACTTTTCCTTTCATAATGTATCCTCACTCATTATGGTTATAGTGATCTTGATATAGTACGAGATAAATGAATCAGGTATAGAGGGGTTAAATCCTTAGAAAAAGATAAGGGAAAACAGGGCAGCAACACTTCAGGGGAAAGTTAAGCGCGGTGGAAAATATGAATGTGTATGACATTGTCTTTTCTGACTATATAAGTCTGCCACCAAGCTTTAAAAAACTTAGGTCTTTAGACTTCTCGCGCTGATTTACTTAAAAAGTTCTTGATATCATTAAACGTGCGTAGTTTTCCATACTCCTCCTCGGGGATCTCTATCCGAAGTTCTTCACTGATCCCTACCATCATACTATAGAAATCCATAGAGTCGAGATCCAGGGTAGGTCCCAACTCATCATCAGGTTGTAATTGATTGAGATCGGCTTCTGGAGCAACGCGATGCAGATGTTTTTTGATGATTGTATCGATGTTGTCACTCATAGATCTTGAGGGTGTTGGAGTTGATAGTTTAGTTTTTCCAGGAATTGGGAGCCGGTATGTTCGTCGGTAGCACGATGATCCCCGGCCAATACCACAGAGAGTGTTGGACGTATTCCAATAGAGCCATCGATGGCTTGGGCACGATCGGTAATTTTACCGAAGCCAATTAAAGCCACTTGGGGAGGATAAATAACGCCATACACTTTTTGGGCACCGCGTTCGCCAAGGCTGGTTACGGTGATCGTAGCACTACTTATTTCCCGGCTTCGTAAATGTCCCTCCCGCGTTCTAGTTACCATATCTATAAAATCACTGCGAACCTCATCTAAAGATTTCAGATCAGCGTTAAGAATCGCCGGAATTACAAGTCCGCCCTGACGCAATGAAATCGCAAAACCTATATGGATACCCTCCTCGATATGCATAGCTTCATCTGTCCAGAAGCCGTTGAGCTCCGGGACTTTGGTAAGTGCATTTGCTACTGCTTTGATAAGTAGCATAGACGTTAGCAGGCGTTCATTTACCGATCGGTTTTCGTTTTCGGCGGAGAGCCATTCGAGTGCTGCCTTCATGTCAATGTCTGTTTCCAGGTAATAATGGGGGATTTCTTTATTCGATCGACTCATGGCGGCTGCTATCGATTGACGCATGCTTTTGCCTTCAGCTTTAGAAAGGTGTTCGGCCATTTCTACTTCTTTGTCGAAGGGTTCATTGGACGTTTGTTGCTGTGCAAATGTCTCAACATCGTTACGATGAATAGTTCCGCCTGCTCCACTGCCATTCACCTTGCTGAGATCGACATTCAAATCTTCTGCCACGCGTCGTGCCAATGGAGAAGCTTTAACACGGTGTAATGGGACAGCCTCCTTATGTGGAGTAACTGATTCTTTTGTTATAACTTTCTGCTTTTTATCACCGCGCGTTTCTTTCATCTTATCTTTTGGTGCTTCAGAAAGCTTCACTTTTGCATTTTCTGTTTCTCCTTCTCCATTAATAATGGCCATCACGGATCCCACAGGTATGACTTCTCCCTCATTTGCAACAAGCTCGGTGATAATCTCATCTTCAAAAACTTCAATCATCTGTGATCCCAGGCTTGGCATAATAAATTTACCCATGGAGGCCTCCCATCTTTTTGATTATTTCTACGATAATTTCAGGTTGGGCAGTGAAGCCTGTTCTAAATGCCTTGCGTATGGAGCTTGGTACTTCCCTCTTTTTCAATCCAGTGGAGAGGGCTTCCTGCATTCCATCCGCATGACAGTCGACAGCTTCACAGGCAATGTTAAGCTTGTCTATAGTAGATGTTCCAGATAATTTATCCCACACATGGTCCCACTGAAAAGATGCGTATTCATTTTCATAGTTAACCCAATTGGGTGGATACTTATTTGCAGGTTGTTCCATTAATTCTTTGTGAGACATTGGTCATATCATCTTTTTTGCCGGATAATTCCAGTATATCCAATAGACCAAAGGGGCAAACAAAGGATATCTATTTTTTTGCTGTAGATATATTTCCTACAAGGGAGTTATATGGTGATAGTATTCTTATGAAAAATGATAAAGTCGAAAAAAGTCCGTGTAGAGGTCTACGACAGATCTTTAAAGGCGAGAACTTTCAGGATAAGCCTTACACCACTTTAAGATAAACTATTAATTCACAGGTGATCTACTTTGATTAAATAGTTGAAGCAACAGAAAACTTGAAACTGGTTTTCTAAGGAAGTAGAAGTATATAGAAATATGAAAACAATCATCATGAGAAATTATTTATTGACCATACATTGATGATCACGCAGATCGCAAAAGTTCGAGCTGTAATTGTTGACCTATCTGATTTCAAATAATAAAACCAATCTGAAATAAATCTAATATGAAAGTAACTAATATTCTTTTGTCTTTGTCGCTGTTATTATTCCTTTTGGGCTGTGGTAGTGGAGAAACTTCAGAAAGAGAGCCTGACGAATCACAGCAGGCAGAAGAACAAAAAATGGAGCAACCAAATACGATGAGCCAGGATGTTCGTACTATTGACATCATTGGGATTGATGAAATGAAGTTTGCGGTAGAAAGTGAAATGGATGATATAACAGTTGGACAAACAACAGGTAAAGAAGGAAACTTGTTATTGTTAGAAACTATTGAGGTCAGTCCCGGTGAAGAGATCCGTATTCACCTGACAACAAAGAGTCAACTTCCACCATCAGCAATGGCACATAATTGGATATTGATGGTACTTGGAGCTGATGCCAATGCGTATGTTTCCAAAGCATCTGCAGCGAGAGATCAGGATTATATGCCCAATGAATTGAGTGACCAAGTGTTGTTTCATACTGAGCTGGTAGGAGGAGGGGGAACGACCGAGGTAACCTTTACCGCGCCCAGTGAGCCTGGGGATTACGAGTACCTGTGTAGTTTTCCGGGTCATTATTCGGCAGGCATGAAAGGCTTTTTAGTTGTCAAAAGCGAAGATTATGGCTTATATAAATTTTAACTTGAGACTCTATTAATGGCATCATTTCTAAATGAGATGAGTTACAATAATTACTTAACTTAAAATTTGGAAAACCAAGGTTCTATCGTTGTTTCTCAGCCGTTGAGATAGGTTGTGTTGTGCTGATATTACAACAAGTTCGGCAGGGGATAATTTTTTTAAAGTGACTGTTCGCTTTTTTGAAAGCCTCTTCATCTGTTTTAAAATCTCCCAATTTGGTCATGCCTTTTCTGATGGGCAACCACACACAATTGGACTTATGAAGTTCATGCTTCCGATGCTTAACCCGGTAATTAAAACAGGGGCCTTCTTGTCCAAGAGGGTGTAATTCTTGAATTCCTTACCTTCATCAAAGACAGAATGTACGGTCTCCGGACGTGCCTGTACGATATAAAGCTCATTGCTTCGGTCATCCTTAACCCACTCAATATCCATGGGACGTTGGTAATGCTCTTCAATAGTTTTGGCCCACCGGGCAAGGGTGATGATTTCGGTATCCGTTAACACATACTGCGATTGTTCTTCGGGGGTTGTCTTAACATTTTTAACACTGCTGCCATCATCAGAGCTGTAGATCATTTTCTGCTCCTTATTTCCCAGTTTTTTCTCCACGATGGGTACAATCTTATCATGATCAAGCAGTGGCTTAAAAACAGTAAATTGATCTGGATTGACGATACCGCGCACTACGTTTTCGCCCAACCCCCACGTCCCGTTAATGACAATCACATTTGGAAAGCCCGTTTCGGTGTCGATGGTAAATATGACTCCTGAACTGGCCCTGTCGGCGCGGATCATCTTTTGGATACCAACAGAGAGCGCTATTTTGAAATGGTCAAAGCCTTTCTCTTCACGGTATACAATTCCCCGAGCCGTAAAAAGTGAAGAAAAGCAATTTTTGCAGGCTTCAAGCAGCTCCTTCTCACCGCGTATATTTAGATATGTTTCCTGTAGCCCCGCAAAACTTGCCGAGGGCAAATCTTCAGCCGTAGCGCTGCTGCGTACAGCAACATCTACGTTTTCGGTATCATACTTTTCGGATAATTCTTTATAGTATTTCTTGAGAGGTTGGATAATGGTAGAGGGGATAGCTCCCTGCTGTATCAGGGTACGAATTTCACGGCTTGCCTCCTCGACGGTTATTTTTTTGTCATGATAGCTGCGTAAATAATCTCTTATCGGCGCTTCAAGCTCATTTTCTCTGATAAAAGCACGGTAGGCTGCCGAGGTGGTGGCAAAACCTGAAGGGATGTTGATCCCCAAGGGCTCTAAATGCTGTATCATTTCTCCCAGCGAAGCATTTTTTTCCTCCCACTTCCGAGACATCACTATTTTCAACTTTATGGAGCCATCGTACAAATTTATTCTGATGATTAGTCATAACGGACCTCCCAAGTCCTTGCGAATATTTGCCGTCCAGAGCATATATAAAAGAGGCGGCTGCAAACTTTTAGCGGTTTTAAAAATTACCGTGGAGAAGCGCATAAAATTGCAATGGCATCCTCTTGAAGGATGTAGTCAAATCAAGTGAGTACCCTTAGGAGTAAATACTACAGGAGTTCCATATCAATTCTTACAGAAAAAAATACGCGGTTATTTAGATTTGCAATATAAATGTGAATGAAATGTAGAGCAGTGGTTATGTATGAAATCACAATGAAATTACCTTTTAACGGCCACGAAGTAGATGGTACGCTTACCTTGCCGGTAAAAGCTAAAAGTATGATCATTTTTTCGCACGGTTATGGGCGATCGTCATTAATGCCCCATGAATATCGGCTGGCCTTGGCTTTTCAGCAGGCCGGATATGGCACACTTGTTTTTGATACCCTTGGGGTTTACGAGGATATTCCCGAGGGTCCTCAAAGATTTGAATTCCTCAGCAAAGGTTTGCTTGCTGCTACTAATTGGCTGCACAGCCATTCAGAGTATAATCTCTTGGATTTAGCTTTTTGTGGAAGTGGAACGGGAGCTGGTCCAACGTTGCAAGTAGCATCGGAGTTGGGGAATGTAATTAAAGCCGTTGTTTGCCTGGGTGGTCGTATCGAATTGCAAAAAATGCAACGTTCAGCAATCTCCACCCCAACACTGTTGATTGTGGGAGAGCTTGACTTTGAAGCCCTTGGAATGAATAAGAAAGCGGTATTGCAATTAAACAGTCCCAAGCAGTTGGCCGTTATTTCGGGAGCATCTCATCTATTTGAGGAGCCGGATAAACTGAACGAAGCAGCACATATTGCAGTGTCTTGGTACCGAAAATATTTGGCATCAGGGAAGGAAGAGTCAGAGACACTCTTCAAGCCGACAATTTAAGTAATAGTAAGAATTAATTTAGAGGGGATAGCAGTAGGATATGACGACTATGACAATTGATGGACTAAATTTGCCGGTATCGGATGACGAGATTACTCCAGATCAGATAAAACGATTTTTACAAAGTGTTGAAGAAAGCAGATGTCATTATTACGCCAGCGATTTTCTCGATACACCTGATGAAGACCATTTGGAAGCAATAGAGGAGAGGGTGCAACACATATTTGATGTGTTTCAAACATTGCAGGTTCCCACAGAAAATCATTGCTATTCGGTTTTTCGATGTTCACCGGAATCTGTTGTGTATAAAGATTGGAAGATATCGGACTTGGCCTGTGCGTATATGTTTCTGAATGGGGATCTAACTGATGTTAGAGTTATTGCCGAGCAGCAAAGTCGGCTTCTGAATCAAATATTGAATGCCATTCATCTAAAAAAGATCGCTCCAACAGCTTAGTTTATCCTGTACTTACCTGCAGAAAATATACCAGATATTGGAGACATGCCTTCTTAATGTTATTTAATTGTCATTCTTGAATACGTTTTCTTGCTTCATTTAAACCTTCGGGACATCAGCACCCACATCTCCAAGATATACGATACTGAGCTCTCCCATACCATGTTTGGGTTGCGGTCAGCTATAAAGTGCGTGACGAGTAACATATAAAGACCTGTATAAACATGCTGGGCCTTAAACGCTGGTCAGCTGGCCATTCGATTTGGCGATTGGCTGCGACTGGACTTAACCCGTAACCCTGATAAATAAACAATCCGGACAGAGTTCAGTTTTACACTGCCCCTTTTTTATATATGCCACCCCAACCTTCGAAAGACAGATTTTTATTTTATAAAAAAAAATTCTAATTAGCTCTTTTGGATTTTTGAAGAGTTTCACGTTACGGTTATTAAATAGTTATTTATGTAAAATTATTTGAAATAAATTTTCAGGTCATGAGAAATATTGTTGTTTTATTATTGATAAGCCTTCCATTTGCACTACTCTCTTGTGCTGCTGGAAAACAAACGACCCAGAATACAACCTCAGTTCAATCTGAGTATCAGAAGCCAGAGGTAAGACAACTTGCCGAACAGGTTACTATCAGGCGAACTGACTATGGGGTTCCACATATAGATGCAGAAAATATTCAGTCCGCCGGATTTGCGTTGGGTTATGTGCAGATGGAAGATTATGGCAGAGAAGTCGTAGAAGGGCTGATCCGCGCTCGGGGGGAATGGACCCGATACAATGAAGAAAAAGTAAGCGATCTTGAGTATGCCATTGATTCCGATGCCGCCAACAGGCGCGATTATGTCCGAGCTGTGGAAACCTGGGATGATCTTGAGCAAGATACTCGGAAAATAACAAAAGGTTTTGTTGCTGGGATCAATCGTTATATTGAATTGCATCCTGAAGAGTTTGAGGATTGGGTTCAACCGTTTTTTACTGTTTATGATGTTCATGCACGCGGTATAAACGGACCCAGTAGCTCTTCTATCCGGGACTTTTTGGATGCGCTTGGTAGACGTCAAGAGCAGGAAGAGAATGCAGAGACGGTATCAGATAATGCAACAGGATTAGATGGATCCACATTATGGGCTCGACTTGCAGAACGGGCCGAAGAACCCCATCCCGATGTGGGTTCGAATGCTTGGGCACTGGCTCCGGATCGCACGAAATCTGGAAAGGCTATTCTGGTCCGTAATCCCCATTTATCTTGGGATGCCGGGTATTACGAGGCGCAGGTAACAGTTCCCGGCAAACTGAATTTTTATGGAGATTTCCGAATTGGGCGTCCACTTGGTATTGTCGGTGGCTTTAATGAGCGCTTGGGTTGGGCTACCACAAATAACTACCCCGATCTGGATGAGATCTACGCCTTTGAAGCTGATCCTGAGCGTCCGGATCATTTTTTGTTAGACGGGGCGTCACTACCTATTCAAAAAGAATCAGTAACAATTGAATTTAAAAATGGGAAAAGCATAGGATTGGAGACCCGTGAATTTTTGTCAACGCCATTTGGACCGGTTATCCATCGGGGCAATGGAAAGGTGTATGTGATTAAATCGGCGGGGGACGGGGAGTTTCGTATGGGCGAACAATTTTTGAATATGATGAAATCTCAAAATCTATCCGAATGGAAAGAAGCAATGCGTATGCGGGCCCGGACCGCCTCAAACCTAACATATGCAGATGCAGATGGTAATATTTTTTACGTTTGGAATGCAGCCGCCCCTGACCTGCCACATAAATCGGGGAATGATACATTGGCAGTGGAGGTATCGAGTAGAGATCAAATTTGGAGTGATCTTATCGCTTGGGATGATCTGCCCCAGCTTCACAATCCGGAGGGTGGATATTTGCACAACGAAAATGATCCGTTTCATTTTACTAATCTGAATGAAGTTTTTGATGAGGAGGACTTTCCCGATCATTTCCCAGATCCTCAGTATCGTTTGCGAAGTCAGCATTCTGATCAGCTGATCAATAACGAAAAAAAATTCTCTTTGGAAGATATTGTGGAGCTCAAACACAGTATGGATATGCTGCTTGCCCACAGGGTAAAAGTGGATCTTATAAAGGCAGTTCGCGAACACAATCCAGAGGATGAAATTGTTGAGGCAATAGAACAGATTGAAAACTGGGACAATACCGTGAGAAAGGAAAGTAAAGGGGGGATACTTTTTAAAACTTGGTGGTGGCGATATCAGGAAACTGCCGACTCAACGAGTGTCAATTCATCTCCCGAATCAGCCGGATTCTCTGCTACTCCGGAGCGATTGTTTGATGAGGTATGGTCGCCCGATCATCCGGCTGAAACACCATACGGACTTGCAGATCCTAAGCGGGCTGCCGAAGCATTTGAATGGGCTGTAGAAAAGGCAAAAGAGCGATATGGAGATTGGGATTATGCTTGGGGAGATGTGCATCGTGCACACCTTGGAGACAAAGACTTGGCGGTTGGTGGTTGTACAGGTTTGTTGGGCTGCTTTAGGGTGCTGTGGTTTATTGATCATAAATATGATGATCAGAAGCTTGAAGTAAGAGGAGGTGACGGCTGGGTTTTGGCTGTTGAATTTGGAGATAAACCTAAAGCCTATTCTGTGTTGGCGTACGGACAAAGTGTAAAAGAGGATTCACCATATTTTAATGATCAACTTAAGTTGTTCACTAATAATAAGATGAAGCAGGTTGTTTTTACTGAAGAGGATATTATGAAACAGTTTGTGCGGGAGTATCACCCCGGAGAAGAAGAAAAACGATGAAAAAAGAACGCTGGATTTTACTATAGGTGTAAAGAATTTTATGTGAGACGAAAAATTCCAAACAAATATTCAATCAGTATTTTCTTTAATATCGTACTGATCTAATTTTGAGTAAAGTAATCTTCGATTAATACCCAAGAGTTTGGCTGCCTTGGTTTTGTTCCAGTTAGTTCGATGTAGTCCTTTTAAAATCAGATCTTTTTCTACAGATTTAATTATTTTCTGCATCGGGATATTCCCCTCTTCGCTATGTACTTTATAAATGTCCGAAAAGTCAGATTTTAATGATATTGAAAGGTCTTTTTTTTCAAGAATATCTCCTTGCATCATTACAGTTGCTCTTTCAATAATATTTTCAAGTTCTCTAACATTTCCCGGCCAATGATAGGATTTCAGATAGTTGAGAGCTTCAGAAGATATTACAGTATTCTTTTTTGCGGAATATTTTTTAATAAAGTATTTAGCAAGAGGTTCAATATCATCTAATCTTTCGCGTAGGGGAGGCAATGTGACATTCAAAATATTTAAACGATAATATAAATCTTCACGGAAATTGCCTTTTTCAACCTCTTGCTTGAGGTTTTTGTTTGTAGCTGCAATAACTCTTGCATTTGTTTTTAGGGTTTTCTCGCCACCAACACGTTCAAAAGTGAAATTTTGTAATATGCGAAGCAATTTAACCTGAGTTTGTAAAGTGAGAGCATTAACTTCATCAAGAAAAATTGTACCATTATCCGCCAGCTCAAAACGACCTAAATGTTTTTTAGATGCCCCGGTAAAGGCTCCTTCCTCATGACCAAAAAGTTCACTTTCGAGCAAATTGTCAGGTAGAGCACCACAGTTCACTTTAATAAATGGACCATTAGACCTGTTAGAATGACGGTATATAGCATCAGCAATAACTTCTTTGCCGGTACCACTCTCACCCTGAATTAAAACTGTTGTATCTTTCGGGGCAATTTTTCCAACCAGCTTAAGAACTTCCCGCATTTTTTTACTTACTCCCACAATCTGATCTTCTATGGTAGGCCAATCTGATTCAATTTTTTGTATACTTTCATTACTGAGTGAGTTTAGTTTATTATGTTGGTCGACAGCAGATTGAACTACAGATAAAAATTTATCTATTTCAAAAGGTTTCTCTAGATAATCAAACGCTCCAGCTTTCATTGCTTCAATTGGCTTTTCACTGGAGCCGTAAGCTGTGAACATAATAATTGGGATTCGCTCCGTATTTTTTTTAATGGTTTTAAGGGCTTGGATACCAGATAGTTCAGCCATTTTTATATCCATTAATACCACAATTGGTTGATGGTCCAGAGTCATTTGGATGGCTTCTGTTCCATTCGAGGCTTGTAGCACAGAGTAACCTTCGTCTTCTAATAATTCTACAATATTTAGCCGCATAGAAGGTTCATCATCAGCAACTAAAATGAGGTTTGAGTCCATAAATGAGCTAGTTATATCCTACTTATGAATAGGAAGTTTAATGATGCATATGGTTCCCACAGAAGGTTGTACATTGTTAATGGCTGTAGATTGATCCCAAGTTTTAATAATTGTCTCGTTTTCTTGTGGCTTTTCAAAGTGGATACTGCCATGGTGTGATTTAATAATTTCATTACAAATTGAAAGCCCAAGTCCTGACCCGTTGTTTTTAGTAGTAAAGAAAGGGTCAAAGATCTTTGGTTTTATTTCTTCGGGCATTCCGGTGCCAAAGTCCCTTATAGTAATTTTCGCAAGATTGCTGTCTTCTAAAAACACCGTTTTAATTACCATATTACAATTTTCTGTAGATGCTTGCACCGAATTTTTAAATATGTTGGAAATAACTTGATCAATTGAATCTGGATCTGCATGAACAGGAGGCAAGTTTGAGTCAAAATCAGTTTCATAAGTAATGGTGTAACCGGGAAAAGCTTCAATTAGCCAGTCCATTTTTTCTTTTAGAATGGCATGAATATCAACAGGTTTTTTTTCTTTTCCAATAGGTTTGGAAAAAAGAAGTAACCGTTTAATTAATTTTGAAACTCTGTTAATTTCTTTGTGAACAATTTTTAAGGATTTATCAGATACAAGAGAAACTTTATCCTTCTCCAAGTCAGATTTTCGTAATTTTCTTTCCCAAATTTGGATACGTGTTTTAATAATAGAAATAGGCGTATTTATTTCATGAGCTGTACCGGCGATTAACTTACCAAGTGTTGCCATTTTATCTTTTTGGTATAGCTCTTTTTCTAACTTTTTTCGTTTTCTCTGTTCTTTTTGGCGGGCATCAGTCATCTCGTTAATGGCCTTACTTATCACGCCAAGTACACCACGATATTCTTTTAAACGATGAGAGGAGTCGTGTTTCATTTTTTGAAGCCCTTCTTTTATTTCTGCCATACGCTTTTTAATTGTCCATACAAGGATAATTGTAATAAATATTCCTAATAAAATAGCTCCCAACGTGAGAAAGAAAGTTCCACTTTGGATATTTTGTGAGGTTGAGAGCTTGCGCTCAATATGGATTCTGGCCCAGGCAGCACCTACAATTTCTCCATTTACATAAATAGGTTTTGTAGAAAGTGGAAAGATTGCCGGATCAAACTGATGAAGTTCTGTAATTAACGAATCAGTTTGTATTGTTGATCGGGCTTGTTTCCTTATGATATTATACGATCTGGGAGGCGGGCCAAATGCTGGTTTTGGTTCGGCAATAGTGGGAAAGCTGTATCCAATAAATTCATCCAACCGATAAAAATAAAAGCCTCCTTCCAGTCGATGAAAATTTGTTAAGATCTCTTTGACATCTATCGATAATAGAGAGTCCGCTAATCGTTCCTCTTGTTTTGTGATTCTTACCTTCCCCTCCAAGTATTCATTCCAGATTGGGGTTAAGTCTTGTTCACTTCCTAATATAAGTTTTTTAACAGCTGTTTGGGTAATGTTTTTATTGTCTTTAATAATCTCATCTGCAGATTTTAAAACTCCCTGGTAGAGGTAAAATGATATAATAGTGACAAAAAGAATTACAAAAGCTGATATTAATAAGAGCTTTTGATTAGTGGGAAATTTCATAACTAAATGGACTCAAGCTAAGTGTAATGTGATTGTGTTAGCTGCAGAAATAATGCCATTCCTGATAATGTTTGTATATGAAATCTTGGGTTAATAATTATTACTATCTCGTGTGTTATAACAGCACACTGTTGTAATAAAACAGCACATAGATCTGTAAGTATTAAGGCTTTTTAATAAAGTTTATGCTCATAATAAGCATGGCATAGTTATTGTCACCTATTAAATGCGGTCTTGGGTAGGAAAAATATTTCTTTAAATATAAAACTGTCTAAGATAGCGTTTATAGTCAATAAATTGATTATAAAAAATTTTGGGAGTTTTATTCTCCATGGGATACAACTAAAATAGTTCATAAGGATAATTGCTTTCTAAACAACAAATAGTAATAAAGGTGGATGGTTATGAATAAAGCGTTAAATATGATAATCCTTGGCATGTTTATGGTATTCTTTAGTGCCATAACTGCTTTGGGGCAGGGAACCGTAGAAGGAACGGTAACAGAAAAGGGATCGGGGGAGCCGATGCCAGGAGTTAATGTCATTGTACAAGGAACCAATATAGGTGCATCTACGAATGCAGATGGGGAATATATTATTCGGAGTGTTCCGCAGGGTAGGCAAATTATTGAGGCCCGGTTTATTGGTTATAAAGTTGTCAGAAAAAATGTTGATGTTGTTTCTGGAGAAACCGTGACAGTCAATCTACAGCTTGGAGCAACCTCCCTGGAAATGGATGAGGTTGTGGTAACTGGTACTGGTGGACAAACGCGCCGTAAGGAGGTAGGAAACAGTCTCGAACAGGTAAGTAGTGAACAAATTGAATCTGCTACGGTATCCGATTTCGGTGATGTACTTCAAGGCCGCACAGCTGGTGCTACAATTATGGACAATTCAGGTCAGGTTGGTGCAGCGAGCACTATTCGGCTCCGCGGCGGAAATTCTTTTTCCCAGGGAAATCAACCCCTTATATATATAGACGGAGTCCGTGTTGCCAGTGGCGCATTTCGGAGTGATCCTGAGGTAAATCAGGCAGCAGCGCCATTCGATGATCTCAATCCGAATGACATAGCCAGAGTGGAAGTTATCAAAGGCGCTGCAGCTACAACAATTTACGGGACGGAAGCTTCCGGTGGTGTGATACAGATTTTTACCAAGCAGGGTGCAGAAGGAGATGCCCGTTGGAATGTGTCCGTTACGCAAGGATTTAATAACATGCCCAAATTAGGTCCTGATAGTGATCCGACTGGGTTAGGATTATGGGATTGTGAAGGTATTGATCCCGGTTGTCCCGATAGTGGTTCCTATCATAAGAATGGTCATATTCAGCGATATAATATGTCTGTACGTGGTGGTGGACAAGATTTAAGTTATTTCATTTCTGGTAAACTAAATTCAGAAGATGGTGTTTTTGGTCCCCAGGGAAGTGATAATTATGGTATGCGTGCTAATTTTGGTTTCCGTCCAACAAATAATCTGAATTTTAAGTTTAACACCAGCTATACGTATAAAAAGACACAATGGACTCCGGATGGAAATAATGCCGAAGGTTTCTTTCTGAATGTCCTACGGGGAGATGCGGGTTATACCCCAAATAATGATAATAGTAAGGTGTTTAATATGGAGTTAATTACCCGTTCTAATCACTTTACCTCGGGCGTAACTGTTAACTGGACTCCTATGGAAAATATGCTGCACAAGGTAACAGTGGGTATTGATTACAGCGAACAGGATTATACTGAAGAACGCCCATTTGGGTTTTTCTATGATCCCAAAGGCGATCGTGAGGCTGATTATTATAAAATGACCAATCGCACGATTGATTATACGGGTTCTTATGACTTTGATATCAGTGATAAATTTACCTCGAGTACTTCTTGGGGAGCACAGATGTATGATGAAAGTGTCATCGCCCTTAACGGATTTGGTGAAGAGTTTGGAGGGCCTGGTGACAAATTGGTTGACTCTGGAGCCAGGACTGAGGCTTTTGAAAATCGTATTAGCACAGTTAGTGGCGGATTTTTTGCCCAACAGAAGGTTGGATATAATGATCGACTTTTTATAACGGGAGGTGTGCGTGTTGACGGGCACAGTACGTTCGGTGATGATTTTGGACTGGCTGTTTATCCAAAAATATCCGGGTCATTTATCCCTTCGGATTATGATTTCTGGCCTGATTTTTGGAATACATTGAAGCTCCGAGCTGCTTATGGTGAATCAGGAAGAGCTCCTAATGCCTTTGCTGCACTTCGTACCTGGAGCTCCGTTTCAGGTGATGAGGGACAGCCAGCTGTAACACCTCAAAATTTGGGTAATCCGGATCTTGGTCCTGAGCGAACGGGGGAATTCGAGGTTGGTTTTGAAAGTTCATTCATGGATGATCGCGTTTTTGCTGAATTTACTTATTACCGCCAGCTTACCACAGATGCCCTTGTGCCGGTGCAACCTGCACCTTCAACCGGCTTTGTCAACACACAGCTTGAAAATGTGGGTAAACTTGAGAATAAAGGGATTGAAACTAAATTGGATGTCAGTATTATTCAGGATGGACCCGTTCAATGGTCGGTTGGCGGACAATATTCAACAAACCATAGTGAAGCTTTAGATCTTGGTGATGTTGATAGAATTTATGTTAGTTGGCGACAAGAACTGCGTACGGGATATTCTGTACCCAGTTATTTCCACGATCGAGTAACAAATCCGAATGCTGTCGGTGAGGACCCTGAATTTGAAGATCAATATATTGGACCTTCATATCCTACCCACACTTATGGCATTAATACCAGCATCTCGATCAAAGACAGATTTACGATAGATGTACTGGGAGAAGGGCAGGGAGGCCATGTATTATCTTCGGGAACAGCGTATCAGAATGTTCGAAGAGGAGCTTGGCCTACATGTACGGATATTCAATCTCAGATAGATGAGGGGAATACTTCAAGTTTGACTGCCGGAGAACTTGCCTTATGTGATCCCAACGAAACTACATACGGTATGTGGACGAAGGCAGCAGACTTTTTCAAGATTCGTTCCGCTTCTGTTTCCTATAAGCTGCCAAGCAGTTGGTTACCTGGTGGCGTAAGAAATGCGAACATTAAAATTCAGGGTAAGAATTTGTGGACGATTACTGATTATCCTGGTTTGGATCCGGAAGCCTTTGAAGATGGGGCTCGCGACTTCGTGGATTACCGTCAGGAATACTATAACATTCCTCCAATGAGAACCTTCATCATGAAGCTAAATGTAGGATTTTAATTGGCTGAATTATGAGTCCACAATTTTTTAAAAAAATAACATTGAAGAATACCAGTATTATGAAATTACTCATTAGGTTTACGGAAAATTATAACATAGGTGTTGTACTTATATTATTTGCTGTTACCTCTCTCTTAGTATCAGGATGCGATTTTGGGGTAACAAATCCCGGAAGGATCCAGGAAAAGGATCTGAATACAGTTGAGGGGATGGAAACCTTGGTAACAGGAATGTCAGCTGACTTCTCTTATATTTATGATGATATAGGATTTACTGGGGCTCGTCTCTCTGATGAGCTTGCTGCCAGTGGAAGTTATTACTTGACTGGTGAATTACGCCACGGAAGGATTGATCCTGAAGATTCAGGCTTTTATTGGGAGGGCGTTCAGCAGGCACGATTTGTCGCAGAGAACGGTTTGGAACGAATGCAAGAAGTGCTTGGTGATGATTTTGATGGTAACCCGTTGACGGCCAGAGCCTACCTGTTTGCAGGTTTTTCTAACCGAATGATTGCCGAAAACTTTAACCGTGATGTTATTAATGGAGGAGAAGCCCAACCATCAAGTAATACCTTCCAGAGAGCTGTTGGGCATTTTGAGAATGCCTTACAACAGTCACAGGCTGCTGGAGAAGCTGATTTTGAGACAGCTGCATATGGCGGCTTGGCCCAGGTTCATGTCGGACTGGGAAATTGGTCAGAAGCTGTGCAGAATGCAGGTGAGGTGCCTACAGATTTTGTTTATGAGGCGAAATATTCAAACAATTCTGGGCGGGAATCTAATGAATATCGAGATGAGACCCACAGTCGCTATGAGGCTTCAGCTTTTAATACTCTGGCTGCTTCTCGTAATCCTGATGATCCACGAGTACCTATTACCGACTGTTCTGCTACTCCGGAAGATTGTAGTGCAGAAGTTGCAGCAGATGGAACAACGACAATGCTTCGCCAAGAAAAATTGCCCGATCTTGGCTCAGACATGGCTGTTGTAAGAGGTACTGAAATGCGATTAATTGAAGCAGAAGCTGCTCTTCTCGATGATGATTTACCGACAGCTATGGCTAAAATAAATGAGGTGCGTAATTATTACGGATTACAGGATACTTCAGCATCAGAAATTGGAGAACTGGGAGGAGATGACCGTAGCGATGCGTGGGATATCCTCGACCAGGAACGTCATCTAACCTTATGGTTGGAGGGGCGCCGATTACATGATTTAAGACGCTGGGATCATTATTTCCTTGATGGAGGAAGCGTAGTTTATAAAGGAGTAACACGTCGGGCTTCTTATCTTCCAATTTCCACTAGTGAATGTGATGCTAACGAGAATGTAGAGTGTGAGATACCATATATTGACGACTAATATAAGTCGTTGGCAGATTGCTTAAAATACAGCTGCGTGTTTCTAAGCGCAGCTGTATTTTTTACTGTTCATTTAAACTCATTTTATATGGGTTAAGGGCATTTATTTTAGTTAAATACGTATTCCCATGATGTTTAAAAATTTTTCCAGTAGTATTTTAATGTCTGTTTATACCGGCTTAGTAGGTGTAGTCTCTATTCTAATGTTAAGCGTTTCGCCGGTGTTGGGACAGGATAATCCAGCCATTCCATCTTTATACAAGGACATGGAATTCCGCAGTGTAGGCCCTGCTGTTACCGGGGGAAGAATACACGATGTAGAAGCTCTGGGCGATGATCCATCCACGATATACGTGGCAACAGCATCAGGTGGCATTTGGAAAACGATTAATAAAGGCACAACTTGGGAGCCAATTTTTGATGACAAACCAGTTAGTACTTTCGGTGATTTAGACATAGCACCCTCTGATTCTGACATAATTTGGGCCGGTACTGGGGAACAAAATAACCGCCAAAGTACCTCATGGGGAAATGGGATATATCGTTCAACAGATGCGGGAGAAAACTGGAGTCATATGGGGTTAGAGGAGACCCGGCATATCGGTCGTGTTAAAGTTCATCCCAAAAATCCAGATGTGGCTTATGTGGCGGCACTTGGTAATTTGTGGAAAGGAACGGCGGAACGAGGCGTATATAAAACAACTAATGGTGGTGAAAGCTGGGATAAGGTTTTATTTATAGATGAGTACACTGGGATTGTAGATTTAGTCATGGATCCAAGCGATCCTAATACATTGTATGCTGCGACCTATCAACGCTTGCGACGTACATGGGGCTTTAATGGCGGAGGTCCCGGCAGTGGTATCTATAAAACAACCGATGGTGGAGACAGCTGGAATGAATTGACGAAAGGGATACCCTCGGGTGATAAGGGACGTATTGGCCTGACAATTGCAGAGGCTAACAGGAATACACTGTATGCGACGATAGAACATGCAGATTCATCTGGAACATATCGCACTAGGGATGCAGGGGAAACATGGGAGCGTGTTAACAAGTTGAATCCGCGGCCTATGTATTACAGCCATATTGTCGCAGATCCGGTTGATGAAGAAAGAGTTTATATTTTAGCTACAGAGTTTTATATGAGTGATGACGGTGGTGAAACATTTCGCCAAATGCCGACTCGTCCTACCTATGATGTTGGAGTTCACAGTGACCACCACACCCTGTGGATTAATCCCAATAACCCCAAGCATTTTTATCTGGCGGGTGATGCTGGACTGCATGAAAGCTGGGATCGGGGGGAAACCTACAATCGAATTAATAATATTCCGATTGGTCAGTTTTATGCCATCGGGTTGGATATGCGTGATCCCTACTATATTTATGGAGGTATGCAAGACAACCACTCATGGTTAGGGCCCAATGCCAATCGCCGGTATATGGGCATTATTGATGATGATTGGTCCCAAGTAGGATTTGGTGATGGAATGTATCATCGCCCGGATCCGACAAACTACCGTTATGTATATAGCAATTCCCAAAATGGAGGAATGACCCGTTTAGATCCCAAGACAGGTGATCTGCTGGATATACGCCCCTATCCCAAAGATGAAGATGAGGAATATCGTTTTGATTGGGTAACCCCTATAGAACTTTCTAATCATAATCCGAGCACAGTGTATTTTGGAGGGAATCGCCTTTTTATTTCTCATGACAAAGGGGTTTCATGGAATCGCACGAAAGATCTTACAAGAGGTATACATCGTGATTCTCTATCGCTTATGGGAGTAGATGGAACGGAAGAGATGCTTTCGAAGCATGACGGGACGTCTTCATATGCTGAAATTGTTACTATTTCTGAGTCGCCCTTAAGTCCAGATATTATCTGGGTGGGTACTGACGATGGCAATATCCAAGTATCCAGAGATGGGGGAGATAACTGGTCGGAAGTTGCTCAAAATATGAAAGGAGTCCGTTATGGAACTTATGTGAGTAGAGTAGAAGCATCCGCAACTGATGAAGGCACGATTTACGCGACACTCGATGCTCACCGAGATGGTGATTTTGCTCCCTATGTCTATAAAAGTTCAGATTTCGGAAAATCTTGGGAAGAGATCACTGAAGGGTTGCCTGGTGAAGGTTCGGTAAATGTGATAAAAGAACATCCTGATAATCCCGAGTTGCTTTTCTTGGGCACCGAACACCACTTATACATCTCAAATAATGGGGGCAATCAATGGCACCAAATTGGAGCAAATTTGCCTACCACACTTTATGATGATTTGGAAATTCATCCCCGGGAAGATGATCTGGTCGTGGGTACCCATGGCCGAAGTATTTGGATACTCGATGATCTGACTCCGCTGGTAGAGTGGACAGATGATTTGAAGAATGAAGAAGCGCATTTGTTTTCCATACAGCCGGCGCAAATAATGCAGTATTGGAAGTCAACTTCTTATCGTGGGCAGGAATCATTCTTTGGAGAGAATCCGCCGCAGGGTGCGATTATCAATTACTATCTTAATGAAGACACGGATTCCGTTGATGTAGAAGTTAGAAATAGTTCTGGTAAGCTCGTCCGAACACTTAAGAGGGCTGGAGAAGGTGGTACCATTCAAAGACTAAACTGGGACTTGAGACATGAACCACCCCCTGTTGAAGAGGAGGATGAAGAAGAGGAAGAAGGTTTGATAATGTCCGAAGACATCTTACCTGAGCTTCCCCGTTCAACAGATACCAAAGGACCTTTTGTGTCGCCGGGCATATACACGGTGACCTTGAAAGTCGAGGATATTACACGAACGAAAACAGTAACTGTTGAAGGTGATCCTGAAATGCCGATTGATGATAAAGAATGGCATGCGCGGGAGGATTTTCTCTTAGAAGTAGCCGATATGCAGAGAGAAATTTGGGATGCCGCAGAAGAGGCTGCCGAGATTCAAAAGAGGCTTCATACTCTTCGCGATACGCTGGAAAGTGAAGGTGCTGTACCACAGGATTTAAAGGATCGGGTTGCATCAGTCGATTCACTGGCCGATAAATTGGGTGCCGAATCACGCTATGATGGGTTGAGAGATGATATCTATGATTTGGCCGGCGAATTTATTCAGAGTGGTGTTAGTCAGCGGTCCCTGCATCCGCCGACCAATACTCACCGCCAACGCAAGCAGCATCTTGCTACCAAACTGGAGGAGTATGTGAGTAAACTGAGGGAAGAGATTCCTTTAGCAAATCAGGTTATCGAAAAATATGAGAATGAATAGGATACCTATTTTATCGGGTGATTAATACGGTTAATAATACGAAATCGGGATTTAGGTCTGGTATCCTAATTTTGATTGAGAAAGAATTACATCATTTGAACATTTTGGAATAAAAAATATGTCATACAGCACACATATAGTTATCCCTCAGAATAGGATTTTCGGATTTGTCTTACTGTTCTTTTTCGTTCTATTTGTTGGATGCGAGCCTCAGGATAACAGTCGTTCAACTCACAAATCTGATGGAAATAAAAGATTAGTAGCTGATGAAGCCATGGTGAGTTCGGCTCATCCACTTGCCAGCGAAGCTGGAGTAAAAATGTTAGAGCAGGGGGGGAATGCCGTCGATGCGGCTGTTGCCACCGCTTTTGCTCTTAATGTAGTGGAGCCTAACATGTCAGGGATTGGTGGAGGCGGTAGTATGCTTTTCTGGAATCAAAAAAATGAAAAAGCGGACTACGTAGATTTTTATACGGCAAAAAGAGCTGAAACCTACAGAAAAGTAGATCACGATAAATATGGGGAAGATGAATTCAACTTGTTATCAACTGGGGTTCCAGGAACGGTTGACGGACTTTTGCAGGCACTGGAGCGTCATGGTACAATGAGTCGCGAAGAGGTTATGAAGCCAGCAATCCAGTATGCTACTGAAGGATTTCCTGTATATATGACACTGGCGCAATTTATCAGGGATAATGAAGAAAAGCTTACTCGCTACGAGGGGGCTCAGGAAATATTTTATCCCGGGGATGAGCCGCTTGATGTTGGAGAAATATTAAAGCAACCGGATTTGGCTACTACCCTTCAAGCCATTTCGGATAATGGAGCCTCAGCTTTTTATACTGGAGAAAATGCTAAAGATATAGTGGAAGTACTCAATGAAGCTGGAAATCCCGTTACCGTCAAAGATTTTGAGAAGTATGAGCCGCAGTGGGGTAAGACACCGCTGAGGGGGGCTTATAAAGGCTATCAGGTACTTTCCGCTCCTCTTCCGCAAACGGGATTTTATATCATACAGGCACTGAATATTTTGGAAAGCTTTGACCTTCAGCAAATTGGGTTACCCACCGAATCTGCAGAAGCCTTTGATATTCTTACCTCCACAATGCGACTTTCAAATGCTGACCGACGGGAATATGTATCTGATCCTAATTGGAAAGATATTCCGGTAGAAGAATTAATTGGACAAGAATATATAAAAGAACGACGCAAGCTTGTCGGAACCGGTAGAGCTCAGGCAGAGGTAAAGTATGGCAAACCCACTCAAAAAATATCAAAAAGTAAAAAAGTAATTGGTGCTGGTGGACACGTTATCTCTGATAGCTACAATGTCCAGAGTGAAAATACAACTCGAGAGCTTGGCCTGGTTGGAAAGGAAGTGAAAGCGGGTCAGGAAGACGGTGGGGAAGGGGAAACAACACACATTTCGGTCGTTGACTCACAAGGGAATGCAGTATCATTATCAACTACTTTGAGCCATGTATTCGGCTCAGGAGCATGGGTGAATGGATTCATTTTGAATAACTCCGGATTTGATTTTACCAGCTTGGAAGATGAAAGAGATTGGCAAGCTAACCACCCTTACAGAATTCGTGCTTCAACCATTTCCCCTACCATAATACTCGATAAGAATAATGAGGTACGATTGGTAATAGGAGCGCCGGGTGGTGGTAGAATTCCAACTGCTATTTTGCAAAATACGCTGTACATCATTGAATATGGACTTGATCCTTTAGATGCTGTACTTATGCCAAGAATTTTTCCGGATTATGAGGGTCCAGAAGTAGAAGTTGAAAGAGGATTTGAGCCTGATGTGCTTAAAAAAGTGCGTGATATGGATTATTATATCGAGGCTTTATCACAAGGATATGCTCGCATGTATCTAATTTCAAAAGAAAATGGACAGCTTATCGGGGTTTCGGATCCACGGCACGATGGAGAGCCGCGCGGTTTTTAACGTAAATATTGCTTTAATATAGCTTCTATTAATGAAGTGGCTTTTTTAACACAGAATTGATTAATTAAATCATGTTTAAAAGTACAGAAGTCGTTTTAACAGCAGTTCTTTTACTCTTACTAGGATTTTCATTATCGGTATCTGCTCAGGATGGTGATGAACTCATCAAGAAAAAATATAGTGAAGAGATTAGGGAATTGGCGGAGTATCCCTCTATTCAAAATGCTTTCGACTTTATAGAGGAAAATGATCCGAAGACAACAGAAGATCTTATAATGTTGACAGAGATTCCCGCTCCACCTTTTAAGGAGGATGATAGAGCACACAAATATTTAGAAATGCTCCGAAAAGCCGGTGCTGACTCTGTGTGGATGGATGAAGAAGGAAATGTCATAGCCCTTCGAAAGGGTACGGAAGGGAATGAGACTGTTGCTCTTGGTGCTCATTTGGATACGGTATTTCCTGAAGGAACAGATGTAACTGTAAAAACAAAGGGCGATACCTTGTTTGCTCCGGGAGTTGGAGATGATACTCGGGGACTAATGGTTGTGCTTACCGTTTTACGGGCACTGGAAGAGGAGAATATTCAAACAAAAGAGGATTTGCTTTTTATTGGCACTGTTGGTGAAGAAGGACTCGGAGATTTGCGGGGTGTAAAGCATTTGTTTAGCGATAAGGGCCCGGGTATTGATTCCTGGATTGCCATTGATGGCGGTGATGTGGGACGTATTGTAAATAAAGGACTTGGTTCTCACCGTTACCGTGTAACATACGAAGGACCGGGAGGCCACTCATGGGGTAGCTTTGGATTGGTTAATCCTGCACACGCTTTGGGTAAAGCAATGTATATTTTCAGCCAGAAAGCAGATGAATTTACTCAGAAGGGGGCCAGAACCAGTTATAATGTAGGACGAATAGATGGAGGCACGTCGGTAAACTCTATTCCTTTTGAAGCCTGGATGGAGGTGGATATGCGGTCGGTTAGTAATGAGAGACTTGAACAGATTGATAAAATTTTTCAGCAGGCTGTTTCGAAGGCATTAGATGAGGAAAATGATATGCGCCGCCGGGGACCTGAATTAACAGTAGATGTTGAGATGATTGGCGATCGCCCTTCCGGCGAAATTGATCCTAATATCCCACTGGTACAACGGGCGATGTCAACAACTCGATTTTTTAATTCTGATCCGACATTAGCCAGAAGTTCAACAGATTCAAATACACCAATATCCAAAAATATTCCGGCAGTGACGATCGGAAGAGGAGGAGACGGGGGCAATAGTCACTCGCTCGATGAATGGTGGCTCAATAAAGACGGCCATATAGCTATACAGCGAACTTTGCTGCTCTTGGTGAGTCAGGCGGGGCTCCACAAATAATTTTACAAATAAACCATATATGTATTTTGCTTCATGGCTATACAAACAGAGTTCTGATGGCATATCGCCGGGCGGGAATTTTAATTAAAAGCATATACCGATGTATAAATACAAAATCAAAATTTACAAAACGGCATTTCTCTTTTTAATACTGGCAATGGTTGGTGTGACGGCTCACGGTCAGGTGCCTGCCCCTTCGGACATCTATGGATTCGAAATTGGGGCTGACTATAAGTTGGCTGATTATGATCAAATGTTGGATTATTACGAACAGTTGGATCAAGCCAGTGACCGAATTGAAAAAATTACTATCGGAGAGTCAGTTTTAGGACGACCAATGATTCTGCTGTTCATTTCCAGTGAAGAAAATATCGGACAGTTGGACAAATACCGCTCCATAAGTGAGAAATTATCCCGTGCCCGGATAAGGAACGAAGAAGCGAAACAGCTTTCCAAAGACGGGAAAGCAATTGTTTGGATCGATGGGGGAATGCATTCTACAGAGCTGGCTCATGGGCAAATGACGTCAGAATTGGCCTACAGGATTGCAACAGAAGAAAGTGACGAAATGAAGAAGATTCGGGATAACGTCATTACGCTATTAATGCCGGTGATGAATCCCGATGGATTAGATATTGTAACAAATTGGTATCGTAAAAATCTGAATACGCCGTTTGAGACGACAAGTCCGCCGTGGTTGTATCATCATTATGTAGGCCATGATAATAACCGGGATTGGTTTATGAATAATATGCCCGAAACCTATCATGTCAATGAAATTCTTTATAATGAGTGGTATCCGCAAATTGTCTATAATCATCATCAGACCGCTCCTTCTTGGGCACGTATCTTTTTACCTCCGTTTTCAGATCCGGTCAATCCCAATATCCATCCTGGCGTAACAACGGGCGTAAATCAAGTAGGGTCTGCAATGGCTCAGCGATTTGCTCTCAAAGATATGTCGGGTGTAGTTTCAGACAACAGTTACACGATGTTTTGGAATGGGGGTGGACGTACTACACCATACTATCATAATCAGATTGGTATTCTGACAGAAACGGCCCATGCTACGCCAACGCCGCGTTTTTATGAGCCCGATTCCATGCCTGATAAAATTGGGAGTGGTATTCCGACCGATGGAACGGATATTTTCTATCCCGATCCTTGGGAAGGTGGAGAGTCACACTTCCGCGATGCTGTAGATTATATGTTGACGGGCACAATGGCGGTGCTGGATATGGCTGCTGAACGCAAAAGCCAATTTCTGTATAATATTTATAGCATGGGACGAGATGGTATTGAAGAAGGAGATGAGGGAGATCCCTTTGCCTACATTATTCCGCCACTACAGTGGGATGGGGGAGAAGCTATTGAGCTGGTGAATATTTTGAAACAGGGTGGAGTGGAAATTTTTCAGACAGAAAGCTCCTTTACTGCAGGTAATCAGCAGTATCCGGCAGGTTCGTTTGTTGTAAAAGCTGGACAGGCGTTTCGGCCTTTTGTAATGGATATGATGGAACCGCAAAATTATCCCACACGTCTCCAGTATTCCGGCGGACCGCCCGATCCTCCCTATGATTTGGCAGGCTGGACACTACCTATGCAGATGGGAGTAGACGTTGATCGAATTGATGAGGCGTTTGAATTTGACGGCAAACAACTTAGAGAAAAGATTGAAATTAAAGCCGGTGATATTTCCGGTGATGCCAACTACGGTTATATCCTTTCTCATAAGCCCAATGCCAGTGCTAAAGCAGCTAACCAATTATTGGGCGAAGGGCACAATGTATATTGGACGAAGGCAGAATTTAACAGCGGTGGGCGAAACTACGAGGCCGGTTCTATAATCATTAAAAATGGAAGTAATATCCAAAGTGCTGTAGAAGGAGTAGCTCGGGAACACGGGTTGGATTTTCAAGGCATTTCGGATGAACCGGGAGTAGAACTTTATAAAGTGGAAAGACCCAAAATCGGGCTTTATAAATCATGGGTGTCCAACATGGATGAAGGTTGGACACGCTGGGTTCTGGAGAGTTATGCGTTCGAAGTTGATACCCTCCACGACAAGGACCTGGTCCATAATGATCTCTCAAAATATCATTCTATTGTGATCCCGGATCAAAGTCCGTCGCGAATATTGAACGGTCACAAACCAGGTACCATGCCGGAAGAGTATACCGGAGGAATGGGTTTGGAGGGGGCGCTGGCCCTCAAGAATTTCGTAAATGATGGCGGTACGTTATTGGCGTTTGATTCGGCCAGTGATTTTGTCATTAACCAGTTTGGCTTGCCTGTTAAAAATGTAACTGCGGGACTCTCGAATACGGAATTCTTCATACCCGGTTCATTGATAAGGGCTAAAGTATCTACCGATTATCCGCTGGCGTTCGGCATGCAGCGGGAAATTGCAGCCTCATTTTCTCGCAGTCGAGCATTTGAGATTATAGAGATCGAAAGGGAGGGAGAAGGTGGGAAAGAGGATATTAAAAAAGCACCGGCTCCTCCTATTGATATACCAGTGACGTATGCCAGCGATGACTTATTGATGAGTGGATGGGCGTTGGGCGAAAAGAAATATCTGAGTGACAAAGCGGCCGTGATGAACGTGCAGTACGGTGGGGGAAATATTATCCTCTATGGTTTCCGGCCCCAGTTCCGAGGTCAGCCCCGCGGAACCTATAAGCTGATATTCAATCCGCTTTTTATGAGCACAATGAATGATGAAATAATTGAAAATGACAGTTCCTTGAACCTTATATCAGAAGATTAAAACTATACAGGTGAAAATATAATGGCAGATACTTTTAAGAAAGTTGTGTTGTACAACAGGACTCGTTTGTTAATAATTGGTTTTATTGGTCTAACCTTTTCGGCATGTACGATCTTTTCACAGAAACCAAATACCTATGACACAGTTATTGTCAATGGTAAGGTGATGGACGGCACTGGAAATCCGTGGTACTATGCGGATATTGCCATTAATGATGATGAAATAGTCAAAGTTGGCCATATTGATAAGAGTGCCAACGATACTATTGATGCTAAGGGATTGTATGTGACGCCCGGCTTTATTGATGTACATACCCACGCTGCTTCGGGTTTAACGGATCCTGATTTGAGTAGTGCCGAACCCCAGCTACGACAGGGGATTACGACAGTGTTTATAAATCCTGATGGGGGTGGAGCTGTTGATATGAAAAACCAGCGAGAAGCATTGATGGAAGATGGGGTTGGAGTGAATGTCGCTCAACTTTCCCCGCATGGATCAATCCGGGAAAAAGTGATGGGTATGGAAGATCGGGCCCCAACTTCTGAAGAGCTGGATAAAATGAGACAGTTGGTCCGTGATGGTATGCTAAATGGCGCATTTGGATTGTCGAGCGGACCATTTTATTCACCAGGCAGTTATGCTTCAACAGATGAGTTGGTCGAGCTTGCAAAAGTGGCATCTGAATTCGGAGGTGCTTATACGAGTCATATTCGAGACGAATCAAATTATACTATAGGACTGGAGGCATCGGTTGATGAAGTTATTCAAGTTGCAGAAGAGGCTAACCTTCCGGGCGTGGTTACACATATTAAGGCGCTGGGTCCGCCGGTTTGGGAAATGTCAGAGACAATTGTGGAGAACATTGAGAAGTCACGTTCAAAGGGCATAGAAGTCTATGCTGATCAGTATCCCTACGAAGCATCGGCTACGGGATTGATTTCTGCACTGGTGCCCCGATGGGCCGAAGAGGGCGGATATGACTCGCTACGGGTTCGATTGGAGGATCAGGAGCAACTTGAACGGATTCGTTCAGCCATGGAAGAAAACCTGGAGCGTAGAGGAGGTCCCGATCGCATTCAGTTTCGGTATTATAATCCAGATTCTTCGATTGAAGGAAAAACATTAAAAGATGTAGCAGACAATAGAGATGAAGATGCGCTAAGTACAGCTATTGATTTAATCAAAGAAGGAGGGCCGGGTATTGTATCTTTTAACATGACTGAAGAAGATGTGCATCGCTTTATGCGCCAGCCGTGGACGATGACGAGTTCCGATGGAGGATTGGTACATATGGGCGAAGGCGTACCACATCCCAGGAATTATGGCACGTTCCCACGGAAAATACGAAAGTATGTGCTTGCTGATAAGATTATTGAGCTGACACATGCGGTACGGAGTATGACGACCCTTCCGGCCCAAGTATTTGATCTCTGGGATCGGGGACAAATTCGTAAAGGAGCAAAGGCGGATATTGCGATTTTTGATCCCCAGAAGTTGAAAGACAATGCGACGTTTCAGGATCCACACCAACTTTCAGAGGGGATAGAATATGTACTGGTTAACGGAAATATTGCATTGGATAGAGATAATTTATCTTCTGAACGATCAGGAAGGGTACTGCATCATTCTGATAAAGAATAATCTCAAATATCTGGTTATTGATTTTAAAACTTACTGTTAAACTCAAATAATTATTTAAATAAATGATAAAGGTAGTACACATAGGTATTGGTCCACTGGGCCAGAAAGTTGTTAAATATGCACGCGAGCGAAAAGGTATTGAAATAGTAGGAGCTGTTGATCTTGATCCCCAAAAAATAGGCCAAGACCTCGGGGAGTTTTGCGGGTTGGACTCGTTAAATGTTCCTATCATGGAATCATTAGATGACGTACTTAATGAAAAGAATCCTGATGTTGCAGTTGTCACAACGCTATCAAGTTTGGAAAGAATAGAAAGTCAACTTAAAGAGTTGGGCGCGGCCGGGTTGGATATTGTTTCTACTTGTGAAGAGCTTTCTTATCCGTGGGAAACACAGCCAGAGGTCGCGGGACGGATTAATGAGACCTGTAAAGAAAATAATGTCACATGCCTTGGAACCGGCGTTAATCCTGGTTTTTTGATGGATTACTTACCTTCGGTGTTAAGTTCTGTTTGTCAGAATGTTGAAAAAGTGAGGGTATCCCGTGTGCAGGATGCATCATCTCGCCGTATCCCATTTCAGAAAAAAATTGGAGCTGGGCTTACCGATGGACAGTTCAAAGAAAAGGAACAGAATGGTTCACTTCGTCATGTTGGGTTACCTGAATCGGTATATATGATAGCAAAAGCGATGAACTGGGAATTGGACAATGTCGAAGAAACGTTGCAACCTGTATATGCAAAAGAGCACATCGGTTCCGGTTATACTGATATTGGAAAAAATAATCCCAGCGGTGTTGAACAGATTGGTAGAGGATTTATAGACGGAGAAGAAAAGGTAACCCTGCATTTCCGTGCGGCCGTAGGCGAAGAAAAATCATTTGATAAAGTTGAAATTGAAGGTACTCCCAGCTTCAGTTCTACAATCAATGGCGGTGTAAACGGAGATATTGCTACCAGTGCTATTACGGTAAATGCAATTGCTTCAGTAACAAAAGCTCACAGCGGACTGAAGACCATGCTTGATGTGCCCGTGCCATCTTGCTTTTCGGAAGTTTAAACAGACCTTTCACTTTTAAAACATCAGTTCCGCACTATTTACTAAATAGTATATAAATAATTTATATGGGATCATTTAGTTTGAGCAAGCTATTAAAAGGAAATCGTATAAATATCATCATAGCCCTTATTGTGATCGTATTGGGGGTTCTTTTTGCGGGTGAGCTGCCGAA
>NZ_JBPOEA010000021.1:0-32867 GCF_052060035.1 Fodinibius sp. SL11 | reverse complement strand
TCACCATGGTCAGTGTCATGCGTTGCTGCACCGTTTGCGCATCCATCGATTTTCGGCCGCTGCCATCAAAGTACTGGTAAATATCTTTGTTGGGTTCAGACTTTTTAAGTTGTCCATTTTTCTTTTCGTAGCGGTAAAAACCTTTTTGATTCTTCCGCCCTTTATAGCCTTTCTCAAAAAGTTCCGTCGGTTTTTTACTGGGATGGATCCCGCGCTCAGAGAAAAGATCGCTGAGCACTTCCGTAATATGTGCAGCTACATCAATACCCACTTCGTCGAATAAGGCAGCCGGCCCCACAGGAAATCCAAACTGCTTCATATGTTTGTCGAGCTCATTGATAGAGATCCCTTCCTCCAGAAGCATGAGGGCTTCGTTCATAAAGGGCGCCAAAATACGAGTCGTATAAAATCCGGGGCCATCATTAACAACGATCACATGTTTGCCTTGCTGGATACCTACTTGTCGTGCCGTAGCCGTAACCCAATCGGCCGTTTTATCGGTCGTAATAATTTCTAACAACGGCATCTTGGGGACGGGCGAAAAGTAGTGCATGCCTACCACTTGTTCAGGGTGATGCGCTGCTTCAGCAATGTTGCTGATGGGCAGCGAAGAAGTATTAGAAGCAAAGATATAATTATCGGGCGTTACCTTCTCTACCTCTTTTATGATGGATTGCTTGAGATCCAGATCCTCAAAAACAGCCTCGATAACCAGTCCTATATTTTCGAATCCGTCATAGGTAGCTGTTGGAGTAACATGACTGGCAATGCGATCGCGTTCAAACTCAGAGATGATTCGTTTTTTACGCTTCTTATCAAGGTCATCCCAGATCGACTTTTTACCTTTTACAGCTTGTGCCACTTCCTGGTCCTTCAGTAAAACCCGATATTCGTTATTGGCACTTACATCTGCAATACCGGAACCCATAAGTCCGGCTCCAAGCACACCAATTTTTTGGATCTCTTGTGCTTGTTCTTCATCAGGATTTTTCTTTGCTCCCTGCATGGAAAAAAAGAGGTTGACCAAAGCCTTGGATTCGGGGGTGGCGGCAAGTTTGCCAAAGTTTTCAGACTCCAGCTTTAGTCCCGCCTGCATACCGTTTTCATATCCCTCCTGCACGCAGTCAATAATCTTTTCGGGCGCGGGATAGTTGCCCTTACTTTCTGATTTTGCTCGTTTACGGGCCTGTGAATATATGATTTTGCGCAGTGGGCTCATGCCCTCCATCAGCTGATGGACAAGGCTGCGTTTATCTTCTCGTTCAAACTTTCCACTGTTGATTTTAGCTACGGCTTTTTTTGCTGCTGTAAGCACTGCATCCCGATGGGTTAATTCATCTGCCAATCCCAATTTGTAGGCCTTTCGGGGATAGATATTTTTGCCGGTAAGCATATAGGTAAGGGCATTCTGTACGCCAATAAGTCGTGGTAGCCGTTGCGTTCCTCCTCCACCGGGCAAGAGTCCCAATTGAACTTCGGGTTGGCCCATTACCGTATCGGAATGCTCCGAAACTACTCGATAATTGCAAGCCATCGCTACTTCAAGCCCACCACCGAGACATGAACCGTGAATAGCAGCAACCACCGGTTTGGGATAGTTCTCCAGCTGTAGCAGTAGCTTATTTCCGCGTTGACTTAAATCCTCAATTTCTTCGGGAGCTTTCTTGTTTTTCAGCATTTCCACATCAGCACCCGCAATAAAATTATTCTTTTTGCCGCTGATTAACACCATACCGTCAATATCATCGGGATCGGTATTATCAAGTAGATCCTTGACTTCTGAGATCAACTCTTCGGTTAGTTTGTTAACTTTGGAATCGGCTTGATCCAGTGTTACTACTAATATGTTTTCTTGCTTTTCTGTGTTTAGATAACTCATAATATTATTCCTGAGTAATTTTTAAAGTCTTGATGTTAACCGTCGAAGCGTTCCAGGATGATCGCATGTCCCTGTCCGCCGGCTGCGCATGCAGCAACGAGTGCGAGCTCTCCATCTTCGTGATGTAGCCGATTGGCAGCCGTCGTCACCAGTCGCGTGCCGGTAGCCCCAAACGGGTGGCCCAGAGAAAGGGAGCCACCCCAGCAATTAAATTTCTCCATGGGAATATCACCCACTTTTTTATCGCGCTGCAGGTTGTCTTTGGCAAACTGGTCAGAGTTCAAAGCTTTAAGCACGGTAAGAATCTGCCCGGCAAATGCTTCATGAAATTCAAAAACATCAATGTCAGAAAGTTCCAGCCCCATCATATCCAAGACCTTGGGCGTAGCATAAGCAGGCCCCAGCAAGAGCTCGTCGACCGGATCCTGTGCCACATAGGTATATGCTTTTAGGATAGCCTTGGGGGTTAGCCCGCGATCTAAAGCCTCCTGTTTCTCCATGATGATGGAGGCTGAAGCGCCGTCGGTAAGTGCCGAGGAATTACCCGCCGTAATCGTGCCATGGGGCTTAATAAATGCCGGTCTTAGTTTTTCCAGCTTTTCCAGAGAGGTATCTTCGCGAAAGGTGTTGTCATGTTCAATGGCTTCAAAATCAGGGGGTATAGCCGCCGGTAACAGTTCTTGGTCAAGCCAGCCTTCGTTGGTTGCTTTGGCCGCAAGCTTGTGAGACCGCAGGGCATATTCATCTTGTGCTTGACGACTGATGCCAAATCGGGCAGCCATCTTATCACAACTTTCGCCCATAGTTTCGCCGGTAGAGAATTCTGAAATTGCCGGGATCTCGGGCAATAAGTGAGAAGGACGAAGTCCCTTGAAAAACTTCAGAAAATCACTGATCGATTTATACTTACGAGCATCAAGCAGCTTCTGACGAAATTTTTTGCGGAACCGGATAGGAATATCACTCATGGTTTCCGTACCGCCGGCCAGGATTGTTTTGGCTTGTCCCGACCGAATAAGTTCGATGGCGCTGGTAATAGCCTGATTGGATGAAATACAAGCCTGTGTGACCGTATGGGCTGGAACGTTGTTGGGAATACCGGCGCCCAGTGCTGATTCACGCGCAACGTTGCTCGTGTTCACATCCTGAATGACCGTACCCATAATAACGTGGTCAAGGTCTTTGCCGTTAATAGGGGCGCGTCCGATAAGCCCCTCAATAGCCATGCGACCCAAATCGTAAGCCATCATTTTTTTGTATCCGGTACCCGAACGTTGAAAGGGGATACGTCCGCCGTCAATAATTGCCGCTTCAAAAGGTGTGTGGTCTTGTGGTTGATCTGCCATAATAAAAATGTTGAAATGAGAACCAACGTATATGTAATTGTAACTAAGATGGTTGAATCAAAATCGTAAGTCAAGCATTAACTTAACAGTGTTAACCTTATTATAAATGACTGTGCTGAAATCTTCAATAAAATGTTTTGCCAGATAGTAGAATATCTGTATATTTGTGCTCTTCAAAATGGGCGCTTAACTCAGCGGTTTAGAGTGCTTCCCTTACAAGGAAGAAGTCGCAGGTTCGAATCCTGCAGCGCCCACTTTCAAAAATCTTTAAAGGATCGTTTCTTACGAAACGGTCCTTTTTTTATTTGACCATATTTGTTATTGCTGTTCATTATTGCAATTTCGGAATAGAATTCACTATTTATTCAATTGCAGAAAAAGAGTAAGAGAGATAATTGAAAAATAGGGATGATGGAAAGAGATCAGATTGAGATAAACTATAAAAAGGAGTTCAAATAGGGGTATATGTATTGACGCCATTTTTTTAGCCTTGTGCATCTATATGTTTCAGGCATTTGTGTTAGATTCACAAGAGGATCAGCTGCCGCTAGTTCCTGGATCTATTTTGGGACTCTGGGTTTGATCTTCTTAGCTATTATTGTCGGTTTTACTGCATTAGACGATGAATATCGAATGTTGAAAGAAGTAACCCTGGAAGAAATAGAGGAAGAACCTAAAACATTAACCGAGAAGGGACTTGGTATTGTTGGTACCTATTTTATTGCTGTTTTTATCTTGTTTTGGGCAATGAATAGATTTATTGATATGCGTGAGCTTGGCTTTACGTTGTATCTGATCATCCAAAATGTATATTTAGTCGATGTTATTTTTGGTGCTTTGTATCTATTTAAAAAAATCGAGAAGGATGACAACAAATTCCCACAGAATGAACCGGCACAGTCATGATTAAGAGGATTTTATAATATGGGTCAACGTTGATATAAGATAATCTGGGAGAAGGTATTGCAATATCAGTAGCAATCTATTTTATTAGAATCGGAAGGAAATTTTTTGTCCCCTTTTAGCGTTATAAAACAAAAGAACTAAAGCCTTTTTCATTTATGCCTGAGAAGATAGAGAAGTTTGAAGAAATGATTGAAGATCCTACCGCGCATCAACTTAAAGCTTATTACGATGCCAAAGAAAAAGCTTGTGTTGATGCTATGAAATCCACAAAATCAAAAAATCCCCATAATAAAGGTTCAAATCTGGCAGATTTTTGGGACTATGTGTATGATCAATTTTATGAAATACAATAAAGCATAGATTTATTTTATCATACATTTATTAAAGCTTGCAGAATTTTCTGCAAGCTTTTTTTATATACTCTTTCTGTTAAGATATCCCAATGATGATAGTGAGTATGTACATTATTTTATACATTGTAATATATAAGATATGTATGCTATCAAAAATTGTTTAAAAGTATATTTGATATGGATATTAAATTTGTAGATCGAGAAAAGATTTATACTTCAAAGAAAAGATCTTCGAAATTTAAACCCTTATTGGAAGCTCTTGATAAGCTGGAAGCAGGTGGCGATGCCATTGAGATAGATTATGAAGATGACAAAAGCGTCAACTCTATGCGAACGGCCGTTTATCAATATAACCAGGAAAAAGGGGTAAAAATTAAAACCGGAAAGGATTCGGAGAATAAAAAAATCTATTTTTACAGAGAACGATAACAGCATTGTTCACCGTTGTGGCTATACAATAGCTTTTTAATCATGATATTCTTCTATGGAAGGTGTTTCATCTGTTGATGACAGTCTGATGCAGGAAGAGGTTCTGGAGGGATTGTCAAAACCGCAAAAGCGGTTACCCAGTAAATTTTTTTACGATGAGCGAGGATCGGATCTGTTTGAACAAATTACTCTTCTTGATGAATATTATTTAACCGATTGCGAAAAGGAGATCCTGCAAAATGATATTAGCGAAATAGCTGATTGCATCGGTTTGGGTGTGATGCTGATCGAATTGGGAAGCGGAAGCAGCTATAAAACTCGATTTTTGCTCGAAGAGTTGTCAGGTCTGTCTACCTATATTCCCGTTGATATTTCAGAAGAGTTTCTGTTAAAGACCGTCAACGGACTGCGCCTGGAATATCCCAAAATATCTATTATTCCGGTGTTTGCAGATTATACTTCTCATTTCGAGTTGCCGATCTCCGGAAGTAATAATCAGAAACAGGTCGTATTTTTCCCGGGATCGACTATAGGTAATTTTAACCCGACTGAAGCCAAGGCCTTTCTGAAAAATATTGCAGAAATCACGGGCAAAGATTCTGAGATGTTGATCGGGGTAGACCTAAAGAAAGATGTTGAGGTGTTGGAAGCAGCTTACAATGACCCGCAGGGAATTACCGCCCGGTTCAATAAAAATATGTTGATGCATATCAATGATGAGTTGGATGCCAATTTTGATATCGAGTTGTTTGATCACCATGCTTTTTATAACCAGGAGGCCGGACGTATTGAAATGCACTTGGTATCATCCCAAAAACAGACGGTTACGATTAGTAATCAAAAGATTAGGTTTGAAAAGGGCGAATCTATTCATACTGAAAACTCATATAAGTACAGCTTGCAGGAATTTGAGGAGCTGGTTGGTGGTCGGTACTCGGTAGAAAAGGTTTGGACCGATGAAAGGGACTATTTCTCACTGCAATACCTGGTTAAAAAGTAGATGTCATGGAAAAAGTTGAGCCCGGGCCCCGACAAGAATCGGTATGGGATTATCCCCGACCTCCCAAAGTAGAGGATTGTGCCGCGGAGATTCGAGTTATATTCAATGGTGCGGAAATTGCACGTTCATCCCAAACGCAGCGCGTGCTCGAAACCAGTCATCCGCCCGTCTATTATATTCCCCAGCCGGATGTTCGCATGGAATGCCTGGAACCGATCAGTGGCACAACCTATTGTGAGTGGAAGGGGCAAGCAAACTATTATGATGTAGTTGTGGGTGATAAACGAGCTAACAAGGCTGCTTGGTGCTATCCCGATCCAACCGATAATTTTACCTCTATTGCAGGGAATATCGCATTTTATGCTCATAAAATGGGCGCTTGTTTTGTGGGAGATGAACAAGTAGACGCGCAGCAGGGTGGTTTTTATGGGGGATGGGTAACGAATGATATCGTAGGACCGTTTAAAGGGGAGCCCGGCAGTATGGGCTGGTAACAGAAAATATATAAATGTTATGATTCAATTTTTTAGAAATAATGCCGAGGAAGAATCAAGCCGTTCGTGGGGGTTCGTAGTGATGGTGGTTGCTGTCGGATTGATTGTAGGATCATTTATGGTGCAGGTAGCAATGGGATTGTGTCCCGTGCCTTGATACCCTGATACTGTGGAGCCCAAAAACGGTTTTTGCTGTTTGTCTAATTATTGTAGTATTGTGTGTGTAATATAATTAACAATGATTGTATATGGATGAGCAAAACCCGGGAAAAGCGACATTACAAGAACAGGTAGAGGAACACGAGTCTACCGTACAGCAAAAGTATGGCACCTTCGGCGGGGTATTCGTCCCAACCTTACTTACTATTCTGGGCGTTATCCTATTTTTGCGTCAAGGCTGGGTAATTGGTAATGCCGGTCTTTTGGGCGGGTGGTTAATTATTACGCTGGCCTTTATTATTGTGACATTTACGGCGCTTTCCATGTCATGTATTACCACTAATATTCGAATAAAAGCCGGTGGTGCTTATTCGATTATTTCACAATCTCTTGGCTTGGAGGTTGGCGGCAGTGTTGGAGTGCCTCTCTATCTTGCACAGACGTTTGCTATCACCATGTACATCTTTGGTTTCAGGGAGGGGTGGTTATATATCTTTCCTGATCATTATGCGATTATCGTCGATATTGTCGTATTCAGCTTACTGTTTACTGTGGCTTTTTTGAGTGCCAAGCTGGCCTTCCGTATCCAATATATTATTCTGGCTGTTATTGTCGGTGCGTTGATATCAGTGGGGGCTACCGTATTTACGGGTGCGATGGAGCAAAGTATTCAGTGGTGGGGCAATTTTCCCGGGGCGCCCGAAAATGATTTTCAGGGAGTGAGTTTTTGGGTGGTGTTTGCGGTGCTCTTTCCGGCGGCCACGGGCATCATGGCGGGAGCCAATATGTCGGGTGAGCTCAAGAATCCCAAGAAAAGTATACCGATAGGAACCCTCTCGGCTATTGCAATAAGTTATCTTATTTATATGGCTTCAGGATATTGGATGGCCAGAGTAGCGCCGGTTGATGAGCTGGTAAGCAATTATAATATAATGATTGATTACGCGCTCTGGTCGCCGGCCGTGCTGGGCGGTTTGCTGGGTGCTACGTTTTCATCGGCATTGGCCTCTATCGTGGGGGCGCCGCGTATCCTGCAGGCATTGGGAGATCATAAAATTTTCCCCGGTGGAGATATGTTTTCGGAACTTGCCGAAAATGGGGAGCCTCGCAATGCCATCTTGCTGACCGGCGGACTCGTTTTAGCAACGTTACTGCTTCGGGATTTAAATACCATTGCCCCGCTCATCACCATGTTCTTCTTGATCACCTATATGATGATAAACCTGGTGGTATTTATTGAGCAGCGAATGGATATGATCAGCTTCAGACCTACCTTTAGGATTCCCAAATTTGTGCCCTTCCTGGGGACAGTGGGATGTTTATTTACGATGTTTATCATCAATTCTACCTTTGGTCTTATTGCGCTGGGTTTTGTGATTATCACCTATCTGTATCTGTCAAACAGGAAGTTAAAAGTACCTTACGGTGATATGCGAAGTGGCCTTTTTGTTTCGCTTGCCGAATGGGCGGCTAAAAGAGTATCCTCCTTACCCGAAGATAATGAGCGTGCATGGAAAGCCAACCTTCTGGTTCCTGTCAGAAGTGCTCGGGAGCTGCGCGGTAATTTTAGTCTCATCAGAAATTTAGTTTATCCCAAGGGATCGGTAAAACTGGTGGGGATGTCCGAAGCGGGAAATGACGGCAATTTCAGGGATTCGCTGATGGATTTTGCGCTTTCATTCAACCGAGAGAATATTTACGCCCGTTGGAGTGTCATCGATTCGGACAATTTTAAGGAAGCGGTGCTAAATTCACTGCAAACATTGCAGGGCACCTTTTTTAAGCCCAATATCTTATTTTTGAGATTGTCTGCTCACAAACGATATGACGAAGAAATTCTATCGATCATTAACCAGGCCCGCCTCAATAAAATGGGGATACAGTTGTATGTTGAAGATACTATTGCCCAGCTTGGCCGAAGCGCTTCGGTGAATGTGTGGATTCATGAGCAGAGTCCCGACTGGGATCTGAGCATGGAGCTTGGTAATGTGGATCTGGCTTTGCTGACAGCCTATAAATTAAAAATAAATTGGAACGCCCAGATGCGCGTAATTACCGTTGTTGAAGAGTCCGAAGTGGAAGAAGCCTACCGTTACCTTGAGAATCTGCTTGATGTAGCCCGACTGCCGGATGCCGTGCCCCATGTTGAGATCGGATCATTCAAAGAAGCCATGCAAAGTGCTCCTCAAGCTGACCTGAGCCTGATGGGGCTGCCGGAAGATCCGGACCTCGAAGATCTGCGTTCCTTTGTGGATAAGACCCAGTCGGCTTGCGTGTTCGTTGCTGATTCGGGCAATGAAAATATTCTGGCGTAAGAGGTTCCACCCTAATTCCAAATTCTTACGACGCTTAGTCGCGCATCAGTTTTTTATACTGTACACGTTCGGGATGGTATTTTGAGCCCAGTCGTTTTTCGCGATTCTCTTCATATTCCGAATAGTTACCCTCAAACCAATACACCTGGCTGTTGCCTTCAAAGGCCAGCATGTGCGTAGCAATACGATCCAGGAACCAGCGGTCGTGGGATATGACTACGGCACAGCCTGCAAAATCGAGCAAGGCCTCTTCCAACGCCCGAAGGGTATGCACGTCCAGGTCGTTGGTCGGCTCATCTAAGAGCAGTACATTTGATTCCTGCTTCAGCATCTTTGCCAGGTGCACGCGGTTGCGCTCCCCGCCCGAAATTTCGCTGCATCGTTTCTGTTGATCACTGCCGCTGAAGTTAAACCGAGCGGTATAAGCACGCGAATTGATATCGCGATTGCCGAGCTTAACCGTATCTTTTCCTCCGGAAATTTCTTCCCAAATAGTCTTATCGGGATCCAGCGGACGTTTTTGATTCACGTAGCCCAGTTCCACACTTTCTCCGATTTCGATGGTGCCGTCGTCGGGTTCTTCTTCCCCGGTAATCATCTTAAAGAGGGTCGACTTCCCTGCCCCGTTGGGACCAATCACGCCCACAATGCCGCCCGGGGGCAGGCTAAAATTCATCTCTTCAATCAGCAGCCGATCGTCATAACCCTTAGACACATCATGTGCTTCAATCACTTTGTCACCCAGTCGCGGTCCGGCGGGGATAAAAATTTCCATATCCTCGCGCTGCTTTCGACGTTCTTCAGAAAGCAGTTCCTCGTAATGGTTGATCCGCGCTTTGCTTTTGGATCGCCGCCCTTTGGGATTTTGCTGTATCCACTCCAGCTCTTTCTGCAGCGTTTTCTGTCGCTTTGACTCCTGCTTCTCTTCTTGCTCCAGGCGTTTTTTCTTCTGATCCAGCCACGAGCTGTAGTTGCCTTCAAAGGGAATACCTTCGCCGCGATCAAGCTCCAGAATCCATCCCGCCACATTGTCAAGAAAATAGCGGTCGTGGGTTACGGCGATGACCGTTCCTTCATAACGGTCCAGATGCTGCTCGAGCCAGGCCACCGATTCGGCATCGAGATGGTTGGTAGGTTCATCAAGCAGTAATACATCCGGCTTTTTTAGCAGTAGGCGACACAGGGCCACGCGGCGTGCTTCTCCACCTGACAGGACTTCCACGGACGTATCACCGGGCGGGGTACGCAGAGCATCCATGGCTTGTTCCAGTTTACTGTCCAGATCCCAGGCGCCCAGGTGTTCAATCTTTTCCTGCAGTTTCTCCTGCTTTTCGATGAGCTTCTCAAAGTCGGCATCCGGTTCCCCAAAGGCCGCGTTAATCTCTTCATATTCAGCCAACAGATCGATCTGTTCTTGTACCCCTTCTTCTACAATCTCCTTGACCGTTTTATCGGGATCGAGCTTGGGCTCTTGTGGAAGCATCCCAAAGGTAATACCCTTGTTGCGTGATATTTTGCCTTGATATTCCTCGTCATGGCCAGCAATAATATTCAGCAGGGTACTTTTGCCGGAACCGTTGTTCCCCAGGACTCCAATTTTAGCACCATGAAAGAAAGAGAGGTATATATCTTTGAGCACGTAATTGTTGGGCTTGTAGACTTTGCTGACGCCCTCCATCGAAAAAATGACTTTTTGATCGCTCACGAGACTTGAATTAAGAATTTGGAATTATGAATGAGGAGTGTAGAGATTTGAACAAGCGATTAATATAAGGATTTTGAAGGGGGAGTTAACAGTAAAAAAGAATTAAAAAATGCTGTTTACAGATTTATCAACTTGCCGGGCTACGAAATAGTATGAGTAGCTGAAAATGCAGTTGACATAAACCAATTTCTATCAATCCTCCTGATCTCCTTCTCTAAAGAGGAACTCTGTATCTCTGAAAATTGCTTAGCCACACATCTGAGAGGCTTTTAAAAGTTGCTCTTGGAGAAGAGGGATTTAGGGAGAGTGAATCAACCTTAATTAGTTACGTATTAATTTTAAAAATTTGATTTTGGTATGGCTACTCGGAGGCATAAAGGGTAGTAGAAAAACATTATATCAAAAAGGGAAACACAGATATGTTGAGTGAATCAGTTCCGTACTCGTTCCGTCAATCCTTTTAAGAAATACCGCAAAATCTGGTCACCGCATTCCCGGTAATTATCGTGTCCTTTTCGGCGGAAGAGGGCGCTCATTTCGTGCTTGGATATGGAAAACCCGCCCCGCTCCAGGATGTCATGTATCTCTTTTTCGCGCAGTTTAAAGGCCACTCGAAGCTTTTTAAGTACGATATTGTTAGTGATAGGGGTTTTGATGGGACGCGGTGGATGTTTTTTACTCTTGCCTCGCTTGTAATAGATCAATCCGTCTAAAAAATGCCCCATCAATACGTGGCTGCAATCCTCTCCCTTATCTTCATCGGGTAGATGTTGGTTCTTGAAAATATGTGCCACCTCACCGCGGTGGGGCTTGTACCCGCGAAGTTTTAGAATATGGGCGATCTCATGATCGTTTAGATCCAGCATGTGGCGAATACTTTGAATGACGTCGTCATTGCGCATAAATCGAAAAATGGTGGAGATTATGAATAATTATTCTCCCCTAAGATACGGTAATGGGTAGGATTTTATAAGCCCAATGTTGTAGTTAAGGATAAAATTTGGTAGCTATAAGTAGCTATTAAATTAATTGAGATTACGATGAGAAAAATTATATCAGCGGCGTTGTTAGTGGGCGGACTTCTATTATTGTATTTCGGATACCAGGAATACCAGTCTTTTCAATCAGAAGTAGATCAATTTTTCGGTGGATCGGGTTCCGATAAAGCCATCTGGATGATGGTGGGCGGTGGCGCGGCAACGATCGGCGGATTGATGGGGTTGTTGAGGGATAAAATGACGTAAGTTATTGGAGTGGTCTGCTTCTTTATTGGCAAAACATCGGCGATGTGCCTTTTACCTTAAGGTTGTAGAGATATTCATTTTTTGTCACCAAATTATATTGTCACTGTTTTTGAGTGAGCAAAAAAGTAACCCAAAAAACTCACCGGCTGCGGGTTCTTTGGGCGTATACTGCTTCGCGCTTTGGGAAAGAATTTAACTCTCCCGACCAGTCGGGATCAGACAGAAATTCTTTCTGTTCCTCAGCGCTCATCCGCATAACCGATCCCCTCACAACCCTAAGGCCGGAAGGGTTTTAAACCATGAAGTCGATACTGAGTAATTCCCCTCCATAGCAGGGGTGCCGAATGCAATGAGGCGGGGTGGGTTCTTGCAATGTTATACAGGTAATTCCCAATCTAACGTAAAAATATGAAGTGTATTGCTATCGCCCCGGGGTATGATTCGTACTAATCTTTTCTTTGGCGGAGTAAAGAAAATCGTATTGCAGGAAAGCATTAAATTCCTGATTATACTTTTATAAACTATTTGTATAAGCATCCCAAAATCGGAACGCCTTATGCGATTATTCTGGAAAATAGTACTTCTTGCGGCCCTGCCCATCGGTGGTTATTGGCTCTATAAAACATGGGACCAAACAACCGAAAGGGAAGCCCAGCCCGGGCCAACGGAAGAAGAGAAGGCAAGCTATCAAACACCTACCAAAGCAAGAGCCGATAAACCAAGCGGAGAAGATTCCAATGAGCAGATCATCGAGGAGCTGAGCAACATTGATGGGGTGACCAGTCGCGTGGCGGAAAACCTCGTGAAAAGAGGGATCAAAAGTAAGGAGGCCCTGATGGAGCTCACCGAAGAGGAGCTCCGAGCCGTTAAGGGCATTGGACCAAAACGGGCGGCGAAGATATTGAGGCTGTAAGTTTGTTATTTAATATTAAACGATTTAGTTATTTCATTAAGCTCGAAGTTTTTTTATTTATAGCCTAATATTAATCATCAAATTTAGGCTTAAATGGGATATATCGATCTTTTTGCTGGCGCAGGAGGTTTGTCAGAGGGATTTAAAAGAGAAGGTTTTGAGCCCATAGCTCATATAGAAAAAGATCATTACGCATGCCAAACAATTAAGACAAGATTAGCATATCATTATCTGAACGAAAATGACCGTTTGGATGAATACAAAGAGTATCTGTTAGGAAATACCTCACAAAAAGATTTCTATGATCTTATACCTGATCAGATATTGGATACAGTAATTAATGAGGAAATTTCAGAAGAATCGCTGGAAAATCTTTTCGAGAGCGTTGATGAACAATTAGATGGAGAAGAACTGGATTTAATAGTCGGTGGGCCACCATGCCAGGCCTATTCTCTTGCTTCTGCCCATATTGAAGACAAGAATGAAGATCTGATATACCTTTATGAATTATATGGCGAATTTCTTCGACGTTATGAGCCTCGGATGTTTGTTTTTGAGAATGTGCCGGGACTCTATACTGCTGATGATGGTAAATATTTTGAGGGACTTAAAGAGTGTTTTGAAGATGCAGGCTATCAGTTGGACGACGAGAAATTGGATTCTTCCAATTTCAATGTGCCTCAAAAAAGGAAACGGGTGATTATTGTTGGTTGGCATGAAGAACTGGATCTTGGATATCCTGACTTTGAAGAAGTAAGGGTTGATACAACCATTAATAAGCTATTTAAAGATCTTCCCTCATTAAAACCTGGTGAATCTATAAATGTAGGCAAGTATTCGAAAGATGCCAGTGACTATGTAAATAAGCATATACGAAATGGCATAGACCTTTTTACCCATCATATTGCCCGACCACATAACGATCGTGATTTAAATATTTATGAAATGGCTATTGAGGCATGGACTGAAAATGAGGTTCGGCTAAAGAATTCCGATATACCGGAAGAAATGAGAACTCAAAAAAATACATCTTCCTTTCTGGATAGATTTAAAGTTGTGGATGGTGATGGGTTATCTCACACCATGATTGCTCATATTGCCAAAGATGGACACTATTATATACATCCAGATATCAACCAACTCAGGTCACTGTCTGTAAGAGAAGCTGCAAGAATTCAATCGTTTCCTGACGATTATTATTTTGAAGGGCCTCGTACCTCGGTCTTTACACAAATTGGCAATGCAGTTCCTCCACTATTAGCACAATCAATTGCAAAAGGAATTAATAAAGAACTCAATGGCATCAATTGACCAACATAAATTTGAGCCGGGTGCTATGTCCATCATACAGATGGGTGAAGAATTAATAGGGCATCCAAGCACTGCAATAAATGAATTAATCAAAAATGGCTATGATGCAGATGCCCAAAATTGCAAAGTTTATTTTCATAAGGGAGAAACAGAAGAAAGTTCATTTACCTTGATATTTGATGATGGAACTGGGATGGACGACTCAACTTTATTTGGTGAATGGCTACAACCCTCAGTTAGCCCAAAGAGAAAAAAGGATGCAACTAGTAAAATTTATGAGAGAAATTTATTAGGTAGCAAAGGTATTGGAAGACTAGCATCTATGGCATTAGGCAAGTTCGTGACTGTCGTTAGTAGAACTGAATCTTGCCAAAACTATAACTGGATAACCGTTGGCAGAGAGCTATTTAAAGAAGACAAGTTATTGAGTGATATCGAGTTTCCCGGAGGAAATGTTGAAGATTTTAAAGAGTTGTTTTTCAATAAAGAGTATGTTGAAGAAAGAGGGTTTAAAGAGAATCAAGAATTATTAAGTATTCTTGAAAACAATGACCTAGATAATTTTAAAAGGGGCACACTAATAATAATTGAAGATTTTGATGATGCAGTAGTTAAAATTTTAAAAAATGATTTTCTCAGTGATTCAGCAGTTTTTGAGGAAGCATCCTTGAGGAAAACTGATTTTTATAAATCACTTGCAACCTTAATAACTCCAATTAATCTCAACGCAGAAATACAAAACGAGTTACTTGAAAAAAACATAGTAGATGATAAGAAGGTCATTACGACGTCAAAGGAGGACACATTTACAGTAGATTTTGGAATTAATCTCTTGCCAGAACAGGAAAAGTTTGATATTGAATGGCAAGAAATTGAGCCAATCCCAATCTTGTCGGTTTTTGACTATCGAGTCTATGGAAAAGTGACATCTTGTGGAGATGTGAAAGGTTTTCTGTCGTTTAATAGACTAGAAGATGACGAATTTGAAGATAGTTTTGCTATACCATTTAATGAGGTGATAGACAAAAGTAAAATAGGGAAAAATGAGCCGGGTCTATTTGATGATGACCAAGAAAATGAAGTAAAGACAGGTGAGTATTATTTTGATATTCGAGTATATGATATTGGAGAACCTGAGAATCGTAGAAAGCTTGCTGAAAAGTCAGGTTTTGATAATATCAATACTTTCAGAAGCACTTTTAAGGATTTCCAGGGCTTAAGAGTATCAAAGAATGGTTTTGGAGTAAAACCTTATGGTGAAGAGAATCAAGATTGGATTGGCCTTTCAAAAGCAAGAGTTCAGGATCCTGGTAAAAATGTAAGTACAAATCAAATACTTGGATACGTTTTCTTTTATTCTCCTGAAAATGATGAATTAAAAGAAAAGACAAACAGAGAGGGATTTCAGGAAAATACCGCCTTTATACAAGTTAAAAATACCCTTAAAGTAATTTTTAGAAATTTGGGTAGGAAAAGATATAACTACCGCCTAAAACATGGATTAGGTAGAGTTCCCTCTAGTAAACATGAACGCCCAGATGTTGAAAGATTTATAGAGTCAATAGAAAAAAGTAAGAGTGTAAAGCAAGCCAAAAAGCGATCTGAAAAATTTATGAAAGAGATAACAACATCTCTTGATAATCTAGAAGATGCTTTAACTTTTTCAGAACGATTGGCTTCATTAGGTAGTGGAATTGAACTCGTTTATCATGAAATGGCTCAACCCATTTCAAATCTTAGAACTACAAAGTCTTCATTAGATTTAAAGAAGGAAAAGATAAAAAATGAGATAAAAGAAGCTTTTCTGGATGACATCAAAATTCTTAATAGCTCTACAGATGCGCTTACAGGTTTAAGGGATTCATTAAAACCAGCCATTGGTAGGTCCAGAAGAAAAAAATTTAAACCCTACAGTATTTTTAGAAAGGTTTGTAGTCTATTTACAAAAGATTTCAATAATAACTCTATATCAATAAAAGCTGATTCTCAAAGTGATAGTTATGAAATAAAAGATTTCCAATATCCTTTTTGGATTGCCTTTTTAAATATCATCAATAATGCCGTTTACTGGATACAAAAGACAGAAAAACCAGCTGAAATAAGGTTCCAGATTGAGAATGGTAAAGTTATAGTAAGTAATACTGGTCCATTTATTAACGAAGATATCTTGGATGATATATTTGAATATGGAGTGACGGCACGAACAGAGAAAAATGCTACTGGGCTGGGTTTATCCTTTACCCGCAGTATTTTGAGTAAAAACGATTGGCAGATAGAAGCAGAAAACTGGGAAGAAGGTCCTGCATTTATAATTCAAAAGATAAAAGAAGAAAAATAAGTATGGGTGCAATTATTCATCTTGATGATGATCAAGATATACTTGATCGAGTAGAATCATATTATGAACAATTAAATATTGATCTGGAATTAATTCCCTGCGGAAGTATCGAAGAATTTGAAAAACTTATTAAGGATGAAAGTGTTCAAATAAGATCCTTAATATTTGATTTAGTTGATAAAGAGCCAGGTAAGGATGAATTAAATGAAGGGGATGCTGATTTTTTAAATACCATAGAACAGAGTTTTGCTCGATTTAATGTACCCATCTTCATTTATAGTGGTTTTCTAGAGTCCCTTGAAGATGGATTTGAAGAATATGGATCAGTTTTTAAAATAAGCAAAGATGAAAGTAGCGAAGTGATTTTTAACAGGATAGAACTATTCCACAAGTCTGGTTTTTTAGAAGTATTTGGACCGGGAGGGGAAATTGAAGAAAAATTACACAAGGATTTACATCAGGCTTTTATTTCCCAATTTACTGATAATACTCAAATTGAGGCGATTATTAATCTAATCAAGGACGCATCTGAAGAAGAAAATTTTTCTGAAAGGGTAAAAAGAGTATTTAAGAGAATTGCTATCAGATCTCTATTGACCGATCTGAAAAATCCAATTTTAGAAAGTGGAGTTGATGATGAATTTTTAAATCCAGTTGAACATTATGTGCAGAGAATAAGTAAACAAGAAATTGTAACTGGTGATATATTTAAAAATGAAGAAGATGAATATGTCGTGGTACTAACTCCGAGATGTGATTTAGCCAATAAAGAACCAGATAGTATTTTAGTTTGCAACATAAATACTGAAATGTTTCCAGAAAAAACTAGAAGTAACAAGCAAATCGGTAAAATACTTAGTGCTATCACTGATAATCCAAAATATTCTGGTTATGATAGATACTTGGTACGTTCTCCGTTCTTTAAGGGGGGCTTAGTAAAGCTTACAAATTATAGAATGATACCTAAAGAAAGTTTAGTAGATTCCTATGAACGTATAATCTCCCTGAGTGACGAGTTAACTAATGAAATATTAGGGAAATTTGGTTCCTACTTTTTCAGGACGGGTATTACGACTTGGGATTTAGATGAGACTGTTGCCTTTCTCAAACAAATGGATAAAGATGGGCAGGAATAAATGGACGAGGAAAGAGCATATAGTTGCATTCAACCTATACTGTAAAACTCCTTTTTCAAGAGTTAATTCGAGTAAATGGAGTCCAAAAGTTAGCCCCTATTATTGGTCGATCAGTGGTGCTATCGCAATGAAACTGGCGAATTTCGCCCGCTTAGATCGTGCATTACAGAAAAAGGGTATTAAAGGTGGGTGTTTAAAGGGAAAGTTAATTAGAAGAGAATAGCTGATAAGTGACCTTCAAAAACTGGCTCATATCAACTGGCCGTGCCATTTCTTCAGCCAAGAAATATGAAAGTGCTGTTTACGGTTCAATCTCTGGTTGGGCAGAAGAGGCAGGGATAATTGAGTCAAACTTGATTGATATTAATGATCCTGAAGATTTTGAACTACTATCCAGCAGGATTAAAGAACTTGAAATTTTTCAGGAAAGAAATTCTGATGGACATCAAATGTATAGTGCTGCGTTGAACAGATATTTAGAATATCTCAGAGCTATACAAAATGAGATTGAAGAGGATATCGAAAAAGTATCAAAAGATGATTCTGTTTCTGAAACTGAAAAGGAGAGTCTTGTAAAATCTCGTTTAGGTCAGGGAGTCTTTAGGAAAAACTTAATGGATTACTGGCAAGGCTGCGCTGTTACAGGTTATAAATCTTCTAAAATATTAGTTGCTTCACACATAAAACCTTGGAGAAGTGCGGATAATGAAGAGCGCATGGATAAATTCAATGGGTTACTATTGATACCTAACCTCGATAAAGCTTTTGATCGGGGCTTTATATCCTTCAAAAAGAATGGGAAAGTTTTAATTTCAGAGCTTCTCCAAAAACCAGATTTGCTAGGCATTAATTCTGGATTAAGTATTCATGTTTCTGATAAACATCAGGAGTATTTAGATTATCACCGAGATGTCGTATTTGTAGAGGCTAGTTAGTTATTTGGCTTATTAATCTTTTCAACCTCTTCTCTCTTTTGTCCGGCTTCAACTCACATCCCCAAACCACAATGACATTCCATCCATCCTCTTCAAGCTCTTCGATATTCCGCTCATCGCGTTCCTTATTCCCATACAGCTTTTTCTTCCACCACTCGGTTCGAGTCTTGGGTATCTTAAAATACTTACAGTTTTTATGGGCATGCCAAAAACAACCGTGGACAAATATAACAGAATTATATTTAGGTAATACTAAGTCTGGTTTGCCAGGTAAATCTTTTGCATGAAGCCGATAACGAAATCCATTCGAATGTAAAAATTTACGAACCATCATCTCAGGCTTGGTATCTTTGCCTGTGATCTGGCTCATATTGTAACTTCGAACTTCTGGCTCATGTACGTCAGCCATAACAAGGACTTTTCTTAAAGTTGGTATGAAAAGGTAAGAAAAAGCCAACTTTTTTTATATCTCACATGCTCTATAAATTTACACTCCAAAAAATTCTTGTAAGGATTTCCCCCATTACAGGTCTTACTATAGATTACGGAGTTAAAAAGTAACTCCATCGAGAAGAGAAAACAGAAAACACGAAATAAAACTATTCGATCATGAGTATTAAATATTCACTAATCCCGAATAATCTTACCTCCGACCCCGAAGATCATATGGCCGTGGTGCAAGATCAGGCCTCACGAACCATCGACGATATCATCGATGAGATTGCCGACCGGGGTTCTACCGTAACCAAGGCTGATATTCTTTCGGTTGTAGAAGAGTACCAGGCGGTTATTGCCAAATTCCTTAAAAACGGGGATCGCCTGAACACTCCGCTGTTTCGGACCAGCGCATCCATATCGGGTGTGTTCGAAGATCAAACTGACAGCTTTGATCGTTCACGTCACTACGTACGGCTGAATGTAAATCCCGGGCCGCGCATCGGAGAGATAGCGGAAGATCTTCCCGTTGAGAAGGTGGCAGCTACACGTGTAGAGCCGGTATTGGAGCTGTTCAAAGATTTTGCCAGCGATACGCAGAACGATACGGTAACGCCGGGCGGCGCTGCCGAACTTCGGGGCAGTTACTTGAAGGTAGATCCCTCGGATGCCAACCAGGGCATATTCTTTATTGCTTCGGATGGGACGGAGACCAAAGCTGATACGATTATGCGCAACAAGCCGGCCAACCTCATTTTTATGGTGCCCGATACGCTTATCAGCGGAGAGTATGAGGTGGAGGTGCGCTCTTTACTTCAAGGCCATACGAACATCCGCAGTGGTCGTTTAAATGCTAACCTGGTTGTTGCCTAAAATCTCTATTAGAAGCCTCTTGCCGGTAAGAGCGGGGGGCTTCAACTACTTCCTTCCCTGTATAGTTAGTACTAAAAGGAGATTATAGTTACTGCTATTCGGTCTTTATAGTTATGGCTATCAGCTCTATCTCCCTATAACTATGTTAACTACTTAGTAGTAATTATAGAGTGTATACAGTTACTATGGATTTTGAACTCAGTTTTGACCCCATCTTGATCTTCTCCTCCGGGCAGGGGAAGAAACTCGTTGATTGAGGGCATGAAACAAGGGTGGGTCAGAAAATATGGCCAAGGGATCAGCATGCAGAACAAGTGTAGGTATAAAAAGCACTACCCGTCAATTCGTAAAAGCTTTTTTACCCGCTCATCCATGCGCTGGCGATGCGATCCCGGCCAGTAAATTTGTCCGCAGTCGGGACACTGGGAGAAGTCATCAAAATGCTTTTTGGTAAGGGGCTCAAGCCGGTCGATGATCTGCTTTTTGGCTACGTCTTGCAGTTTCCCGTTGCAGTTGGGGCATCGTGAAAAAGGATTAACATGATCAGTCAGATGGAAACGACGGAATACCTCTTCCATTTGCTCGCAGGGATCATCGGAGCGCGGCAAGTAGCCGTATTCTATCACTTTGTGCATTAAAAGCTTACGGTCGCGGGTTAACAGTGCTCGTTTTTCTCCCAGCATTTGGCTGATGATTTCTTCGTCAGATTGGTCGTGAATATAGGCGGTATCGAAGCCGGCCATTCGCAGGTAGCGAGCCAGTTTGCCTAAGTTTGCATCTGCCAGGAAACGGTTGTGGGTCAGGGTTGGCTTTTGCAGGCGCTTGCTTGGTGGAAGATCAAAATGGTTGAAAAAGGGGTATACGCTGATATGTTGACCTACTTGAACCAGGTAGGAAAAGTCGACGGGCTGGCCGTTTGTTAGGATCAGATCTGCTTCGGTGTGGGGCACGCCGCAGCCTTCGATGAGGTCTTTCACGGAAGTGGGGACGGAGAGTTTGCGATGAATGGTGGGGCCGGTGAACCCGCTGAAAAGCAGATCATTTAAATCCCCATAAAAACGAAGACTGACCCGGAGCATATGGTTATTAATTTGTATTAACATTAAAATAATGCGCTTCCGAAAATATAAAGGTAGGGAATTAGAAATGAATTGAAGAGCGCTATCATTGACAATCTGTAGCGCGGGAATTTATTCCCGCAGTATCAAAAGAAGGATAGGATGTCAATGAATGAAAATGGTGTATAATAAACGGTAAGAGATTCATGAGGTTATAATTTTTCAAGCAGTTTAATGTAAAAATAATCTAATCACACAAAATGACTGTAAGGATTATCTTTATGAGTGGTCTTTCTATTAGGCGGGAATGAATTCCCGCCTAATAATGGATTTTAAACATATTGAGCTATGAAAAGTTATTCATCCCTGTGGGTTCACCTGATCTGGACAACGAAAGATCGCGTTCCCTTGCTGCATAAAAATTTCCGGGTTTCAGTATTCAGATATATGAAACAGCGCGCTCAAAAAAAGGATATGATTGTAGATATGATCAATGGGATAGAAGATCATGTTCATTGTCTTGTAAGGTTAAAGACGACACAATCTGTTGCGCGAATTGTAAAGCAGTTAAAAGGCAGTTCGTCCCGTTGGATTAGTAGTAAGAATGTGATTAAAATACCCTTTTCATGGCAAGCAGGATATGGGGCGATATCGGTGAGCCCTTCAGGGATAGATACCGTGCGCCAATACATTATCCATCAGGAAAAACACCATTCAACATGGAAGCTGGAACAGGAAATAGATCAGTTCGAAAGATATTATAATATTTAAGTAATAAGTAGCGCGGGAATTTATTCCCGCGCATAAACTGAATTGTTATTTTTAGTGTTGAACAATTAGAAGATAGCAGTAGGAAGTCCCCTCTATCAAGAGGGGTGATTTTTGTTTTTTCAAAAATCGCGGCGTGTGCTTTGGCCCCATCGAATCGAGAAAACCGGTCAAATCGACCCCATACTTCTCTCGTTGAGCGGGGATAAAGCAAAAGAAGAATACGTTCTCTTGCTCTTACTCCCGGCTGCCCATTGCTTCGCCGGCCATATCACGGGTAGTGGCCAAATACGATGTGGAATTATCGATGAGTGACATATAGTCTTCCATCAGCTTCATGGCCTTGTCCATGTCGCCTTCCTGCTCAGCCATCTGGGCCATCCACTTGGCATCATCGGGCGACGTCTCCCAGTTCATATCTTCGATGCCTTTCATCGTCCAAACCATCAGCATGTCCCATTCACCGGAGCGCAGCCGCATAATTTGCGGACCCGGCATATCTGATTCCATCTCCATGCCGGCTTTCATAAAATGATTATTGATGATCTTTGCAGCCGAATCGGCCATGCCCGGCTTAAATTTCACCATCACTACCTGGTGCCAGGTATGTCCCTTCATTTTTTTGGGCTGCGGCATATCTTGAGCAACAGCATCAAATGTAATAGCGACCGAAAAACATGCGCACAGGATAAAAGCGAATAACGATCTCATAATAGTTCCCCCTTTTTATTAGATATAAGTTTTAAAATAACAAGCAGTTGAAGAATAATAAGGAGGTCAGCTGGTAAAAATAGGGGAATCCCTTTGACAGCCATCAGGGATATCAGTAAACGGTGATGGTTGTAAAATCAGGATCGCCCTCAAAAGTGTATATCGATTGGTCTTCTGATGTTTTCCGGATGGAGGCCGGTCGCCCGTCCGCTTCAATGCCTCCAGGTTCGAACGGCAGTCCGATAATATTTATTTTCACGGTTTCGTATTTGGGCACAAAAGATCCGCTCCGTTCGGCCGTTAACTGAGCAGTTTTTTTCTGGGGATTTGATTTAAAATGGAAAGTGGTATACCGATAGTTGCCCTCGTTGTGCGTAAACCCTTCTCCCTGATCCTCATACAGATAGCTATCGCTTACTTGCGGTCCGTAATATACATTCAATTCTAAGAAATCGGGGTTACGTTCACCGGTATATTGCATCACTTCGCGCAGGGGGAGCACCGTACCGGCTTTCACAAAAAACGGAATTTCTGAAAGCGGTGCATCCACTTTGTGTGTTTTTCCTCCTTCGAGGAGCTCGTTGGTGCGATAGTCGTACCACTGGCCCGAGGGGAGGTAGGTTTTTCGGCTGTGTGCACCTTTCTTTAAAATGGGTGCGACCAGAATTTGATCCCCAAACAAAAAGGTATCTTGAGATGTGGTTGTATTCGAATCTGTGGGATGGGCAAACGTAGTGGGACGCAAAATAGGCGTGCCGTGCTCCACGTAGTGGTGAAAGGCGGTGTATAGATAGTGGAGCAGGCGGTAGCGCAGTTCGATAACCGAGCGGTTGATGTCGGTATATGTTGAGCCAAAGGTCCAGGGTTCTTGGTCGGCATCGGATTGTAGTTTTTGTTGTTTTCCCTGTTCTTCCTGGATAACTTCGGAGCCTTCTACATCGTAACCCATGCTGTGGTTGCGGAACAGCGGGTGAAAAATACCCAGCTGCAGCCAGCGGGTAAAGAGTTCGGCGCCGGGTTCGTCGACAAACCCGCCGATGTCGGTGCCTACGAAGGAGTAGCCGGAGATGCTGAGCCGCACGCACTGTTCGAGGGCGTGGCGCAGGTGTTCCCAGTTGGCGATGTTGTCGCCGGTCCATAGGGCGGCATAACGCTGACCGCCGGAAAAGTTGGCACGGGTAAGCAGGAAGGGGCGCTTGCCTTGGTTGTGTTTTTTGATGCCATTGTAGGAGGCGCGGGCCATCTGCATGCCGTAAATGTTATGTGCTTTCTTGTGGCTGGCCGGTTGTCCGTCAAAATGGTGACGAATGTCATCGGGAAAGGTTTTGGCTTTGACTTCGAAGACCGCCGGTTCGTTCATGTCGTTCCACACACCGCTGACTCCTTTATGGGAGAGCAGGTCTTCATAGAGGTCGCCCCACCATTTGCGCACTTTGGGATTTGTATAATCGGGAAAAACGGTTTTGGGTGGCCAGACGGGACCGATCATCAGTTCGCCATCGGGGCGTTTACAGAAGTAGTTATTCTCTAATCCTTGTTGGTAAACTTCATACTCATCATCAACTTTTACGCCGGGATCAATCATAACTATCGTCTCAAAGCCCTGCTCTTTGAGATTGCTGATCATTTGCCCGGGATCGGGGAAGCGATCATTGTTCCAGGTAAAGACACGATAGTCGTTCATGTAATCGATGTCGAGGTAAAGGGCATCACAGGGAATCTCTTTTTTGCGGAAAGTATCAGCCAGCTTGCGTACTCGTTCTTCAGGGTAGTAGCTCCAGCGACATTGATGATATCCTAATCCCCAGAGTGGGGGCATATCCGGCGTACCGGTCAATTTTGCGTAGCGTTCAGCAACGGTTGTAGGCTCGGGACCGTAAATAAAGTAGTAGTTCATGCAACCGCCTTCGGCCGAAAAGGTGCAAGTATTATTGCCTTTGGAATCAAAATCGAAATGGGAGCGATAGGTGTTGTCGAGGAAAATGCCATAGGCGTTTCCGTCGGTGTTGATAGTTGTATAGAAAGGGATGCTCCGGTAGAGGGGATCGCGATGTTCATCCAGTTCGTAAGCGTAAGAATCGGTATTCCAGTTTTCAAATGATTCCCCCCGCAATCCATCGTTGGTAATCTTATCACCAAGCCCAAAGTAATGGGTGCCTTCTGGAGCTTCTTTCGTAATTTTGACTTCGGTGACACCCTTCATAATGCTGTCCCTGCGGAAAAAGGGTTTCTTTTCTTTACAGAGTGCCTTGCCCTCACTATCCAAAAAGCTGACGTTCATTCCCTTGTGGGAGATACGGCACAGAAGCGAATTTGTGGTTACCTCGATGTATTTTTTGGTTTCGCGTATCGAAAATTGAGGATTTTCGGGATTGAAGCCAGGGGCAATGGCGTAGGAAAAATCCGAGGGGGAATCACCTTCGAGTACGTATTTCAGCTGGATGATTTCATCACCATGGACTGTAATTCGCAGCTCAATATTATTTTCGGAGCGGAGTATTAATTGTTGCCCTTTAACCTGATACTCGGCAATGGCATCGGGCTTACGCCGGTAGGTGACGTCATTTTTTCTCTGGTCACCTTCTTCGGATTGTTTCTGTTTAGCTTCGGGGTCGGTTTTGGCCATGGCGTAATACTGAAATTCACATAGGACTCCCGAAAATATAAAAACATGGCATTAATACAACGCATGGATTCTATTTTAAAAAGAGAACTGAGTTCCCAGTATTATCGCCTGATAATCGGCTTGGGCATCAGAGGAGAAATCCTGGAGTTCTATCATCACCATTAGGTTATCGGTTACCGGTATTCGGGCAAAGGCCATAGCCAGATTATTTTTGATTTCTGGGGATGAGCCCACCGGAGTTATTTGGGAATCTTGGTTTCCTTCTCCGTAACTACCGCCAATTAGAATATTCACAAAATCATAGGTGGTTTCCAGGTACCATTGACTTGCGTTAACATCAGCTTGATCCAAGCCGGAGCCTCCTGAAATGTTTAGTCCAATTAGCCCATCGGCACCAATGCTGTTAGTACGGGAATAGGAGCCGAGGAATGTAAAGGCTCCTGTTTGAAGTTTAGATCCCAGTTCCCATCCTGAAAAAGCGTAGGAATAATCTTGCCCCACTACATCCATATCCACTACATCCATATTTTGATAAAGACCACTGCTCCAAAGCTGTATGTCAAAAGCGTTGTACTCCTTGTTAAAGTGTATTTGGGCTTCCATGCGCGGTGTGGCCGTTTCTAAATCCGCTGATCGATTTCCGCTTCCGTTTGGCTTTTCCGGATTTATTAATCCTGCTTTAATGGTAAAACCATTGATTTCGGGACTGGTATAGGTTACCCGCGGGTTGAAGTTGGCATAGGTATAGCCGGTTCCAATGCGTCCAAGAGTGGCATCGGCGGCATCCGGTCCGCCAAATCGGCCTACGCCCAAGCCGCTGCCATTATCACCAATAGAGGTACTGTTGAAAATACCGAATCCCTTGCCGGCATGAATCGTCCCAAAATTACCTGCGATCTTTATTTGAGCAATACGACTTTCAAACAGCCCGTCATTTTGTATGCCGGGTCCTTGAAGGTGCGTATTGATTTGTACAATCCCTGAAACAGTAATGTCTTTTTGGGTTGGGGCCGTAACCGTGAAAGTAAGGTTTGCAGGGTTGAATCCCGACATGATTCGGGTAGAAAATTGATTGCTATTGCCGGTACTGTAGTTCTGATGATTGGAGCCAACCATGAACACCGGGAACGCACCGTTAAGCTGGGCATTCCAACCGTTCGTATTGAACGAAACATCCTGTGCAATACTTTGAAGGGGAATTAGAGTGGTTGCGAATAAAAGAAGAGCTACGGTCCGGGCATAAATGGTTAATTTTTTCATAGTGTAAATAGCTTAGTTAGTGAAGGTGATGGCTTGGAGGATCTGCTATTGAAGCAACAGGTAGAGGCCGGCGGCAAGCAGGGCGCCTAAAATTGGTCCTACAACCGGGACCCATGAGTATGCCCAGTCGCTGTCTCGCTTGCCGGGGATTGGGAGAATTGCGTGCATAATGCGAGGCCCAAGATCTCGGGCGGGATTAATCGCATATCCTGTTGGTCCGCCAAGTGATAATCCGATTCCAAGTACTAACAGTCCCACCGGAAGAGCTGAAAGGGATCCAAGGCCAAATCCAATTTGCTGTCCATTGATAGTGATGGTTTTTAGCATGTCTCCATTGGAGGAAATAAAGCCGGGTTCGACCAAATAAAATACGCCGAATACAAGCATAATTGTGCCGATGGCTTCGGTCATCACATTACTGGGATAGTTTCGGATGGCAGGCATGGTGGAATGAACGGCCAGCTTCAAATTGCTGTCCTCAGTTTGGGCAAAATGATCTTTATACGCCAGCCAAACAAGCAGTGCTCCTATAGCTGCGCCCAATAGTTGAGAAAGTATATAAAATGGGACTTGTGCCCAATCAAATAAACCGGCTCCGGCAAGGCCTACGGTTACTGCGGGATTAATGTGGGCTCCGCTGAATTGTCCGACCACATAGACGGCGACAAAAACGGCAATTCCCCATCCCCAGGTAATGACAATCCAGCCACTGTCTTTTCCTTTGCTTTCAGTTAGTAATACATTAGCGACTACGCCATTTCCAAGGAGCATGAGAATGGCTGTTCCTATTATTTCTGCGATATATGGAGACATGAGGATGTGTGTTAGAGAGTGAAAATTACAATGGGTTATCTACTTTTAATTCTTTGAATGGTTACCGTTAATTGAAAATGTATCGATTGGCTATTGATTTGTATTCTTCTACTTGCTTTTCCTGCCATTGCTTATCATGACCTGCTTCTTCGGCCATAAGGCGTGCTACTTCAGGAGCCATTTCTATACTGGCTTTTGCATCGAGCAGCAACGCCCGCATGCGGCGCGACAACACATCTTCGACGGTAACCGCCATTTCATTTCGTACGGCCCATATAACTTCGGCTTTTAAATAGGGTAAGCGCTTGTGTAGTCGTTCGCCCAGTTCAGGATTGTTTTCAATAATCTTTTCTACAGCTACCTTGTCGGATCCGTAGTAATGAAGATGTTCTTCACGATCAACATTCTTTAACCAGCCGTGAATACGCAGGTCTTCGGTAATGCAATCTTGTTCATTTAAGCCGGCTACAGTTGCCGCTTTGTCAATGGTGTCTTCGGCCATTTTACGGTAGGTTGTCCATTTTCCGCCGGCAATGGTAACCAGTCCCGAAAGGGAAACGAGAAGGGTATGATCACGTGATATGTCAGCGGTATCTTTAGACCCGCTGGGGCTAACGAGGGGACGTAGTCCTGCAAACACACTTTGGATATCATCACGTGTGGGATTACCCGTTAAATATTGTTTTGCATGATCCAGGATAAAGTCGACCTCCTCTTCCAACGCCATCGGTTCCAGGGAGGGGGATTCAACGGGGGTATCGGTGGTGCCAACAAGAATCTTGTCGTGCCAGGGAACGGCAAATAGCACGCGTCCGTCCTCGGTATGAGGGACCATAATGGCGCTGTCACCGGGAAGAAAATCTTTATCAAGCATGATGTGTACCCCCTGACTTGGGACAATAATATCCTGTGCATCAGAGTCATCCATCTCCAGAATGTCATCCGTGAAAACGCCGGTAGCATTTACAACGGCGCGGGCGTTAACCTCAAATTCTTCTCCGGTAAGTTGATCTTGTGCCTTAACACCGCTTACCGCATCATTGGTTTTGATAAGCCCGGTAACTTTGGCGTAGTTAATGGTATAGCCTCCATGGTCCATAGCAGTTTGAGCCAAATTTATAGCCAGCCTTGAATCATCGAATTGCCCGTCATAATAAATGACGCCGCCTTTAAGTCCTTCTGATTCAATGGTGGGGAGTAGCTCAAGGGTTTTTTCGCGTGACAAGTTTTTCGATTTCCCAATCCCCAGTTTACCGGCCAGCATATCGTATACTTTCATGCCGATACCGTAAAAGGGGCCTTCCCACCAGTCGTAGTTAGGTACAATGAAGGATTGGTTCTTGACAAGGTGAGGCGCATTCTGGATGAGGAGCCCGCGTTCGCGGAGCGCTTCCAAGACCAAGGCAACATTGCCCTGTTGCAAGTATCGAACGCCACCATGCACCAATTTAGTGGAACGGCTGGAGGTTCCCTTGGCAAAATCATGTTGCTCCAGTAGCAGTGTTTTATATCCTCTTGAAGAGGCATCGACAGCAGCGCCAAGGCCGGTCGCGCCTCCACCGATAATTACAATATCCCAAAAGTCAGTTTCTTTTTTGACTTTATCGAGCATGGTTGTTCTATCAATATTCATAACGAGAAAAGATTTATTCGAGAATTACTATTTATTTTAAATCACATTATGCTTTTGACCAAGCATTGGCTGCTTTGAGTGCTCTATTCCAACCGGCGATTAAGTTGTCCACTTTTGCTTGATCCATTGATGGTTCAAAGCGGTTGTCCTCTTTCCATTGTTCGTTGATATCTTCTTGACTGTTCCAGTAGCCAACCGCCAGTCCGGCCAGATAGGCAGCACCGAGGGCGGTGGTTTCCAAAATTTTAGGACGAATAACAGGAGCCCCGAGAATATCAGCCTGGAATTGCATGAGCAGGTCATTTTCAGTTGCTCCACCATCTACCCGTAGTTCTCGAATATCGATACCCGAGTCGGCTTCCATGGCCTTGAGCACATCTCGAGTCTGGTATGCAATAGCTTCAAGGGCAGCGCGGGCAAAATGCCCCGAATTGGTACCGCGTGTCATCCCCACAATAGTTCCCCTTGCCTGTTGGTTCCAATGTGGGGCTCCGAGGCCTGCGAAGGCCGGCACGATATATACGCCGTCATTGTCGGGGACAGTCTTTGCCAATGCCTCAACGATCGTTGACTGACGAATTAATCCAAGTTCATCGCGCAGCCACTGTACAATAGCACCCCCAATAAAGATGCTTCCTTCAAGGGCATATTGGACCTTTCCGTCTACTTCCCATGCTATGGTGGTCAAGAGGTTATTTTCAGACGTTATGAATTTTTCTCCGGTATTCATGATCATAAAACAACCCGTACCGTAGGTGTTTTTAACCATCCCGGGATTAATACAGCGTTGACCAAATAATGCTGCTTGCTGGTCACCGGCAATTCCGGCAATAGGAATTTTACTCGAAAAAATGGTGGTTCGTGTATGTCCGTAAACCTCACTGGACTGCTTGACCTCCGGGAGTAATGACTTGGGAATATCCAGCAGTTCAATAATTTCATCGTCCCATTGTCCTTCTTTAATGTTGTATAACATGGTTCGAGAGGCGTTGGTTGCATCGGTTACATGAAGATCACCACCGGTAAACTTCCAAACCAGCCAGCTATCCATGGTACCAAAAGCCAACTCTCCCTTTTCGGCGCGTTCTCTGACGCCTTCTACATTTTCAAGAATCCAGCGGATCTTAGTAGCCGAAAAGTAAGAGTCGAGCAACAGGCCGGTTTTATCTTTGATCATTTTGGTATATCCCTGTTCCTTTAACTCATCACAATAATCTGAGGTTCTTCGATCTTGCCAAACGATAGCATTGTAAACGGGCTTGCCGGTTTCTCGATCCCAGATTAAGGTGGTTTCACGCTGATTCGTAATGCCAATTCCGGCGATATTATTTCCGTTTATGCCCGCTTTAGCGATGACTTCAGCCACAGTACTGGCCTGGGTAGACCAAATTTCATTTCCGTCGTGTTCAACCCAACCGGCATTGGGATAGATTTGCTGAAATTCGGCTTGTGCGGATGACACTATCGATCCTTTTTGGTCAAAGATGATGGAACGAGAACTTGTAGTGCCTTGGTCGAGTGCTAATATATACTGATCATACATGGCTAAGCGGGTTTAAATATTATAGATGGCAATCATTTGTATTAATGTATGGTTGTCTATACAACTTAGTTATAATTTGTGAAACCGGTTACAATTAGTCAAGAAAGAAATATAGATAACAAAAAAGGAGTGCTAAATCTTGTTAATATACTGCAAGACAGTGCTTTAATAACAAACGTTATGTCATGATATTCTTTGGTCGGCGATATCTATAGGCAGTCCGGTTTCGGAATGGGTGCGATCGTACGAGATGGTTTTAGTGGTAAAACTGATGCGATCGCTTCGATAGACATCTTCTGAATATTGAAAATACTCTCCTGATTTTGTTTGGATGAGCCGCTTCAATAATAATAGTGGCGTACCTATGGGGATATTGAGCATGTCGTGCTCAGTTTCTCCGGCGTTTATGGCCTCGATATGCTGGACTGCTTCGCCCAAACGAATATCAGTATGATCGTATAATAATTTAAAAATAGAGTTGTCTTCCAGGTCCTTATCATAGATTGGTTTGAACAGACGGTAATTAAAGTAGGAGCGTTCAATAATTAATGGCAGGTTATCTCCATATCGAACCCTGATTATATGTACTACTTTATCATCATCTGACAAATGCATCCGATCTTTTAGTTCTTCTGGCGGAGTGATAATCTCTTTATGGAGAAGCTTGGCGTCAGGTTTGATGTTATTTCGTTTCATTAACTCACTAAAACCAATGAGCTGATCGGATGTTTGTTCAATTTTCTTATAGGTTACAAAAGTCCCTTTACCTTGTTCGCGTACCAAATAACCCTGATCAATAAGCATTTTAACCGCTTCCCGAACGGTGCCCCTGCTTACATCAAACTGTTTAACCAGTTCGGTATCGCTGGGGAAACGATCATTTTCTTCGTATTTCCCGGATTGAATCTTCTCCAGCAGCTTTTCATAAATTTGGTAATATTTGGGGCTATTTGGAGAAAATGAAATCATCGAAAAAAAATATTCGTGGTTAGATGGTCTTTTAATGCTTATTTAGGTTTCAGAACGTGTCATCCTCATGAAATATAAAATACTTACATCATTCATCGAAGGCTAATATTAACAGTTTTGGCAGAGCAGAGATCACTTCTAATACCAACCGAAATTATTCTGCTGCTTGTAAAAGCATATCGGAATAGGAATATGAGATAAGTTGGTCGTTGGAAATTTCAAATAGCTTGAGGTATTTTTGGCATTGATCACGCAGTCTTTCTTCCCCGATAGTGCCATCTTCGTCGATAGCTTCAATCTCTATGAAATTGCCAAGATCTTTAACAGTATCAATATGAAATTTTACGTTCTCGATAAAATAGATCTCCCGTTGTTTGTCTACGACCACTTTAGTGTTCAGGGCATTATCAAGCAATGTTAGTAGTTTATCGGGATGTTCTGCGGGAACCAAGTTGATATTTGAGGCTTTAGGTCCGGATTGATTGTTACGCTTATAAAAAATGAGGTTGTTTTCGATCGTACCCTGGCGCAACTTTAGCCTGCCTTCAGGTACGTCGAAGTAGGTATCTATTTGATGATCGGTACCTTTAAAGTCTGCATGGTGCTCGCGCAGTATGTTACGTATACGATCGGGTTGATCGCATTGGGCTTTAATTTCGATATTGAGGATACTCATAAATAAGTAGGGAATTGTTTATGAAATCGGTCTGACCTCATCATTCTGGACGCCGGCCCATTCCAAATACCGATTACGAACTTCTTTGATGTGTTCATTCAGGTTATCAACAGTCCAGTCCGAAACATCAATAGCTTCATGGATGTGAGCGGTCACTTGACCGGATTTCGTGATCAAGGTGCCGCCCTTGCTAAGTTCACGATTTCCTTCAAAGTAAATGGGGACAATGGGGTATTCCAAGTCCATGGCCATGCGGAATGGTCCTTTTTTAAACGGGCCAATAACCCCGGGATGTTTGCGCGATCCCTCGGGAGCCATCATCACGGAAAGCTGATCACTTTTGATGCGGTGGTGGGTTTTCTTCAGTGTTTCAATAGCTTTTTCTGATTTTTCGCGTTTGATAAAAATTTGTCCGGTAAGTCGTCCCAGGATCAGAAAAATAGGGTTGTATTGAAATTCCCATTTAGCCACAAAACGGATTTTAGGTAATCCCAGCGCCAGCAGGGTAAGCACATCCAGGGTTGAGCTGTGATTGATGATAAAGACGGCGGGGCTGTGAATTTCATCGGCATGCATCTTAACGGAAAACGAAATGCCGCTTACCCACATTACGGGACGCACCATTACGGGAGCAATTTTCTCAACGACAAAGTTAGAGGCTTTGCCAAAACTTATTAGCAGTAGAATAAGAATGACAGGAGTAAATAGCAGAAATATCAGAAAAAAAGTAGCAATCGCTAAGATGCTGCGCAGGTATTCTGTGAATCCGAATTCCGAATAACTCATAATGTCTCTAATCTATTCACTAAGTGTGTTGAGGCCTAATATAGTAAAATGATGATTGATTGCGAGAATGGTCATTTGATTTGATGACGGCTTTTATACAGATTGCGGTGACTTTTCGAAAATCAACCAAACAGAGAATGACAGACACCAACAATTCGATACTTTCACAATTTTCTAAAGGAAATCGTATAAATATCATCATAGCCCTTATTGTGATCGTATTGGGGGTTCTTTTTGCGGGTGAGCTGCCGAA
>NZ_JBPOEA010000020.1:0-40905 GCF_052060035.1 Fodinibius sp. SL11 | reverse complement strand
GCCTTAAAATAATTATGCGGAGAGGGAGGGATTCGAACCCTCGGTACGCGCTAGACGCACACACGCTTTCCAAGCGTTTGCAAGATCAGTATTATCAAGTACTTAGCGATTTAGTAGTAAGCCTATAGTCAGAGGACGGCTGAAATCGGGGTATTTTGGCGGGTTTGTCTTGCTTTTGCCACCTCTGCCAAATGGGGTGATTCAGTCATTCTTGCATTAGTGTGTTATCGTGTGTATAATTCAATTTCATGAAAAGAAAGAACTATCATATACGAGAAGATCAAATAGCGTTTATCGACAGTCATTCCGATGATACCGGGCTTAAAAAGTCGGAAATCATCCGGCAGGCGATAGACCTTTACATTAAAACTAATAAAAAGAAAACGACTAATCATGAAAAAGCTACTTAGCATATTAGCAGTTGCCATCCTTATTACAGGATGCGGAATTTCGGGATCAGATGACACGCCACCCGTAGATACATATATCGTACAAACAATGGACACCTCATCCAGTAATATTGAGGATATCGAAAAGGATATTACCTATGAAGGGGCATCCGGGGAGGAAACAATGACGACAACCGACGGTACTGTTGTTATTGACCTGGATGGATCAGTAAGCGGTGGAAGTATTTCAGTAACGATTACCGATGCCAGCAGTTATGATGGTCGAGTAAAACTATCATTAATTAAAAATGGGGACGGTGAAGAAATTGATCGTCTGGTTGATTTTCCAGAAGATGGCACGCTTACGCTGGAATAAGAGCAATAACATAGTATAGCTTCCTAAGGGGTACTGGTTTCGACCGGTATCCCTTTCTTTATCACTCCTCATCTTCATCAGGGTCAAGCATCTGTTTTACTTGGATATATACTTCGGTATCTGCGAACACCTTACAGGCTTTGATGATATTATGCCGATCTTCAACCGACAACTCAACATCGCTGTCCGCTGAAAGGGTAAGCATCAGCATGCCCATCTCATCCTTATCAAAGTCTTCGCTGATCTGCTTATTATCTTGGGCGTTCCCTGCCTGTCGCAATGCCGAATAGATCGCCTTACGATACGTCTGTGGCTTCTTATCAGGAACGACGTAAGAGATTTCTTTTGACTCGGTCTGGTTTTCGCCCACACGGTATTCGAGCGTGAGCGGTTTTACGAGTTGATGCACTTGTACTTGGTTGAACAGCGGATCACCAAACAGGTCGGTCATTTCATCGCTAAGATCAAAGGTTTTCATAAGTGTTAGCTTGTTGGATATTCAGATTTCAATTCGTCGACCAATGATTGCAGGTCGGATTTCTGGCTGTTAAAGTCAGATTGTGCCGTATTTACGACCTCATCAATCTGGGCTTGCCCTGCACTGGTTCGGGCGTCGACCTCTGCCTGTAATGTCGTATCGAAATCAGGGTTATCTTTCAATACCACTGTTTCTTTATGCGTGCCGTCTTTGATGCCAGCCACAATCACGGCATTGTCGACCTCTCGAACCTGTACATTTACATTTCCGCCTAAGTTGACTCGTATGCGTTCTTGCTTACTCATAATTGGTACCTCGTTTTTTACGTTCGGTTACTTTTGTATTGACGTGCATCATCGAATCCCCTTGGACACGATACCGACGATAGCCGACCGTATATCCCACGGCGAATCCAAATGCTAAAATTGCTATTAGTGTAAGTATAGACATCATATTATGATTTTATTGTGATTGTAATTGTTCAAGTTCCTTTTCAAGTGTTTCTATTTTTCCTATCGCATGTTGTAACATCACGGTTAATACCGACCCTGAATAGGCTGAATAATCAATGCCGTACTTTCCATCGTCAAAGAGTGCGCTGTTTACATTAGTCGTCAGTTCGGGGAACTGATTGGCAAACTCTTGGGCAACCTGCCCCATGCTTTCGTCATTGTCGGTTAAGTAATTGCGATTGCCAACCATATTACGACGCCAGCTAAAGGTACGGGGTTGCAGTGCCATAAACCGACGGTACACCTCCATGACGGATAAATCCTGAATGTCTTTTTTGAGGCGTCGGTCGGAGCTGTCGGATATATCAATGCCGCCAGGGTTTGCTGTTGTCGAGATAGTTCCCGAACCAGTAAGCTGAATGGAGGCTTTGGACACGGGGTTCCCACCGTCGTCGGTCAGCTCATCCACGACACCACCGCTTGTTGACCCTGTGAAGTTCACGGTATAGGTAATTGCATTCGTGCCTACGGATGTGGATACACTAACATCTGTACCGCCTGTAATATCAATGGAGGCACCGTCACTAAAGGTATTGGTATTAAATGACATGCTTTCAAAGTATCCGACTGTCGAATGATCGCCCCAACTGTATGCGGTATCCCAGTTATTAATATTCAGATTTGTCGATGGCTCATATCGCCCATCAAGATCTGTCGTAAAACTCATCCCATCATTGCGTGATGCTGTAAGCACACCCGTCGCTGTATCGAGCGAAAGCCCGTCTATAAATTTACCATTGCTTTGATCGGTGGCGTTAATCGTAAGCGTAACGGTATCTCCTATTTTGCCTGTTGTTACCGAATCAATGTTCGTGCCTGCGTTTATGGCAAGGGTTTCAGCTTCAATAATATCATGAAATCCAGAACTGGTGTTTCCTACCTGAAAGCTCTCCATTGGATTAGGGAGCGTTCCTTGATTCCAGACGATATTGCCATTCATTAAGATATTCCCATTCACATCAAGGGCTTCGGAAGCTGATGACTTATTTATTGCTATCCCACCGTTTATATTGAATAGGACGTCTCCGTTTTCTACCCACTGCTGTACAGCACTGCCTTTTTCATAATCATACAAGGTCAAACGACCACTTGTCCAATCAGGCGAAAACCCCCATTTACCTACATCGTTACCATTAGATACATCAGCTCTTAATCTTAACCAAGTGTCTCTACCCGAAAGATGTGATATCATTACATTTCCATCTACGGCTAAAGTACCGCCTGAAGCATTACTGCCTACATTTATCCCACCCTGTGCGGTGAGTGAGCCATCTACACTAAGAGTATTGCCACTTCTTATCCTTGTTTCCCCATAAATATCAAGACGTGGAGAATCATACATCTTAATTAATTCAGTCGTGCTGTTAGGGCGTATTTCATGTACAGATGTTATAGGACTTTCAGTTACATTTATCCCATTTGTAAACGCACCCCCTGCAAAGGTAGGGGAGTCCGTTGTGTCAAGGGGTTGGGGCAACCCATACCGACTTTCCAGCGCACTAAAATCAATCGGCACATTCCCTGCCTGATTTGCATACGACAGGCTTAACTCTTGTGTCGTATCGTTGAGGGTAAGCGTACCGTTATTAACATAGGCATCAGCGGTAGTCTGTGAGGAAGCAATTAGCTTCACTTGATAGCTTCCACCCCCTAAGTCAACCACATCAACATCGTCCATATTAGCGCCTGCTACAAAGGTCACACTATTCCCCGAACCGACATTCACGGTTGTAGGCTGAATAGTACCTGTCATGCTCCAAGGTTGATAATGAGATAAGTCAGATATTTGACTTTCAGTAATACTAAGAGCACCTTCATGCTGTGTTACGTCAGATTCAGTGACTGTGTAATCAGTAATATAATTAAGATCGTCATTGAAATTGCTTAGGTTGAAATTAGATGTTTTCGCTTCTACCGATGCAACACCGTTAACATTAAGCGTAAGTGCAGAGCCTGTCGTGATCACGCCTGTATTATCAAATGAGGCCCCATCTACATAAGTGTCTGCCTGATCAGCCGCATTAATGGTATAGACAATTTGATTTGATACATCAGTCTTTTTATTAACTGAAATATTTGTACCTGCGTTAATCTGAATCGTGCCACCGTCACTTATGATCTGTCCATCAGCGGTAAAACTCTCCATATTGTCTTCGCTAACACCATATACATTTGTACCGTCATACTTTAGATACTGCCCTGCACTTGCAGAGGTTACATCAGATAAATTAAATATAGATTCGTTTGCAAAATCAGTAGAATCGTAGGAGGTGAACCCTGCATCATTATTTAATTGTGTGGTTCTGATGTTGGTGTAATCAATACCAAACGGGAACGCCGAACCTTGTCCAGTGATGGTCAGTTGTCCTGACGTTGTTAATTCAAAATCACCGCCTGTGGCATAATCGTTATTATCATCCCCTGTATAGTCAATCTCAAAAACAACTTCATTGGAAGCTGGTTGAGAAGCCTGCACATCTATATCAGACCCCGTAGCAGACTTAATGGTTACCAGCCCATCATGGGATATAGGTAGATTGGCTGTGCCGTCATTGAAATTAATAGTGCGGACAAAGTCACTGGAATCGTACCCGTCTAAGGTATCAGCATCTACGGTGCCTGTAATTTGCCCAAACCCGATAGACAAGGCTCCTTCGTGTTGGGTGACGTTCGACTCGGCAATACGCCCGTCGCCAAAGGTGCCGCTAACAATATCACTGGCAGCATGCGTATGCCCTGAATCTGACTTGCCATTAATCTGGCTTTGCAGGTCGTCAAGTTCGCTCTTTAAGTCAACCTGATTTGCCAGTACCCCGCCAATTTCGCCCCATTCGATACTCTCATTACTTGCCGATGAGGGGGATGCCTTCTTGCTTTGCGTACCCTCCACGCTCCGATACACGGTATCCGCATTATACTCCTGCTCCTCCTGTAAATTATACACCGTAGATAAGCTATGCTGGTCACTACGAACAGTTATTGCAGTTACCTCATAAAACCCTTTATTCGGAGTGTGCTCCACCTGCACGGGCAGGTATCGTTGCGTCGTGCCATCTTCTGTAATATCAACAACCGACAGCATGTCAATACGCGTCAAATCGCGGCACCGAAAAACAACCTCGTAGGGGCTCCCAAGCAGAACCTCGGTTTTTCGACGCCCCGCCTCTTCGGTATAGTCACGAATCGTACTACCGTCCCGTCCGTCCACCCATCCTGTCGATCGCTTGGACTGGGCAAGCACATAATAGGTTTGTAGTACGTGCGTGTCATCCCGATCAGCAAGAAAATGGTCGTAGACCTTGGTATCTGCCAACGCCCCGCCTGTTGACGACTGTGTTTTCTTATAGATAACAGGACCTTCCCCGACAATACCAATATTCGGATTCACGGACGAGATATACGCATGGTCATCTTCGACCGCACTGTCTTGGTCGTAATCAATATCATATAGCATCTCGACCTGCACGTGCCCCACCCAATTTTCGGGCAACGGGTCAGCGGCAAATCCATCATGATTCCAATAGGCTCGCTCGTCAGCACTTGACAGGCTAAACGACAGGCTAAACCGCTGGTCGGTATTGACCCATGCTCCTGTCGAAGGGTCAAGAAATATCTCGGTTCCATCTTCGCGAATGCCGCGCACCCGCATGTAATAAAATGTTCCCGATGTCGTGCCACTAACCGATGATCGTGCTTGCAGGTATCCGTTCGCCTCCACAAACGAAAACGTTTCCGTACCCACAGCTGGTGACGTTGTCTGTTCGACAATATCGGGGTCGAGCTGGGCGTTAATCTGCTGGTCTATTATTTGACTAATCTGTACGCCATCGCGGTTGCGCTCATTGACAATAAGCTGTTGCGTTACTTCGCTGACATCATACTTTTTGGTCAGTTTGGGATACCGTTCGACATCGGCATCAATCAGCGAAACAAGCACATCTTCGGTGCCTGAACTGTAGCCACCTGCGCCGTCATCGGTTAACATTGGCAACGTCGTAGGCTGGTAGACCCTATCCCAAATATCGCTGACAATGAGCCGACCGTCGCGCTGTGCTACCTGCCCCCCCCATCCGCGTAACATCCGAGATAGCGCTTCCAGTTTGTTGTCAGCATACAGGTACGCCTCGTCGAAGGTAATATTGGTCGGAAGGTAGTCGGTACTGGCATCCGCGTCATGCTCCCAGCTGGTATAAAAATCAACCGCCCGCCCAAACTTTTCGGCGCTGATCTTGGTATCACAATCGGCAAGGTATTCGTGTAACGTTTCTTCGCTTGTCAAGCTGTTGGCAGAGGCAGAAGGGGCGTACCGACCCAATACCGATAGCATCCCCGTTGCCGTAAACTCGAGCGTCTTGACATTGCCGTACATGCTCCATGAGTATTCATTGGGCATGACAAACCCTTCAAACTCCACCGTACCAGAGGTTGTTTCGGTAACCTTGATGTACAGCTCTAACGGACTGGCTTCAATAATATCATCCACCAACCCCGCGGTTTCCTTGACCTGCAATACTAACTCGGAACTTTTTACCGACTTGAATACATCGTCATTTTTTGACCCATGAATGATCTTCCAGTCGCCAACGACCGGTATATTTAGGGTATCACTGGCAGCGTCCCGCTTCTCCACGACAATATCATAGGTCTTGACACTGCCGTCTTCGCGGCTATAGGTTAACGTTTTCGATGCTATCTGCGAAAAAGCCATTAGTTATTCCCTAATCGGTTTCGTCGATTTCGTTCGGTGTCGATATCGTCGACAAGGCGGCCAATATTCAATCCTGCGACAATATCAGCTGATTCAATACCTGCTCGTACTTCTGCGGCTAATTCTCCGGGGTTTGTCGAGGTCATATCCGTAGCTGTACTTTTGGCCTCCGACTGCATACGGTGCATTTTTTCAACGTTCTCATTGGTAATAATCGAGCTCATCGGCGGTGCTACTAACAGCTCTTTGCCGCGCTCCCCTACCATTCCAGCGCCAGGAAAGCCTGCATCGGTGCCTTGATGAAACCCACTAAACACAGCTTCAAGGAAGGTCCCCCCACCAAGCGAAGACCCGCTTGTAAGAATAGCTCCAAGCCCTGTGATAAGCGCTCGGGAGGCCAGTTGGGCAATCAAGGCGTCTAAAACATTGCTCAATTCCTTGCCATGTATAATTGCCTGCGAAAAAGCATTGCCTACCATATTCGCGAAGCCCATCAGTGCCTCGGAGGACTCGTTGGTTTTGCCGGTGACTTGATCTATACGGGCTTCGGTATTTTGAATCTCTTTGTCCAATTCCTTGAATCGCTCGCTTCCGGCATCTACGCTTCGCCACTCTTTGCGGAGTTCTTTCAGCTTGCTTTGTAGTTCATTAAGGCTTCCAATGGCCGGTCCCAAGTCAATCCCACCTTCGGGCATACCCGGGAACTGTACCCCCATATCACTAAACTGCGTATTTTGTTGGCTGGGGTCGGTAATGACATTGGGCCGGGCGCGTTGTCGAGCCTGATCCATCAGCTCACGACGTGCCTCTGCCAGTTTCTTCGCGGCTTCGGCAGCGCTTTTCTGTTCGTCGGTTATTCCCTCCTCGGCTTTTTTGGCACGGTCAAGAGCTTCTACGTAAGCGGCAAGTAGTTGCTTATTGGTTTCCAACTCTTCGCCTTGCAACTTGCCAGACTCGATGTTTTGACGAAGCATTTCGATCTGTTGCTCATAAGAGGTAATTAAGCTGTCAAGCTCTTTTCGTGATCCCTCCAGGCCTAATTCCACATCGCGCAATACGGGTCGTAAGGCGTTATTGAGATTAAGCTTTTGTTGCATGGCTGGGTTTAATCGGAGGTACGCCTGATTTAAGGCTTCAGTAGCCTCCATATCCTTAATCTTTTTATCAATATCTTCCAGCTGGGCTTCGGACAAGTCTCCAAATAACTGCTCTTGCTCTGCTATTTGTTTATTTACCTCCTTAAGTTTCTGAGACTGCTCTGTCAGTAAATCCTGTGCACCACCAACATCACTGCCGGCACCGGCTTGATTTAATGTTGATATCGTTTGACGCAACTCTTCGGCATCTTTGCGCAGATCGAATAGTGATTGCAATTCATCTTTAAGCGCTTGTACTTGATCAAGTTTTTGTTGTGTCGACGCCTGCCCCAACGGATCAAAGATGTTATCCCCGCCCATCTTACGCTGCTCATCAATAAACTCATCCATCGTCTCCATCAACGACTCCATCTGATCGTCGGCGGACTCAGCTTCTTCGCCCCAGTCAAAGAGACCCATCTGTATAGCTGTGATAGCTGATGTTACCAAGGCTGAGATCGTAAGGATCGCACCGGGGCCGGTAAAGGCCGAGGTCAGCAGTTGTTTCATGGCCGCCCCTGTTGATCCGGCCTGCTGTTTCATGCGTCCAAACGACTGAATAAAGGGGTTGATGTTGTTGGCTACCCCGCGAACGCCAAAGGGGGCATCTTCGACAATACGAGACAGGTTAGAAACAGCGGCTTGTGAGCCCTGCACTTGCTGAGAAGCACGGTTAAAACCTTGGCTCATCGCCTGCGTAGACTGCTGGGTCTTCTGGGAAAGTCGCGTAAAGCCGCCCTCCACCCCTTGCAAGGCTTTGCGAGCCTGTTTGTTACGTACTTCTAAGTCTATGACTACACTTCTACGTGCCATTACATCGTTGGCCTATAAAGGTTCGTACTATAAATAGCGGGTCTTGGTCGGCCAGAAACGCCCGATCTTGTCCGCTGGTTGCCGTTACCATAATGAGCCATTGATACATGCCGTATTGCTGGCTCACTTTCTGCTTAGCTTTCTGCATTCGTTTCATCCAGTCGGATTCTCCGCTGGATTTGGGCATAAACTTATTAAATTGCCTGAGCTCGTCGAGTGCCCGCAAATGCAAGCTCAGGTACCGAGCAAAAAATCATGTAGCATCCGGTCAATTTCGGAGCCGTTCGTGTTATCAAAATCGTAATCGTCGGGTAGATCGCGGGCAATTAGTGGAAGTACTTGCTCCTGAAACGCAAATCGACTTAAGTCATCGCTACATTTTTCAGCCATATCCCACCCCCACTCTTTGCAAATGGCTTCCTTTACATTGTCAGATACCATGCTGTAATTGACCCGTTTGACGGCCACATCACGAGCTACACTTTGGGGTGGCTTTGCCAGGCGCTTAAATTCCTTATCAGCATGGTCGCCTGCTGTAAATATTGCATAAGTTTCATCGTCGGGCGGGACTTGCTCGCCTCCCTTTACCCCTTGCAGCGCCTGAATCAGTTGAAGGCGCTCTTGAAACGTCATATCATCCATATTTTCGGAACCATTCGACATCTGCTCTACTCACTTTTTGTTTGGTTATACATTTTAATGAATCCTCATCAATACGAGCCATGTTTTTCAGGCGCAACGCTTCACGCTGGCCCGGCTCGTAGGCTATCACTTCAAATTTCTTATTTTGGTCGCTGTCCGGGTACAACTCAACGGTGTAGCCGCCCTCATCTTCGAGGTCGAGGGCAATCAGACTGGCGTCGCGTCCGCCGCCTGCCACCTGCTCGATATCGGACCCTTGCAGGATAAAGACCAAATGCCGCGCTTGGGTGTTGATATGGTTCACATAATCTGAGGTGGTCCACGTTTGCCCTTTCCATTGGACCAGCACGCGAATATCAACAGCGACATACTCATAGCTTGACGTTGCCCCACCGTTGGGCGTTACATCAATTTGTAGCGACGATATGGTATTGACGTCAGCTAAGCTCATGCGTTTGGATCAACCGTTTTTCCATCCACGCGAAGCGCCGGATCTTGCACGTCGTCAATAGTAACCTTCACGTCTTGGGTGTTAGCTGGAAGCGTAAGCTCAGCAGATACGCGGCCTGTTCCCGTCGACGTCGTAGAGGTAGCAAGCGTTGTTCCACTGGGGTCCAAGGCTTCAATCGTAATACTTGTGGCGCCATTAGAGAGCGTTACCGTTGCCCCTTCAAAAGGGAATGGAATCGTCTCGGTGACATTGGTCGTTCCGTTGGCCAGGGCGCTTTGATTCTGCGATCGCCGGTAGGTATAGATCAAGTCGATCCCTTGGGCAATCTGCGTTCCGCCGCGCTTCTCATAGGTCAGCTGATACGGGAAGTCTTCCGACTCCGGATCAAACTGCGGCACTTCTTCGGGTGTAAATGTGGCCTTGTCCAACACAAACTTCACGCCGTTGAATGTCCAAATAACCATCTTCCACTGCAGGGTATTGTGGGCGTCACCGTCCACGTTATTATGCAGAGTTTCGTCGTCGTGGCGCAGCGTCCACATAAAACTTTCGGCTATCTTTTTGCGCGTACCCCCGCCGCTTTGCCGAGTAATCGGGGTTTGGTCGGGGCTGTCCGTTGACAGGTTATGCCCGTCAATAATGTATGTCGTCGGGGTGTTCTCTTCATAGATCGCCACCCCCTTAATACCGGGTGCTAAAGGCATAATACTGTAATTAAAAGGTTATCCGTTCCACGTGCGATAGATATCCAGCTGTAGGCCGGGCTCATCTTCGGCTTCGGCGTCGAAGTTCATCCGCTCATGGGCAATCAACTCCATGCTGGGAATGGTATGGTCGGGCGTAGCCGACGTATTCCCCAGAAAGTAGATCTCAAGGTCGTTGAGATTCCCTTCATCGGCTTCAAGGTCTGACAAGATATCATCGTCAAAGTAATTGACGCTCTCATCAATACGCTTGTTGCCGGTCCGACGGTTCACACCGCGAGCCGTACTTTGAATAAGCTTCTCGATGACCGGTTGGATATCGGTCGCCAGCTTTTCGCCGGGGATGGTGATATCACCGCCCGTCGCTTTATACACTAATTTTTCAATTCCAGGTACAGACATAATATTAGTCCTCGTTTATGATTGTGAATTTCGATTGGTGTGTTTGGTAAAACTCATCACGCAACAGCGGATACCCGCCATTGGCATCAAGGTTCGCTACTTCGTTCTCCGGATCGCAGTGGTGGGAGACGCGAAAGTCAGTCCCCCACTCCATCTCATAGATCGTGCCGTTCTTAATGACCGTAAAATGCTTAGGGCGGCCATACTTCTTTACGGATTCCGGTACGTCAAGTCGTACAATTAGTTGATCACTCATGAGCCCATTTGTGTATTATCCAGAGTACAAGTATCAATGCTCCATTTAGCAGCATGATGACTTCCTTTATAAGTCTTTTCACTGCTCATCATCTTTCTTTATCGCTCCACTGATAATCGATCGCCACTCGTTGCGGGTAATACTTTTCCCGCCCTCGCTATCTTTATCGACGGCGGCCACTACCTCATCGGCCACATCGTCAACGCGGCTGTCAATAATCTCCCAGGCTTTTTTATCGCGCACTTTGGGAAAGACCATCGGCACAACGACGGTAATAAGTACCGCCACCGCCATAATAATCAGTTGTAAAAGACTCATATCTGCTAAGAACTCCATACCTACTCCTGTTTGTGTTGTGATTAAAGCTTGAAATCCTTTGTTAATCCAGTCGCCCATCGGTCCGGGGATAAACGTGCTTCCTACTCCGCCCAATACCGTAGCACCGATCTTGCCCGTCTTATTCTTGAGCCGTATCGTTCGCCCAAAGGCTGTGTCCCAGAACGTCTTCTTTGGGACCTCTTCTAATTCGGGTATCTCATAATCAGCTGACATTGTCGGCGCAATATCTTCCTCGGTCTTGTCGTCAATGCCGTCGTCGTCTTTATCCCACTGGCTTATGTCAACGTTGTTATTAGTCATGCTACCTCGGTTATAAATTGGGCTATGATCGCACCGAAGAACCCGGCCGCTGCTATTGCGCCCGCGGTCCAATACGCTACTTTTTTTTTAAAGTCCTTGAGGCCGTCTACATCATCTTCGACATCTTCAAGGCGGTGCAAATAGCCTTTCTGACCATATACTTCGCTCCCTAACAGAGCGCTCTTAATCTCTTTAACATCCTTTCGCAAGCTGTTAAACTGCTTTTGAGAAACCATGTCGTCAGAACTCATTAACCTATGTTCTCTTTATCATTTCTATTTGCACCCATTCCTGTTACTACTGTCAAACAACGTACTTATTGTAATTCTCTATAGCCTCTTTTACTGTGGCTTTGCCCTTGTGGGTGTTGTAATACTTTTTATAATACTTTGCCATACCTTCCACGTCGGCAAACTCCGGTAGCGACTCATAGAACCGCAGATAAAAGCATCGGGCCATCGCTGTAGCGTAATACAGGTTGCCAGCCATTTCCTTCGCGTTATTGTCAGCAAATGCCCTTGGCATCTCCCACCGAAGGATCGTATCGCCGAGCGTTGGTTTATATTTCAGGAAGTTACTCCAAATATCGTCATGCGTAGCCGGCTCCATCTGGTATATACCGATCGCCGGACCATCGCCCAGCTGATGCAGGTATTTTCCGAGCCCGGACTCCTGAGCAGCTGTCAAAAGCAACAACTCTTCAGCATTCCGGCTGTATTTACCTATATCATGCAAGACCGGGCGTATCACATATTCACGTAATTGCTTGCAGTAAATCATAGTCTTTGTTATGGCCTAAATATCCACGTTAATGTTACAGCGCCTGTCTGTGCGGTATCAGAAACAAGGCGCACATGCTTTAGGGCTTCCATTTGTCCTATCTTAAAGACATCAAATCCAACGCTGGTAGCTTTGACGACAACCTCTGTTCCATCATCAATGACCGTATGCCAGTTGTTTCCATTATCAAAACTTGCTTCAAGGTTTAGGTTCGTCCCTGCCAATCCTGATGGAATGATAACGCCAACCGCTCGCATCCCTTCTTTTTTAACACCGTTAGAGGTGGTTGCTCCATCGGCAATCGTATCTTCTACGGCCTGTATTTTCTTTGCGTAAATTCCCATTAGTTACCTTTAACGGTCTGTTGAAAGTTCATAAAGTGTGCCATTTCAAACGGGTTATTGTCCAAGACGACCTCGTGAGCTCGCAGCTCTGTCGGTTTTGTCAACACGTATTGATTACCCGCGTTATCCTCCAAATAGGGCTTGCCTTCAAGTTCTTGAATGACGCCATTATCGGCCTCTACAATATCATCCCATACCGATTGTGAGCTCTGGCTATAATCATCTGCGTCATCCAGCTTATACCAAATAAAGACGTCAAAATTGTGGTGCCGATTACGGCTCGTGCTCTTGGCCGACCGTTGCCCTTGCGGGGTTTGTTGCGGTCGATACAGCACTTCGGCGTAGGCGTAATTTTCGCCCATAATGGCAATGCGTTCGGCCCTCGAAGTCTGGTTAAACGTGGCCATGCGTAGCCGATCCGTGACCGTATAATTCGCATCATGGACTTGCAGGACATCCCGAAGGAATGCCACAAGCAGGTCGCGTTTTGTTGTCATCTGGTTAGCCATCGATAACCTCCGTTGCCAATTCTATCATATTATCAGCCAGTTCGTCTTGTACCCACTGCGTATTATCGTCTAATGACGGCTGTAAGTACGGCCGAGCGGGTATCACCATAAATCGGGTATGTGCTGACACGTTAACCGTCTTTTTACTACTAAGAGGCTTGCCAAATGCTTGAACAATGGTCCGCGTGTGTGCCGGAATTTGCACCCAACCAACGAACCCCTCTTCATGCACGTGGGCATAGGGCACTCGTGTCCCGTATCGTAGTTTTACCCCTTCCTTGGTAGTCGATATCTCGCTGACATTTTCGCTATGTGCATTGCCACCACCGGTGAACGTTCGTGATCCGGTTAATGATCGTGCTAATCTTCCAGACAGTGTTCGCAGAGGGCCTGCTTTCTTGCGACGAGGTGGAAACGGCGGCTGCGTAAAGCCTGGATCTTTCATATACTCTTGCGTAGCTGTCGCCGATAGCCGGGCACGGGCTGCATCCATAAACTGCGCCAGCTCAGCCCCCAATGCGTTTTGCATCTGTTGGAGACGGTCCTCCATTTGCTTAGGCGTTAAGTCACTCATAATATCCTCCGGTGACTATGCAACTTACTCAGCTCATCCTCATAGACGTCTTGGCGGACCTTGGTAATCTCGGCGGTCGCATTACCCGCGGTTTTGGTGACACTGGACATGGCAATCGTGCCCTGCTTTGCTCGCATAAGCTCGTACATCACCAAGCTCACGGCTACGCGCCTGATATCAGAGGGTAGGTTCTCGGGCGTTTCGCTGAGCCCAGACAGTCCATCTTCATTGCTGATATCGTCGCTGTCATCGTTACCCACATTCTGATCGCGTCGCTTATAGCCGGCGTAAAACTCCACTTCGCTTTTGCTGGCGGTTGACAGGAACCGCTCGCTGTCATTGCTGATATCAACCCCGCTTGTCACCACTTGCACAACCGGCCATTGCGGCGGATAGTACTGTTGTTTGTCCAGGGCGTTATTATTAGCCCATTTAAAGCTCGGAATATCGATATTATGCTTTCGGACAATCAATTTGCGGTCCAGATATTCTTCGATTGAACCGGTGACATCCTGAATAGCCCTGATCGTCGCATCCTTATACGATCCACCCAGCCCCGATACATTTGTCTCGTCGGTAACATCAATACCCAACGAGCTCAAAGCGTCAACTTTGAGCTCGGCAGGCGTAAGCAGGTCGGTATATTGCAGGGTTTCAGTCATTAGAATCTATTAAATACTTGGTGATCAGCGAGCTCGGCTACTTTTTTTCGCCGTCGTCCTCGTCTTTTTCATCACTGGGTTTCCCTTTGTGATATTCAGCGCCATTTACGTGGTCGAGATCGCCCTTTTTGACGTCCTCAATCGGCTCGTCTTTTTGGTAGGTGACAATGTCCTTGTCTTCTCCTACGCGCGTTGATCCGCTATGATCTACTGTGTAATAACCCATAATCGTATATTTGTTTAGTGTTAGTAGTAACCCAAGGGAAAGGCTGGCGCCCTTCCCTTCAATTACTGTTAACTGGCTGCGGTGTTGATCGTCACAAACGCATCCTCATATGCAGCAGGCGTCTTAAAGCCTACACGCTCAGTGAGTCGCAACAATGCGCCGTCGCCCTGGAAGGCGTTGAATGCAATGCTGTCATCAGCGTTTTGCAGGATCGCTTCCCGACTGATATCAGCCGTAAGTCCACGTCGCATACCCATCAACGTTCGTGATGGATTACCAAAGATGATAAATGGCTCATCGGCTGAGACATCCGTCATCGTAGGCATGGCTTCGGCCAACTCAATAGGCTTCCCTAACAAGGTGTCAGGTCCAGTGCCTGAGATATTGCTTTGGAAGATGCGGTCGCCGCCCCCACTTTCGAATTGCTCGATGTGGTCCTTGACGGTACGGTTCATAATCCACACGGCGCCTTGCTGACGCGCTTCACTCAGCTTGTTACGAGCATCTCGCAAGTACTGCTCGCTAAGATCACTTGCAGATGTTTCTGTAGAGCTGAACGTTACGGTCTGAGCACCAGACAGGTTCGCAAGCCCGGTATATCCACCGAAGGAAGCGGAACCGTCTCCCAAGAGACCGGCCTTATCTTCTTTTTCGGCAATAGATTCACCAAACAGATCTTGAACAAGCGGAAGCAGCGAAATTGCCATATCTTCCTCGAGCTCAGTCGTCCAGCTTGTGATACCGGCCAACTTACTTACTTCAAGTTGTCCTTCGCCCAAGACGAGATCAGAGAAGTCAATGTTATTCCCTTCGCTCGTCCAATACGCCACCACCTTACTGACGACGTTCTTAAGGTCCACTGACTTATTGGTCATCGGTACGGTGCGGAACAGCTGGCGACAAACGCCGTACTGCTCAACAATGACAAACACTTCCGCCAAAAAGGGCTTGGGTAGCAAGTACCCGGTCTTTGCTGTGTTAGTCGTTGAGGTTGTCTGTAATCGCTCGTCAATATCCAGTGATGATTTGAGCGCGTGACGCTTGATACGAGACAATCCGCTGCTATCGATAATATCAGCAGCTTCTTTGTGCTCGTCACGTCGCTGGCGATCATTCATTTGCTTAACATCACGCTTGAGACTTTGCATCATCTCATCAGCTTTCACAGAGTCCTCTTTACGCATCGCAAGAGCGTTGAAATACCGCACGGTACGTCGCATCCAGTCGGGCGCTCGATCGTCGCCTACCTGGATATCGGTATCGGCATTGATATTTCGCTTTTTGTCATTATCCTTGTCGTCATCATCATCGGACTTGTTAGTCATGATGCGCTCTAAGGCGTTTTCTAAATCCTGATCGGTATAACCGCGCTTCTCGTCGCCGTCATTACCGTCCTCATTTTCCAGAGCATCTTCCAGCTTCCGCTCAAGGCGGGTCAGCTCGTTTTGCTCCTCCTCCGACAGCTCGTCTTTGCCGCGGAGTTCCATTAATCGTTTAAGAAATTCTTCCATGTTATGCTTTACCTTGTTTTCGTTTGATTTTCTGCTCAACAGCCTCGGCTATCTCTCGTGGTGATTGATAGACAGGCTCGTCGTTCTCGTTGTCGTGCTTCCGCGGCTCGACATACTCAAGGACGTCAGATGCGGAGTTGGATTCCCGGCTATCGGGCTGGTCCTCCTCGGAATCTGGCGGCGTTGAGGCCGTTCCATTAGAAATGCGTTGTGCAATCTGGTCAATCTGCTCATCAGAGAGCCGGAGCCCTCCATTTTTGAGCGCGTTAATCTCTTTTTCAAGTTCCGTTAGTTTCCCGGCAAGTTCCCGTTGCTCAATCGAAGCGCTGCGCTGTTGCACCAACGCTTCGGGGTTGGAGCCAATAGGTGTGAAGCTCCATTCCAGCATCTCCCACTCTCGGATAATGACTTTGCGCTCTTCGTTGCCTTCCTCATCCTCTTCGGTGATACGTTCGATAGCCAAGGGCATAAACCCAATAGAAGCCATGCGAACAATGCCTTTCTTGACCTTGTTATGCCATTTGGCAATCTCCTCATCCTCCAGGTCCCAATCCTCATCGTTGATCTCGGCAATCCATTGTCCGTTCTGAAAGCGGACGTTGGAGCCGTTCCCAGCAACCATATTATGGTCGTGGTTGATTAAAAAGACGGGATTCTGTCGGTAGGCTTCGATATTTCCGCCTTCGGGGTCAATAATCGTCCCATGGCGGTCCTTCGCATCGGTGTTAATCGTAACGATGGTCCGGGAATTATCAGAAGAGCGTCGAATACAACGTGGGTGAGCCCAAGGATAAAACGATCCTTCCTCGGGTAAAAGTTGATCAAATTCCATAGCTGTAGGTTACTTGCAAGTTTGTCTGCTCACAAGTTGACAAGCTACGGGGTGTTATTCATTCGGGTTTTTATCCGAAAGTCATGACTCCTCACAGGTGAAGATAAGCTGATCCTCGCGGTTCTTGGTGCGGGAATTGTAGTAGGTGGATTGGGTGCCGTCCTCGGTGATCGTAATCGAGGCAGCGTCAGCATCGGTAAGCTCAATCACCGAATCGTTAAACGGTCCTCCGTGAAGGCGGGCTTGTGGAGCACCAGTAATATCGTTGATGCCAAAAGACATGGAGGCTTCTAATGCCATTTACTAATCCTCAATTACTTCAAATTCAGCATCCTCTTCATTTCTCGGACCTCCGATCGTAGCTGTAATACGCTGTTCTCCTGTCTCGTGATCTATCTCAAGACGGGCATTATGCGACTTTCGGAGCTGGCCTGTTTGTACTGGCTGTGTAATACTACTTGGAACAGCGAACGCCTTAGTGATCTCTCTATCAATATCTTCTACCAGCTGTTGATACTTATCCATAATCACCGTGTGTGCTTTAGGTCTTCGAGGGAAATATCAACTATACTAACTTCAATAAGATTAACTTCTTTAGGCTGATCTTCAACGGCTTCAACAACCTGAAAGCCAATATCTATATTATGAAACTGAAGTGGCTCAACAAGCTCTCCATCAACAACTAATTTCCCATCTTTATACTCACATTCACACTTTCCAACCACCTCATTATGATCATGGTTTCGTAAAACCAATACCTCTTTAGGTATATTAACTTTATCGTAACCAAGATCTATCTTGCCCTTTAAAGAATACATAATGGAATAGCTTTCATTAATAAAAAAGCAGGAGGCGGCGGAGTCGAACCGCGTCCCCAACCCTTACTACTGCTGTACGATTATCGGTTGAGGACTGGCACAGCTCAGACAGGTCATCCTGGACCGAGGTCACTATTTCATGCTCGGTTTTACCCTGCCTCGACCTCCTGCATCAATAACCTAACAAATATCAGCTATAATTTCTCATAAAAATGGGTGGGACTATTACTCTATTTCTGGCAATTCAACAGTATTCCCTGCTAAATCATGAGTGCTATCATTTAGAAACTTGATCTTTCCGTCGGTTATCCATGAATGGCAACGCCATTCGACCCATTCTTCATTTTCATTAGGCCGTTTACCTCTTCCTAATACAGATGGGTTAATCGTTGGATTCTGAAAGTCACCATTAAAATCCCACGAATCATTAATTTTATGCTCTCTGTCACAACCAGGGCAATGAAAATAGTATTTCTTGTTACCGTTGTGCGTTTCTTCTCTTAGTCTAGCCATTTACTACTCCTCATCCTCATTATCATTAATTACTGGCAACATTGAACACCGGCAAAAGATCGTATTTGACGCCCTGCCGTCCGGGTCGCCGGGGTGCATCAGCTCTTCGCCGCCGACGATAAACGGCTCGTTGAGGGCAATCTCGTTTTGATAGCGGTCGGCATTCTCGTGGGCTTCTCGGACGTTGCCATCGCGTTGAGAAAGCCAGCTTTTGGCGGTAGCACCAGCTTGTTTAAATGATACGAGTTGCCCGCCCTCAAAGGAGCTGGTCGTCATCGTCTGGGCAATCTTCTTGGTCCGGGAACGCTTGGCCTCTTTGAAATACTTTCCTACTCTGTCGGTCAGCTCCTCCAAGCTTTCGCCCTCCTGGACCCCTTCTTTAATGGCTTCTGATAGTCCATTAAACGTTGTATCGGCTATTCCTTCGGTCTTGCCGGCCACCCTGCGAAGTAAGTTCTTCACTTCGGGCGTATTCATCTGGAACTCGAGGCCTTGCACGTTCGCATTGAAGGCGCCCCGCTTAAAGCCTTCACGGATCAGGCGAATAATATCATCTCGCAGTTCGCTATTAACAACGTGCTTGGCTTCCATCAGGTTGAGCACTTCCTCGACCGATAGCTGAGCGCCATCGTCACGGGTCGAGCGCTTGTTGTCGATATTTGCTAAGGCTAGCTCCCGAAGGCGATCAAACATGGCATTGACGCTGGCGGCTGTTTTCTTCTCTTCACGGCGACGGTGCTGGTCAATCTGTCGCCACTCATAGTCTAAATCCAGCTCCCGCTTTTTTTTTACGGTTCGGTCCTGTTCCTCGTCATTATTAGACTCGGGCGGGGGCTCTCCTTGTGGGTCAAACTGATCATTCACCGTAACGACTTCTTTCAGCGTCGTCTTCGAGAAGTCAATAAGAGGCTCGCTACCAATATCATCGGGATATTCATCAAGCCCATCCTGTTTACGGTAGTGATCAATGGTGCGCTGGCCCGTAGCCAGGTAACTTTCACGCCGACGAATCTCCATCTCCTCATCCACTGGCGTCATGTCGGGAGGCATGACTTTCAACACGCCTTTCTCGGCATTAAAAATCCGTTCTAACTCTTTGGTGAGTTGTTTGCACAGGCCATTTACTAAGGGTTGTGTCGTATATTGAATCATGACGCGCTCGGCTCCTTCCAGTACGGCACGATTAGCATCCTTGGCATAAAGGGCTTCCGGGACACCAGTAATAAAGCGCAAGTCGTTCGCATTCTGAACGTTCCCTTCAATATATTGCAGGTCGCGGGCATCCACGCTGGCTTTGACCAGATCCATGCCGTGTGAGAGCGCCAGTACCTTTCCTTTTCCGCGCTGGCCTAAATAGTCTTTAAACTCTTGGGAGAGCTTATCGCGCTGGGTGCTGTTCATCTGCTGTTCGGTCGAGATAATATCCGAGGTAATCCCGCCATCTTTGACCGAGTCTTTCCGGTAGATCTTCATATAGCGGTCCACATCGAGCTCGTGAACAGCCGCTTGCACCAAACTCATCGTCTTAAACGGGTTATAGGGTGACGTCCGCTGCAAGGCCACCACTTCCTCAGGCTCAAAACGGTTCTTTTGTCCATCTGATCGCAGGTACTCCCATGCTTCAATGCCACCGCGTTTATTCGGTACAGGGTTTAAGTCCCCAAACTCGGGAAAGATCGGCAACAGGCCATTGGGTACTTTCGAGCCCATAATCCTATCAAAGTCACCAACAATGCCGTGGGCATGGCCTTGCAGATCTCGCAGAATACAGACCAGCTTCCAGTAGTCATCGACGGGCGACTCTGGGGCCGGATCACGAAGGAACTGTTGCCACGGGTGGTCGTATTCGACTTCCTCAAACTCGTCAGGGCCGGTGACACGTACCACTTTGGCCTCTTCCATGGCACTTGATACCTGGTTGGCGCGGATATCAAGGCACTTAAAGAATAATCCTCGGTAATCTTTACGTTGGCGCTGGGCGGTGGGCTCGTCGGGATTGTCAAACCCCCAACTACTATAGTATTGAGACTGGCCGAACACAAAACGGGTGGCAATCTTGGCACGTTGCCAGATGCGCTGTATAGACTCTGTCATGTCAGGTGAATTTAGCTAAATTCTTATAATTCAAAGTATCTGTTCACTTGCTGTTTTTCTTTCGGGTTTCTGTCCGAAATCAGGCCGTACTCATGAAGCTGTCGGGTTGCTTACTGTGGGTGTAGACGGGGTATCGCGTAGCATCCATATCATGGTCCATCAGCTTGACCGGTTCGTCGAGGACATTCCCCTCCTTGTCGGTTTTCCACTTATAGGCGTTGAGCTCTTTGTGCATCGAAACGCTATCCTTGGCTACCCAGATATTGTGACGTTTTACATAGTCGATCCCATCTTTCACGCTCTTGTCGGCGGGGTGAATATTATATCCGGCCTGAAAGATCTCCTCTATCCGGTCAGGCTCAGCAGCATCGGCATAGATCTCTTTCTCTTTTGATATCCCCAGCTGCTGCATCTTCTCAATAAGCTGGGAGTTGAGCAGGCCGGACTGGTGCAATAATACCCGAGCATACAAATTCATATCACGAATGCGACACTCTACGATCGATGAGGGCGCGTTAAACCCAAAGTCAATGCCGTAAATCTGGGTGCAGTCGATAGGGTCCGGCGCTTTTGACCAATCGATCTTCTGCCAGCTACCATAGATAATCTCTTGGGGTGATCCCCGCATCCCTAAACCGTACACTTTCCACAGATTGTAATCGCCACCGATCTGTATCCATCCATCAGGGGCATTCTCCTCATATTCACAATCCCAGTCGCGGATAATCTCCCCGTCGGGCTTCTGCCAGGTCGGACATAGTCGCCGTATCTCCCGCTTTTCTCCTTCACTCAGAAAGGGGTTGTCTTTGTAGTTGGATACAATGACTTCCACGTCCTCATCGCCACCGTCAGCCATTTCATAGACCCATGAATGATTGTCCGACGGGTTCAGGTCAAGAAATACTTGCTCTCTGGTACGCTGGGCAATCTGCCGGTAGTGTTCTTTGGTAAGCAAGTTAGCCTCATTCAAATACGCATAGTCACGCCTTGGCCCTCGTGCCTTATCGGGATCATCCAGTCCGATAAACTCAATCTCACTGCCAAACAGGTTGTAAATATGGTCGGTCTTGTTATGAAGCTCGTCGCTGTACAGGTTATGCTTACGGAGGATCTGTTTAAAGTCTCGGTAAGCTCCTTTCTTGAGGTGGGGCAACGACGTTGAAAAGATGGATATCAGGATCGTTTCGCCGTTAATGTAGGCTTGCCAGCACAGGCCGATAATGATTTGCAGGACGCTCCACGTTTTACTCGATCCGGTCCCGCCCTGGTTGATAATGACGCGCTTGTCGGAGTTGAAGTTCTCCTCCCAAACTCGTGTTACCTCGATTTCTACCTGTCGACCGTCTAAGTCCTTCATTACTCATTATCCGATGACCCATTTACGACGTTGAATGTCAATCCTTTAACTGGCTCTCCACCGCTTTTAATATCATGCTTGTTGGTAATACGCCCCTTCACCTTGTTGTACTCCCGGATAGCGGCCATCTTCTGGGCATAATCAGCATTTTGGGTAATCATAAACAGCATCTGCTTATCGACAAAGTTGTCATTCAGTCCAGCTTCGTCTAAGAGCTCGTTGATACGGTCGCAAATGATAACATTTGATAACAATCGAGATGCCGCTGCCTGTGCCGATTTGTAGTTTTCAGAGAGATCTACATCGTAGGCCTTGGCATAAGATTGTGTTCCATTACCAAAGAACTCCTCGGAAACATAGAGCTGACAGAAGCGCTCTTGCTTAGGGGTTAGCCCTTGCTCTTCCTCTCCTTCGCCATGTGACTCAATCCAGCAATAGTCGGACCCTTCCTGAGCCGTATTCTGGCACTGTTCTCCTTTCGCTGTTGTGGCTTGGCATTGTTTACTCATGACTGCACCCTCTTCCCATAGTAAATATCTCTAATGTGATACCATGATTTATTGACGCTCTTAGCTAACTCTCGACAGGCCTGCTCGACGGTCTTGCCATCGTCACGCTTTATCATAATCTCTTTGCGGATCATGGCATTGCGGGAGAGGTCGTCGAGACTCTGGGTAAGGCGTTTCTTATCATCCTCGCTGGCAAAGGGTAATAGATCAGACACGCACTCATCAATACTCATAGACATAAGATCTTGGCGGGTTTGTTTTGTTCAATATAGCAAAGCCCCACTACACACTCAAATGTGTACTCGCTTTACATAATTATATTGCAATGTTATGTGTATATGTTATCTGTATTGAATCACTTGCTTTGTGCGTTTACGGCTTCTCATAGGTGATTTACCGATATGGAATTGCTGTTATGTTATGAGGCCAGAATGAATAAACCCATGTTAGCCTGCCACTCTTTTATTCCACCTTGCGATTAATTCTTTTTTGGCCTCTTGCTCTTTTTTAATATCAAATGGTGTCCCAAATGGCTCAGTCATTTCAAGGCCACAGTTGTCACATTCTACAATAGCATCCTTTACGCTATGCCAAGCTTCACGAAATTCATGCCCACATCTATATCTTGGCTCTTCTCCACAAAATGGGCAGGCTAACCAGCGCATTAAATCGGACTTCTCTCGCCCTGCCTCTTCGGGGTCGTTCGCTATAATTACCTCATAGATATGCTCGCTTGCCTGTTCAATAGATCCCTCATTTATAACATGGGCGTTTTTGGTAGTGTAATCAGCATGTCCAGCAATAATATTAAAGATGTTGTCAATTATCCTGTTTCGCTCACTATCAGTTGTATTCTCACTCATAATCTTATCGTTTTCTTAAAATTGTAGGTCAGCCGTTTATGCGCTACGTCGTTATACCCAAAACGGGTTTATTTTGCACCAATATGTGCTAACACATCTTCCCAGTCATTAGTAACATCCATGCGCCCCTTATCCATATTCCTTTCCAAGAATGTGCTCCCAAGTGCGCTATCACTTACATAAGTAAATTCGCCTTCTAAATAGCCAATGGTTTTACCTTCGTAAACGTAATACTCAGGGTAGCCTTTATCGGGTTTCTTACTGGTTATAATCTTTGCCTTTTCCCCTTTGTCGAGCACAAAAAATAAAGCGCTCTCTATCAGTTGCTTTAAATCAATATTTGTTTTGGGTATAACCAGCGCATTAAATCGGACTTCTCTCGCCGAATTTTTTCCGCCACCGCTCGGCGATCTCATCCAGTCATTATACATTTGTGTAATTGTTTCCTTGTCGTGCCCTGTAAGAAACATCGCAAATTCGATCACCTCTCTAGTGCTTGTAATCATATTACATACCTCATAATTTAATTTTTCGTTGTAATTTCAGCAGTTTATGCGCTCCACCGTTAGTTTTACTCTTTCTATCACGTAATATTTGGCTTGTAATTGCTCGTTTGCCAATACAGTAAGTCAAGTCTATTTCCATTGCTCGTTTCATTTAAACCAGCTCCGCATCAAAAATCATATAATCGCTTCCACGTTGTTTCGTAAAACTAACCATAGCATTAAGCGGACGTGTTACAGTCTCGGTTCTGTTTTTGTCGCATATTCAAATAGCGTTAAGTAAATATTGCCAACTGTTCTTCATCTTTAGTTTCGTAAATCTCCCGCGCTCTTTTCATTACATGCTGGCCGAGTTTTGGGTGCACACAATTACGTAGAACTTGGCAAGGCTCATGGTTGCCGTCATAATAAAGCTGCCCCTCATAGTGTATACCAAGAAAATTTTGCAACTCTTTTACGCCCTTTTCACCGTACTTATCAATAAACCCCTTCTTTGCCGGTGGGTCATAATTGCCGATCTTAAAATTTGACCAAACTAAATGCCGCCCTAATTTCTTACCTGGTATTAACGGCTCGTAATAAGGCACAACATTTTCAACCACCTATTTGCCATCAAATTTATGTTCCAAAAATATAATCTCTTCGTATAGCTTCATGTCCGGGTAGCGTCGCAAATCGTGGCGGGTGGCTATGTTCATTTTACTATGCGATTGGCAGGGCGGCGAACTCCAAATGAAATCAAATTCATCATAATGCTCTAAAAGATACTCATGAGCATCGGCAATTATGAGTGTGTCGTTTGGAAAATTATCTTGGTATACCTTGCCTATATCCTCATTAATCTCTACCGCTGTTACGTCAACATCTTCCCATAATTTGCGGTTTCCACCAAGGCCAGCATATAAATTTAGTACCTTCATCTTACTTAACTTTTGCTTTTAAAAATTTCATAATCCACACGCAGCTTATGCTTTCTCCGTTAGGTCTTTTAAAATGGCAGTCCGCCAACATGCGTAAAACTAAGGGCATATTGTCCACCTTTAGGGCATTCCCAATCCTCGTAACAGTCATCGCAAATAAACAACTCATAACAACCTCCTCCATGTGCCGAGCAATAAGGCATCTGCAAATCCTCCCATTCATCAACAAGTTGGCCGCACTCCTCGCATGTTGGCTCTACTTCTTCCAACGTTTTACAGCACCAACATTCATCGTGTTCTCCACACGTAGGCGCTCCGCAATCAGCACAGTAAAGTATATCCTCATTGGTCACTCTTTTATCACAATCAGGCTCCGAACAAGGTAACGTGTCTTTTTCTGCCATTTTTAAAAGTACCTAACCATGCGCATTAACGGCTGAAACGCCTCGCGCCTTCGTTTCATCATTTTGCTTTTCCATAATTAATTATCTCTATTAAGTTTTAAATTTACGCTCAGGTTATGCATTCTCCGTTAGTATCTAAAGTCTGTGAAATGAATGATTGCGCCCTCGAATGGTAGATCGTTAAACCATTGCAGGAAATCGGTTTCGGTAAGCCCATCGTTTTGAGCCACAAACTCCGTTTTCCAAAAGTATTTGCCATCAATCGTTAATACCTTGGCCTCATCAATCTCTATCTTCTGAACGCTTGGCTCATAGTGCGGCAATACCTCCCAAAACTCTTGCTGCTTGCTTCGGTATGGTTTGCCCTTCCAATAGCGCAATGACAGTCGCGCTTTACCCTCTCGAACCTCCTGCACCTTTGGAGCCCAATACTCGTAGTTGGCTCGTATGGTATGGATCTTCTGGGCTTTAATGATTTTCTGCTTGAAGTTCGTCGGCTTGCCCGCTTTCGGGTGCTCGCTCATAAAATCCCGCGCGAACATAAGCACGTGTGTTTTTAAGTCTGTGTTGGTTGCTATCATAATTGGTGATTTGTTATTGGTGGTTAAAATTGCAGTTGCTTAGATACTTCTCGGAAAGCGACCATCCGCGCCCTTGGGCTTTCGATAATCTTTCCTTTTGGTCCGGGCCATAATAGCCGGTGCTTGAAATGGCAGATGTCGCATTTCTTTTCGGTCATTATTTTGATAACTGATCGCTTGTACCAAGGCTTAAGGGCATCGCTGCACCATATTTCATAGACCTTTCCTTCCTGTAATCGCTTAAATTCATCTGCTGAGCGAACGGAATCTTGCTGCATCAGCTCTCTAAATTCCTCACGGCTGTATCTTCTCTTTTGGCTCATATCAGAATAATTGGGTTTGAAATCGTTCGTAATCTGCCCATTTAACAAAATCATCTATTTGCTGGCATAGCTCTCTATCTTCGATCCTATCCATGACATGGCTAATGGCATCCTCAATTGCTTCATCCTTGGTAGGAAAGGCCCTTCTTCCTCCAGCTAAAGAGCAAGGACTGGCTGATCCCCAATTAGTTGCGTTAATATCATGCCCCCAACACCAAACTCCTGAAGGATGCTTACCAACTTCAATCTCAGCACCCTTGTAGTAATTGTTTTTATCCTTGGTGCTCTTTACGACATCGGCATTCGTACAAACACCATTTTCGTTCCATTGAAAATCCATACTAAAACAATGCCAGTTGTTCAGTTTCCAGTGAGTTACCGTCAGTTGCGACGGGTTGCGGTGAATTACCCTCAGTCTCTTTCTTTTGCGCGGCTTCTTTCAAGGCCTCCCCTCGTAGCTCTCGGTACTCATCCACCTCCTGCTCGGTCATTTCTCTAATTTGCCCTCCCAGCATTGAACGCTTCGTAATCCAGCCGTTGTAATACTCCATGCTTAGGGCATTGCCGTGAATGATTACGCCATCCATATTGAAAAAGCACAGGTTCAGCGTGGCCATGTGAGCGCAAATGCTGTCTAAGTCAATGCCGGTAAAGTGGGCATTGGTTGACAGTAGCTTCGCTGCGGAATGCAACAGTCGCCCACTACCACAAGCAGGATCAGCTACTCTTGGAGCCTCTTCATCGGTTTCAGGAATGGTCAGCTGGGCCATCATATCGCACACTGGTTGCGGGGTGAAGTATTGCCCCATGCCCTGCACGCTGTAGTTGCCAGCGACTTCCATGTAGATGTCGCCCAGGTACTCTTTGGGGTTGGCTTTCATCTTTCGATCCTTAGCCATTTTCTGCATAAGCAGGCCATAGGCTTCAGTAAACAGGTCCGCTTCACGCTCTCCCTTTTCTCGTTCATTGGGATAGCGTTCCATGACCTGTAGGTACTGCTCGTCGTTGCGCTGCAGAGCGTACAGCATGAGCCGTACCCAGTCCCGGAATACCTTGCTCATGGTATAGCCCCGGGCCTGGATGCGGTCAAGCGGTTTGAGTATGTCTGAGGTTGCACTCATTATGCTGCGGCCACTTCGGATTCATCTTCCTCATGCTCTGGTAGTGCCGGACTTCGGCCTTCGATCTGTCGATCTTCGGGTGCCTGATATCCGGGCTTAGAACCAGAGTCATCGCTGTAGCCTTCGCCAGCGAACATATCAGACTGGGCTCGCTTCTGCTTGGTAACGAACAGCTTCACCTCCTCGAGGAACTGCTCATATTCCTGAATTGCGAAATCATTTGACCAATCTGTTTTGCAGTCAATAGGCTTCGCAAAGGCGGGTGTTTTGAAGGCATACTTAAACTTCAGCTGGCCATTATCATTATTGAACTCGATCTCCTTAATATAGAACCGGTCCTCCATCTTCTCATCACCTGGCATGGCAGGCAGGTCAAGGATTTCAACCAGCCGATTGCGGATCTTTTTGCGTTCCTTAAGTAGATCCGGATGTGGGTTGTCATAGGCTTTTTGTCGGAACTCCTCGGGATCATCTTTCCCGAGCGTCAGCAGGAACTCCGTCTGAATATACTCCAATTCAAATTTCACTTTTTCGATTTCCATATTACTTTCGTGTATCTGTCGCATAGTGATTTATTGGTTTAGTTAGCGTTATAGGTTACTGGTTCGGGTTGGGTGTAACTTGTATTTCGAATCTCTTGTATATGCTTCCACAGGTGCCGCCACTCAATGCCGGAATTAGGTGTATAATGATCTTTGTAGGCATTCCAGAACGCCTGATTCAGCTCAAAGGCGGTTACCTTGTCACGACGCATGGCCTCCCGAAGCATGGACGCCTCGGTATCATTGATCTCGGCATTGCGCGTATTTTCAATCATGATCTTGAAGGCCGTAAATAACTCCGGCTCATTATGGATCATGGCCGTTCGATTGGCCTGGTACGTGCGCAGCCCTTCCTCATCAATTGCCGGTAAGCGAAGACTCATTTTCTTGCATGATGCGCTGGGTTTGTTCGTAGTGTCGTTTGGCTTTCTGTTTTGGATCTTCTTGCTCATTGGTCTTGTTGTTAGATTCAAATTGCTTATCGGTTATCGCGTAAAATTTCTTATTGCCGTCGTTGATGGTTTGCTGGACCACCTTCACCGGGTCATGGCCTTGTGATTGCAGTTCAATTAGTCGCCTGAATTTGCCCTGTACCATCGGGATAGAAGGTCGTTTTTTGAAGGTGCTTTGCAAGTGCTTCCAATACTGCTCGATCACCTCCTTAAAATCATCAGTACGCAGGGGTTCGGGGATGGGCACGCCCTTGGTGCGCCATTTCTGGCTGGGCTTTTTTGTAGATGATTTGCTTTTGTTATCCTCTTCTTCTTGCTCTTGGTTACCAGCGTTTACGGCCTCCCCCAACTCCATCTGCTTATTGGGGATCGTTACATCCTTGACGGCTTCGAGGTTGGGATAATGCTCTTTAAACCACGACAATATACGCCTGAAAAAGCTGGTCTGCTTTATACTGTCCGGCAGATCCTTCATATCCGTAACGGCCGACTTGATCATATTGCGGTTGTAATTCTGGTTCTTTACAAAGTTGACCAGGATGATATAGCCATCGACATATTTGACCTTGCCATCTTTCTCGAACTTGCTAAGTGCCTCCCGAACCGACTCCTCGTCAAGGCCGGTATCAAAACACATCCGCTCGACCCGTATCTCATAGATCCCCAGCATGTTGGTAAGGGGATTGGTGATGAGGTAGATGTATAGGTATTTCTCATCACGGTCCAGACCGCCGGTGTAGGTGTCGTTCCAAAAGTGCGTGTCGATAGATCGCTTTTTACTTTTGCCCATTAATCAGTTTTTATGTAGTTCTAATTCTTGTTCAAAATCGTCCGCATTAACTATTTCGCCATCGTTTTTCTTCATATACTCCCGCCTGTACATTTCAGCCACTTGCTTACGACCGCGCAATTCTGCCATAAGTGACAGTATGCCATAGCTGATAAAGCCACCTATAAATGCCGTAATCGCCCAGCTCCAGTGTATCATCGGTTGGCCTCGGCATACGCCCCTTTATTCTTGACTTGTGGCGCTCCAAAAGCATCCATTTGTTCAGGCTCTTTTGGCCTATACTCTTTCAGGTAATCCGGACGCTTCTCCTCATCCTCAATTTCTTCCGGCTTTCTCCACCTCCATTTATGCTCGGTACCACCACGCGTACTTTTGCAAGTCTCCTTGGTTTGGATAAGGATCTCGTCATTAGTAAGGTCAGTGATAGCACGCTTAGTACTACTCAATGGCCAGTCTTGATCGGCCGGTGCCTGGGGAAAGAATATCTTATGCAGATGGGATGGGCTCATCGAATGGTTAGGATGATTCCAGTACCAACGCGCCACGCGCTTATTCTGCTTATTCGCGGACTGCCGAAGATGGGAGACCTGCCACTTACAGTAGTGCTGGGTTCGGTAGACCTCGGCTTTGTGGTTGTCGATTCGCTTTGTAGATTCCATATCGCTAATGTTTTCTCACGTTAAGATTCTTTAAAAAGGGTCGTATTAACTCTTCGTTAATCATCTTCTGGTGGTATTTGCTTACCCATCGACGGTTCGGTCGGTACCATTTTTCCCATTTATTCATGATTCCAGTAATGTATATTCACGTTTCTTGTCGGTCTGGTGGTTGGTGGTAATATCACGCCCCACCTTTCGCTTAATTACGGCTACTTCACGACGCGGATTGGTGATACCGGCTTTCGTGGCCTCGATATCATCAATTCGTCCGCGATCGGTCAGTAGGTTTAGCATTTTCTTGGTTTGTGCTCTCATAATACCTCTTCACTTTTGGGTAGTATTCCTGCTCTGAGTTCCTGTTTCATAATATCATCCTCGTTATCAATACGGTCCATCATCTCCTCAATGACAAGGCCGGGCTGGTTAAATCGAACGCCTCCATAGACCTTATCGAAGCACTCCTCCAACAGCTCTTTGTTGGATCTGTCTTTGAGCTCTCCGCTATACAACACGGTTTCAATAAGATGGCTTGGGTTTTGGTCTGGTCTCATAGGTTATCCTCCATCTCTTTTAGTATTTCTGCCAGATTCTGCTCATGATATTTCAGCTTCAAATACATGGCCGAACATTGCAGTATGAACGCTTGCTCTTGGAGCTCATTCATAAGTCCCCCCGCTTCTTTTGCATTTCCTGTATAGCTCGGATCTGCCGATCAGTGATCTCCTCGTTATGAGCTACACAGCTTTTTATCATCGTCAGAAATCCCCGGTCCTCTTCATACCGATCATCCTCAATCAGCATATCCATCACTTCTATCCATCGTCGGTAATCTGTTTTAATCACTGGCATGGTCGGCCTCCTCAATTCGTTGCACTTTAAGCTTATCCGTGACGATATCAGGGTTCTCCACCAGCTCGTAGGTTGGTTTCTTCCCCTTCGTATTCACCGCATCCGTCTTTCGGCTCAGTATCCAATTGCAGCTTGTCGAAAGACAGTCAAACAGCATAGGCACCGTTCCCTCGTCGCGCTGAATGGCCACAAGAGATCGGTAGCATTGATCACATTTGTATAGTTCTTTGTCTCCTATGCTCATAATGATATTTCCTTATCTCGGATCTCATTCTTAATCCGCTTCTGGCCCAGATATCCGACATCCAAAAAGTTGCCCCGGTGATCTTCGATCCGGTAAATGGCTACATTTTCATTTCCGTTTCGGTACCAAAAGACGTTGACCTTTTCCTCTCGGTTCTCATGTGATACCGTGGTCTCGTGGTGATTACAATCTTCTTTTGTGATATTGCTTGTTAACGTCATAGTTATGTAGTGATTTGTGATTTAAATGGTGATTTTTATGAATCCGTGTTTAGAAAAAATGATTAATGTCTCTTTCAGTGCTCGAAGCTTTTCGGCTTTCACTTCCACTTTGGTCCACTCGGTCTGTACCCATCCTCCATCAATGAAGTCGTGACAAGCCTTGCAACCAATAACCATCAGAAAGTCGGGCGACTTATTGCCCCATCCCTTCACGTTACTGTTAAGGTGGCATCCGCAGGTATTTCGCTCATTGCACTGGCAGATACCAGGAATCCGTAACGTACAAGCACGCCCTCGACACCACTCGCGCAATTCTTCTGATTCTATGTTGGGATTCTTTAAAAGCATTACTCTATCGGTTCCAGCTCTGTGATTCTGATTATCGTTCGTGGGGTCATGCTGTAATACTTTTGCGTTCTGCCATTTACAATTTGCTTATCATCTTCGAATATCACGCCGTTCATCGCATCGAAATAGATCTTCTCAATATTATCTTTGTCAGGTTTCTTCGGGCGATACCGGCCCTCATGTCGCTCCTGTTTAGCACCACTCCAACTTTCCGGAGTCTGGAAATAGGCATCGATATCTATAATGAGCGGCCCTTCCAATGGTACCGGCGGTTTATAAAACTCCAGTCGTTGTTTAATAACCTTCTTCTCTGATTCACTGGGATCATATCGCCCATTGTTACCCGTTCGGTGCCGCTTCTGGGAAAAGGGTTGCTGCGGTATGAATATTTCAAGATCGGTCATTGTTTATACCTCTTGTCCATTCCGTACACGACGACTGCCCACAGGATTATCCCGCCTACAATCATTGCTATTATTCCCTGGCTCATAATCTTCAATCGTCTTGTTCTTAGTTCCCGGTGAAAATCGTTCTAAGTTTTCTTCCAGCTTTCTATTTCGCGACTGCAATAGCTCGATCCTGTCCTGAGCATCGGCGAGTTCCTCTTCGAGATCCTCACAGTAGCTTATCATAGATCGCAGGTCGGCCCACATCTTATCTTTGTAATAGCCCGTTGGCGTTGATGTCCGGCCCCGGTACATTGTGATGCGTGCTATCGCTGTCGTTGGCTTTTTCATGTTCTTGCTCACATTAAATTTAAATTGAGCCGGCGGCAGGATTCGAACCTACCTTGCTGCTTATCAACAGCTTTTGACCATCAGGGAATGACCGTCATTCTGCTGGAATCGAACCAGCAACCCACTCCGGCTTAGAGGATAATTCTGCCGAGCTACATATCACACGAACCAGCTAAACGCGTGTCCTTTGCGCTTAACTATGGCAGTTTGTTTCCCGGACTAAGGATTTTTGTCTGCCACCGATTTCAGAACTATCCAAATTCAGTATGTCAAATAAGAGCTGCCGGCCGGTCAAAACCGACAGCCTCTAACGTTGGCTTTCGGGGTACAAATCTGCACGTGCCGTAATCATTTGCGCTCGTCACGGCGGGCCTATTCATCTAACTATGGAGAGAGTTACCACGGCGCTATTACCCTCAACTGTGCAGATCATTAAACAAAGAACGTAGTATTTGCCCTGCTCTTTCTGTGGCTGTTTTTACTACAGCCAATTTCAGGCAAAAAATTTTTGGCCTTTCGACCTAAGTCCTGCCTGCCTTTCACAACCGACAGGACACTATTCATCAAGAGAGACGCTACTTGGTTAGGTAGCTTCTTGTTGCAATTTGTCCCGGGCCTTCCGACCCGGGCCGTTGGCTGTGTTCTGGGGAACACGTTGCCTTGAGGGAGAATCGGAAATCGTGTAAACCGGCTTTCCGGTCAGTCGTTGAATACCTTTTTTGAATGCCTCTTCATCCGAGTTCGCGTCTGACAAGTGCAGCAGATAGATCTCTTCGGTTTCGCTGAGATCGGAATCAAAGAAGAATCGCAACAGATCCTCGAGGCTAAAGTGGTTCTTCCGGACACGGTCCTTCAGATATTCCTCGTAAGGCCCTTCCTCAAGCAGCTCTTCGCTGTAGTTGCATTCGATTAGCCAGTGGGTCACACCACTGAAATTGTACTGCACATAAGCACTGTCGACGATGTACACCGCCTTTTCGCCGGTAACAGTACTTTGGATGAGAAAACCCATCGGCTCGGGCGTGTCGTGAATAACATCGAACGGCAGTACTTTCCAGGTACCTACGGTTCGCTCTTCGCCATGCCTTAAAACGCGTGTTATATGGAGCGGGCAATCATCAACCATTTTCTCCCATGCTCCCTTACTGGCATACACCTGAACACCTCGTCGTACCAACTCGGGCACAGCCTTGCAGTGGTCCTGGTGGCAGTGAGTGATTAAGGCAGCGGACAGAGAAGTTGGCCGTATCCACTTGGCTATTTTCTTGTAACTGATGCCGGCATCAAGCAGGAGCTTTGTTTCCCCGTCATCGACGAGAATAGCGTTCCCACTGGATCCGGATGCGATGTGGTTAATTAGCATCGTTATACCTCAGCTTTTGCTTTCTCTTCAACTTTTTCTTTCACCTCTCTAAGCTGATCGATATCCAAGTCGGTAAGGTACTCGGCACCTTCGGGCAGAAAATCTTTCGACTTTTTAAACCACTTAGTTCCCCAGTACTCTTTACCGGCATTATTGATATTGGCTAATACGCGATCGTATTCTTCCTGATCGGTGGACTGATCGGACTCTTGAGTGCCATTAGTGGAATTGTCTTGCTGTTCCACTTCAGGCTGCTCTTCGAAGTCTACGTCTTTAGCTTGCTGACCTCCATTTAGCTGTGCGTTATCATTGAAGTCGAGGTTTTTTCTTTGATCGGCAGTTGGTTGCTCTGGAAGTTGTACTTCCATTTCATCTTTGTAAGGGCTGCTTTGTGCCTTCACATAGTGATAGGAATCATTTACCTTTTCCGGATCTTCGATGATTTTACTTGTAGTGCGATGTACTAAAGTCTTATACCTCATCCTTAGTGGCCACTTATCCCAGAACTTGTTGGATGGAGCCGCATTTTTGCTTTTGATGAAGTCAGACTCCGGAACAACTACAAGCGTATTTTTATAATCATCTTCATATTCAATGTACCCGAATCCACCTACGACATCCCCTCGGTTGAAAGGTTCGGTAATCTTAAACTCGTAATCGTCCTTTTCGGTATCCTTGTCCTTTTTTATCTGGACAAAATCATCATTTTCATGAACCAGTTCGTAAGTTATGTGCTTGATTTTATGAAGCGATACCTGTCTGCGATAGTAATCCTCACCTTTATATCCTATTGTGAGATTAAGGTCATATTTCCCAGTCTTGCTGTTTAGGTATGGTACTGGGTGGATATGATTATCAATTAAGGCATCAAGTCCGAGTCTAACTCGATGGACCGCATCAATTGCCAGCTGATGCATATTTATATTCTTCCAGGTATACTCGGGCTTATCTGACTTAGGATGGCGATCGGATTCAAATTCTTTTAAGGCAGTATCAATTTTAATGAATAATCTGGACGCCAATTGCTTTTCCCGATCCGTAAACTCTACGCTATGAGCTACGGCTCCATTAAATTGATGTTTTACCTCGCTGACAAAACGCTCCGAATAGGTCGGATCTCGTTTTTCAACTGCGGTTTCTTTCTGATCGTTATTATTTTTTTGATCACTCATAATAATATGTTTTGGTGGTTTGTATTTGGATTTATGCTACTGCTGGTTGTGATTCGCCGGTGTGCATCGGTAGGCCCTCTTCTACACGTAGCTCCTTATCTGGCTTACTTACGATTAGGGCTATTATTTGCAGATCTGTGTCCGGCAAGCTGGTAACGCTCTCGGCGTTATCAACAAATACCGGCGCTGAAATTCCATAGTGCTCAGAAAGAGTATTTATGATATCCAATCCTGCGCGGATTCTGTGGCCGTCGTTAAGGCCTCGCTCAAACGGAATGCCATCAACCATGGCCTTACAGTCTGGTTCGATACCGCCGTTCTGATACTCTTTAAACATCTTCCACTCGACAATGCTGAACTTCTCATTGACCTTGCGGGTGATGTAGTGGCTTTCGGCCTGGATGAATTGCTCGATGACATAAAGCTTGTGCTCAACCTCGTCGAGCTCCTCCGCAACTTGGTCCTGCTGCTGTCGGAGCTCTTCAATACGCTGTTCGGCCTTTCTGTTTTGAGCAGCAGTATTAAGCAGTTTCTGCTGTTCGTTAATCTGCTCTTGAACTTTCTGTATTTCATTATTGAGCTGAGCAAGCTGGGATTCTTTTTCAGCCTGGTGATTCTCTATTTTGGTACCGATCTCATTGATCTTTTCCTGGATCTTCTGGTACTCATCGGTATCACTAAAATCAGGTTGCTCCTCCTTGGCTTCCTTCAGATCGGCTTGGGCCTTCTTGAGTGCCTGTTTACGCTGAGATAACTTGCCATTGGCTTTAGAGGCTTTATCCTTGGCAATCTCAAGCTGGGCAGCGACCGTTTCGGCCTCATCCTCTGCCTCCTGTAGCTCGATATTCTTGCCCTTTATATCATCAGCCTTTTTCTCATTGAACTCCTCGAGGTAGGCTTCATAATCATGCTCCTCTCCGTCCTCCATGGGGCGCTCACATACCGGGCAGACATCTGGACCAAAATCAGAGGCCGGCTTGGGCTCACGATCTTTAATAGTTTCGAGCTCATCTTTGATCGATTCAATATCCTGCTGCTTACTGTTGAGTCGGTCCTCGAGGGTTTCATATTCCCGCTTGGCCTCACGCCAGTCGGATTCGGCTTCATCAACTTTATCCTGTAGGTCACTCACTTTCTGGCGATGGCCGGCAAGATTCTGCTGAATCTGTTGCTCATGGGTTGTTTTCGCATCCTGCTTTTTAGCCTTCAGCTCATTTCGCTCAACCTTCAGCTCAGCGATAGCACCGCCGGACTTCACTTCGTTTTTCTTGGCTGCGATCCTCTCCTTTTTGTCTTTAAGATTGGAGATATTTTCTTTTGCATCCTCAATGCCATCCACAGGTTCAATCATCCGCTGGTTTTCATTGATGAGACCTGGAATATTATCGAGCTGTTTGTCAAGTTTTCTCCTGCGGGACTTAAGTTGCTCTTCCCGCTTCTCCCTGGTTAACCCATCCAATATGTCGGGATAATCAAGAATCTCTTCATTTCCTGAAATGATATCCTGGATGGAAACATCATCGAATAATCCCTTCAGAATATCTCTGCGATCGCTCTTGTTGAGCTCCTCCGCGAAGTAATAGACATCGGTTAGTATCCGAAATAGCTGCTCGTCAATTATTTCGCTGACCTTATCCTGGTAATCCCCCATGCTCACTTCGCGATCATCGATATAATAATCGGTCGTATGACCATCCATCTTCTCGTGCTTATTGCCACGCTTCCGACGCCAGTTTTCCTTATAGACTTTGCGAAGGGTGATTCTATTGCTATTCGATGGGACTTCCGGGCCACTAAACACGCCCTCAACCTCGTGTTCAATTTTTGGGATGACCTTGCCATCCTTCTTGGTTTTCAAGCTGAAGTGTCCGGTTGAATTGCCCCGACTATCTTTATCAAAAAGGAGCCAGATATATGCATCAAAAAGAGTTGTTTTACCAACCTTGTTATCAGCAAATATGCTAAGGCTCTTCCCTTTCGGTTCAATCGTGCGGTTCCTAACTCCTTTGAAATTTCGTATTGATAGTTTTTGTAATCTCATAATCTTGGATTATTTTATAATTGGTGTTGGCGGTTGTAGTGAACCGCTAATCATTTAGTTATTTGTGGGCCCGGTCGCTTTTGCGGTCGGGCTTTTCTTTTGCGAAATACTTTTCGTAGCAAAACATATATCCACATCCGAAGCCTACGCCTCCGGAAAACAGTGAGAATGCGGCTTGCACAAGTACCAGCTTTATGAGTGTCTGTTCAGCTTCCATAATTAATTCCGTTTTTGATATTCAAGAACATCATCAGCCATTCGGCTTGCCAGGCGCCCATCACTGAGCATTCGCGTCACCGTTCGTTCGCTGACGTCCAGCATATTCGCAATCGCCTTATTAGTCAGCTCCATCCCGCGAATCGATTGCAGCCGTCGCTCCTTGTCGTCAATCTCTTTATCCAACTCATCAACATGGCGACGCAGCACTCGAAGATGCGTCTTGGCGCGTTCTATTTTGTGGGCGGTATTCATATCTGATCACCCTCTGCTTTAAGGTTTTCAACGGCGCTGGTAAGCACCCCAAACCCATTCTCAAAGACAGCTTTGTTATCGCTGTTAAAACCCTTCCGCATTTTCACACACGCTTCCATAATCGACAAGATTTCATCGTCAATGCGTCCGTTTATGCTCCCACCAGAGCAAACAAATAGCGTCTGCAAAGCCAGCCGGTAATAATCGTGCTCTTTGATAAGCCACTTGGCCAATGCCACTGCATCATCCCAGTTCGGCTGTTGCCGCGCTGATCGGTATCCGTACACGGTGGATGTCTCCTTTCGCATAATCTCAGCGACATCACTGACCGTACACAAAGGATCTTTGCCGCCTGTTATTTCTATGAGGACATCAGAAAAAGTCATAAATCGCATGGGTTAATCGTTAGATTTTATCGTTCGGCCTTGGCTAAGTTTTCTTTAGTCGCATTAGGGTCAAGTCCCTGTTTTCGTACGGTGTACTTGATACCCTTTTTCGTAACCAGCTTTTTTAGGGCTTTAAACGCTTTGTTAATACGTTTTTGACTAATTGAACCACTTTGCATGGCTGATAGAAATGAATCCACATTAAAGTCACACTCTTTAGCTACAGCAGTTTGTGTAACTCCGTATCGCTTACATTGCTCCTTTAACTCTTTGACGGCCTTAATTTTTTCTATATCCATAATTTATATATTGTAATTGTTGGAATGTTGGAATTAGAATGTATAGAAAAACTTTGAACGTGTCAAGAAATACTACGAATAAATCTAAGATTATCTATGATCGGCTGTACAAAGAGTATGGTGGCGAATGGGAAACAATGGAAGAATTTGCCGATATATTCGACCTAACAAGGGGTGGGCTGGATTATAGGCGTGGCAAAGAAACCGTTGATTATGACGAGATAAAGCAAAAATTACCGGAAGTTAATAGGGACTGGCTTTATTCAGAAAATATCAACGAATTAAAAAGCAAACCTGTAAAGAAAAACTATGAACATGATAAGTACGAGAAGGGCTTCAAATCTATAGAAGATCGCACAAACGAAGAAGATATGCCCTATAACGCTCTGGATTTGTTGATCGAAGCTCTCGTAGAAGATGCAAATAAGCTTCAAGATGATCTTCAAAAGATAGTTTCTCGTGTTCGCAAACTGAAAAACATTGATCGTGATGCTGATTAGTGCGCTCAGTGGTATCCATTGATGTCTTCTAATTTAATTAACTCTGTAGATGTAATAAATAGTGCTACTAAAATGTAATAGATTTTATGACAGATCCTGTCAGGGTTATTAAAGAACTCTAATATTTTCGTATTATCAACTGCGTAACCCAATTCAAAATTAGACTAATCAAAATATGAGATATTTTATCATAGTATTCATGGTCTTGAGCCTTATAGGATGTAACAATGCAGATAATCAGGATCCTGATCCTAAGCAAGGTAGCACTTTATCTTCGGTAACTGACATTCTGGATAGTGGTCCCACCGAGGGAGACATCTATGAAAACTTACTTGAAGAAGAACGAATAAAGGTTATTAGGATTGGAAAAGGTAGTGACCTGGTAAATCACTTTAAGGGGATTAATGATGCTGTCGTTGATTCGGTAGACGCAAGTAAAAAACAGCTTAACAAGATGGGATTGTTTCGACCAGTCATATCCGAAGGAACAGACACTACTAAAACATGCTTTGCTTACGAAGATGACTATCGCGGTATGACGTTTGTAAAAATAGATCCCTTATCCGATCTCGAGTCAAAAGATTATAAGAAAATTAACTAATACCCTTGATTGGGTATAGCCCCGGGCCAAGGTTCTCACCCTGGCGGGTTTGTTTTCTTGGTCCGGGCACTATTTTTCATCCTACGATCTTGGCGGGTTTGCTGTCTACAAGTAAAAAGATTTTCCCCGGAAATGGAATTTATTTCTCTAATGCCCTATAGGATATATAATATAATTAATACTACTACGCGTGTGCGTGCACGGGCATACGCGCTGTATATGTATTTTATATTTCCCCTTCTAATTCACATTCTATTTTGCGAACCGTTGGGGAAGGGTTCTGAACCCTTAGGGAAGGGTTTCGAAGGGTTAAATATTGTATGCTCACAGGATCTAAACACCGATTTTAAGAAATTGATATATCGATCCGATCAGTATACCAATTTTACATTTTCAATACGACCGATCCGATTTTCGGCCATTTCCCAAGGATTCCGAAGCCTTCCAGTTTTTGGTTTTACCCTTGTTAATGGTTTCGAAGGGTTACCGAAGGGTTCGAAAGGGTTCGGGAAGGGTTAATTTCATACACCAAAAAAGTAATCATTTATGGTCCAAAACGACCAGATTTATCGCGATGTTGAGCAGGCTTGGAAGCGGGCATCAACCACCGAAAAACCACTGCCGAACTTCGTTGATCAGCTTGAAAATATACTGTCTGATATGGTATCGGGCCAGCCCAAAAGCAAGCACGAGTTATCCCGTGATATCGGATTCCTACACCGCACCTACACCCAGTATAATTTCAAAGATCATCAGCTCATTTTGCTGGCAAGTAACTACCTCAAAAAGACGGTAAAAATCGACTGCATGAGCCAGCAAGGTCCGCAGGGGAAGCAGACCTACATGCGATTAGTAGGAGGCCGTAATTAGGGATGGCATCACTGCAAAAGAATGGCACAAACTACGGGCTTGTCTGGACCGATTCGTCCCGGGAGCCCAGCCAAGTTCGGGAGTCCCTCAAGACCGACAACTATCAAAAAGCCAAGCGCCTGAAAGCCCGCCTGGAAGATCAATACTTTACCTTTGACCGCGACGGCAACCGCAAGCATGATCCGTGGCAACGCAAATGGTACGAGCAACCGTCCGGGGATGGTACGGTCATCACCTTGGAGGAGGCTATCAAAGAGTTTGTGTATTTTAAGTCTACGACCAAAGGCCAGAAAGGGTGGAGCGAAAGTATTGCTGTCAAAGAAAGCCAATTTATGCGGATGTTTTCGGAGTACCTGGGGCCTGACCTGCTGCTCTCGGAGATTACCGAACAACACTTGGAGGATTTCTATTATAAAGAGAATATCAACAGCGGCCACACTCGAAACTCTTACTATATATCCGTCAATACATTTTTAAACTGGTGCGTCAAGGAAGGATATCTCGAGGAGAAGCCCGAGTACAAACCCAAGAAACCTCAATCCAAGGTTCCGAAGTTTATTTATCCAAAAGAGTTGGCGCAGCTAATTGAATACCGGCTATCCAAGATTAAATATGATGTTGACGAAGGTCGATTGCGAAATCCCGATCAAGGACCCTACTGGATGATCTTGGCATGGATGCTGATGGCCGGGACCGGAATGCGACGCGGGGAAGTCGTCCGTCTCACTGCCAAAAACGTCGATAGCGGCTATATCACTATTGGTGAAGGGTTTACGACCAAGACGAGGCAGGAGCGACAAATACCCCTGTTATTTGAAGCCAAGCAAGCCATTGATATTCTTACCGACCAAAATTTTCGCCAGCTTGAGCCACGGATGCGGGACTCAAAATACTTACTGGGACGAAGCCCACGCAGCGGAAAAGATTATCTGTCTCGTCGCTTCGGCCCGCTTTGGAAAGAGCGATTTCCGGACAAATCAAAACGGACCTTATACAATCTAAAAGATATGTTTGCGGTCCGATTTCTTACTGATCCATCGGTTCCGACTTCCGAAGGAATGAAGATTAATGACCTGCGAAAGATCCTTGGCCACCAGTCCCTTGATACCACGCAAAAATATTTGAAAGCGATTCCGTTCGGGCTTACGATCACCGGCACGATCTGGGACTACGTGCCCACCGAAGCGTTCCCACTTACAGGTAGTCAGTAGAGAGTCAGCGAATTGCCAAAAGTGGCGCCAGTCAGATAATAGTCAGCGAATTGGCTGCATTTCCCGACAACCACCCCAAAACAGAAAAGGCCATTTGCAGGCTCACAGCCCACAAACAGCCTATTATGCGGAGAGGGAGGGATTCGAACCCTCGGTACGCGCTAGACGCACACACGCTTTCCAAGCGTGCGCCTTCGAC
>NZ_JBPOEA010000019.1:0-49798 GCF_052060035.1 Fodinibius sp. SL11 | reverse complement strand
TTGCTCCTTCCTTCCCTTTCGCAGCAGATTGTGTCTTCGTACTTGGCTTGCTAAGTCCGCCTGATGGTTGAGCGGCCGTTTGTTGCGTCTTACCCGCTTTGCGATCTTCGAGATAATTCATCACATCCTCTTTGGACACGCGTCCGCCCTGTCCGGAACCCTCAATATTTTCAAGCTCTTCCTGAGAAATACCTTCCTCTTTAGCTATAGATCGAACCAACGGAGAGTAAAACCGTCCGTCACTGCCAATGCGTTGCGGCTCACTTCCACCCGATGGCGAACCATTTGTACTTGCAGACGCTGCAGCAGGTTGTGATTTCTGCTCCTGTGTGGATGTTGTTTCTTTCTTCTGAGTATCAGATGTCGCTGTTGAAGCTGATGCTGAACCAGAAGCTGCTTTGCCCGTAGCAATAACCGCAATCGTCTGCCCCACTTCCACGGTATCACCTTCTTCCACCAGAATTTCCACCAAAGTACCCGCCTGTGGCGAAGGCACTTCGGTATCCACCTTGTCGGTGGAAATCTCGAGCAAAGTTTCATCTTCTTCTACTTCATCACCAATAGCTTTGGCCCATTCGATGACCGTACCTTCCATTACCGATTCGCCCATCTGGGGCATTTCTACTTCAATACGTTCGCCCTCTTCATCAGCAGATCCGCCCCCGGATTCCTCTTCAGATGATTCTTCCGCAACAACCTCTTCCTGCTGCGGCTCTTCTTGCGTCTCCGGCTCGTCTGCCTGAGCTTCTTCCTCAGTAGATCCGCCGCCCGCCGAAGTATCGGCTGCTTCAGCATCGGTTTCAATAACCGCAATAGGCTGCCCCACTTCAATGGTATCACCTTCTTCGGCTAATTTTTCGATGAGAATTCCAGCTTGGGGGGAAGGCACTTCGGTATCTACCTTGTCCGTAGCAATTTCAAGAAGCGTTTCATCTTCTTCCACCTCGTCACCAATCTCTTTAGCCCATTCAATGACGGTGCCTTCCATTACCGATTCGCCCATCTGGGGCATTTCTACTTCAACTCTGGCCATCGTTACTCAAATTATATCTTTAAAATTAAAATATCCTCAATCAAAATGCTGTTTATAACGTTCAAAATCAGCCCTCAAAGATCACAATAAATGGCATTAGATCAAAATAAATAGGTAGAGAGACCCCATATTTAAGTAACCATTTAGTTAATACCTTAGAAACGACAAAAAACTAAAAGAACACTCTCCACACCAAAAGAAGGCAGGTTACTACAAAGAATATTCCGAAAATAGGAAATAACTGATCGGAGAGCCACCTCGGTAAAAACAGATCTGCTACAGAGCCTACTTCCGCTCCATGCCGCTCAGCCAAATCGGTCAGCGGACAGCGCCAGCTGTTGACCAAAAGTGCGAGCAATTCGATAATGGCAACGCCAAATGCCCACCAGGTCAGGGGATTAATCGTACCTATAGCTGCCGTCACAAATACATAAATGGTACTTATTCCAATCAGCAGAAAAAGGAGGGAATGAACCAGCTTTATGTAGAATACGGTTTTGGACATTCTTACGATTTAAGAAATAGAAAACCTTTGGCCACTATGTAATCCCGAATTCGTTTCAGGATCTTATTAATAATAACTATAACTCACTTATACCGATGCTGAGACAAATTCAGCATGACATGGTTTATCATAAGTTGAAACCATTCCCCTTCTACGTTAACGCTCGTTCCAAATCCTCCAACAGATCATCAGCGTGTTCCAACCCTACACTAATACGGATCAGGTTTTCGGGCGTTATTGATCCTTCACCCTCACTGCTGCGACGATGTTCCCAAGTAGATTCCACACCGCCTAAACTGGTAGCACGACTTATCAGCTTTGATTTGCCCACCATTTTTATGGCCTCGTCTGCTGTCCCGTCAATCAAAAAGGAGATCATTCCACCGTATCCACTCATCTGTTTAGCGGCAATCTCATGTCCCGAATGGGTTGCCAAACCGGGATAAAACACCTTCTCCACCTTATGATGATTTTGCAGAAAGCGAGCCAGCGTTTCAGCATTCTGATTATGTCCTTTCATACGATACGGCATAGTTCGAGTACTTCGAGCCAGCATCCAGCAATCATCAGGAGACGGCACCGCACCACCAACACGCTGAACGAGACGAATTTTATCAAAAAGCTCATCTTGCTCTTTTGCTACAATCGCGCCGCCCAAAATATCGCTGTGCCCACCAAAATATTTAGTTGTTGAATGCAGTACCAGATCTGCACCCAGCTTTAGTGGCATCTGGTTGATGGGCGTAGGCCAGGTATTATCAACGCAAACAACAGCTCCGTTTTCGTGGGCCAATTCACTGATGGCTTCAATATCCATAATGCTAAATAACGGATTTGAAGGCGTCTCTACCCAGATTAGTTTAGTGCTTTCATTGATGTAATCGGCAATATTTTGGAGATCCGTCATATCGATAAAGTCAGCCTGCAAGCCCCAAGGCTTCATCAGCTTATTCACCAATTTACGATTTCCGGCATATACATCTTGGGGAATGATGATATGGTCACCCGGATGCAGTGCCCGAAACACAGCCGATGCTGCAGCTACTCCACTCGAAAAAGCGGCGGCGGCTTCCCCTTCTTCCATCACCTTCAACACCTGTTCCCATTGCACCCGATTGGGATTTTCGAGGCGTGTGTAGTGCCAATCTCCCTCTGAACGCCCTTCTTTATCGAGTTGATATACCGTTGACCGGTGTACTGGAGGCACGATATCGGGATTGGGATTATCTACTTCCATAGCGGCATGTATGGCTTGAGTTTCTTTTCGCATGGGTAATCTTTTTTATTGGTATTTATGATTTTCAAGTAACAAAAATAGCTGCAGACTTGCACGGATGAGATTGAATCTAAAATTTATCCTCCTGCCCTTATGGAATGGAACTCAATTTCACGGGGCCTGCCCTCCTTCGCCAAGGAGGAACTTTAATCGCCATTCATAGGTAACCAATCCCAAATTCCCTCTTGGAGAAGAGGAATAGGGGAGATTGACTGGCAAGCCGTTGCATTCAATCCTTCTGTCTTCCTTTTATAAGAAGGTTTTAAGGAAAGCTTGACTACACAAATAAAATAAATGCGTCATTTCGAATGTAGCATAGCAAAAAAGAGAAATCTCTATTTTAGCTTATTGCTATTTACCGAAAACAAAGATCTCTCCCTACGGCCGAGATGACAGGGTTGTAATCATATCTCTCGTTTTGTAACTCTACTCCGGGCCGAAACTCACAATATCTGGGTTAATCTATGGCCCTGATCGCTTTGATACGCTCAAGCATGGGTGGATGCGAGTAATTCAGAAATACATAAAAAGGATGAGGCGTTAGATTAGAAAGATTATCCTTGGAGAGCTTCTTCAAGGCTGCAATCATCGGCTCTTTTTTGTAAGTCGTAGAAGCAAACGCATCAGCCTCAAACTCATATTTACGCGAGAGAATTTGCATAAAGATCGATACGATCATATCGATGGGAGCATACAGCATCCCAAAGAAAATGAGTCCGGCGTAGACCGACATCTGCTCCATAAAGAATGCATCGAATAATCCCTCCGAATTCAAGAAAATTGAGAGCAAAAAGAACATGATCCCCGTCTGTGCAATGCTTATTGCCATATTTTTAATGATGTGCTTCTTTTTGTAATGACCAATCTCGTGGGCTAACACCGCCACCAACTCATCTTCCTCGTGATTGTCAATGAGTGTATCGTATAGAGCTATGCGCTTGTTTTTTCCAAACCCCGTAAAAAAGGCGTTCGACTTACTGCTCCGCTTGGAGCCATCCATCACATAGACGCCTTCCATGGCAAAACTTACTTTGTCAGCATAGTTGCGGATTTTCTGTCGCAAGTCACTTTCACCGAGCGGCTCAAAATCGTTGAATATGGGCATAATCCAAGTGGGGGCGACAAACTGTATAAAAAGTGTGAATGCCGTTACCGCACCCCAGGCATAGAGCCATGCGTACTGATCAATGAATATGAAAAATGCCAAAATTCCGGCCAGCAGCGGTCCGCCTAACAGGATACCTAATCCCAATCCTTTTACCAGATCCATTACAAAAGTCTTGGCCGTCGTTTTATTAAACCCGTATTTCTCTTCGATGACAAAGGTGGAATAAATACTAAACGGCAGTGAAAGCAGTTGTTTAGCAAGAATTAAAATCCCAATATACGCCAATCCGGTCCATATTGACCCCAACTCCCAGCTGCGAACGATTTCATCGAGCCATTGAAACCCGCCGGCAAACCAGAATACCAACAGTAAAGCCAAATTAAAGATCGAGGTTAAGATCCCAAACTTTGTACGCTCTTTGGTATAGCGCTGGGATTTCTCATACGTCTCCTCATCATAAACATCGCTAAACTCATCGGGCAATCCTTTGTCCAGCGATTGCAAGTTCAAATAATCACTGACGAGGTTAAGGATAAAATCAACCGCCAGTGTAGCCAAGATAATAACTGCAAAAATATTCATCTAAAAACTAAAAGATCTAAGGTATTGAGTAATTATAATTTGAATGCGTTACGTAACTCCCGCCTCATCTTCAACAACGGTTGTACCCCAACCATCATATCTGCCATTATTACCGGCTGCTAAACGCTCAAAGAAGTTTTTAAGCTCCAATAGTCGATCCGATGTCGGCTTTATCTGCTTATTAGCTACACACAACCAGTTATCCGATGATTCCGAATAATGAACAGAGGTATCAAACTGTAGATTCATCAAGCAGGACTTAGTCACATACGCATCCCACTCCGTTGGGAAATACATGAAAAATTCCATTGACTGCTCTACTTCAGGATCAGTATCCGGTGTTTCAATCTCATTGATTACTCTTTGATCTGCTTGTTTTCGTGACATATTAAATCAGTAATTCTTTTTACGACTTCTCCAATAAATACTTGCATTAAAATAGTCATCACCAAAGGTACGGAAACTCAACCTTTTCCGTAAACCGAAATAGATGATGCCTGCTTATGATCAAACACTCTTAACCTTGTACCTTACTATCACATTAAATAGTAATAAATATAGACCTGACTGATATACCTATAGCACCTTTTATCTTGCAAAGATTACCGCATTACCCATAAATGCACAAAACGTATTCATCTTTTATTTTGGATTAACTATGAATGGAAATGAACTCACTACTGTTATTTAGTTCAATATCAAACTAAATAAATTGATACTATGGATTTTACTGATCGCCATCTAATTGTTACGGGCGGCGCCGGATCGCTGGGCTCGGCAGTAGTACAGTTATTATTGAATTCCGGAGCCACATGCAGCGTACCCTGCTTTAATCAGTCCGAATGTGATTCTTTTGAGTTGGCAGATCACGAAAACGTATTCACAAAAGTAGGTATAGACCTCACTGACGAAGATCAGGCACAATCATTTTTTAAGGATGCTATTGAAGCCAACGGCTCGCTCTGGGCCTCCATCCATATCGCCGGTGGTTTTGGGATGGGGGCTATTAAAGATATGTCCAAAGCCGATTTTATGAAGCAGATTAACTTGAACCTTGTCACCTGTTACAATAGCTGTCGTGCTGCAGTGCAGCATTTTAAATCACAAGAAAGCAGTGGCGGACGTATTGTCAATATTGCCGCACGTCCGGCCTTGGAACCGCGGCAGGGAAAAGGAATGACCGCCTATACCACAGCTAAAGCCGGCGTTGCCGCGCTGACCGAATCGCTGGCCGCCGAAGTGGTAGAAGACGATATCTTGGTTAATGCCATAGCGCCCTCGGTCATCGATACGCCACAAAATCGCGAAGGTATGCCTAACGCTGATTTTGAAAAGTGGCCCAAACCCAAACAGCTGGCTCAACAAATTTGCTATTTGGCATCGCCTAAAAATGAAGTTACGCGCGGCAGTATTACGACGGTATATGGTAAGAGCTGATTGTATTACAGGCAAAAAGATATCAAACAACAAAAGCGGCCCGAAAGCCGCCTTTCTTAGTGATTGGTTACATTTCTTATCCATTACGGACAGGTACCCCATTGAGGCTGGAGACTGCTTTGCCCATTAAAAGCAGCACCAGTGTCAAACAGATTGGGCTCTGAAGGTATGTTAGATACACACCAGCTGCTGATATCCTGATTAAAACTGGAAGCATTATAAAACATACGATCCATGTTGGTTACATTGCCTACATCCCAGCCACTTATGTCTTGATTAAAATTATCTGCCCCCCAAAACATAGCAAACATTACTGTCACGTTGCTTACGTCCCATCCAACAATATCTCCAGTAACACTTTCTGCTTCATAAAACATACCACTCATTTCTGTCACGTTGCTTGTGTCCCAGTTGCTTAAATCTCCATATGCAAAGTTTCTCACACTGGAAAACATAGATGACATATTCGTAACGTTACTTACGTCCCAGCTTCCTATATTTGCAAAATAATCGTCCATAGAGCCAAACATAAGACCCATATCCGTTACGTTGCTCACATCCCAATTGCTTATATCTCCATTAAAACTGTCCGCATTGTAAAACATACCTTTCATATTGGTCACATTACTTACATTCCAGTTACTTATATCTCCATTAAAGCTTCCCACAGACCGAAACATACCGCTCATATCCGTCACGCTGCTTATATCCCAGTTGCTTAGATCACCACTATAACTGTCCGTAGACCTAAACATTTGACTCATATTCGTTACATTACTTACGTTCCAATTGCTTATATCTCCGTTGAAACTTTCCGCAGACCAAAACATACCACTCATATCTGTAACGTTGCTTACGTCCCAGCTGCTTAGATCACCATTAAAACTAATCGCAGATCGAAACATCCCACTCATATCCGTCACGCTGCTTACATCCCAATTGCTCAGGTCTCCATTAAAACTTTCCGCAGAACGAAACATAGCACCCATATTTGTCACATTACTGACGTCCCAGGCACTTATGTCCTGATTAAAGGAGGTTTTATCAACAAATAAGCTATCCATACTTGTGATAGGCGTTGTACAGGCGTTCGTCACATCGGCCTCATCGTCTAACTTTTGGTAAAGCATCGTTGAGTCCACAACTACATACTCTCTGCCGTAATCATCACCATTCAATATACCTTTTTGTCCCGGTTCGGCATCAGGGCACACCACTGTTTCTCCATTTTTAGCCAGGTAGATCAAAGGTTCAAACACTGCTGTGATTTCTTTAGGATTGTCAACGGTAATATGCATCGGGTTATCCGTGCCTGTAACATCCCCCTTCCATTCCACAAAACGCCAGCTGTCGGCAGGCTCTGCCGTAAGCTGCACTGAGGTTCCATGATTATAACTCTTGGCCTGTACGGCTGCTTCAGCAACAGAACCCTTCCCATAAGTATGTATGGTTAGATTATAACTCTTCTCTTCAAATACAGCCATCAGATCCTTTTCCGAGTGTACCGTAATCTCCATCTCAGGATAGGTGCCGGATATCTCACCTCCCCATTCCTTGAATGTCCATCCGTCGGCAGGAGCAGCCGTCAAAGTCACCGTCGAACCGTATGCATATTCAGCCTGATCAGGGGCCTTAGCAACGGATCCCTGGCCTGCTGTATTAAGGTTCAAGGCAAACGTTTTTCTTTCGAAGAGAGCCGTCACCGTTTTCGCAGTATCAACGGTTATTTGAGCAGGTGTATCCGTGCCCGTCAGGTCACCAGTCCACTCTACAAATTTCCAGCCTTCAGCCGGGTTGGGAGACAGCTCTACGACGTCCCCGTATTCATACTCCTTAGCCTTTGATATCACTTGTTCCGATACGGCTCCGCTTCCCTGCGTTTGTACGGTCAGCGGATAGCTTTTTTTCTCAAAAACGGCCGTTACCTTTTTGGGATCGTCTACTGTAATTTGAATAGGATTATCAGTACCGGAAATATCTCCTTTCCACTCCGCAAATCTATAGCCTTTAGCAGGCGTAGCAACCAATTCAACTGGAGTGCCATGCTCATATTCTTTGTATTTCTGCTCTAATATCTGTTCTGTAACAGAGCCTTCCCCTTTAGTATCTACTGTAAGATCATATCTCTTGAGTTCAAAGGTCGCTGTAATATTGAAGTCTTGGCTAACGGTTAGCGGGAGTGGATTCACAGCTCCTTGCATATCTCCGGTCCAGCCGGTAAATACATAGTCATCTGCTGGATTGGCCAACAGCTGTATTTCTTTGCCCTCCTCATAAGTCTCATCCAACGAGGGAGATACCGTTCCGGCATCCGATGGAGTCATATCTACCGTAACGGTATAGGTGGTAGGTTCATTATTATCCGGCTCTGAATCGGGACCAGTGCTTGACCCACCGCAAGCCATTACTGTAATAGCTATGATTGTTATAAATATGAAGCCAAATAGACGTCTCATGATAAGTAGTTTTAAGTTATAGGCATGTACTAAAATTACCCGTATACCAATTAGTTAAGTCCCTACTTATTATATCACGAGAACTGAAACTAAAAGAGCTCATTTCTCTCTAAATTCTAATGTTTAAGCCGTTTTTAGCCAATCATACCTATTCCATATTATTGAAGGGTGAGAAAAGCGGGAAAAAAAGGATGATATGATAAGGTGCACTTTTACGCCATTCCTTCTTTATCCAAGCTTTGTTTGGCAGCCTTGTATCCCTCTGTAATCATCTTGTCGATATTTTTGGTTTCGCTTCGGCTGAACTCGGCCAAATTGGGCTGAATAAGCAAATCTATCTCTTTGTGATTGACATTGGCCAGATGTTTCAAAGCAATTTCGAGCGTATTATTCAGGATATCTAAAATATTTTCGGGCCGCTTGTATGTTCTATGGGCATTCAGATCAACACCAATGGTATATTCGGCCCCCATATTTTTAATGGCCGAAAGAGGCACACTTTCTTTCAGCCCGCCATCCACCAAAAGACGTCCGTCATATTCAATCGGCTCAAAAAGCACCGGAATACAAGTACTGGCCTTTACTGCTTCGGAAACATCTCCCTCATCAAGAATAACTTTTTCTCCAGTGGAAATATCAGTGGTTACCGCGGCAAATGGAATATCAGCATCTTTGAAGTATATATCTCCCAAATGCTTGTCCAACAGCTTGCCCATTTCGTCGTTGGTCAGAAGGCCCCTACGCGATAATGCAATTCTTGAGATATCCGGCCAGTCAAGGTTCAGAGCAATGCCCTCGATTTCATCCACCGACATCCCAAACGCATATAACGCACCCACCATCGCCCCGATGCTGGTACCGGCGATATAGTCTATCGGCATATCTGCTTCTTCCAGCGCTCGAAGCACCCCGACATGAGCTCCGCCTAAGGTCGCTCCTCCACCCAATGCCAAACCAACATGCTCTTTTGTATTACGATCAAATAATCCCATGGCAATAAATAGTTTTTAATTTAAAAATCCTTTCGCTGTTGACAATCTACAATTATCTGTGGCAACCAGGGAATAGAATACAAACTTTGCGTGTTTAGTGAAATCAATGAGATACATAAGAAGTATCTATTTTGTTATTAAATAGTTCAATATTAAATTAATTATTGAAAATTAAGCAATCACTGAATCAACAAAGGTAATTTCATGAGCAAGCAACCACTATTAACCAAATACAATTTATCCGGAATAGAATTAGCTAACCGCATGGTAATGGCGCCAATGACGCGGAGCCGAGCTGGCGAAGGCAATGTGGCTACCGACTTGATGGCCAAATACTATCGGCAGCGATCGTCGGCGGGTCTCATCATCAGCGAAGGCACCCAAATTTCGAAGCAGGGAGTCGGCTACCCGTGGACACCCGGCATCCATACGGATGAACAAGTGGAAGGGTGGAAGAAAGTAACGGACGCTGTACATGAAGAAGGCGGAAAGATCTTTGCCCAAATCTGGCATGTCGGCCGCGTTTCACATCCACGATACCACGACGGTGAGCCGCCGGTTGCACCTTCTGCAATTAAGCCCAAGGGACAAATTTTTACGGCGGATGGCATGCAGGATTTTGTCACCCCACGCGCCCTCGAAACCAATGAGATTCCAGGTATTGTCGAGGATTATGCCCAAGCTACTCGCAATGCTATCGAAGCCGGTTTTGACGGGGTAGAAATTCACGGAGCCAATGGATATCTCATTGATCAGTTTTTAAAAGACGGTACCAACAAACGCGATGACCGGTATGGCGGCAATCTTGAAAACCGCAGCCGCTTTGCCCTTGAAGTTATAGAAGCCGTTACCGATGCCATCGGAGCGGAACAGACAGGCATTCGTTTTTCCCCGGCCGCACGCAATCAAGGCATCAGTGATTCTAATCCCAAAGAAACCTTCAGCTACCTGCTTGAACAACTAAATGATTTTGGCTTAGCTTACGTGCACCTGATGGAGCCGATGAGCGATGTTAGTGAGCTGGAGAATTATCCTACACAGGTCACCAAATTCTTTCGTCCTATTTATGAAGGTACCATTATTACCAACGTGGCCTACGACCAAAATAGCGGTAATAAGGTTATTGAAGACGGGATAACTGACTTGGTAGCTTACGGGCGACCGTTTATTGCTAATCCCGATTTGCCGGCCCGGTTCGCAGAAAACGCAGAACTCAACGAACCCGATCAAAGCACCTTTTACGGTGGTGGTAAAGAGGGCTATACCGACTATCCCTTTATGAACGAATCTACGGAAGTGGCGGCCGAATAAATAATGCCGGTGCAGGGTAGGGATGCAGATAGATTTTTGCCCTGCATCCCCTATTTTGTAATGAACATAAATTGATCATTTAAGATTATTCAAACACTATGTCGCATCAAAAAGGCATCCATCACATCACGGCCGTGGCCGGAAATCCCAAAGAAAACCACCGATTTTATACTGAGGTACTGGGACTCAGACTCGTTAAAAAAACCGTCAACTTTGACGACCCCTCAGTCTACCATTTGTACTATGGAGATGAATCCGGTAACCCCGGCTCCATTCTTACTTTTTTCCCGTGGGAGCATCTGCAGGATGGAGAGCCCGATCGCGGCCAGGTGGTTGCCATTTCCTTTTCGGTCCCCACCGGTTCAAAGGCATTTTGGATAGATCATCTGCGTGATCACGGGCTGGATATTGTGGAACCTTTTTCCCGTTTTGGTAAAGAGGTAATTGGCCTGCAAGATCCCGACGGACTTCATCTGGAGCTGGTATTTGACCCTAAAGCCAATGGTTTTGACGGATGGTCGGGCGGTCCTATTGACCAAGAGTATGCCATACGAGGTCTTCATGGGGCCACCTTGGGAGAAGAAAACTATGCAGGAGCCGGGCGCTTGCTTGAAGAAGATCTGGGGTTTGAGTTGACGAATCAGTTCGAAAATAGATACCTCTATGAATCAAACGCCGATTTAGGTGCTTCTGTTGAAATTATTGACGGTTTCGACCTAAACGGAAGGCCCGGTAAGGGCACGGTGCACCATATTGCATTTCGGGTGGAAGATGAAGCAGAACAACAATCTCTTCGAAAGCAATTACTTAACAAAGGATATTACCTGACCGAGGTTAAAGACCGCGATTACTTTAAGTCGGTTTACTTTCATGAACCGGGCGGTATCCTATTTGAAATTGCTACCGACCCTCCCGGTTTTGAACGCGATGAGGCACTTAATGAGCTTGGCTCATCCCTAAAACTGCCGGACTGGCTCGAACACGAGCGTTCGATAATTGAGGAAGAACTTCCAACACTAAATGATTAACACCATGCCAACGCACAGAGGACTACACCATATATCCGTTATCGCCAGCGATCCCCAGGATAATTACGACTTCTATGTCAAAAAGCTGGGCATGCGCATGGTCAAAAAGACAGTTAACCAGGATGATCCAACAAAATATCACCTATTCTATGCCAACGCGGAAGGAAGCCCCGGGTCGAGCCTGACTTTCTTTCCCTGGCCGCGTGCCCGGAAAGGGACTCCCGGTTCTGGCGAAGCAACCGAGATTTCCCTGACCGTGCCCGAAAATTCCTTGGACTACTGGCAAGATCGATTAAATGAGCAAGGTATATCACACAGCAAACCTTTTTCACGCTTTGGCAAAACACATATCTCATTTAAAGATCCCGATGGCCTGCAGCTAAACTTGGTGTTTGATTATTCAGATGAACTTCAAAGCTGGGACCAATCCTCGGTTGCCGAAGAACATCAAATCCAGGGATTTTGGAGTACAACGCTAAAACTGGCTGAGGTAGAACAGACTGAAAAAATATTAACATCTGTATTGGGCTTTCAGAAAGCCGATAGCGAAGGCAACCTCACGCTCTATCAAACGGAAAGCACCCTTGGCCACAGTCTTATTATTGAGGAGGCCGATTCTCATCCCGGACAAAATGGAGCGGGTATTGTTCATCACGTAGCCTTTCAAAGCAAGGATAAAGAAGACTTGTCACAAATGCGCTTTGAAATTATAAGGCGCGGCCTGCAGCCTACCGAAATTATTGATCGCCACTTTTTTAAATCCGTGTACTACCGAACCCCGGGCGGCGTGCTGTTCGAGATGGCGACCAATGGTCCCGGCTATTTTGTGAATGCCGATCCCTCTGAAGATCAGGCGGAACTGCTGGAATTAACACCGTGGCACGAACCTAAAAGAGAACAAATCGAAGCTGCCCTGCCGCCTATAAAAACCTGAATCGACTGACTTACTTTTAACCTAAAACCTGCACACGAAATATTTAACCATGTCAATATTCCGAGTCAATTCCGAACATCCTTTCAGCGGTCCGCATCAAAACCAATCTGTTGTGAGCGGCGGAGCAAAAATAGATGATGCTGAAATAGGCATGATCTTTATACATGGTCGAGGGGCCTCAGCACAAAGCATGATGATGTTTGCCGATGAATTCGAGGCCGACCACATTCACTATCGAGCCATCCAAGCCAATAATCATACGTGGTACCCTCGCTCCTTCTTGGCGCCAAAAGAGATGAATCAGCCGGGTATTAAAAGTGGACTTCAGGCCATTTATGACCAGATCACAAAACTAAATGAGGCTGGCATCCCGACTAAAAAAATTGTTTTACTGGGATTTTCACAGGGCGCATGCCTTACGACGGAATTTGCGGCTCGACATCCGCAGCGCTATGGGGGCATTGTTGGATTCAGCGGCGGACTTATTGGTGATGAAGTAGACCCGAAAAACTACGCCGGCTCGTTGGAACAAACTCCGGTGTTTTTAGGATGCAGCGATCGTGACCCCCATATACCGCAAGAGCGCGTCGACCTGACGGAAGAAGTGTTTAAAACGCTTGGCGCTGACGTCACTAAAAAAATCTATGTGGGGATGGGACATACCGTAAATCAGGACGAGATTCAACAGGTTCAACAAATCATAAACAATATGGCATAACTGCTCTGGGACAACCATTCACTATTCTTGCTTTCACCGGCAGTCTTCGCGAGGTCACATACAATAATCACTCCTTAAAGATATCTGAATACATTTCAACAATCGGTCATTAAATTTCTATATGTTGATGATATGGTCTCATTTATAACCAAAATGAGATCCTAAATATGCTTAAGTTCCTTTCTGGCAGATAGTTTCTATTAACCTGCATTGTTTGGCAAAAAATTAGTTGCAGTATGGATATTGTTTGGATTGGTTTAGCCTTCGTATTTGGGATGCTCTTTTCCCGTATCAAATTACCCCCGTTAGTGGGATATCTTGCCGCCGGAGGCATGCTCTCTGCCTATGGGTATGAAGCAGGAACTGCTCTCCATGAAATTGCTCATCTGGGTGTACTGTTTCTGCTGTTTACCGTCGGTCTCCATTTGCGCCTCAAAAATATCATCCGTTCTGAAGTCCTTGGAACCGGTGGTGTTCACCTCTTGGTAAGCGCGGCCGTTTTCCTACCCATAACCCTATTTCTTAGCTACAGTCTTACAGCGGCCGTCATCATTAGTGTGGTTCTGGGATTTTCGAGTACGGTATTGACGGCCAAGAACTTGGAACGGCGCGGAGAACTGGGCGCTTTTCACGGTCGGGTTGCCATTGGAATACTTATTCTTCAGGATATTGTAGCCATTGTTATTCTTGCACTTACCAGCGGCGCTGCTCCCTCTCCCTGGAGTTTGGCACTATTGGGGTTACCTCTTATTCGTCCGGCTATAATCAAAATTGTAAATCTTGCTAATGAGGAGGAACTCAAGCTCTTATTCAGCCTAATGCTGGCTGTAGGGGGTGGAGCATTGTTTGAAAAGCTGGGGTTGTCTTCTGAGCTTGGAGCACTGATCGCCGGCATGCTGTTATCAGGACACCAGGTAGCTGACGAACTTTCTAAAAAACTGTGGGGCATTAAAGAAGCATTCTTGGTTGGATTTTTTCTTGAGGTGGGATTAACCGGACTTCCGGATTTACAGGACTTTTACCTTGCCCTGACAGCCCTGGCTCTTTTACCACTGAAATCCATCCTCTTTTTTGGCCTGATGGTGGCGTTTAAACTTAGGGCCCGTACCTCATTTATCGCCACTATTTCACTTACCTCCTACAGTGAGTTTACCCTCATTGCCGGGAGTGTTGCGGCATCAGCAGGATTTATTCCCCCGGGAGCCGTGGTTGCCTTTGCCTTGTTAACGGCCGTTTCATTTGCACTCAATGCCCCTCTCGCTATATGGGAAGAGGAGCTTTGGCTAAAGATGGAATCCTATCTTATCAAATTTGAGCGTGATGTTCGTCACCCGGACCAACAAATTCTTTCGCTCGGCTCAGCAGAATACCTTGTCATTGGCATGGGTAATGCCGGTCAGGCTGCCTATGATCGACTTCGCAAAGCGGATAAACATACGGTAGGAATGGATATCGATCCGGCCCGTATCCAGCAAAATATTGAAACCGGGCGCCGTGTTATTTATGGCGATATGCAGGATATTGAACTGTGGCAAAACATAGATTTAAGTCAAATTAAATCGGTTATTCTTGCTATTGGCACCAAAGAAGCAAAACTGAATGCGACTAAATATCTGCGTGCAAATAATTATGAGGGAACGGTTGTTGCCCTAACTTCAGCAGAAGAAGAGCAACATGCTTTGGAAGAAGCCGGAGCAAGTGCTGTTTGTATCCCCATTACTCAGGCAGGCCAAAAACTTGCTGAGCTAAGCTTGTCAAATGGTATAAATCCTGACGATACCGTTTTAGATCCCGAATTTACTACGTAGAATGATCTTATCTCGATAATTCAACGAGACCTTCACCGATACTCAACATAACGCCTCAGGCTTCATGCTCTCCGCCGGGTAATGTGTATCCCTATTTTGATATTACCTCAGGGGAAATCCAGCGTTGGCTAACTGTCAATTTGGACGTAGGAATTGAGACTGCCGTTGATGATTCCTACTGGAATACAGAGTATAATATTAATGTTGGATCCTATTTTAAACCCAAATTTCTCTTTTATGTAGTGATATAATAGTTGCTTTATCTCACCTCTTTACGAATGGAGTACAACGAAGTCACAAATCTGTACCTTTCCGTTAACCATCTTTTAATAGTAAGAATGCTTTCTCATATCTAAATAAAAAAGCCCGAGTGGTAATACCCGGGCTTAAGATTCAGAAAAGATTTTTTAAAATTACTTGACAGACTGAAGATACTCGTCCATCTCAATAACATTATTATCGCGGTTAATATCTGCCATGCGTTTTGATGGGTCAATCTCAATCCGTTTTATCTCTTTGGGCGATCGAGTAATTTCAACCGTGTACGTGGGATTTACCCATGGCCAATCCTTTTTGATGGTGCGTGGGATATCCGGGTTTTCGTTCGCCTTGGTGTTTCGCATAATACGCATCGGAATGTAAAACTGTTCCTTACTGCCGTCTTCATACGTAACCATAAGATCGATCGGCATCGGCATCAGGTCTTCCCGCTTCAAGGTCACATAGGTAGACCCATCGCCCCCTAACATTGATGTAATTCCATAATCAATATGCTTGGTGCTCTCGATAAAGTATTGATAGTACCAGTCCAGCACCATATCGGATTCCTCTTCCATCACCCGCAGAAAGTCGCGGCCGTCGGGGTGCTTAAACATCCACTCGTTAAAAAAGCGTTTCATCCCGCGATCAAAGGTTTCGCCGCCTATAATATAGCGTAATTGGTTCAAGAATACCGCGCCGGTTGAATACGAGGCCGTCCCATAACCACGATTGGTATGGAAGTGATCGGCATGGGTATCCAATGCCTCCTGCTTGCCGTCTTCAATAATATTGTAATAGGATTGGTAAGAACGTTCATGTACATTTTTACCCTCCCCGTTATTGAACAGATGGTCCATGGTCAGAGCTGATGCATAAGTTGTAAAACCTTCATCAATCCAGGGGTAGCGACTTTCATTGGTGGCCAGCACTCCTTGGTACCATGAGTGAATAAGCTCGTGAACAGAAACACCTACAAGGCTACCAAGCGATCGGTTGCCGGTGATGAGCGTACCCATAGGATATTCCATCCCTCCATCACCCCCTTGAATAAACGAATATTTGTCGTATGGATATTTGCCATAGTTACTGCTCATATATTGAAAAGCTTTAACCGCATACTCAGGCAATTGCTCCCAATTTTGACGAAGCTGCTCTTGGGAATACCGATCAGCATTAACCGCCACAGTATCTTTTTGGTAAAAGAAGTGCAATTTCGGCCCATTTGGCACCTGGGCTGTAGTATGCGTAAAATCTGGATCGGCACCCCACATAAAATCGTGTACCTTCTCGGCTTTCCAATGCCACGTTAATTTTTCAGAATTGGGTCGGTCATACTCTTCAGCATAACCGTGACCAATTTCTTCGGGATTTTGCAGGTGCCCGGTTGATCCCAATACATACGAACTGTCGATCGATATTTTTACATCAAAATCACCCCATACGCCATGAAACTCACGTCCGATGTACGGGTTCGGATGCCATCCATCCTCATCATATTCCGAGAGCTTAGGATACCACTGGCTCATCGAAAATTCCACCCCTTCTTTGTTCATCCAGCCGCTGCGACGAATTTGTCGAGGCACCTGGCTTTCAAATTCCATATCAAAAACAGTAGATTCTCCGGGTGCAATAGGTTCGTTTAGGGTAACTTCCATGATCGTGCCTTCAACAGAATATGAAACGGCATCACCATCCTGTTTTAGGCTGTTGATGTGATGATAACCAATTTCATCATCAGGAAGCTTTTGGATGCGGTCACGAACGCGACTATCAGGATCTTCGATGGTACGGGAACGAACATCCATCATACTGTTGGACTGAAAGGCATTGAAATACAAATGGTAGAATACCCGGTGCAGCGTATCGGGCGAATTATTATGATACGTCAACTTTTGAGTGCCCGTAAATTGATGGTTTTCGACATCTACATCGATATCCATTTCATACTCTACCTCTTGCTGCCAGTAATGTTCGTCTTGAGCCTGGGCAGAAAACGTAAGCCCCAAAAAAAGTAGTGATAAAAATAGGTGTTGTAGCTTCATAATATAATTGTTGGTTAATTATTCGGTATCAACAATGAAAAATAGTTTCAAACTCTAAATAGAGCTCTTCTGATTTTTCATTTTAAAAAGTATTGCGACTTGCAAAAGCACGTCCCAAGGTAGCTTCGTCAATAAATTCGAGCTCCGTTCCCATCGGAATGCCGTATGCTATTCGGGTTACCTCAACATCATCAAAAGGTTTAAGCAATTTGTTGATGTAGTAAGAGGTGGCTTCACCTTCCGAATCAGGGTTAAGCGCTAAAATAACTTCATCAATGGGTTCCTCATCCTCATTAATCCGCTGCATAAGCTGCTTAATGCGTACATCATCGGGACCAATATTATCGAGAGGCGAGATAACACCGCCAAGCACATGGTAGCGTCCTCGAAACTCATTAGTCTTTTCAATCAGAAACACATCTTGCGATTCTTCAACCACACAAATTTGCCCCGTTTGACGTTTAGCATTTTGACAAATAGAGCAGGGATCGCCATCACTGATAACCCCGCAGGCGGAACAGCGGGTAATCGATTTTTTAAGATTTACCAGCGCTTCAGCCAAATTAATTACCGACTCATCATTCTGCTTAAGCAGAAATAATGCAATTCGCCGGGCCGATTTGCGCCCTGTTCCCGGGAGCTTGGCCAGCTGCTCGATAGCCTGCTCCAGTATTTCTGAAGTTCCTTCCATGTAGCAGTTATTTTATGAAGCTGTGTGTCACCCTGAACTTGTTTCAGGGTCTGTTAACATGATAGATGCTGAACCAAGTTCAGCATGACACGGTAATTACAGTCCTAATTTGCTCAGATCCATGCCGGGAATGCCGCCGCCGGGTAGAATATCTTTGTACGTTTCCTGCATGCGTTCCTGCGCAGCCTCTTCAGCCTTTTCGAGTGCCTTATTAACGCCCGCAACCACAAGGTCTTCCATCATCTCAGCATCCTCAGGATCGATAACATCCTTATCCAATTTGATACTCAAAATCTGACGCTTTCCGTTGGCTTTAACTTTAACCATTCCACCACCGGCTTCAGCCTCAACTTCAAGCTTCGCGAGTTCCTGTTTTGCTTCTTCTACTTTTTCTTGCAGTTCGGAAAATTTGCCGAACATATTTGCCATGTTATTCATTATAAAAGGTCTTTAAATAGGTTAATATTCATAACATCAGTTTCAAACAATCTGTCAACGATCGTATAAAGATAAGAGTCTTAACTTACTGATTTAAATTATAATCCAATTCAGCACCAAAGAGTTCAACCAGTTTTTTTATCGTCGGGTCGCGCTCCTGAAGCTTTTTAAAACGCTCATACGGACTCATCGACTCTTCGGGATTTTTCTCCTGCTTTTGTACTATGCAGGTAAAGTTAAGAAAGGCTCCAATTTCATCCTCTAAAAACTTACCCAGTCGACGCCGGTTTTCGTCCACGATTTTTTTGGCAAAGTCATCATTCGCTCGCAACTTAAGGGCCCCGTTTTTCAATTCAACGGGATCTACCCGCTGCATCTGAAAGTACAACATCTGGGGTACATGCGCGCGAAGATTTTCCAAATAATCATCCCAGCAGTCATTGATCTCTTGAAGGGAAACATCTTTGGGAGCTCTTTTCTGAGCAGTGCTTATTTCGGTTTCTGTTACTTGCTGAGAATCCGGTTCCGATGCCTCATGATTAGTTTTTGGCTTTGAACCGGCAAGGGATGACTGCCCAAACAGATTTTCAAATTCATCATCTTCATCAGAAGGCTGTTGCTGATCTTCAGCAGATGTTTCCTGTGCAACCGGGTTCGGTTGGGAAGAAGGTTCTTTGGTGGACGAAGCCTGACCATTTGATTCGGCCGTTGAAGGAGAAGAATCAGCTGACTCTTCTGTAGATTCTTTTTTCGGCTCCCTCGAATCAGGTTCTGATTGTTCGGGCTGTGTATGAGCTTGTCCGTTTGACTTAGAAGTAGAAGAGGCCTTGTCGGTATCCGGCTTTCGTTCTTTATCCTCGGGAGGGGTTACGTCTGATTCTGTTTCCCCCGATGCTGATACCCCGGATTTATTTAGCTTTTTTTTTAACTGTTCCAGCTCGGTTAGCAAGGTATTCAGCTTTGGAGTTCGCTCCATATGGATGAGCTTGAGGAGCGTAATCTCAAACTGGATTTTGGGCTGATGCGCTTCCTTAATTTTATACTGTGCCTCACTTACAACGTGGAGCATCCGCATCAAATCATCTTCTGTAAAAACCTTGGAGGCTTCCCGGTATCTTTTTTTAGTGTCCGGAGATGCTTCTACTAAGTGCATCTGTTCTGAGCTCTTTGCAACATATAAATTGCGCAAATGCTCTGTTAATCCGACCAAGTATTCCTGAATGTCGTAGCCCTCCTGCAGAAGTTCGTTAATGAGTTCCAATCCACGACTGGCATCCTGGGCTTCCACGGCATTCATAAAGTCAAACATGCGCTCGGTGCTCACCACATTGAGCGCTCGAAGAAGCTCTTCATGTTCAATCCGGTTGCCGCAAAAAGCAATAGCCTGGTCCATCAACCCGAGGGCGTCGCGCAGTGCCCCATCGGCTTTTTTTGCAATCACATGGAGCGATTCTTCATCGATACTAATACCCTCGTTTTCAGCCACGCTGGCAAGGCGGTCCACGATTTGATCAACGCTGATACGTTTAAAGTCGAACCGCTGAACACGCGATAAAATGGTCGGGAGAACCTTATGCGGTTCCGTCGTAGCAAAAATAAAGATCACATGATCGGGCGGTTCTTCCAGCGTTTTCAGCAACGCATTAAACGCCGACTTGCTGAGCATGTGAACCTCGTCAATGATATAAATCTTGTAGCGACCATTTTGCGGCGGAATACGTACACGTTCGCGCAAGTCACGAATATCATCTACGCTGTTATTTGAGGCCGCATCAATCTCAACAACGTTGAGGGTTTGATTGAGTGATTCCCCATCTACCTCCTGATCAATTTCGTTTACCGTCCGTGCCAATACACGCGCCATCGTGGTTTTTCCCACACCGCGCGGACCGCAAAACATGTAGGCATGCGCCAGACGACTTTTCTTAATGGCATTTTTCAGCGTACTACTAACGTGCTTCTGTGATACAATATCATCAAAAGAAGTGGGGCGATAGGTACGTGTTAACGCGCGATAATTGTCAGACATCAGAGGCTCTTGTTGAGCTATTGGTTATTGCTTTAAACAACGGATAAATCTACAAAAAATGAAGGCCATTTCGCAGTTGAATTTGGGGCGAACAGTTAACTACTCTTGCTAAAAAACAAAACACAAACAATCTGTGGCAGCCATAACCTTAGTTTATACTATGCCACTTCAGATCTGAGATCTGATTGCTGTAGATCACGAGAGTACGATTCTCCATGTTGAAGCCCCCTAAAATCCTGTTCTGCGACCTTATGCTTACGACGTGCTTTTTGCAGGTCATCCAGCGGTTCATACATCCCATCATCAGCCATAGGAAAGGTGCCAAAGTGCATGGCAATGCTCTTTTCAGACTGCAGTTCTTTATGTGCTTTTACAGCCTCTTCGGGCGACATGTGAATAGCCTCCATAAACCAGCGTGGCTTATAGGCTCCGATAGGAAGAATTGAAGTATTTATGGGACCTACCTGTTGCTTTATTTCTCGAAGAAAATCACCATAACCGGTATCTCCTGCAAAATATATATTCCCGGACGGGTTTTCTAACACATACCCGCACCACAAGGTTTTGTTACGATCGAAAAGTCCGCGGCCGGAAAAGTGTCGCGCCGGGACGGCTGTTAAGGTAATCTCATTGCCCAAACCATATTTATCCCACCAGTCCATGCGGATAGTTCTGTCAACGCCTTGGCTATGTAAATACCGTTCTACGCCAAGAGGAACAATAAATTGCGAATCATATTTGCTCTGCAGACGCTTTACCGTATCAATATCAAGATGATCGTAGTGATTGTGACTAAGCAATACTGTGTCGATATGGGGCAGATCATCAAAATCAATTCCCGCCGGACGTTTGCGCTTGGGACCAATCCACTGGTAGGGGCTTGCCCGAAAACTCCATACGGGATCAGTTAAAATATTTTGACCGTTAACTTGAATTAAAAAAGTCGCATGATTGATAAAAGTGATCTGATGCTGTCCATCGTTTACGGATGGGTTCGGAGTAGGGTAATCCGGCAAATCATTCTTGCTATACGTATCCCAGATCCCCTTGTCATTGCCGCCCAGCCACCATTTAAGTACTTCTCCGTAGTGGTGGGTTCCAGCACCATCGGGATTGACAAATTTTTTGCCATCAAAATGGTCGGAATTATCTTCAATGTATTTAGGGGCCGCCAACAACTTATCTGCAACAAAGAGGGCTGCTATCAATGTACTTACAATTGCAAATAGCCAAATCATGTATACAATGCGTTCGTTCTACAAGTTTTTTAAATGGTTACAACTAATACAGCCAAGTTTTGTTTCCCCTGAATGTTATCGATCTAATTTTTGAGATGTTTTTCGAAAAAGTCAAAAATACGAGAGTATTCATCGAACCAAGCATCAGGATCTTGAAAACTGTGACGTTCGGTGGGATACATCATCATATCAAACTCTTTACCACCGGCTTGTATTAATTTTTCGATATACTGGGCCGCATCCTGGAATCCTACATTATTGTCGGTTAATCCATGTAGGATAAGAACGGGATCTTCGAGTTGCTCAACATAGGTGATGGGAGAACTTCGGGCATAATGGGCAGAATCGGCGTCGGGCGTACCCAGCCGTGGTTGGGTGTACCATGGATTGGTATAATAATAGTTTTCCCAATTGGTGACCGCACGCAAGGCAGCGGCCGCATCAAAATAATCCGGAGCTACGCTCGTAGCATACAACGCCATAAACCCACCATAACTACCGCCGTATATGCCCACGCTTGACGTATCGGCCTGCGGATAATGCTCAGCCAGGTAATCGATACCATCAATAATATCGCGCGTTTCGTATTTGCCCATCCAATTTGTGACATCTTCTCTAAATACTCGTCCATAGCCGGTACTGTGACGATAATCCACCTCGATCACATAGTAACCCTGCGCTGTCAAATACTGATGGAACATATATTCACGATAATAATTGTTTGACCAGCCCTTGTACACATTTTGCAAAGAACCTGCACCGTGCACAAAAACTACAACCGGATGGCTCGATTGTTCAGTCTTTTTAGTAGGCTCCAGAACTGACATCGAGAGTTCCGTTTCGCCATCTCTCGCCGTAAATCGTATATAATCTTCCTTTTGCCAGTCAATGTTATTAAACCGATCGGGAATCGTTTGTGTTAATCGCTTTTCTTCAGATTCATTACCCACATTCAGTGAGTATAATTCAAACGGCTCATTAAAATAGCTATACTGATACACAAGGTAGCTGTTGTCTTCACTCAGCTCAAAGTCTTGCCGATATCCTGCCTTTGTAGTCAGCTTCTCTGTTTCATTGCTATTGATGTTCATCCGGTATATATGTCGTTCACCGGGCCCCACTTCCGTTGAGGCAAAAATTATTGCCTCCCCATTCAGCCATTCCGCCCACGGAACTTCATATTCACCACGAGTATGTTGCTTTAGGTTGGATCCGTCAGGATTTACCGTATAGATATGATTCCATCCATCTTTTTCGGATAAGATCATCAATTTATCACCCGATGGAGCAAAAGCAATTTCAGTATTATAGAGCCAACCTTTTGTGGAATCTTCGAAAACAGTTGTCGGTTCCTTAGAGCTAAGATCAAAAACCTTGACCGCTCGCTTCTTCATGGATGGACCGGTTTTATCAATGGCAAGATAATTACCCTTGGCACTTATATCAGTATCAATATATCCTTTGTTTTCAAATAAAAGATCAACCTCTTTGGTCTGGATATCTGCTACTGAAACAAGCTGACGAGCAATACCGCGACGGGTAGACCCCGGTTTTACATATTGTCCTACATACTCCGGAAAATAGTATTCCTCATAGTCTGAGGTATCGAACTGAGTGAGAACGAGCTTGTCTTTTCCTGCCCATCCCTCAACATTAAATCCGGTTTCATCCTCTTCTTTATTGGTAACTTGAGTAAGCTTCGACGTTCCGATATTGATCATCCAGATATCCCCATCCTGAACAAATGCAATCTGTTTACTGTCGGGACTCCACATCCCTCCATATTCTTCTGCTTTGGAATCAACGAGTTGCCTTTTGTTTGTAAAATCAATATCGGCAATCCATAAATCACCTTGATCGTGATATAAAAGTTTTTGGCGGTCGGGCGATACCTGAAAATTGCGTTCGGCATCGTCAGACACAAGATTTCGTTCTCCTCCTGTAACCGGTCGTTTAAACAGCTCTTCCATAGTCTTGGATGAGTCATTAGTCTGATAGTAAATGTGAGACTGGTCGGGAGAAAAGGTAACAATATCGGGTCTATTGCCGGCCAACAGGGGATCGTAAAAAATCGATTCTAAACTTAGAGTGTCAAGGCCGCTTTGGCCAAAACCCAGTGTCGGTAAAAAAAGAAGGATGAAAATAATCTTTAGAAATGATCGCATAGAGAGCAAAACTGTTTTTGTTAATTGACCAACAATAAAGAAAGGTTTTGAGAGATCGGCAAAGAATACAAGATGGTTTTATCTAATTAACAGTTTCATGCCAACGTTAACGGTTTAACAATTGATTGTTTCTGTGGGCAGCAACCATAGCCGCTCCCACAATACTGGCATCATTCAAAAAACTGGCTGCTTTAAATGTGGTATTAATTTTGATAAATGGAAACGTTTTGTCTGCTTTTTGGCTTAACTGTCCCCCCAAAATAAACAGGTTGGGATGAAATATTTTTTCAAAGTGTTCCAGGACGAGCTGCAGCCGTTTGGCCCACGTTTTTTTGCGAATACCTTCTTCTTTACGGGATTTATTTGAGGCACGCTCTTCAACGGTTATACCTCGAATTTCCATAAGTCCCAGCTCGGTATTGGGTACAAGATTTCCATCCATAAAAACAGAAGAACCGATACCGGTACCTACGGTAAGTACAATCGTTACGCCCTCCTGATTTTGGCCGGCCCCGAAGTGCATCTCGGCCAGACCGGTGGCATCGGTATCGTTAATCACACAAAATTCGTTTTCGGTAATCTCCGTAAAAAGCTGTTCGGCATTGGCATCAACCCACGAATCGTTGATGCGTTTTGCTGATAGTACAATGCCTTTATTTACCGGTGCGGGAAAGGCACAACCTACGGGGCCATCCCACTTGAACTCCTTGCTAACAATCTGATGCATCTTAGCAAGAATCTTATGGGGCGTGGTGTCATCGAGCGGAGGCGTGCTTTTTCGTTCGGATATTATTTCTCCTTTTTCGGTGTCTACAATACACCCCTTAATGCCGTAGCTGCCAATGTCTATTCCTAAGACTTCCATACGTAATTGCTACTTCTCAATAAGAACCCAGCCCTTTTCATCAATCATGCGCTTGGCCTTTTTCCATTTGATATCAATGACTTCGCCGCTGTCCATATTCTGAATTTTCACATAGTCGTTACGACCGGGTTCTTCTTCAACGGTAACAGGCTGCGGTTTCTGATCACTCCGCTGTTGTTGCTGACCCCCGTTTTGCTGTGCCCCGGACCCAGCCTTAAAGCCCATGTTCGTGGCATCAGAATGCTCGGTTTTAGCGCGATTCATATCAACCTTGGCACGCTCTTCGGGCGCTTGCTTCATTTTCTCTTCGTCAGCCTGCATTTCCGGAATCGCCTTCCAAATCAGCGATATAGCATCCTGGTTTATCTCATCCAGAAGCTGCTTAAACATTTCAAAGGCCTCACGTTTGTATTCCAGCAACGGATCTTTTTGTCCGTATGCACGAAGCCCGATACCCTCTTTCACAGAATCAAGTTCACGAAGGTGATCCATCCATTTACTGTCGATGGTCGAGAGCACTGCCGTACGTTCAAGGGCCCGTGCCACTTCCTTGCCTTCGTTTTCATACGCTTTTTCAACATCCACAACTACCCGCAGTCGACGAATACCATCAGTAAAAACAACCTGTACCTTCGTCGGTTTATTTTCGGCATCCGACTCTTTGATGTTTTTGATAACCTGAAACAGCGGCTTGGAGATCATCTCCTCTTTCTGACGATACACCTCATAAGCACGCTCGATAATATGATCAATAAGCACATCAGGCCCCATCTTGCCCATCTCTTCTCGATCGAGCTTTATATCGACCGCTAAAAATCGCAGAATCGTATCACGCAGTTGATCAAGTTCTCCTTGTGGATAATGTTCTTCAACAACACTTTGTACGAGATCTTCGAGCATATCATAAATATCGCTTCGAAGCTCATCACCCTCCAATGCATGTTTGCGTCTTTTGTAGATCACTTCACGCTGATTATTCAGCACATCATCATACTCCAACTGCTTTTTACGAATGCTAAAGTTGTTTTGCTCAACCTTGCTTTGGGCACGTTCCAGTGATTTCGTAATCCAGGAGTGGGTGATGGGTTCGCCTTCCTCAAAATTCAGACGCTCCATTACATTGGCTACACGATCCGAGCCAAAGAGCTGCATCAGATCATCTTCAAGAGATACAAAAAACTGCGATTCGCCGGGATCACCCTGCCGACCCGAACGTCCTCTAAGCTGCAAGTCAATGCGTCGGGATTCGTGGCGCTCCGTACCAAGAATGGCAAGTCCGCCTTTTTCCTTAACACCCGGCGCAAGCTTAATGTCGGTACCGCGACCGGCCATGTTGGTAGCAACCGTAACGGCACCCGGCTGACCGGCATTTTCTACAATTTCACTTTCTTCAGCGTGATGCTTGGCGTTCAATACGTTATGGGGTATACCTTCGCGCTTAAGCATCCGGCTGATGGTTTCCGAAACGTCAACACTGGTAGTACCAACCAGCACCGGCTGCTTTTTTTCGTGATATTCACGAATGCGTTCGATAGCCGCATTGTATTTTTCGCGTTTAGTCCTGAAAACGAGATCCTCTTTGTCATCCCGAATTACCGGCTCATTGGTAGGGATGATCACAACATCAAGGTCATAAATTTCGTTAAATTCGCCTTCTTCAGTTGCGGCCGTACCAGTCATCCCGGACAGCTTATTATACATCCGGAAGTAATTTTGCAGCGTAATAGTTGCATACGTCTGTGTAGAAGCTTCAACACTCACATTCTCCTTGGCCTCAATGGCCTGGTGGAGCCCATCAGAATAACGGCGACCGGAGAGCACGCGACCGGTGTGCTCATCAACAATCTGGACTTTGCCATCCTGCACAATATATTCCTCTTCGCGCTCGAACAAAGTATAGGCTTTAAGCAGCTGGTTTACCGTGTGGATACGATCGCTGCGTTCTGCAAACAGGCGGTGTAGTTCATTCAGTCGTTTTTCACGTTTCTGGGCTACTTCCTGCTTGGCTTCTTCAATCTTTTCTTCTTTGTATTCTTCACTCCAGTCATCATTTTCTTTGATTTCTCGGATCTTTTCTTCCCGAAGCTCATCCATCTCTTCATCAAGATCAGTGGTTTCGGTTCCGAGATCGGGAATCACAAAAAACTCGTTGTCTTCATCAGCTTTGGTAATGAAATCCTGCCCCTTCTCGGTCATCTCGATGTTGTTCATCTTCATATCCACCGAGTAGTAGAGCACCTTATCCACTTCAGGTAATCGACGAGCATTATCCTGCAGGTAAAAAGCCTCCGTTTCCTGAACCAATTTTTGGTTTTCAGGAACCTGCATCATCTTGCGGAATTTCCTGTTCTTGGGAAATCCGCGCTGTGCTCGATACAAGGCAAGGCCGGCTTTTTCACGGTTTCCTTCTTCAAGATGCTCTTGACCTTCTTTTACAAGATTAGCGACCAGCTTTTTCTGGGCGCTTACCAGTGACTCAACCCGAGGCTTTAACTCTTCATACTTTTCCGACTGCGTATCTTCGGGGACGGGACCAGAAATAATCAGCGGCGTTCGGGCCTCATCAATAAGAATGGAGTCAATCTCGTCAATAATAGCAAAATTGTGATCACGCTGCACCAACTGCTCTGAGTTGACCACCATGTTATCACGCAGATAATCGAAGCCGAACTCGTTGTTAGTTCCATAGGTAATGTCTGCACGGTAAGCCTGACGACGCTGTTCAGAGTTGGGATCATAAAGATCAACACAGTCAACTTCGAGGCCATGAAAGTTGAACAATGGTTCGTTCCATTCGGCGTCACGTTTGGCCAGATAGTTATTCACTGTGACAATATGAACACCACGTCCACTCAGGGCATTGAGATAGGCCGGCATAATAGCAGCCAACGTTTTACCTTCACCTGTTTTCATTTCGGCAATTTTACCTTGGTGCATGGCAATAGCTCCGGCAATTTGCACGTCGTAGGGCACCATGCTCCATTCGTTCATATTGCCGCCAACCATCCATTTTTCGCCCAAAAATCGGCGACAAGTATCCTTCATCACCGCAAAGGCCTCAGGGAGAATCTCCTCCAGCACATCTTCAATAATATCCGTCTGTTCCTGTTCCAGATCATCTAACTCTTCAGCGAGTTCGCGGCGGCGGTTTACGGATAGCTCTTCATCACTATTAAGAGTATTCTTTAAAGACTGTATCTCTTCATCAACTTCTTTTTTCGCATCTTGAATTTTCTGACGGAACTTTTCTGTTTTCTGCTTAAGCTCCTCATCAGAAAGCTGATCCATGCCCTCATAGTGTTCATTTACTTCTTCAACGATGGGCCATATTCTTTTGAGATCGCGATCGCTTTTCGTTCCAAAAATAGAAGTTAAAACATCTCCAACCGTCTCGGTTAATGTATCGAACATAAAATAATACGGGTCTCGTGCAATTTTTGTTATTTGTGAAAGTTACAGTTTACGCAGTGCCTGTTCAAATTATTTAATGGCAGATAAGGTATTTAAAAATATCCACCATGATACCTACGCACCTAAAGTAACAGATAATTTAGTGTTCTTATTGTCTAATTTTATTTTTATTTTAGCGGACTATCTACGAATTGAATTTTCATAAACCGATTTTTAACAATGAAACGTACGTACCAACCAAGCAGCAAGAAGCGTAAATCCAAGCATGGTTTCCGTAAGCGTAACAGCAGCAAAAACGGAAGAAAGGTATTGAAAAAGCGTCGAAAAAAAGGACGCCACCGCTTAACGATAAGTGATGAGAAAGGACCGAAGTAATCGAACTTCTGGCTCTGGTAATGATACAACTTTGCCACGAGCAAAAATACTAAGGGGCCGGAAGAACTTTCAGCGCCTGTTTGAACAGGACGCAAAGATCATCCGTAACAACATTGTTGACTTACGGTTTAAGATTTTGGGAACGAATTCTTCCGGTTGCCTTATGGGATTTATCGTCAAAAAAAGCTTGGGTAAAGCGAATAAACGAAATCGCATGAAGCGGCTCCTCAAAGAAGCATATCGGCACCATCAGGATATCTTATCTGATACAGTTAAAAATACCGGTATCATGTTTCATGGAGCACTTATGGCCAAGACCATTGACGGCAATTACGCTGATGTTGAACAAGATATTATAGCTTTGCTTAGCAAAGTTCGAGATCAACTCTCTACTATTTCTCCCGGCCATTCATGAAGTATCTTTTTATAGCAATTGTACGCTTATATCAATGGGTCATTTCTCCATGGATGCCCAGCAGTTGCCGATATCATCCCACCTGTAGCAAATACAGTATCGAAGCATTTCAGAAACATGGGGCAATCAAAGGATTGTGGCTGACGGTAAAACGAATTGGGAGCTGTCACCCCTGGAGCAAAGGAGGACATGACCCAGTGCCGGAACCCAAAAATAATTAATAATATAGACTGAGGATTTCTTTTGGATCGTAATACTATAACAGGATTTATCTTAATCTTTTTAGTAATGGTTGCATGGACCTACTATTCCATGCCATCGGAACAGGAATTACAACAACGCCAAGCAAAACAGGCCCAGCAAGATAGTGTGGCAGCGGCTCAGGCCGACACTCAAACACAAGCAACTGAGAATATAGCACAGCAATCTCAGGAAGAGCCCATTCCCCAAAACGAGCAGCAGACACCAAGCCTTTCGGAAGACCGAGAGGAACAGCCCGAAATGGGAATGTTCTCTTCAGCCAGTATTGATGACACTACGAAACTTGTGGTCGATTCACCGCTTTACAATGCTACCTTTACCAATGTTGGCGCCGGCCCCTCCAAGATTACCTTCAAGGACTACCAAACATGGGATCATAAACCGGTTCAGATGATCAAAGATACTACAGAATCGGCATATTCATTGGGCTTCCTCACCAGTGAAAATTATAATGTTGAAACTGACGAACTCGTTTTTGAACAATTAACATCTGGTGATTCGGTCTCTATTGGAAAGAATGAAACTACCGAGATCAAATATGCATTGAATATCAGCGATGATAAACGCCTGGTTTATACCTATACCCTTTTTGGAGATTCACACGAAATTACACTGGATATCAATTTTGAGGGCCTCGACCGTGATATCATTGGCGGCAATGTTGATTTTGGATGGAAGTCTCCATTGAATTTTACCGAGAAAAACCCTGCTACTACCGAAGCCACTTACGCATCAGCCTATGTATATACCGGTGGAGAAATGGAGCAGCTTAAGCTGAGCGAAGCTGGACGCAATACGCAGAACTATAACGGATCTATTGACTGGGTAGCAACTCGGACCAAGTTTTTTACCCAGATTATAAAAACAGCTAACTCAACCCAAAGCGCTTTATTGGTCGGCGAACAAAGTGGAGAGACTGATCTTTCAACTACCGAACATCGCTACCGATCGTTTATAACAACCGATATTTCTCAAGAGGGCAGTGCTTCTTTTCACATGTTTGTAGGTCCGTTAGCCTATTATGCACTGCAAGATTATGAATCGACCACATACAACATGGTAGACACCGGCTATAGCTGGCTTAGCTGGATTTCAGACCCAATCGTTGAATATCTCGTCATACCCTACTTTGGTTTTGTTGATGGATATATGGGCTATGGACTGGCTATTGTTCTGTTCGCAATCTTGATTAAGATGGTGCTATATCCGCTGACCAAGAAAAGCTATCGCAGTATGGCTGCTATGAAAGAACTGCAGCCCAAAATGCAGGAGATCAAGGAGAAATATGCCGACGATCCCGAAAAGCAACAAAAGGCTACAATGAAGCTATATAAAGAAGAGGGTGTAAATCCGCTGGGCGGTTGCTTACCCAATCTTCTACAGCTCCCTATTTTGGTTACCCTTTGGCGCTTTTTCCAAAATTCTATCCTCATCCGTCAACAGGAATTCCTGTGGGCCAGCGACCTCTCAGCGCCAGATTATATTTTAAGCCTGCCGTTTAGTGTTCCATTTTTAGGCGATCAGGTTGCAGGATTTGTATTGTTGATGACCGGTGCCATGATGGTACAAAGTAAACTCACCGGAGGCATGGGGCCCGGTGGTGGAGGCGGCGGTGCACCAGGGGGTGTGAACATGAAGGCGTTACAATATGTTTTCCCCTTTATGTTGCTATTTATTTTCAACAATTTCGCAGCAGGTCTTAGCCTCTATTATCTCATTTACAACGTGATGAATATTGCTCAACAGCTGATTATTTACCGTCAGCTTGATAAAGAGAAAGAAGCTGCTGCCGCATAGTTTCTAAGCAATAAATCTACATGCGAAAAAAGGCTCCGCAATCCGGAGCCTTTTTTATTTTGCGACTTCGAAAACTTGGCAGTTCATAAATCATCCCTATATTTGGCCTTATGGTAAGTATTGCGAAACATATTTATCCCCCCATAGTATGGCGTAACCGCGAGAAAAAGCTATGGAATCCCATCCATAAAAAAGCCCTTAAAAACTTACCCGAGGAACGAGTTCGCCTGCGAATTATGGAGGCTCTGATCAAAGCGGGATGGTCAAAACATCGCATATCAACCGAGGAAGCAATCGGACAGCTGGGAGATAAAGCAATGCGTACCGACTTGATCTGCTATTCGCAACAGTTTGAGCCCAAGCTATTAGTAGAATGCAAGGCAGAATATATATCCATATCTGCCAAAACGGCCCAACAGGTAGCAAGATATAATCAGAAGGTGGGCGCCCCCTATTTGCTGATGACCAACGGGAAATCCGATTTTTGGTATGCGATTGACAAAGAATCGGAGAACGTTCGAAAACTTGACCGCCAACCCGATTTTCTTAATAGAAAAGGAAAGCTGCCAAATTATGATTTTGATGACTGGAAAAAGAAAGGGTTTGCAGGCGACAAAGCGTCGCCGGATCTGCGTTTATGGCACGAAGAAACGTTACCTAATATTTGGCTTTCAGCGAAGGGATCAGAAATTCAGTTTTTGACCTTCAGTAACGGTCCGTCGGATATAGATCTCAATCATTATTATCGGATTGAGCATACAACCCAAAACAGACGCCTGGCTTTGACAACATTGAACACTGCTTTTGGGGGGAACCGATTGGTTGCTATCCTTAATGAAGATGATAACAACAAGGCCGTACTGGAAATTAATTTAGATGTACTTTTTGCCGGTAAAAAAGGGAACAGTTCGATGTATTCCCATCAAGGCATCCAAACGTTCGATCTCAACAATTATATAGATCTGCCATCCATGAACCAAGTTGATAATATTACAGAAACAATAGATGAACTATTTGCAACACATGTAGAATAATTTGAATTCGGCACAGTTTGATCGATACGATTTTTGCTGTAACTTCCACCTCCCATTTTCATTAAAATAATTTTGTACTATGCATCATTTACACCGTGAAAAACTATTTTCTTTGCTCGATGATGAAGAATCTGCCATTGTATATATGAAGGGGGCTGAACTCATGTACCGGAATGATACCGACTATGAGTTCCCCTTTCGCCAAGAATCAAATTTCTGGTACTTAACCGGTGTAAATGAACCTGATTTTCATTTAGTGTTGGATCTGAAAAATCAGGACTACCACTTATTTGCCCCTAAGCGCGATGCGCAGTATGCAGTATGGCACGGACGTGTAAAAACGAAAGATCATCTTCAAGATGAATACCAGCCTGATCATCTGCATTATGAGAGCAAGTTGCCACAGGTACTTAAAGATATCGATCCCGACAAAATCTACTGCCTAAACCAAGAACAGTCGGAATTTATCGAACAATTTGAGCGGGAGCTTCCCATCGACCTTGAAACGCTGGAAGATGCACTGACTCACTGTCGTGTATTTAAAACAGGTTGGGAGCTGGATCAGATGCGCGAAGCAGCACGAGTAAACAATATTGCTCATACAGCTGTACTGGAAGCGCTGGAGCCCGGAAAATATGAGCACGAAATGAAGGCTGTGTTTGATTATCATCAGATAAAAAATGGGTTAATGCAGGATGCCTACAACGGTATTTTTGCGGCGGGAGAAAACAGCGCGATTCTCCATTATGTAGAGAATAACCGTGAGATTAAAGACGGTGACTTGTTTTTAATTGATGCTGGATTTGAGTGCAATGGTTATTCTTCGGATTTTACGCGGACATATCCCGCCAATGGAGCCTTTACCGATTCGCAGGCCGAAATTTATGAAGCGGTACTGGAGGCCCAAAAACAAGTTATCGAAGCTTCAGAGCCCGATGTCAAGATGGAAGACCTGCACATTTTAGCAGCACGGGTAATGATGCAGGGACTTAAAGATGCCAATATTGTAAAAGGTTCGATCGACGATATTATGGAAGAGGATATTTTCGCGCTCTTCTTCCCACACGGACTCGGCCATTTTCTTGGACTCGATACCCACGACGTGGGCGGATATCCCAAGGGCGTAGAACGCATTGATCGTCCGGGCATTAAGTTCTTACGAACACGACGTACCTTACAACCCGGCATGGTACTTACAATTGAGCCGGGGCTCTACTTTGTACCAGCGTTATTAGAACCTGCACTTGAAGATGATACGGCTTCCAAGTTTTTGAATGCCTCAAAGCTGAAAGAGATGATGGATTTGGGTGGTGTTCGCATCGAGGATAATATTATAGTCACAGACGATGGATACGAAAACATGACGGATGTACCAAAAGAACGAGCCGATATTGAACAGGTGATGGCTGGATGAATTATTAGAAGGTATTATTTCTACTTATACCTTCTCTGTTTTATTCATTAAAACTATCCGGCAGATCGTTTTCGTAAAGCACCACGTCACCTTCACTCGCAAAATCCTGCATTGTACGGTTCGCTTCGTAAAGGCTGGCTACCGTTTTTACATTTTCCATATCAAAGCCGGTGGATGCAATACCCTCTCTGATAGGTTCTGTTTGGCTTTGACCAACTAAGATCACCAAGTCCAAACCGGCATTGCCGATCTGCTCACCAAATGCTCGATTTTTTTTCTCTTGGATGTCTCCCAACTCGATCATTCCCGGTGTAATAATAATCTTTCGGCCACTTTCAAAAGCCGCCAGTGTTTCGATGGCATTTTTCGCCCCAACGGGATTGGAGTTAAAGGCATCATCAATAACAGTGATCCCATTTTGTGATTTTAGCTCAAGTCGGTGTTCGACAGGCTCCATGCGCGAAGCTGCCATACTCATGGTAGTAAGTCGGAGTCCAAATGATTGAGCTACCCCCACCGCCAGCAGCATGTTTAGCACATTGTGTGAACCCAGCAATTGCATGGTAAATTCCTGTTCTTCCTTCTCATCTGATACTATAAATGACATGCCTTCAGGTCCATACTGAATATTACCAGCTCGGATATCACCGGATTCCAGCCCTATAAATATATACTCCAAATCATCGCGAATATCAGCCATAGCTGTAACGCGCTCATCATCAGCGTTAAGCACTGCTTTTCCGCCAGCCTTAGTACGCTTCACCAATGTGGATTTCGTTCGGGCAATGGCATCCTGCGAGCCAAAGGTTTCAAGATGTGCCACGCCAACATTGGTTACCACTGAGATATCTGGTTCAGCAATATCACAAAGTTCATCAATATTACCTTCGTAGCGGGCCCCCATTTCGAGCACCAGAACCTGGTGATGTGCTTCCAGATCGTTATTGATCACTTTGCAAATACCCATCGGCGTATTATAACTGCCCGGGGTAGAGCACACAGCGTAGCGTTCGCTTAACAAGTCACGGATCATAAATTTAGTACTCGTCTTGCCGTAGCTACCGGTAATAGCAATAACCGTTAGATCGGGCATCTGAGAAAGTTTCTGCTTGGCCAGCTTTATAAAGTGACGGTGCACGTAAGCCTCTATAGGCTTTGTTATCAATGCTGCTACAAAGATAAAGAACGGAACCAGTGCATTACCCAACACCCATCCGAATGATAGCAGATATATATCCGCAGCATAAAGTCCTGAGCTTTTTATACCCATCTCGGTAAAGGGAATATATCCCGCGTAGGCAATATAGGTAACCGCTGCGGGCATAAACAGTGAAAGCAGGCCGTAGGGTATGGTGAGGCGAATCATCCGCGGCGTAAAAACAAGCGGCTTTTTAGAATCTTCGCCGCCGTAGTATTTGAAGGGGCCAAACCAGGAAATCCCAAAAACAGACAAGATGATAATGGCGGCACTGCCGGTAACGGTGTTGGAGAGGAAAATCAGCAACACAAAAATAATGACATTATATAAAACGTGCTCAACGGTTATTACGCGCTGATTCCAGTGTTGGACAAGCCAGTGCCAAAATTCGTTGAGCTTATAGCCGTTCTGCTGAAAGATATGCAGAAAATAACGTCCTCGAAGTAAGGTATGACGTGCCATAACCAGCACGAAACCCAATATCAGGATATCAATAAAATTTAAATACCAGTTCAATATATAGCGGTTAGATTAAAGAGATAGCAAGTGATGAATGGTCGCTAAAGTTTGGAACTTCCGTTATATTAACGCGCTAAACAAGATAGATAATCTTTCATCTAAAATTCGTTCAAATATATGAAATTAATAATCCCAATGGCAGGTCGAGGTACGAGAGTTCGGCCCCATTCACATACCGTTCCCAAACCATTACTGCCCGTTGCCGGAAAAATGATTGTGGAACGTATTGTAGAGACGTTTGCGCGCACGCTTGACCGCAACATCGATGAAATTGTATTTATTCTTGGTCCCGATTTTGGTCAGGAGATTAAAGACGCATTGAAAGCAATGAGCGATCGCCAAAATGCAAAAGCGACGTTCCGAGTGCAGAAGACCGCCGAAGGAACAGCACACGCGGTATATTGCGCCGAAGAAGATCTCAGTGGCGAATGTATTATTGTTTTTGCAGATACTATTTTTGATATGGAAGGCTCCGTTTCTATTGAAGATGCCGACAGCGTTGTCTGGCTGAAAGAAGTAGAAGATCCCTCACGTTTTGGCGTAGCCGTTGAAAAAGATGGTAAAATTACTGATTTCGTTGAAAAGCCTGAGGAGCCGATTTCAAATCTGGCTATTATCGGCGTTTACTACTTTAAGGACGGTGCTGAGCTTAAAAAAGAAATTGAATACCTTCTGGATAGCAACATTCGCGGTAAGGGCGGTGAGTTTCAACTTACCGACGCGCTGGATCGGCTGCTAAAGGATGGCAAGCTGTTTAAGAAGGCTACAGTAGATCAGTGGCTGGATTGCGGTACGCTTCCTGCTTGGAGAGAGACTTCTGGGATTATTACCGAGAAAGAATATGAAGAAATTAACGAAGATCGTTTCCCCGATACCAAGATCATCCCACCCGTTTATATTGGCGATGATGTCGAGCTTGAAAACTGTATTATTGGTCCAAAAGCGAGTATTGCAGAGGGATCAAAACTTAAAAAGTGCACGGTTAAAAACAGCCTGATCCAGGAACATGCCACACTTGAAGACTGCAATATTGAAGATTCAACGATCGGTCGACATGTAGAGCTCAAAAATGTAGATCAGGAAGTGCATCTGGGCGACCACACAAAGATTGGTGTAAAAGTTTAGTTTATAATAGTGAGGTGTGAGTATTGAGCACAGTTTTATCTCAATACTCATCACCCACTACTTAATACTGTTAGCCATCAGATAAAATCTTCGAGCGGGCGATTCTGGTTGGCATCTTTTAGCGTATCATGCACTTCTTCGTGATGGCCTTCCGGCTCAAGATGGATTGTAACGATCACATCACTTCTTACCGCATTTATCAGACGTTTTTCGAGCAGTGTGGCGTCATCATGTGCTTCTTTTAGACTTACTTTTTCTTTAAAGACAGCGTGCAGCTCAATCCAGGTAGTATTGCCGGTCGTACGGTGACGCAAGTTATGAATCTCGAGCATGAATCCGGGAAGCTCTTTATCAAGTTCCCTGCGAATAGCTTTATCTACCGCCGGGTTACGAGAATCCATAAGTCCATCTACCGAATATTTAAGTAGCTTAAATCCTTCGTACATAATATAAAACGCCAGTGAAATGGCTACGACCGAATCCAGAATATAGAAATCCGTAAACTTGATAATCAGCAAGGTAACCACTGCACCGGCGCTGGTCCATACATCGGTAAGGGTATGTTTGGCATTGCTGACAACGATCATATTTTCTTCTTGCCTGCCTATTTTTAGCAGGTAGCTACCCAACGCAAAGTTTATGACACCGGCGCCGCCAATAAGATAGACACCGGCCATCAGCTCGCGCAGGTTGTAACCATATAAATAGTTTTCGACCGATTGATAAATAATTATGATGCCGGCAGTAATGATAACAGCGCCCTCAATTCCCACGGATAAAAATTCTACGCGCTCGTGCCCGTACATGTGTTTTTCATCGGCAGGTTTCGTACTCAGCAACAATCCATAATACACAAATGCAACAGCAAGCACATGAATAACAGATTCTGCGGCATCCGACAGAGCAGTATTGGATCCCGTAATCCCAAAACCGGTGACTTTGAGCGAAAGAGAAAGGACCGATACCAGCAGACTAATGCGTAAAGCCGTTTTAGCAGGGGATGTTTTCACTAATTATTGCGGTAACTATTGGTTATAAAAAGGGTTCAAAGATTACACAAAGAATACCTGAAAGCAAGTGTATTTGTTCTTATTTTTACGCTCGTTTTGTGACAAGTAATTAATGAAGACAGCGAACGTGGAAGATATCCCTTCAAAGCACCAGAAAGTATTTAACGTAATATCAGAGGCCGGCAAAGCAGTTGGCCAGAACGTGTATGTGGTGGGCGGCTATGTGCGTGATTTCTATCTCAATCGCACAAAAGATACCGATGCCTTGGATATAGATTTTGTGACTGTGGGCTCGGGCGTAGAAATTGCCAGAGAAATTGCTGACCGGCTGAATGCCGATAATCTTTCGGTTTACAAGCAGTTTGGGACGGCCCACATCAGGCACGAAAATTTGGACCTGGAGTTTGTGGGAGCCCGTAAAGAGAGCTATCGCAGCGATTCACGCAAACCTATTGTGGAGGACGGTACGCTTGAAGATGACCAACTGCGCCGCGACTTTACGATCAACGCTCTTTCATGGTCACTCAATGAAGAAAATTACGGTCAGCTTATTGATCCCTTTGGTGGAATACAAGATCTCAAAAAGAAACTTATTCGCACGCCGGTAGATCCGCTGAAAACATTTAAAGATGATCCTCTCCGGATGATGCGTGCTATTCGTTTTGCAACACAGCTTCAGTTTGATATCGAAGAGCAGACCTATCGCGGTATCGAGAAAATGGCCGACCGAATCGAAATTATTTCCAAGGAGCGCATCATTGAGGAACTCAACAAAATCGTGCTGTCCGAAAAGCCCTCCATTGGATTCAATCATCTGTTTAAAACAGGTTTGCTGGAGCATTTCTTCCCAGAGATGGTGGAACTGCACGGCGTTGAAGAAGTTCGTGGCGTTCGTCACAAAGACAACTTCTGGCACACCCTCAAAGTGCTGGATAACGTAGCCGAAATGGACGGTGACCTTTGGCTCCGTTGGGCGGCTATTATGCATGATATTGCCAAACCGGCCACTCAAAAATTTGTAAAAGGCACCGGATGGACCTTTCATGGTCACGACGCATTGGGGGCAAAGTGGGTGAAGGATATTTTTCGCCGATTGGGTCTGCCATTAGATGAACGAATGCGTTATGTACGCAAGTTGGTGCGCCTACACCTGCGTCCCATTGCATTGGTTTCGGATGAAGTAACCGACAGTGCCGTTCGACGCCTGATTTACGAAGCCGGCGACGATATTGATGATTTAATGATGCTTTGTCGGGCCGATATCACCAGCAAAAACGATTACAAGGTGAAACAGTATAACCGTAACTTTGATTATGTTGAGCAGAAGATAAAAGAGGTCGAAAAGAAAGATCGCATTCGCAATTGGACCAATCCGATTAGTGGGGATGAAATTATGGAAGCTTTAGATCTTAAGCCCGGTCCTGTGATAGGCGACATCAAAGATGCTATTAAAGAAGCTATCCTGGATGGAGAGATTCCAAACGAGCACGATGCTGCATTTGATCACATGATGCAGATTAAAGAGCAGTTTTTAAACGAATAATAGATCATCAGATCCCTGGGATATAAAATGCCTAAGCCTGTAATAGCTTAGATAGCAACCATTCCGCAGGGTTTAATAAAAAAGTAATTAATTATGTCCAATGATGTTTGGATTGCTGATTCGTATGCCAAAATAAACTTGGGGCTCCACGTATTGGAACGCTTGCCCACCGGTTATCATACCATTGAGACCGGAATGTGTTTTTTGGAGTGGCGCGATCATTTTGAGGTAAAACAGGCTCGAAAAATGAAGCTGGAAATGGATGATGAGCATATTCCGACTGATGACAGTAATCTCATTAACCAAGCCATCGAAACACTGGATCGGTATATCGGACTGCAACACAATTATTTGATTCGCGTGGATAAGCGAATACCGGCCGGCGCCGGACTCGGTGGCGGAAGCAGCAATGCCGCCCTTACGCTACGGATGCTCAATAAAATTGAGGACCTTGGATTAACCGATGATGAATTAATTGACTTAAGTCGTGACTTGGGAGCAGATGTCCCCTTTTTCATCAAGGGAAAGGCCGGAATAGCCAAAGGCGTAGGCCATGAAATTGAAGAGCTGGATATACAACCAAACTTTTGGATCGTAACTTGCTTTCCCAATGAGCAAAGCAACACAGCTGAAGCCTATCAAAACTGCGTGCCCGATCCTGAGCCCGAATTCGATCTAAAGCAGATACTTACCAATGAAGAAATCGATGAATGGCAGTATATACTTAGCAATGACCTGGAAAAATCGGTATTCCCGCGCATCAATGTATCAGGCAATATGAAAGATCAGATGTACGAGTTTGGTGCGGTCTATGCCTCGATGACCGGAAGCGGATCAGCCGTCTACGGCATTTTTGAACAGGATTTTGTGGCCACCAATGCTTACAAGGGATTATTAGAGCTTGATTTTCCAACAAACCTAACCCGTCCCGGCTTTGAGCCCGATTATGGTATTTATCGAAAAGCTTAGACTAACAATGCCTTTCTCGTCTAAAGATTGGGGCATCTAAATATTATGCCCGACAACAAAAAAGAAATCTTTTTTGTCATCTTTTCGCTTTGGCTGTTAGTATTTGCTGCCAGCAGTCAAATTATGATTATTGCTCCCATCCTACCGCGAATAAGCGAGCAACTGGCAGTCTCCGAGGCACTACTGGGAACATTGGTTACTGCTTATGCAGTAATGGTCGGTATTTGCGCATTGATTACCGGCCCTATTTCTGATAAAATCGGTCGACGAAAAATACTGCTGATTGGCACGGGTATTATGACCATAGCTCTTTTTCTTCATGGTTTTGTATTTAACTTTTTAAGCTTTTTAACGGTGCGTGGTTTGGCGGGCGCAGCCGGAGGTGTTCTCAGTGGGGCTTCGGTTTCATACGTGGGCGATTACTTTCCCTATGAACGACGTGGGTGGGCCAACGGATGGATTATGAGTGGTATTGCCATGGGTCAGATTTTAGGCATTCCTATCGGGACTATTTTGGCAGAATATATGGGATTCCGAGCCCCATTCATCGCATTCGCCATACTTATGTTCTTTGCCTTGCTACTTATCTGGATTACCGTTCCCCAGCCCAAGGTACAGCTACAGAAAACAAAAATTACCATATTAGGGTCCATCCGAAAATATTTACTGATGCTTCGTAAGCCCGAAATTATTGCATCAGCTATCAGCTACTTCTTAATGTTTTTAAGTCTTTCGGTATACATCATCTATCTGCCCAGCTGGTTGGAGAAAACCTTCGCAGTTTCTGGCAATGAAATTGCCATGCTCTTTTTAGTCGGTGGAGTTGCAAATGTCATTACCGGTCCGCAAGCCGGTAAACTCTCTGATTTATGGGGACGCAAAAGCATTATTATTTTTTCATGTGTTGGATTAGCAACAGTAATGGCTTTTACAGTCCCTGTAGTAACATCATTCTGGGTGGCCTACGTCCTGTTTTTTCTGATCATGGTGCTGGTGGCAATGCGTATAAGCCCCTTTCAGGCTCTTACCACCGAACTGGTATCAGCGCGCAAACGCGGTACGCTTATGAGTCTGCTTGTAGCTATTGGGCAAGTCGGATACGGGTTGGGCGGCACGATTGCCGGCCCGGCCTATGTGTCACTGGGATATGTTAGTAATACCATTATTGGAGCCATCATGATTTTTGGGATGGCCCTTATCGTTTGGAGGTACCTGCCTGAGCCTGGTTTAAAGACCCTATCAAACAGGAAGGACTAACTCAGCAACATATCCGCTACCGGAAAAATCGACCCTTCCAATAATTATAACCAGAATTTTTTGAGCCACTATCATGCCAAATCAATTTTAGTAGGCTTTCTTACCTATCTTGAAAATATATATTCTGTCCGTTATGTTTTGCCAGAGAGACAATTTCATCAAAGATAATACGTGCAGGAGAGACTAAGGCTAACTAACGAGCGCACATTTTCTCTCCTTCTTTTAATCCATCAAAATATATCAGGAGAACACTATGAAGAAACTACTATTCATAATTTTTTCTATTAGTCTAATGGCATTTACCGCTTGCAGCGATTCCGGTACCGGACCCGATGATACCGGCAATGGAGGCGGCGAAACCACGACCTATACCGTGGATGTATCCTCGACTGATGGCGGGACAGTTTCGCCTTCTGGCGCGAACGAATATGATGAAGGCGAGAACGTTGAGATCGAGGCCAGTTCCAACGAAGAATATAACTTTACCGGGTGGACCGGCGACCTGGAGAGTTCCGACAACCCGCTGACGCTGACTGTGGACCAGGACTATGAGCTAACCGCCAATTTTGAGATTAAGAGCTATGATCTCACCATCAATACCGAGGGCGAAGGTGAAGTGGCCGAAGAGGTTGTACATCAGAATAAGGATTACGAGTCCGGTACGCTGGTAGAGCTAACCGCCAATCCCGCCGAAGGATACGAGTTTGTGGAATGGACCGGCGACCTATCGGGCACTGAGAATCCGCAGCAAATAACCGTAGATGATCCCAAAGAAGTGACGGCGGTGTTTGAGAAGAAAACATTCTCTTTGACAACCAGCACAGACGGAGAAGGCTCAATTAGTAGAAATCCTGACCAAGAAACCTATGAATTTGGATCTGAAGTTGAGATAGAAGCGACGCCAAGCGCCGGTTGGGAATTTGTGGAATGGACCAATGTTGAATCATCCTCTACCGATAATCCGCAGACTATTACCATGGATAAGGATACTTCTTTAACAGCAGTTTTTGAGAAGAAAAGTTATGCACTGTCCGTGAATGTGGATGGAAATGGTTCCATAACAAAAACGCCGGATCAAGCCACGTATGAGCATGGAACTACAGTTGAGTTAGAGGCAAAACCGGACGATGGACAACGGTTTGTAGAATGGTCGAGCGCCATATCGAGTACAGAGAATCCTGTTGAAATAACTGTGGATCAGGCGATAACCATTACCGCTACTTTTGATAAAAAGTTGTTTTATCTGGCTGAAAACGGCGTGACGGTTAAATGCCCCAAAGCCAATGTAGGTGATAAAGGAACCGTTGAGGGCGTTACTTATACCAAGCGATCAGCCGATCAAATTACTGTTGATAATGCCGAATCAACCTGTACTTCTGATATCGGAAATATGAATAGGCTATTTAATGGAGCAGAGTCATTCAATGCCGACCTAAGCAGTTGGGATGTCAGTGAGGTTACAGATATGACCCGGATGTTCCGCGATGCTAAAACATTTGATTCAGATCTAAGTCACTGGGATGTTAGTAATGTAACAAATATGGAGCGAATGTTTAGTGATGCTACCTCATTTACCAGTGACCTGAGTAGCTGGGATGTGAGTAAAGTAACAGATATGAATAGGATGTTTCATGGAGCTGCTTCTTTCAATGCGAATATAAATAGCTGGGATGTCAATCTTGTTTCTGATATGGGTAGAATGTTTAGTGGTGCCAGCTCTTTTGCCAGTGATCTTAGTAGTTGGGATGTTAGCAATGTGACAAATATGAATGGGATGTTTCAAGAAGCTACATCATTTAATAGTGATATAGGAAGTTGGGATGTGAGTGCGGTTTCTGGTATGCAATCAATGTTTCAAAAAGCGGCATCATTTAATCAGGATCTTAGTGGCTGGTGTGTGCAACTCATTGATTCTGAGCCGTATTGGTTTGATGATGATAGTCCTTTAGAAAACAATAGCGATTATCAACCACAGTGGGGCACGTGCCCGTCGCAATAAGTACTATTCAACACATTCTTTTTTACAGTTAATCCGGCAGGACCAAAATCCTGTCGGGTTTTCTATTTATAAAGCGAGAATCACCAAATCTTGATAATGTAATTCCTGGTGTATATCATGAAAGGGAACAAAAGAACTATTTTAATCAAGGGAGCGCCAAGAATACATTTTGAGGATTGTCATTTTAGTTCCCTTCTATTCCGTTTTAATTTCAAATTAATTATCAAGAGAATGTTATGAGGAACCTACTAATCATTATTTTGGCTATTAGTCTAATTGGAATGTGGTCCTGCAGCGATTCGGGTACGGGACCTGATTCTGGCAACGATGGGAACGGTGGCAATGGAGGTGACGAAACCACCACCTACTCCGTTAATGTGTCCTCATCTGAGGGTGGATCAGTTGATCCATCTGGAACCAATGAGTACGACGAGGGAGAAGAGATCGAAATAGAAGCCAGCGCCAACGATGAATATATGTTTGCCGGCTGGACTGGGGATGTCGAGAGCGAAGAAAACCCACTATCGCTTACCGTGGATCAGGATTACGAACTGTCGGCCAACTTTGAGGTCAAAAATTATGAGCTCACGATCAATACCGAGGGAGAAGGCGAGGTGGCCGAAGAAGTGGTCGAGAAAAACAAAGATTACGAATCTGGAACGGTGGTCGAACTGACCGCCAACCCCGCCAATGGGTGGACATTTTCAGAGTGGACAGGAGATCTTAGCGGTTCCGAAAATCCCCAACAATTCACTATGGATGGTGCAAAAGAAGTTACGGCCGTGTTTTCTGAAAAGCCCAAGTTTTATCTGGCTGATAACGACGTGACCATAAAGTGTGAACAGGCGGAAGTAGGGGAAACTGCCACCTTAGGTGGGGTTACCTATACCAAGCGTACAGCTGATCAGATTACAACTGATAATGCAGGAACGACTTGTACTTCCGGGATTAAAGATATGAGTGGTATGTTTGGTAGTGACGAGAATTTCAATGGTGACATTAGCAGTTGGGACGTATCTTCGGCAACAGATATGAGTGCCATGTTTTTTGATGCTACTTCTTTCAACCGAGATCTTAGCAGCTGGGATGTCAGCAACGTAACAAACATGGAAGAGATGTTTTATGAAGCAGTAAGTTTTAATCAAGATCTTAGCAGTTGGGATGTGAGTAGTGTAACGAATATGAGCAGCATGTTTGAACGGAATGGAACCTTTAATGGAGATATCAGCAGCTGGGACGTATCCTCGGTAACGGATATGAGTAATATGTTTTATAGGGCCGAAGCTTTTAATGGTGACCTGAGCGGATGGGATGTGGGTAACGTAATAGAAATGGGAGATATGTTCAGCGAAGCCACTTCCTTCAACTCAGATATTAGCAATTGGGATGTATCCAGCGTTACTGACATGGGTTCCATGTTTGAGCTTGCCGCTTCTTTTAACAAAGATTTAAGCGGATGGGATGTGAGCAGCGTGACAGATATGCATTCTATGTTTGAGGGTGCTACTATCTTTAACAAAGATCTCAGCAGTTGGAATGTTGGCAATGTGGAATCTATGAGTTCTATGTTTAAACAGGCTGAGGACTTTAATGGATTTATTGGGAGTTGGGACGTGAGTAAGGTGGTATCTATGAACTCCATGTTTGAAGATGCCACGTCGTTTAATCAGGATATCAGCGGTTGGTGTGTTTCCAATTTTGATTCAGAACCCCAAAAATTCTCAGATGGTAGTCCTCTTATAGATGACTACAAACCAGAATGGGGTACTTGTCCATCACAATAATCGTTAAGATTACTTACTAAGTATCGAACCCGACAGATGTTATCGATCTGTCGGGTTTTATAATTCCCGAAGAAAATTAGTTCATTCGTTTTTATTTCTAGCATTTTCACACTTAATTAACCCATCAACTTTCCTAGCAATTTAATTGAGTTTCAACTATGCCTACTGACACCTCGATCAATCCCCGAACCGGAATGGATGTCGATTCCTTCCGTGAGGATATCAAGCAGCACCTTCACTATACACTTGCCAAAGACAAATTCTCGTCTACCGACTGGGATCAATATCGCAGTGTCGTTCTTGCGGTGATGGATCGCTTGCACGACCGTTGGATTAATACACAACAGAGCTATTATCAGAATGAGTCCAAACGGGTATACTACCTGTCAATGGAATACCTGATTGGGCGGCTGATGGATAATATGCTCATTAATCTGGGGATGCAGGATGTGGCGGCCGAAGCCATTGAAGAAGTTGGGTTTGATTACGATAAAGTGCGCGAAGCAGAAGTTGATGCGGGTCTCGGTAATGGTGGACTTGGTCGACTGGCGGCATGTTTTTTGGATTCGATGGCCACGCTGGGCGTTCCCGCACTGGGCTATGGTATCCGCTACGACTACGGCATTTTTGATCAGGATATCGAAGATGGGTGGCAGGTGGAAAAACCTGATATGTGGTTGCAGTATGGTTACCCGTGGAGCGTCGTACGTCCCAAGAAAAAATATAATGTGCAGTTTTACGGGGAGACCACAGCCAGCGAAGATGGCAATGGGCGCCTGCATTTTGAATGGATCAACACACATAATGTAACGGCTTTGGCTTACGATACACCCATTCCGGGCTTCCAAAATAATGTAGTCAATAACCTGCGGCTCTGGAAAGCGACCTCTGATGAAGGATTTGATCTAAAAAGCTTTAACCAGGGAGATTATATCGACGCGGTGCGCAATAATCTGCTGGAAGAGAATATTTCGCGCGTACTTTATCCCAATGACAAAGTTTTTAAAGGACAGGAGCTTCGCCTGAAACAGGAGTATTTTCTGGTTTCGGCCTCGCTGCAGGATGCAATGAATCGCTTCAAGAAACAATTCGACGATCTTCATAAAATTCCCCAGCAGATGGCCGTTCAGTGCAACGACACCCATCCCAATTTAGCGGTACCCGAACTGATGCGCATGCTCATGGACAATGAGGGCATGGAATGGGAGCCTGCCTGGGATATCGTGAGCCAAACCATGAATTACACCAACCATACGCTGATGCCGGAGGCGCTGGAGAAATGGCCGCTTTCGCTGATGTCGAACCTGTTGCCGCGACATGTACAGATTATCCGTGAAATTGACCGCCGGTTTCTAAACTCTATTGAGGCTTCCGGTGATGATCGCGACAAAAAGAATCGAATGCGGATAATCAGCAATGAGATGGACGCTCGGGTACGAATGGGGAATTTGGGAATTATTGGTGCAAAAAAAGTAAATGGTGTTTCGGAGTTGCACAGCGATCTGATGAAGAAAACCATTTTCAAAGATTTTGCAGATCATTACCCGAACAAGTTTACCAATGTTACGAACGGCATTACACCTCGTCGCTGGCTCCGACAATGTAATCGTGAGCTGGCCGACTTAATTTCGGGTCGTATTGGCAATGAGTGGGTCACCCATTTAGATCAGCTTAAAAAGGTAGAGCAGTATGCTGAGGATGAGAACTTCCAACAAGAGTTTAAGGCCATCAAGCTTCGTAATAAGCAAAAACTGACCGATTATATTAAGGAGAAAATGGGCGTAGCTGTTAATCCGGAATCTATTTTTGATATCCAGATTAAACGAATTCATGAGTACAAGCGTCAGTTAATGGCGTTGATGTATGCCATTACTTTGTATAACCGGATTAAAGATGGTCCTAATGCTGATGTTGAACCCCGAACGTTGCTTTTTGCAGGAAAAGCCGCGCCGGGATATACTATGGCAAAAATGCATATCAAATTGATAAACAGCGTTGCTGAAGTCATCAACAATGATCCGGAGGTGGCCCCTAAACTTAAAGTGTTGTTTTTACCGGATTATAGCGTAACTCTGGCAGAGAAGATGATTCCTGCAGCTAACCTATCCGAACAAATTTCCACGGCCGGCATGGAAGCATCCGGAACCGGTAACATGAAATTTGCCCTTAACGGCGCTCTTACGATAGGAACGCTGGATGGTGCTAATATTGAAATTCGGGAGCAGGTCGGTAAAGATAACATCTTCATTTTCGGACATACCGTTGATGAAATCGAGGACGTGCGAAGCCGGGGATACAACCCGCAAGACATTTATGAGTCGGATGAAGAACTGAAGCGGGTTATTGATCAAATCCACGAGGGGTATTTCAGTCCCGATAATCCGGACCTTTTTCATCCCGTGACCAATGCCTTACTCAATCAGGGCGACTATTTCATGGTTTTGGCTGATTACCGGAAGTACGTAGAAAAGCAGCAAGAGGTGGAAGCCAATTATCGTGATGAGTTTGATTGGAATCGCAAGGCCATAATTAACGTGGCCAATATGGGACACTTTTCATCTGATCGTTCGATTAAAGATTACTGCGAGCGTATTTGGGATGTAGAAGTCAATCAATGATTTAACACATCATTGATCTTAGTTTTTGTGAAGTGCCGGGAAAACCTAACCTTTCTCGGCACTTTCTATTGGGCTTCAAAAATAAATATTTTATAACTATATTTATTTGTATGCGCAACAAAATAAATAGTTATGACCGATAAACTGATAGAAAACAACATCTTTTTTCTTACCTCCGCATTTGCCCGCAAGCTGGTTAAACAGGCTGATGAAGTATTCGAAACAATAGGATTGTCCTCCTCACACGCTTTATTGCTACATTTAGTTCATAAAAATCCTGAAATTCAACCCAGCCAATTAGCCGAAATCCTCCATCTGAAACCCTCAACGATAACCCGATTGGTTCAAAAACTGGAACAACGCGGATGGGTCAGGAAAGAATCCGCAGGAAGGGCTACTAAAGTTGTATGTACAAATGATGGGAAAGATACAGCTACGAAGATTCAACAAAAATGGGAGGAGCTCATCCAACGGAAGGGTGAGCAATTAGGTGAACGCTATGTTGAAGTACTATCTGAAATGATTTCTAATGCTTTGGACACAATGGAAGAACAGGCGAATTGAGATAAAACGAGCAATATAATCAGATAGAAAAAAGCTTTTCGAACTGTTTTCTCGAATGTAATCAAGAGATCATGTTTATAACTGAACTTCAACGACAAGTCGAAATAATTTTCAGAAAAGATGGGAATACGTCTAAAAAAGATTCGCTTGCTCACTATCTTCTTTGGGAGCTCGTTCAATTTTAGGATTTGAAATTTCACCCTGCTCAACCTTCAGCATATCCGGACTAAACTTTTTGCCGTAAATCTGTTTGGCTATACCTTGCAGTGCTTTTTCTCCACGTGGAGTAATAAGCAACCGGTCGTGATCATTGAACGAGAGAAACCCAAACTCCTTTAAATCATTCACGATCATATAGGCAAGCTTACTAACGGCCCCACAGTTTTGCTCCACATAGTCGCGTTGGGGCGCCTGATCATCGGCCGCGTAAACTAATCCCAAAACGTTCATCTCAACTTCAGTAAGGGGAAACCCTTCCGAGCCGCGACTCAACGTATCATCCCAAGCCTGCTGGCTGTAATACCGGCCAAACCACCACTTGCCCTCTTTGATAAGCTTATGTGTTACCGTACAGGCAAAGTATTCACCAGGCTTCGTTTTCTTGGGGATTCCGCGTTCACGATACATCGAAACCAACGTTGCCAAATCCAGTTCATGCAGATTCGGAGGATAGCTAAAATATGTATCTGATTGTTTTTCCATGACGCATCAAGTTAGAAAACTGGAACCTTATTGTCATGTTAAATTTTTGAAACGGCAGAAGTGCAAGGACAACTATTACCCCTCTCACATTTGCCGTATGTCTACTTTCCTTTCTCTGTAATAAGCTGTACTGCAATATCCATATTAACATCTTCGGGATCAAAATCATCGGGCAGACTAATATTCGTCTTTCCATATTTGATATATGGTCCATAGCGTCCGGTCATTACGCGCACTTTTTTTCCGTTTTCAGGATGATCTCCGAGCTCTTTAATCACATTGCTTTTGCGTGACTTCTTATTCTTTTTCTGCTCCAGAAGCTCAAGCGCACGATCCAACTCCACGTCCAGGACATGGTCACTTTTTCGCAGTGATGCAAACGTTCCGTCATGAACCACAAAAGGTCCATAACGACCCACTCCGGCACGAACAACTTCCCCGGTTTCCGGATGCTTACCAAGCGGACGGGGCAGCTCTAACAAGCGCAGCGCCAAATCCACATCCACATCTTCTGGCTTCATATCCTTAAGCAGCGATGCGCGTTCGGGCTTTTTGTTATCTTCGGTGCGTTCCCCTACCTGCACATAAGGACCATATCGGCCATTCAGAACATAAATCGGCTCACCTGTTTCAGGATGATTCCCAATAGCTTTCGGACCCTCTTCTTCGGCTTTTATCAACTCCTCAAGCTTTTCAACCGTAATATCACTTGGCTTCCAACTTTCGGGAATAGAGGTCGTCAGTTCCTCACCATTAACTTCTTTTTTAATGTAGGGCCCATATCGACCTACAAAAACCTGGATATCATCAAGATCCTGAATAGGCAGATCCAGCTTGCGTGCTTCTTGAGGATCAATCTTGTCCTCATTTTCTTCAACCTTAGCCT
>NZ_JBPOEA010000018.1:0-57809 GCF_052060035.1 Fodinibius sp. SL11 | reverse complement strand
GTATTTGTCGAGCAGCTCAATGATGAGTTCAGCCAATTCTATGCCAACGTGCCGTTTATCGTTGGTTCAAACATGCCATTTCAGGTGTATGCGTCCAACAAAGGCGCGACGCAAGCTAACGTGAGTTTCTTATGTGAAGCTTATGTGGTTCAGAAATCCGATGGAAATCCACTGGAGGTGTAACCTATGTGGAACGCCTTAATCACATCCCTCTGCGAGCTGACCCAAAAGCTGGATACCCTGCTGCTTGAACTTCGGGGAAACAGTACCTCTGTGGGCCTGCAGGGTGGCAAGCGAATTGGCACCTCTATTTCGCCGGTATTAAAACAATCCACCAATCCCGTAAAGTTGGTAAACCCAAACCCGATGCGTCTGGGCGTCATCATCCATAATAGCAGCGATGGAGAATTTATGATTGCCCTGGATGAGTACCGTATTGACGTGCGCTACTATACTTTCAAGCTAAAACCCGGCGAAACGCTCCACATGGACGAGCGCCAGTTCAAGGAACTCTACAAAGGCGGCATGATGGGGCTATGGGATGAGGCCTCCGGTGCCCTGGAAACCTCGAAAGCCCTCGTAACCGAAATCTTCTGGAGCGCCTGACATGAGCGAAATTACCGGTAAAGAGTTTAGCGAAGGATTTAAAATGCGGGTCGTCAGCGGCATGCTGGTTGACGGTTCCATCCAGGTCTCATGGGCTACGGGTAAAAAGGCCTCCTCCCAGATGGACTGGGGCCTGGATCCCGACAACCTTTCAACAACCCCAGAATATCACCGAGAGCCGGCGGAGATGGTTCGTTACCATACGCTCTATTTTCCAATCACTTACCTGGATGCCCGTCACTATTTTCGCGTACGTTCAAAAACCATCAATGGTCTAATCGGGCAATCCCCCATTTATTCAGTCATCACTCCTGATGACGTACAGAAAGTCAATGAAACGCCATTCGGGATCGCCGAGCTTGATATTACTCCTATCGACGCTACCGAATTCGAGTTCCGGCCGTCTGCCCTCACGACTCCAGCGGCAAAACACGAGCCCGCCTCCCACAGCGGTCCGATAACAGCTACCCTGCAAACAGATCCGGCGATTTCCGAGGAGCAGCGACCGGAAACCGGAAACGCCCACACCAATATTATTACCACAATCTCTTAACCATATGGATACCATTAATCACACGTTATCAATTGGCACGCCAAAGTCCGGTATGGACCTGTTCTGCAACATTCGCATGGACGGCAAACACCTGCTTCGGCTACACAGCGAGTCGTTTGTCGGTGGATTCCTCAGGGATATACACGGCATGATGCACGGCGGTCGAACTGAGCGACTCATATCCCCGCTGGAACAGTATGTGCCTGATTATACGATCACCAGTATTAACATTGTGGATGGCGCTGTGGAAATATATCGCAGTTATCTGCGAAACGTATTCAGCGGTTCCCACTCTGGGAATCCCAATGGGGAAGAGCCTGTATGGGTTCATATTTGGGGATGCCAGTCGGTACCAGAACTTAACGGCACGTGGGAAGTCGAAAGCGCCCATACCAACAATGATTACGTGCGACTTATCGGGGCACCTACGACTATTGACCCTTCGGCCTACGTTCCCGATGATGCCACCTGTATCTCCAAAGCCTACAAGAATATTGCCACAACCCAACGCTATTGTATGCCCTTCCGGAAGGTATATCCTACGGTAGGTGCAGGGACCCGACCGATAAGTATTTCTGACGTAGGACTGCATAATCCCATTGATGCCCTGCTCGGCCGAGGAGCCGTATCTGTTTCCGGCGTCGTTACCGATCAGGAGAAATCAATCTTTACGATCTCTGCTCCTTTTACCAACGCTACCGGCGGGGATATTACCATTCGTGAGATGGGGCTGGTTACCTACATCGATGTCTCCCGTTATGCCCTCAAGACGATTGCGAACCTGCATGCCCGGGATATTCTCCAATCTGCTATTAACCTGCCGGATAGCAAGACGCTTACCCTCGATTACGAATGCCGGTTCGAGCTGGAAAACTTTAATCAGGATACCGACCTGAATGGAACCAATGGCGGATTCCTGGCCGAATTCGCCAAGGCTCTACGGCGACAAGCTGTTGAAACCACCCATTCGGGTTGGGCGCGCATGCTGATGTGTATCGGTGGTGGCGGTACTTCGATGTGCTCGCTCCAAACAAATGCTTCGACAGGTGACAAAGGATGGCAACTTGGGCTGCGGGTTGGCCAAAGCAACAAATTCGTCTCGATGACCGACACCGATCTTTCCCCCGATGCCAACCCCGACACCCCGTATAACCTGGGCGGCATTATCCATGGAGCCGCTGATGGACAACTACTCCATCACGGTATGATGATCGATGATCACGTGACCATCGATGAAGTTAACAACGAAGCATACTTCAACCTCAGTAGAGTATTTGAAAATCGCGGTGCCACTGATATTACCGTTAAAGAAATTGGTCTGTACGCGAAAAATGACGACAGCACCAATCGGTTCCTACCCAAACTCATTGCTCGCAAGGCGCTTGCCCCAGCCGATCAATTTACCATCATGGCCGGACAGATGCGGAAGGTCAACTATAAAATTAAAATGGTAGCCTGATGGTAAGCTCCCTATCCTTGTCCACCGAACTTACCTACGTGCGCTTGCGTGGGCTAATGCCTTTCTTTACCGAAGCATCGAAGCGATATGGGATCCCTCTCATCTTGTTACTCGCTATCGCTTCCCGAGAAAGCCGAATGGGTCTGGCCTTATCTGCTGATGGCACCGGAGATCATGGAAACGGCATCGGCATTATGCAGATCGACCGGCGATATCATCCCAGCTTTACCGACCGCCATAGCCCCTTTGACCACCAAGCCAATATTGATTATGGAGCCCAGTACTTGGCAAAACTTCTTCAGCAGTTTAACGGAAATACCGCCCGGGCCGTGGCGGCCTATAACGCTGGTCCAAACAAAGTACGGACCGCCACCTACGCGGGGCTACCTCCGGACTCGGTAACCACCGGCCGAGACTACAGCCGCGATGTCCTGCAACGGAAACAGCTTATCAGCCAGGTGCTAGGCCTCTCCAAAGCCGTTGGTCTGTCGGCGTACCTGCTGCCATTAGGTGCAATGGCCTTTCTTACCTATAACTATATCAACCCACAGAAATTATGACCACTGATTCCCATTTTATCGATGCCGACGAGACCTATCCAGAGGGTTTGGGACGCCTGCCCGCTATCCGAAATCACCAACTACGTCCCGCTATTGAAATCAGGACACCCGTCAGAACCGTTTCTGGTTCTCGAAGACCCTCTCCGAACCCTAGAGTAACCCCCATTAGGAAGAGGTCGGTTCTGGATCCGGTCATTGAACACCGTAGTCCCATTCCAGCACCTCGGCGTATCACGGTAAAGCCGAAGAAAAAACCATCTGTCACTACTAACGTGAAGACCCAATCCAAACAGAAATCAACCGCAAAAACATCTTCTCAAAAGAAGAAAAGGGCAACGAAACCTACATCACCGGCGAAAAGCAGCTCACCAAGTCCCACCAGCGGTTTTCTGGACGGGTCAATAACAATCGGTGGCATGCAGATTAAGAAAACACACGCCGCAGCTGGTGGGGCCACTGTATCCGGCCTGTTGCTCTGGAAACTTCTCTTTTAACTCAATTTAACGATAACCAACTCATTACAACCCCATCATGGAACATACATTACACTCCTCCGACCCATCTTGCAATTGTGGCTGTAAGGATCACTCATTAGGAAACGGTTCTGGGTACCTGCAAAGCGATTGCGGATGCCAAGCAGGCTTGGGTGAATCAAGCCAAGATAAAACCAACAGTGAGACCCAGGAAGATCTCATTAAGGAAGCTAAAAAGTACATTAACAGTGAAATACCAACGCCAGTAAAAGTTGTTGCCGGCTTAGCAGTCGTTGGCCTGTTACTTGTAGCCACAAGAGGTAAAAAGTAATGAATATCCAAGATTATAACGCACTGCTGGACAGCTACGGAAACCACTTCTCTATCGAGGAACTCGAAATCCAAGGGCCCGGAACCGTCAAGCGCATGGACATCGGATTTCTGCGTTCGTTTTTAGCCTGGCGCCAGTGGCACGGGCTGTCAACCCTGATCAGCTCCGCCTGGCGAAAAGGAGACCAAAAATCCCACGGCCACGGAATGGCATTTGATGTACTACTTTTTGACCAATGGCTTGAAAGTCAACCTTCCGCTCTCCAATACTGGCTGCTTGCGACTACCTGGGGATTCCAAGGCGTAGGCTTGTACTTTGATTGGAGCTACACCAACAAAGAAGGTAACAAAGTACCGGCTATCGGTTTGCACATGGACGGATGGGCAGGGAACGGCCATTCCCAGCGTCCGCTACGTTGGCTGCGAATTGACGGTCAGTACTATTATCAATCACTTGCCAGTGGACACTTTTATTGTAAAACAAACAACCAATCCATAACGCTGGACGAGGCGATAAGGAGGTACGGGCCATGAATAATCCACAAACCAATGGCTTTTTTCAAAAGTATAAGGAGCTGATCGTCACTACGATAATCTGCCTGTTTCTGACCGGCATCTACGATTCGATCAATAATCAGACCGCTGAAATCAAAAAGTGGTACCAGCTGATGATTGGTATCAATGAGAAAGTGAAAGTGCAGGCTGACAATCTCCACAGATTGGAAAAAAGCTTAGAAACGCATGTCCAGCATGCGGATGAACGTTTCAAAGATCAAAACGGGCGAATTCGCTCTATTGAATTCAAAACCATTCCCAGCCAACTCCACCGGTATAAATCTCTAATTAAGGAGGACACCTCCAATGCTGAAGATACTAAAACCAATTATTAAGGCTGTTCCCACCTTAATCAGTCTTTTCAAAAGCAAAACCCCTGAAAAGGGAAAAGGAATCGTAAAAAGTGGCATAGCCAGCCTCACGATTTCCGGACTCCTGTCAACCGGCAGGTTATCTGCATCTGGAATTGACAGTACCCTTTTGCTCATCCTCTCCATCCTAGAGATCATAGGATATCTCTATGGTATGATTGCCATTTCTTCAGGTGCGGCCCAAACCAACGGCATGGACCAGCTACTCCAAGGCAACGGAGAAGGCCTACAAAAGCAACAGGCAAAAAACCTGGGACGCCATTGGCTCAAACAGATCCAGAAGAACCAACATCAAAAGCTACCAGGCAACTCTTTATTTGATGACGACCGTTCCGACCTCCGAGTCAAAGCCATGGATATTTCCAAATACAAAACCCATAAACCTAAATAATAACAACCTATGACTATCTTCTTAACATTTTTATTTACAGCCATCCTTTTATTCACTACAAACGAATGGATGACTAACCTGCTAACTCCGAATCACTTGGCCGAGATAGGCGTGATTATACTCGGAATGGTTGCCTTGTCGGCCTCGGTTCAAATCCGAATCCTGTTTGAAAAAGCCCAAAATATACTTCGCTTATACGCACAGTACACCAATCCCAACAGCGAAGAGGGAAGAACACTCTCTCCACAAGAAAAGGAGCGACTGCTAGATCTTTTTCTACATGAGCTGCGGATTGTAATTGATCAGTTTGGTGGGAAGATTTTAATACGCGCGGGAGGATTCACTAAAAGAATCATCAATAAAATCTTTTAGGTACTCATTAGGGCTCTTAAATTCAGAGCCCTAATCTTATTTCCAACTATTCTTAGGAATCTAAGTTAATTTTAAATCATTCCCGTTTATACAGCCAAACATTTCCTTAATGTTTACTGATTAAACTATGAATGGCCAAAACCTATCAATAACACATTTGATCATAAGTTATGATTTCTAAAAGTGTATTTGTCTCAAAAATAATGCATTACATGTTGTAGATAATTGAGTCTATTTTTGCTTTCGGCAACTTATCTTTTGAATTTGATATTAATATTATAAAATTCCAGAAAGCTTTAGGTTTCAATACAACATCAACGTAATACCGCTATTAGCCCAATAATATCAAGTTGGCATGTTGGGCTTTATAAAAAGCAACACCTTTGGGAAAGTACAGGGCATGGGAGATTACATAGAGAGGATAACATTACTACTGTCCAAACAATCGGTTCTACTACTGCTGGTATATATCATTATTGCAACCTCGTGGGTCTTTACCACAGATCAGCTCCTCCAACCGATGGCCGATGAGTCGGACACTGCCTATCTGTTGATTTCGTTGAAGGATTGGATTTTTATTGTCGTCAGTGGATTGGTGCTGGTCTACTTTGCTAGTCGCAAGCGGGAGGCGCAAAAAGATTTGGCCAGCACCGAACGGAAATATCAGAAACTGTTTCAACACAGCTCGGATGGTATTATGCTCACCAATCCTGATGGATCTATTCTAAAGGTAAATCCCGCTGGTTGTCGCATTTTAGGTCGAAAAGAAGAAGAAATTAAGGAGTTGGGGCGAGAGGGAATAACCAAGAATGATGAGAAAATGCAGGAAGCCCTTAAAAGGCGGGAGGAAACCGGCCATTTCTCTGGTGAACTGACGTTCATTCATAAATCGGACAAACATATTCCTGTTGAACTGACTTCTTCGGTATTCCATTCGGAGGATGAGGGGCTTCAAACAAGTATTATTTTTCGAGATATTACTGACCGAAAGAAACATGAGCGGCTCCTCCAGGATCAGATCCGGATGCGTGCCACTATTATGGAGGTCGGGGCCAAAGCTCTTGAGGCCGACGAGCTGACATCATTTTATGAGATGCTCACTAAAGAAATGACATCTCTGCTCGATGCCCAGAGGACCCACCTGTTCCGCTTTACGGAAGACTCCGTAGTGCAGCAGCTGGCCAGTAGTCCCCCACTGGAGGCATCCCTGGTCGATGGCCATGGCTTTGCGGACCTACAAACCCTCAATACGCCACAAATTATACAACCCGACCAGCTACGCCCTCTTACTCAACAATTACCTGATGCCTCGGTTAGCTACGGCGTCATTATTCCAGGGGATTCCGGGCCGCTGGGATTTGTGGCTGTTCAGTATGCAGATGATTATGAGCTAAATACCAATGACGAGTTATTCCTCAAAGCCGTAGCCCACATCATTAGCATTACAACGGCTCGCAAGCAAGCCGAACAACAGCTCCAGCAGTCCCTTGACGAAAAGAAAACGCTGCTGGCTGAAATCCACCACCGGATTAAGAATAATTTGGCTGTGATATCGGGATTGCTAGAAGTGCAAGCCATAGAGACAGAAGATGAACACGTTCGGTTCACACTTCAGGATAGTCAACAGCGAATACAAACAATTGCCACCATCCATGAAAAACTCTACCAAAGCAGCACGCTTGCGGAGGTGGGCACTGAGCAGTTTATCCAAGATCTAATTAGATCCATCCACGATGCCCATAATCCCGGGAACCAACGAGATATTACATACGAAACGGATATCGAAGATATAGACTTGGATATGGACCGGGCCATTCCCCTCGGACTTATTGTCAATGAATTGGTAAGCAATACTTACAAACATGCCTTTGAGGAGCAAGAGCAAGGTCATATATCCATCCGCTTGGAGAGTAAAAACGACATGATACGTCTGCAAATTACCGATAATGGGAAGGGACTGCCAGAAGATTTTACCTTGCAGCAAAGTAGCTCATTAGGCATGAATCTCATTCAAACCCTTACTCATCAGTTAGAGGGACAACTCGAATACCAAAACACAGAAAATGGATGCGAATTTATTGTAACAGCACCATTTCCACAGTAAGTGCTACTATTACAATTGCGTCTTTCATAAATGACTTCTGAATTATATTAGATGAAATAAGAGGCCAAGAATTTGATCTAATATTATTTTATCTATGCTTTTTAGCAGTGTACATTACTATAAGTGGTTGCAACTCATTAACATTTACCCTTAAAATCAAGAGAGAAGAGACAACACCAGCAAAGCACCAATAACTATAAATAAAGCACCTCTTCTAGAATAACTGATAGTATAAAGCTATTTGTTGAAACAGCAATTTATCTTGGCTCTTCGGTGTTCTTTAGGTAATCAGTCCATTTCGATTTGCTGTAGCCAGCAAATCATTGGCGACCAGATGTACATACCTATTAGTTACTTCAATGCGTTTGTGGCCCAACATGTTTTTGACCTCAATTACATTGAAGCCACTACGAAGAAGAAAGGTTGCACACGAATGACGGAGCCCGTGAAAATGAATAGAGTCCTTAAATCCGGCTTTCTTGCAATACGATTTGAATTGTGTCGAGACCGTTCGGCCTGACAGTTGAATGTGATTCTTGTCCGTTGATTTTGGACTGGGAAATACGTAGCCGGTTTGAGGATTTCCCATAAACTTCCGCCAGGCACGAAGACGCCAGTAGACTGGATCAAAGATAGGAACCGTCCGTTCGAGACCATTCTTGGTATCGGTAACGCGCAAAAACCGTTCTTCCAGATTCACATGCGACCACTGAAGTTGGGTAACTTCCTTCAGACGTAAACCCGTATAAAAGGTTAGGGTAATCAGTGGTTTAAACCAAAATTGCATTTGGCCTGGATGCTTAATGGTTCCAGCTTTACGCTGGGCATGCTGATGTTTTCGGAAGGCTTGAAATAGTTCGTCGAGCTGCTGCTGATCAATAATCTTTTCTACCAAATTATCTCGCACTTTGGGCAACCGAATATCATCGCATGGATTGGCTTCAATAATGTCTTGTTCTACCACCCAGTTGAAAAAAGCCCGAAGATGGCCTAGATAATTTTTCTGTGATGCCGACGCCAAATCCTCCCGAAGGCAAAACTCTCGTATATCGCCTGTGTTAACACGACTAATAGGCATGGTTTCGCCTACTAGATCGCCAAACTCCTGGAGAATGTAACGATAGGTCTGTCTAGTTTTCGCTGTGACATTTGTTTTTTGAGCTAAAAACTGCTCGCGCAGGCTCTTAAGAAATGGACTGGTAAACGCGGTACCATTGAGTTTCTGATTTTTCTCAAATTCCTTTAGATTCCAGTCGTCAGCAAAAGGATTAATTTGACCGGACTCATAGAGCCGTTCGTATTCTATTTTCTTTTGTTCGGCGACCTTTTTGTAACGGGTGCCCAAGGCATAGGTTTTGGTAATGGGTTTTCCGTCTAGGTGTGTCTTGAAGACTAGGGAATAGTTTCCCCCTCGTTTTTTTAAGCTGGCCATATTTCGTAGATTAGGATTGGTTAGAAGTCAATCCCAATGTACTACTATTTGTACTACCGGCAAAGGATAAATGTTACTTCTGTGAAAAGAATTCATTTTTTAGGCAGTAATAAAAAGGCAAATATCGCCTTATAGGCGGGTTTAAGGGGTATTTAAGCTTGTTTTTAATGATTGAATAAAAATATACGAACCCCCATCATCCTGAACTTGTTTCAGGATCCGTACTATTCTTTTTGATTATAGATGTAGAAATGAATTCAGGATGACATGTTTTCTATTCTTTTTTCAGCATTGGGCTAATAATTTCGCCTTGGTGCGTTATGGTTGTATTTAGGGTAATTTCATCTTCAAAATCGAATTCCGGTTTACCGTCTTTGATTAAATGGTTCAGGAGCTCCAGCATGTTTTTAGAATATAGTTGACTAGCGTGATAAGCCAGCATGCTGGGAATATTCAACGGACCAATAATTTTCACTTCATTTTTAACAGTCGTTTCCCCGGCTTCGGTGAGTGCACAATTGCCACCCTGTTCGGCTGCTATATCAACAACAACCGCTCCGGCGTGCATATCTTCTACCATCTCTTTGGTAACCAACAGGGGAGCAGGCTTGCCTGGAATAAGTGCCGTAGTGATGATAATATCAGATTTTTTTGCGTGCTCGTGAATGACCTGTCGCTGGCGTTCTTGCTCATCTTCGGCCAACTCCTTGGCATAGCCGCCTTCCGTTTCTGATTCTTCATTCAGATCGGGAATTTCCACAAAAGAAGCACCCAAACTTTCAACTTGTTCTTTAACAGCAGGACGAATATCAAAAGCCTCAACTTTGGCGCCCAACCGTTTGGCTGTAGCAATAGCTTGGAGCCCCGCTACCCCCGCACCGAGCACCAAAACTTTGGCCGGTGCTACCGTCCCTGCTGCCGTCATCATCATCGGCATATAGCGATCCAGTTCATTGGCTGCAATCAGGGCCGATTTATATCCCGCAATAGAACTCATCGACGAGAGGGCATCCATGCTTTGCGCCCGGGATATACGCGGAATGGCATCCATTCCCAGGGCAGTGATATTCTTTTCTTTTAAGAAATCAACAGTGTCTTCGTTTTGTAGCGCCCACAGCAGGCAGATTAAAATGCTTTCTGCTTTCATCTTACCGAGGTCTTCCTGGGCAGGGGGTTGAATGCTGATCAGGATATCCGCATCCGAAAAAAGGGCGGCGCGATCGTTAATAACTTTAGCACCCGCAGTTTCATAGGCCCCATCCAAATAGCTGGAGGATTTGCCGGCATTCGTTTCAACCCAAACGTCGTGACCGTTATCAACAAGTTTGGAAACCGTATCTGGGATAAGAGCCACACGTTTCTCTCGTTCGGCCGTTTCTTTTGGAATAGCTATAATCACAATTAACACCCGAAAAGTTTATGGTTAAGTCATAACTTATTGAAAAGTCACAGTATTGCAAACGTTATTTTTGCTACGAAGATACGAGGAAGGGATCCTATTGGAAAGAGGTACCAATATATTTGCAAACTGCTGATGTAAAATTTAGCTTCATTGCATTATTTAAGGAAGTGAGGCATCGTATCATAATTGATGAATTCTATGAAGGAGATAAGAAATATCGACTCAATCATTACCTCTTATTTTTGTACCTTTATATGAAATTATTAAAGAGAAAATACGTAGAGTAACTCATGGAAGATATTGTAGGAAAAACGTTCGATGCTGTAATCGTAGGAAGTGGTCCCGCGGGATTAACCGCTGCGCTTTATGCGGCGCGTGCTGATTTGAATCCCATTGTTTTTGAGGGACCAGAACCCGGCGGGCAGTTAATGCAGACGACCGATGTCGAAAATTATCCCGGATACCCCGAGGGCGTGATGGGACCCAAGATGATGCAGGATTTTCGTGAACAAGCTCAGCGTTTTGGGGCCGATACGCGCTATGGTATGGTGACAAATATTGAGTTTGATGAGCGTCCCTATAAAATGACCATTGATGAAGAAGTAGAAATTAAAGCCAAGGCCATTATTGTATCAACGGGAGCTTCGGCCAAATGGTTGGGACTTGATAGTGAGCAAGAGTTGCGTGGAAAAGGAGTTTCTGCCTGTGCAACTTGTGATGGCGCCTTTTTCCGCGATCAGCACGTAATTGTAGTAGGCGGCGGTGATACAGCCATGGAAGAGGCAACATTTTTGACTAAATTCGCCAGTAAAGTAACGGTATTACATCGGCGTCAAGAGCTTCGCGCTTCAAAAACCATGCAGCAGAGGGCATTTAATGATGAAAAGATCGAGTTTATGTGGGATACTGAACTCGAAGAAGTCTTGGGCGAAGATGCTGTTGAAGGGGTTAAGGTAATTAACAATGAAACCCAAGAAATTACCACCCTTGATGATGTGACAGGAGTATTTATTGCTATTGGACACAAGCCCAATACCGATCTGTTTAAAGGGGTGTTAGCAATGGATGAGGTCGGATATATCCAAACCAAGGGGCAGTCAACTAAAACAGATATGCCCGGTATTTTCGCTTGTGGTGACGCCATGGATGCGGTATATCGTCAGGCCGTTACGGCAGCCGGCACCGGATGCAAAGCAGCCCTTGATGCCGAACGCTTTTTGGCTGAAGCGAAAGTGAGTAAAGAAGCCGTTGCCGAAGAGCACTGGAAATAATTTCTCAACACGCAGTGATCAGTTAACAGCATAAAACATTGTTTACTGGTCACTGTTATCTTTCCCTACCGTTTTATCTGTCTTTTCTTCTGATTTGGATCCATCATCTTCACCGGATGTATCAGCTTCTTCCTCATCCCGAATTTCAATGAATTCAGCCTCTACTTCGTATTCGTCTCTATTTTGATCTGTTTCCTCTTCAGGATAGCGCTCGACAATAATTTTCACATCATTCATAAATAGAGCAAACATCCCAATAGCAGAAACGATGGGGGCAATAGTCGTTAGCAAAGCTGCTCCGCCCACACTTACCGTTAGTTGGGACTGAAACAGCACTTTTCCGTCTTGGTCCTTTATCATGACCCTTCGTGCATTACCTTCACGGATCAGCTTTTTTACCTGACTGATAATTTCATTGACGGTACCTGTTATTTCTTCTTTGAATGTCTTTCGAGAGTTTGAGGTATTCATAATGTGAGTTTTCATGTTAGTGTTTGCTGCTGATTATGTGGAAAATAAATTCCTTTTTGTAAGGAATCATTTGCTTCAAGGTCTTACTACGTTAAATAACTGCAAATGATTCATCAGGAGATGTTATGTTATCACGTGTTTACTGTGCTTCTACTATAGGAGTAGATGCCCGCCTTATTGAAGTTGAAACAAATATGTCAACCGGGGTACCCAAATATTTTTTAGTGGGATTACCGGATCGTGCGGTAAGCGAATCAAGTGACCGTATTGAAGCGGCGCTGAAAAATTCGAATGCTGAATTTCCGAAAGGACGTATTACCGTTAATTTGGCTCCCGCTGATTTACCCAAAGAGGGTAGTGCGTTTGATTTGCCTATCGCAGTAACACTATTGAATGTATCGGGACAAATAAAAACGGATAAACTTGAAGGAACGCTGATATTAGGTGAATTGGGGCTGGATGGCAAATTGCGTCCCGTAAAGGGCGTATTGCCGATGGCTGTTCAGGCCCGCGAAAAAGGATTAACAAATATGGTGGTGCCTGCAGAAAATGGTCCGGAAGCGGCTGTGGTCGAAGGGATTAACGTATATGCGTTTGAACATCTGACAGAGGTGATGGGTTGGTTGCGTGACATGGATTCGTACAAGCCGTTAAATGTTGATATCAAAAAAATGTTCAGGCAAAATGGGGAAGGGGAAATCCTGGATTTTAGCGATGTGCGCGGCCAGGAGAACGTAAAGCGTGCCCTTGAAGTGGCAGCTGCCGGCGGACATAATGTTATTATGGTGGGGCCTCCTGGATCAGGTAAAACAATGATGGCACGACGGTTGCCTACGATCTTACCGCCATTAACCCTTGACGAAGCCTTGGAAACTACAAAAATACATTCTGTGGCCGGATTGTTACCAACCGGTGAAGCCTTGGTGACGCAGCGCCCTTTTCGTTCTCCGCATCATACGGTTTCGGATGTGGCTTTAGTTGGAGGGGGAAGTATTCCCATGCCGGGTGAGATTTCAATGGCCCATAATGGAGTCTTGTTTTTGGATGAATTGCCCGAATTCAAACGCAGTGCCCTTGAAGTAATGCGGCAGCCGCTTGAAGATGGTTCTGTTAGTATATCGCGTGCGCGCATGAGTGTAAGCTATCCCAGTAGAATAATGCTGGTGGCCTCCATGAATCCCTCACCTACCGGTGATTGGTATGATCCTACGGATCCCGGCGGGGCTTCTCCGGCACAAATGCAGCGATATCTAAGTAAAATAAGCGGACCTATGCTTGATCGGATTGATCTCCATATTGAAGTGCAGAAAGTAAGCTATGATGAACTTTCCAGTAAATCAAAGGGAGAGCCATCGTGCGAAATCAGAAAAAGGATAATACAGGCGCGAGAAGTACAAACACAACGCTTTATGGGGGTTGAAGATGTATATTGCAATGCGCAGATGAATACTAAGATGTCACGAAAGATTTGCATGCTTGATGATGCGGGCAAACAGATGCTTAAAAAAGCTATTACCTCATTGGGATTATCGGCCCGAGCGTATGATCGTATTCTAAAAGTATCCCGAACCATTGCCGATCTTGAACGATCAGAAAATATACGATCCAATCATATTGCTGAGGCCATTCAATATCGCAGTTTGGACAGAGAAGGGTGGCTGGGATAAACAAATAAAGCCCAAAAACCTCCAGCTTTAAGTTGTCAAAGCTCGCTTACGGTGAGTGATAATAAATGTAATAAGCCGTCTTTACTTGTTGATAATAAGTTTGTACCATTTTGAATAAACAAATCTAAAACGTAAAGAATATTATTATGAAATTGTTAGCCAAAGGGATAAAACTACTTTTAGTGGCATCACTGTTATTGATGGTTGGATGTGCAACAAGTAGTACGAGCCAAAGAAGTACAGCTGGTACCGATGGAACCGAAAATATGACATTAGAAGATCATCTTCGTCGTATTAATGGTGTTCAAATAAATGGCAGCGGTGATTATGCAAAGGTTGTATTGCGCCCCAGAGGATTTTCCGGAGTTAGTCGCGGTAAAACAAGTGATCGAAAAGGCGAATATGCATTTGGGGATAGTGATCAACGTCAACCTTTATTTGTCGTTGATGGTCAAAAGGTAGGGCGGAATTTTCCTAATGTAGCTGATATGTTTTCTCCGGGAGAAATAAAATCTGTACGATTAGTACCCGAATCTGAAGCTTCTCAGTATGGAAGTGAAGGAGGGCAGGGCGTCATTGAAATTGTTACTAAGTCTGCAAGTAATGATAAGTAAGAGATAGGCAAATTGTTTATAAGCACCGGGTTGTAATAGATTCGGTGCTTTTTTGCTTAATATTTTTCCTTAAAAAAATGTAGGGATATTAGCCACATTTATAAAAGGGATTATATAAGTAATATTATTTTGGGTTAACTTGAAAACAATACTCGTATAGTAAAAAGGGGTTATTATAGGCTTCAGACTCTATATTAGCATCTCTTTGGTTGTATTTCATGATCTAACTCATTTATATCATAAACCACATTCCAATTATGAAAGAGAGAGTTCAAAATAAAAAGATAGTTACGTAACCGCTTTAATTTGTTGATATGCAGCGTAATATAGCCATTTGTACAGGTATAATAATATTTGAACATAAAACAACGATAAACAATTAGCGGATATTTTATTCTTTCTGCATTTTTATATATATAATGGAGTGGCTAAAAAAGCCATTTTGAAAGTGTTAAGGCTATTTTCTTCGCACTTTTTTAGATTTATTATAATCATAATTAAAACAAATCAGGGCTATGGTAAAAAAACTACTATCTCTATTTACGTTATGCCTGATATTTTCCGCTACTGCTTTTGCGCAGTCCGGGACAATAACAGGTACGGTAACCGACCAAAGTTCAGGTGAAACACTGCCCAGTGTAAACGTCTATGTGGTTGAGTTGCAGCGCGGTGCTGCTACCAACGCACAAGGTGAGTTTACAATACAAGGGGTTGAGTACGGTACTTATACTGTACGTGCCAGCTTCGTTGGGTATCAAACATTTGAACAAGAGGTTACAGTTGATCAATCAACGGTTACTCTTGATATTCCACTCGCTTCATCTACCCAACAACTCGACGATGTTGTTGTTACAGCTTATGGGGTGGAGCAAAGTTTGAACGATCTTCCCTATTCTGCACAACAGGTAGACGGTGAGATTGTCGCAGAAAATCGAAGTGATAATTTTGCTGCCTCTTTGAGCGGTCGAGTGGCCGGTCTTAAAGTTAGTCAGACAAGCGGAATGGGCGGCTCCACCAATATCGTAATGCGTGGATACAAGTCTATTTCCGGAGATAACCAGGTACTATTCGTCGTTGACGGTGTGCCGTATGCAAACCAGGAATTCAATGATGCAAGTACGGAAGCTGGTTTTGCCGGTTATGACTACGGTAATACCGGTGTCGATATCAATCCGGATAACATTGCATCTGTAAACGTATTGAAGGGACCTGCAGCCGCAGCGCTTTATGGTTCTCGTGCGTCGAACGGTGCGATTGTCATTCAAACCAAAGGTGGACAGTCAGGAAATCGACCTGTTCAAGTAACATTTAATTCCAGTGCTACTATCCAAAAGATTAATAAGAGTACATTTATTGATCACCAGATGGAATACGGTGGTGGATATGTCCCTTCTTTTGGATCGATAGACATTGATGGTGATGGTACTGAAGAGACTATTGGTAATCCTTGGGATGACGGATCTTATGGTCCTAAGTTCGAAGGTCAGGAAGTGTATCAATGGGATGCCTTTGTGGAAGGTGGACCTAACTTTATGACACCTACTCCTTGGGTAGCACCTGAAAATACACCAGTGGATTTCTTTGAAACAGGAACAGACTTTACCAATAGTATCCAGATTGATGGTGGTTTTGACGGTGGATACTATAATATGGGATATAACCAAACCAATACTACAGGTATTCTACCGAATGCAAAGCTTGATAAGAATAAATTGAACTTTGCCGCTGGGTATGATGTGAGCGATAAGTTCTCTGTTTCTGGTAAAATTCAATATACTCAGACTGAAGGTCGTGCACGGCCAGGTCGCGGATATAGTACGATGATGAGTCTATTTCGACAATGGTGGAATACATCTGTAGATATGGAAGCACAAAAGAGTGCTTATTTCCGCAATCGTACAAACGAAACTTGGAACTGGTCACAAGGTGATCTTGGTGGTAGTCCTATATATTGGGATAATCCATATTGGACTCGTTATGAGAATTTCCAAACTGATGAGCGTGATCGTTACTTCGGTAATGTGGAAGCCAATTATGAATTTACGGATTGGTTGAATGTAACAGGTAGAGTAAGTATCGATAGTTACAGTCAACTTATCGAAGAACGTAATAATGTAGGTAGTATCGGTCATGGTTCTGACTGGACAGGCTATCACAAGAGGGTGCAAGACTTTACGGAGTTTAATTATGACCTTCTTGCAAATTATAAAAAACAACTGAACGAAGATGTTCGTATCAGTGGTGTTGTTGGTATGAACTTGCGTCGTAATCATATGCAAAGCACTGTTGCTGAAACAAATGGCGGCTTGCTTATTCCAGGTGTGTATTCACTAAATAATTCCGCAAGCCCAATTCAGTTTCCAAATGAAACTGATGAGCAATTGGCTGTAAATGGTTATTTTGCAAGTTTAAACGTTAACTATGGTGGTTTCTTTAACTTGGAGGCTACAGGCCGTCGCGATAAGTCGTCCAGCTTGCCAGATGGTGAAAATGTATATTACTATCCATCGGTCTCTGCTGGATTTACCTTCAGTGAGTTTATTGACGCTGACTGGTTGTCGTTTGGTAAGATTCGCGGTAGTTGGGCCGAAGTTGGTAATACTGCACCACCCCATAGTTTGAATGATACCTATAATCGTCCTAATAACTTTGGGCCTACAGGGCTTTATACATTACCCTCGACAAAGAATAATCCTGATCTGAAGCCCGAACGTACAAAGAGTTGGGAGGTTGGAATGCAGTTAGGCGTATTTAATGATCGCGCTACGCTTGATATCAACTACTATGACCAGAATACTGTTGACCAGATTCTTGCTACGGAGGTTTCTCGTGCATCCGGTTATGCAACTAAGTTTGTAAATGCCGGTAATGTAGAAAACCGTGGTTGGGAGGTTTCTGCAACAGTACGTCCGATCACAAGCCGTGATTTTACATGGACCATGAATGTAAACTGGAGCAAAAACTTCAACAAAGTAAAAGCTCTTGCACCAGGCGTAGATAATTATCAGCTGGCTTCGCCACAGGGTTCTGTTACTATTAGTGCCGCTAAAGGTGAACCTTATGGAGCAATCCGTGGCACTGACTTCGTGAACCTTGACGGAGAATCCTGGAGTGAAAATGGGGGTCAAAAGCTAATTAACGGTTCAGGTTTTTATGCAGGTACGTACGCGGTTACTTCTTCCTCCAATAATATTATCGGGAACATGAATCCCGATTGGACTGGTGGTATTTCGAACCGTATGAATTATAAAAATTGGTCGTTGAACTTCTTGGTAGATGTTCGATGGGGTGGAGATATTTTCTCCCTTGACCAATATTATGGACAGGGTACTGGTTTATATCCGAAAACAGCCGGTTTGAACGATTTGGGTAACCCCAAGCGTGATCCTGTAACAAGCGGAGATGACAGCGGTGGAGTTATTCTCGACGGCTATCTTGCAGATGGAAGCCCAAACGATATCCGTACACGCGCCAATGTCTATTATGGAGCTTACGGTTGGGTTACAAATCCCGCTGCACAGTTTATCTATGATGGAAGTTACGTGAAGCTGCGTGAAGTTGGCTTAACATACAACTTGCCTCAGAACCTTATCGATAAGATCGGTCCCATTCAGGGAGCTTCTTTGTCGGCTATTGGTCGCAACTTGTGGATTATCCACAAAAATCTACCGCACGCCGATCCTGAGCAGGGAATTGTCGCAGGTAATGTACAGGGTTATCAAGGTGGTGCTTATCCATCCACACGCAACTTCACGTTTAACTTGAAACTTGAATTTTAGGATTGAATACCATGAGAAAACTATTATTACCTTTATTAGTATTTGCACTGGTACTCAGTTCGTGCGAGGATGATTTAACCAGCTTGAATGATGATCCTAAAGCCGCGTCTGAGGTAACAGCTGAACCCTTGTTTTCCAACGCTCTCGTTAGTTTGGGAACGTTGAATACAAGCGTTAACTATAACATTAACATGTTTATGTTCATGTCTCAGTATTGGGCAGCAACTACTTATGCTGATGAATCCCAGTACAATTTGACGGGTCGAGCGATCCCCTCCAGTTACTGGAGCGAGATTTATCGCAATATTCTAAACGATCTTAAGAGGTCTTCTGATTTGGTAGCGGACGATATATCAAATAAAGTTGAGCCGCCTCAGACTATTCCTGATGCTGTAAAGCAAAACATGCAGGCGCAAATTGAGATTGTCAATGTGATGGCTTATCATCAATTGGTAACTACCTTTGGTGATATTCCCTACTCTGAAGCCTTGGATTCAGATAATGTATCGCCGGCATACGATAGTCAGGCTGCAATTTATTCCGATCTAATGAGTCGTCTTAATACGGCTATTAGTAATATTGATCCAAATGCTTCCGGATTTAATGCCTCTGAAGATCTCTTTTACAGCGGTAATGTGGAAGCTTGGCTTAAATTTGCTAAGTCGCTTAAAATGCGTATGGCAATTCAGGTTGCAGAAGCAGGGAGTGCTGTTAATTTTGACCCACAAACTGCTATAGAAGATGCTTCTCCCGGGGCATTTGAGTCTAACGCTGACAACCTTGCGTTGAAATTCACGAACACACCACCTAACAGAAATCCGGTGTGGGAAGATGTGATTAATACAGGTCGTAACGACTTTGTAGCAGCCAATACGTTGATTGATATGATGAATAATCTGAACGATCCACGTCGTAGAGTCCAATTTACGCAGGTTGATACGAATACAGTAGAAGGGGATCCTGCTGAGATGGCCTATGTGGGAGGATTATATGGTGATTCTAATGACTATATCGGAAATTCTCACGTAAAGGGTCCATTAATTGAGCCTGATTTTGAAGGTATGCTCTTAGAGTATGCTGAGGTTGAATTCATCCGAGCTGAAGCAAACGCTCGGGGTTGGTTAACCGGTACTGCAGTACAAGCAGCCCAGCATTATAATAATGCTGTTACTGCTGATATGGAGTATTGGAGTAATGCTTCTTCTGAAGAGAACATCTCTTCGCAGGAAATTAATGATTACTTGGCAAACGATGCCCCATATCCTGTGGCTGGAACCCAAAGAGGTCAGATTGAAGCTATTGCTCAACAGAAGTGGTTAGGACAGTACATGAATGATAACTTGCAAGCATGGACTGATTGGCGACGATTGGATCATCCAACTTGGTACTTTGCCAATAACCCTGGCGCTGATACTGAAGATGATATTCCAAGTCGTTTCACTTATCCCGTTGATGAGCAGAACCTGAACCAGTCTAATTATGATGAAGCAGCTTCTGCTATTGGCGGTGATCTAAAAACCACAAACTTGTTCTGGGATATTCAAGAAGCAAGTAGCAGATAAGTAACTTAAGCTTATCGTTTTACGGTAAGTATCGAATTAAAGGGCTCCGATTACTCGGAGCCCTTTTTTATTGGGATTATTATTGATTCACAGTTCTATAATGAATATGCTTTCCAGCAGTTTCAGCCCAAATTAGATTTGGTAAAATCACCGTGTCATCCTGAATTTATTTCAGGATCTGGAGCAAAAATGTTTAACGCTTATGAATAATGATTGCTTTCAGATGCTGAAACCTAAAATGACGTTACATGCCAACTTCATTATCACATGGCTAGTTATATAAAGGTCTTTTAAAAATTAATAACGGTCACTCGTTTTGTCTTTATACGCAGATATCGTTTTCCCAACCGCGGTACGGCGGCAGTTTACATACAGCTTGCCTGAGGAATATCAGGTAGATGCACAGATTGGTAAACGGGTTTGGGTGCCTTTTCAAAAGCATAAAAAAATCGGGATCGTTGTTAATATCCATGATCATGAACCCGATTTTAATACCCGTCCGGTACAGCAGGTCCTCGATGACAAGCCCATTATTTCTAACGAATTATTAAAGCTAACCGAATGGATTCACCGTTTTTATTACTGTGGGTGGGGGCAGGTTATACAGGCCGCCTTGCCGGTAGGGTTAAATTTTTATGCCCAAAAATATTTAAAAGCTACGGATAGTAATCTGCCAGATTATCTGGATCAGGATAAAAAGGAGATTGTTAACGAAATAATTGAGGCCGGTTCTTATTTGTTGGTAGAAGCTCAAAAGAGATGGGGCGATAAAATCATTGATAAACTCGTAGGACAGAAACTGCTGGAGGTTTGGGAACAGCCAGAAATGAAGATGGATCCAAGTACGGATAAGTTGTGGCAATGGAAGGAAGAAAAAAGCAAAGAGGTGGCTGCAGATATTATTGAAGAACATCAAGAGGCGGGGAAACAATATAAATGGATACAGGCCTTAAGCGTTTTAGTTGATTTAGATCTTCCTGAATTTCAAAAAGAATTAACCGATTTTGAGTTGTTGGAATATTATACGCTCAATCGTATTGCCGAAGAAGGGTTGATAAGGTATGATGAGGTCGAGACTACCAATCTGAGTATGAAGCTGGAATATGATCCGGAAAAGCTCAATACATTAAATGATGATCAACAAGCGGCTTTTGATGAAATTAATAAATCGATTCGAAAGGAAACGTTTGGCAGTTATTTATTGTACGGTATAACCGGCAGTGGGAAAACCGAAGTTTATATTCATGCTTTAAAGAACGTATTGGAGCAGGGAAAAGGAGGATTGGTACTGGTGCCAGAGATTGGCCTGACCCCACAGATCGTGAAACGTTTTCATCTAATATTTGGGGATGATATTGCGGTGTTACACAGCAGGCTTACCGATCGGGAACGGTATGATGCCTGGCGGGCCCTGCAAAAGGGAGAGAAAAGAATAGCTATTGGGGCACGCTCGGCCGTTTTTGCGCCGGTTCAGAATTTGGGTCTGATTGTTGTAGATGAGGAGCACGACATGTCGTACAAACAGGAAGACCCGGCCCCGCGTTATAATGGTCGAGATGTTGCTATTATGCGAGCTCATATCAATGATATTCCGGTGGTTTTGGGGTCGGCGACGCCCAGTATGGGTTCTCTTTATGGTACCCAAAAAGGAAAAAGCCAATATTTAGAATTGATTAAGCGCCCCTTTGAGGCAAAACTGCCCGAGGTAAAACTGCTTGATCTCAAACAATATCGGTCCGCTATGAAAGGACCGATTGCCATTCCTCTTTATGAAGCGATTAAAGAAGCAATAGAAAAGAATGAACAAGTCATTTTATTATATAACAGAAGGGGTTTTGCGTCATACCTGCAATGTGCAAACTGTGGAGAAATTCCGGAGTGTCCCAATTGTTCGGTGAGTTTGACCTTCCATAAATCAAAAAAACAGTTAAGATGTCACTACTGCGGTTATTCCGAACGGGAACCCCGGCGTTGCAGGGAGTGCGGCAATGACTCAGTGGAAGCCCGTGGGAGTGGTACCCAACAGTTGGAGAAACAAATTGCTGAACTGTATTCGGAGGCAGAAACCCTACGCATGGACTATGACACAACTTCGGGCAAGAATGCACACTCGAAAATACTAAAAGCCTTTGGAAGAAAAGAGGCAGACATATTAGTGGGAACGCAAATTGTGGGCAAGGGACTGGACTTTCCGGATGTAACAGTGGTGGGGGTGATTGATGCTGATACCGAACTTGCCTTTCCTTCTTTTCGTTCGGGAGAACGTATGTACCAATTATTAAGTCAGGTGGCCGGGCGTTCGGGCAGAGCTGACAAGGAGGGGAGGGTCTTTTTTCAGACCTGGCAGCCGGATCATCCCGCAATACAGCAAGCAAAAAATCACGATTACAAGTCATTTGCCCGGCAGGAGCTTGCTTATCGTAAAACATTGCAGTATCCCCCGTATTCACGGATTATCAGGTTTGTGTTTAAAGGAAAACAAGAGGGACGCGTTCGAAGAGTGGCGGAAACCTATACCGAATGCTTGACAGAAGTGTTAGGTAGTTTTGATTCGGTATTGGGTCCATCACCGGCCGCTATTGCCAAAATGCAGAATTTTTATCGGTGGGAGAGCTTTATCAAAATTGATCCTTCAAACGGGGCTTCGGCCATTGAGCAAATGCTCGACAGAACCTTTGATCGATTTGATGATCGAAAACCCAAAGGGGCGAGCTCCGTTCGTATCAATGTGAATGTGGATGCATTGGAGTAGTTTTTATGGCTCGAGAGCGTATCGGGTGCGCCATATTAGGACCTAAGGGCTGAAGTTGGTAAAAATGATCCATCTTTAGGTTGGTTTTACGTATTAGATAATGAGGGATCGGGATTTATTTAGTAAAAAGTCCCTCGAGAAAATATGCCATAAAAACCTAATATAAACCCATTTCTTGTTATGAATAGATTTTTACTAATATTCATCTTGTTACTGTCATTTGTGTTTATGTCTTGCGGGGGCAACAGTACCGGTCCTGATTCAGATGGCGATAGTGGTACAGATACGACAATGTATGACGTTGATTTAACCGGTAACCCGTCAGAAGGAGGTACCATTTCCCCGTCGGGACAAAATACCTATGAAGAAGGAGAGCAAATAGAACTACAGGCCCAAGCAAGTGAGGGCTATGTGTTTTCAGGATGGACGGGAGATATAACGAGTTCCGATAATCCTCATTCTCTTACTGTTGACCAAGACTATTCGATTACCGCAAACTTTGAAGTGAAAAGTTATGAATTGACGATTAACACGGAAGGAAACGGATCGGTTGATGAAAAAATAGTAGAGCAACAGTCAAAAGAATATGAACACGGTACCCTGGTTGAATTGAAGGCTGTGGCGGACAAGGGATACCAGTTTGTAGAGTGGACCGGTGATGTGACGGGCACAGATAACCCCGTCCAAATTATGGTAGAAAATCCCCGTGAAGTGACGGCTGTTTTTGAGAAAAAATCGTTTGGTGTAAATGTTACTACAAGCGGCTCAGGTTCTGTAGCACTGAATCCCGACCAGCAAGAGTTTTTATATAATTCGACTGTTGAATTAGAAGCTAACCCTGACCATGGATGGTCATTTGTAGAGTGGCAGGGCGATGTTAGCGGCACGGATACCCTTGTCACCGTTACCGTGGATACGGCAAAAACAATTACCGCGGTTTTTGATAGTCCATTTGCTGGGGGGACAGGGACAGAAGCGGATCCTTTTCAGATTTCAACTATTAAGCAGTTGCAGGCAATAAATAACGTTGAATATAGTTCGGATTACTTTATACAAATTAATGATATTGATGCCAGTGCAACGGCCGGTGGTAGTGGGGGTATTGAATTTACGCCTATAATGAATTTTGAAGGCTCTTATGATGGTCAGGAGTATACAATTTCAAATTTTACAATAAATAGCACCTCAGATTATATAGGGTTATTTGGATGGCTCAATAAAGGAGCCCAAATAAGTAATATTCGGCTTGTGGATGTAGATATTACTGGTGGAAGTAGTACTGGTAGTTTGATTGGCCATAATCTTGGAGAGATTAATAATTCATCTGCAACAGGAACGGTTCATTGCCTTGATGAAAGGTGTGGTGGATTGGTAGCTACAAACAGGGGAAGTGTTGAAAATTCTTTTGCAGATGTAAATGTTAGCTCTAACTCTGGATTAGTAGGAGGATTGGTAGGAATAAATAGAAATGAGATTATTACTTCGTTTGCACTTGGTGATGTCTCAGGTACTACTCAGGTAGGTGGCTTAGCAGGTAGTACTGATGCTAACGGAGAATCGGGATATTCCTACAGAATATTCAGATCTTATGCCCAAGGTTCTGTTGCAGGAGAAGATTACGTAGGGGGACTTATTGGAATACAATTTGACGGGAGTTATATCTCATCTGCGTATGCTACCGGCAAGGTAACATTTACTTCTGGTAGTAATACCTTTATTGGTGGTTTGGTCGGACGGTATAATTATAGTGGCGGCACTTTTGTTGAGTATTGCTATTGGGATAAAGAAAACTCCGGTCAAACCGAAGCCGTTTATGGCGGAGATAGTAATGTGACAGGTCTCACTACTGCACAAATGACGGGGTCGAATGCTGTAACCAATATGCCCGACTTTGATTTTGTTAACATTTGGCAAACCATTGATGCAGAGTATCCAGCCCTTTTTTGGGAATGATTGAAGTGTATTATATTTCTAATACTGTTAACAGGATGGCTGATTGAGTTCAGTCATCCTTTTTTATTGGATTCAACATATAAGGTTTGCCAAGTTATTTCAGAAAAAAAGAGGGGCTTTATCCAGTAAATTGCAACCGGATATAAGCTGAAATTATAAATGATCTCAAGCTATAATGTGTTAGGCGATTATAGTTAAAGAACGCTTGCATTCGGTTTAATTAATTCGATTATTTAAAACGATAAAAACCAATTAATTAATGTAGAGGTGCCTATGGGGGAATCCAGGGTGAAATTAGCTGACAGCCAGGAAGAGGTACAGCGCTTCATGAAGTATGTGCTAAAAGATCTACGAGCGCTGGATCGTATGCTCAATGAGGAAGACTGGTTCGAAACCGATCCTATTCGGATTGGGGCCGAGCAGGAGCTTTGTCTGGTTGATCAACAGGCAAAAGCATGGCCTCACAATATGGAGGTCCTCGAAAAGTTGCAGGGGGATGAGAACGGCGATTTTACAACCGAGTATGCCAAATACAACCTTGAAATAAATATGGAGCCCCTTGAGTTCAAGGGGAATTGCCTTTCCAAAATGGAAAGGAATCTGCAACAGCAGGTTGATAAGGTTCGTACTGCGGCGAATGAACTTGGTGGGGAGATCTTATTGACAGGGATCTTGCCTACGATTCGCAAGGTGGATATCGATCTGAAAAACCAGACGCCGCTGCAGCGCTACAGGGCTTTAACCCAAGCCATTAATAAATTGCGGGGCGGGGATTATGATCTCCGTATTCAGGGCATGGATGAGCTATTAATGAAGTTTGATTCCCCGTTGTTGGAAGCGTGCAATACGGGGTTTCAGGTGCACCTCCAGGTAGGCCCCGAAGAGTTTGTTCCCAAGTATAATATAGCACAGTTGGTTACGGCGCCGGTATTGGCTTCAACGGTAGGTTCACCTATACTTTTTGGCAAGCGACTGTGGGATGAGACTCGAATCGCTCTTTTTCAACAGTCGGTAGATACGCGAACAGTAGGCGATCACCTGAGGGAAAGTAGTCCGCGGGTAACATTTGGTAATGAATGGGTGGATAAGAGTATCCTCGAAATTTTCCAGGAAGATACCGCTCGGTATCGCGTGATGTTGAGCTCGGAAGTAACCGAAGATGTGGAGAAACTATTAGATGAAGGAACACCACCTGCGTTGCGAGCCTTACAGGTTCATAATGGGACGGTATATCGCTGGAATCGCCCCTGTTACGGGGTTACCGACGGTAAGGCGCATCTGCGTATCGAAAACAGGGTTTGTCCTTCAGGACCAACGGTTACTGATGAGGTTGCCAATTCTGCTTTTTGGCTGGGATTGATGAATAAGATGGGAGATTATCATCCCAATGTGGCCGAGGAGATGGATTTTGATGATGCCCGAATGAATTTTGTGGCGGCCTCTAAAATGGGACTCGATACAAAGTTTCGATGGTTTAATGATAAGCGTATTAATGCAGTGGATTTAATTACCGAAGAACTGCTGCCCATTGCCAGAGAGGGGCTACAGGAAGCAAATATTGATGACAGTGATATTACGGACTATCTGGATATTATTGAACAGCGTGTTACAATAGGGCAAACCCCATCGCACTGGATACTTAACAATTATGCTTCGCTGATGAAGGAGCATGGATCCAAGGAGCAGACGCTGGCGGCCATAACAACGGCGATGATCAAAAATCAGAAAAAGGGTGAACCGGTACATAAATGGGGACGAGCCCGCATGGAGGATTTGGGGCACTGGAAACCATCGAGTTTGATTGTTGAAGAATTCATGACGACCGACCTTTTTACGGTACAAAAAGATGACTTGCTGGAGTTTACGGCGAACTTGATTGATTGGCGCCGTATCCGGTATGTTCCGGTAGAGGACGACAAAAAACACCTTATTGGCTTGGTGACCATGCGGATGGTTTTTAATGCCTATTCCAAGTCAGTCAATCATGATGAAGAGGTTATAGAGACGGTCGAAGACATCATGATTGAGAATCCGATAACTATTCATCCGGAGGCTTCGATCATGGAAGCGATGGAGATCATGGATAGCCAACAGATCGGTTGTCTTCCTGTTGTAAAAAATAACAGGCTTGTAGGCATCATTACCGAACAAAATTATATGAAAATAACACGACGACTTTTAAAAGTTTTAGATCTGAATAACGAATCGAATGAAGAATCCGACGATAAGTAACATCGAAACAAAAACAGAGGAAGATCGGATTTTAGGGAATATTGAAGGTGATCCCGGTGGACCTACGGTTGTGCTGCTAACAGGGCTGCATGGAAATGAGTCGGCCGGGGTAGAAGCAGCTCAAAATATATTTGATATGCTCGTCGGTATTCGTCCGCGCATTCGTGGGCAATTGATTATTCTCAGGGCAAATTTGCCGGCACTTAAGCATAATGTCCGCTATGTCGATGAGGATATGAACCGCTTGTGGGTTCCTGCTATAATTGATCAGGTTCGTCATACTCCTGAAGCGCATATTGATTCAAATGAACGCAGGGAGATGAAGCGGCTGCTTCCAATTCTTGATGAGATACAAGAACGAAGTGAGGGGCCTGTTGTGTTGGCCGATGTTCATACATTTTCTGCATCTGGAAATATGTTTAGTATCACAAATTCTGATCCCCGGCAACGTAATTTGTTATCGAACTTGTATGTGCCCATGGTTTTTGGGATTGAAAAATCGTTGCAAGGCACGGTGCTGGGATATTATCAGAAGCAGGGCTTTATCTCATTTGGATTGGAGGGCGGCCAGCATACCAATGAGTTAACCGAATATAATATAACAGCTTCGCTGCTACTTTTGCTGCACGCTGTGGGATCTATCGAAAAGCAGTATGTGGAAAAAATTGCCGAGTTTGAACAACACCTTAAGGCCCATACACAAAACTTGCCGGTGGAAACGGAGTTGGTATACCAGCATATCATTCAGCCCGGTGATGGGTTTGCCATGCGGCCGGGCTACTCAAACTTTCAGCCTATCAAAAAAGGGGAGTGGCTTGCCAATGACAATGATGGAAAAATAATCGCACAGACCGATGGTTATATTTTGATGCCCCTATATCAGAAGCAGGGAAATGACGGCTTTTTTATCATTAAAGAGAATGAAGGGTAAAAAATTTGTTATTTTATGCCACTTGATAATTCAGCCGCAATCTAAAGAAGAATTATCCCTACAACGGGAACAGTTATGCAAGACTATCAATTTGTTGACGGTACGCGTCTTTCTTCGGTCATAGAAGCGTTGATTTTTGCCAGCCCGGAACCTATATCAGAAGAAAAAATTTGTGAGATCATTGCAAAAGGAGAAGAGAATTTGGGGCTGGAAGTGGATGCCATAGAACCATTTGTGGATAAGCTGAATCAGCGTTATGAAGAAAACGGACTTGCTTTTAATATCCAGCATGTGGCCGGAGGGTATACGTTTTCAACCAAGAAGCGCTTTGAGCCCTGGCTCAGTATTTTTCAGCACGAAAGTGCCTATCGCAAGTTATCGCAATCGGCCATTGAAACGCTTGCGATTGTGGCTTATAAACAACCCATTACCAAGCCCGAAGTGGATGATATCCGCGGCGTGGATTCAGGATATATGCTGCGTCAGTTGTTGGAGAAGGTGCTTATCGAAGTTTCGGGTCGGCTCGATGCGCCCGGGAAACCGCTCTTGTATCGCACGACCAAACACTTTTTGAAGCACTTTGGTATCAACTCGATTGATGAGCTGCCCAAACCCCGCGAGATTAATGAGATTCTCAAAGATGATGATATGGCCGAGCATCGCCAGTTTTTGTTTGATCGTCAGTTGGAACTTAAAGAACTGCAGGAAACAGCGGAAGATGAGGAAGCTACAGAAACGGCGATGTCTTTGATTGAAGCCGTTGAAAAAATTGATGAGGATGAAGTGCCCGACCTGGATGAGTATACAGCAGATGTGTTGCAGCTTGATGATGAGGAAGAAAAAGACGATGAGACCAGTGACGAATTAGAAAATGAATCGGATAATATCCGGGAAAATTTAGAGGATGAGTCGACGAAGAAAGAAGAGGAATAATCGAGGAAAAATAGAAGAGCCTGATCACCAGGTTGACCAGAATTATAGTGAAGACGAGGATATTCGTCTGAATAAATATATTGCGCACTGTGGATTTACCTCTCGGCGTAAAGCGGATGATTATATTGCTGCCGGCAAGGTAAAGGTAAATGATGAGGTGGTTACACAGATGGGCGTGAAAGTACAGCGCACCGATAAGGTAGAGGTCGAGGGACAGGTTTTGAGCCTCGAGAAATTTGCCTATATCCTGCTTAATAAGCCGAAAGATACCATCACCACCACTGATGATCCCCGAAACCGTGACACGGTGATGGACAAGATTAAAAACGCTACGGGTAAGCGAGTATATCCCGTGGGGCGACTCGATCGTCATACTATGGGACTGTTGCTCTTAACCAATGACGGGGACTTGGCCAATCGATTAATGCATCCCAGTTATGAGGTGCGAAAAACATACGAAGTGGAAACTGAGCGAGATCTGAGGGGGGATGAGCTTCAAGAATTATCCCAGGGTATTAAGCTTGAAGACGGCATGGCCCAAGCCTACAATATTGCCCGAACACCGGATGGTTTTGTACTCTCGATCTTTGAAGGTCGAAACCGACTTGTTCGTCGCATGGTTGAATATTTTGGCACACAAGTGAGCAAGTTAAAGCGAATCGAATACGCCGGTCTTACTCTTAAAAATGTAAAAATGGGCCGTTGGCGATATCTACGGAAAAGTGAAATTAATGGGCTGCGCAAATTGGTTAAGCTCGATCCCCTCGATTTTGATTAAGTAAAATAAGTGTCTCATACTGAATTCATTTCAGGATGACATGAGAAGCAAGCATAATTTTGGTCCGTTGCTATGCTGTGAATCAAAATCACATTAAATTGTAAACAAGCATGAAAATTGCATAAGTGTAGTTATATTCATGAAGGATATTAAAATTTCCAAGATTTCAGGTTCACTATTATCTATTGAGAATCTGCCGATTTATTATGATTTGTACCTTCCGAAGGATAGCAAACAGGAGCATTTGCCGGTCATACTATTTTTGCATGGCTTCAAGGGCTTTAAAGATTGGGGGGCATTCCCGGAAGGTTGCCGAGAGCTTAGTAAAGGTGGATTTGCTGTATTGGCAATGAACTTTTCGCTGAACGGGGTGGGTGAAAGTATGACCGAATTTGATCAGCTTGATCTGTTTGCCCGCGAAACATTGAGTCAGGATTTGGACGATATTGGTACAGTGATCAAGGGATTACAGGAGAAAATGATTACGGTAAAAGATGTGTCATTAGCTACAGACACAATCGGTGTTTTGGGACACTCTCGTGGTGGTCATACCGCCGTAGCAGCTGCAGCTGAATATCCTCAAATAAAGTGTTTGGCTACTTGGTCGGCAGTGGCTGATTACAATGCCCGCTGGAGCGATGAAATGATCAGCGACTGGGAAGAAAAGGGCGTCACGGAAATCAAGAATGGACGTACCGGTCAAATTATGCCGGTGAAAGAGATAGTTTATAAAGATGCTATTGAAAATGCTGATCGCCTGATGGCTGTAAAGCGCGTGCAGGAATTGGAAATCCCTGCACTGTTCGTTCATTCAAAGGGTGATGAAGCGGTGCCCTACAGTGAGGCTCAAAAATTGTATGAGCATTGTGATGCTGAGAAAAAGAAATTAGAGTTGATACCAGACTCGGGTCACACCTTTGATACCGCCCATCCATTTGAAAACGATCAATTGCCTGATCCATTTGCAAAAGTTGTAAACCTCACCAGAGACTGGTTTCAATCACATCTAAAATAAGTTTAGACGTAATCAGTTATTACAATAAAAAAGGTGAAGATTATCCGCTACATATCTCTCTTATTCTTTTTCTTTATATTTATTGTCGCCCGGCCAATCAAAGCCCAAGTTCCGGAGTTAATTAATAATCCGGATTTTAGAACAGATGCCAAAGCGGCCGTAGATTCGGTATATAACTTGAATTTCGAGGGCGCCCAGATTCAACTCAAAGAGTGGAAAAACAAATATCCCAAACATCCGCTCTGGACGCTTTTTGAGGGCATGCAATTATGGTGGACGGTATTGACCGATCTCCCCGATCGATCTCATGATCAAGAATTCTTTGAGATGATGAAACGCACTGATTATCAAGCCGGCCGGTTGCTGCACCGCCAGCCCAAACATGTAGACGGGCTGTTGATACGAGCAATAAGTAACGGTTATATGGCACGCCAATACGCGAATCGCGAAGAGTGGATTACCAGCATAAATTATGGTCGCAAGGCCATACAGGCATATAATTATCTCCTTGATATCCAGCCGGACCTTAACGATCTGAAACTTGCCGAGGGGCTTAAACTCTATTATCTGGATTATATTCCTGATGAATACCCCGTCGTAAAAACAGTGAGCTGGGCCTTGCCCGATGGGGACAAGAAAGAAGGGCTAAAAGCAATAGAAGAAGCATCAGAGAACGCCGTTTTTGCACGCGCCGAAGCCACCTATTTTCTGGGAAATATTCATTATAACTATGAAAAAAACTTTAGCGTAGCCGTACGCAGCTTCGAAGAGCTTCATCGTCAATATCCCAATAACAGTTATTATGTTCGGATTTTAGTAAAAAGCTATTACAGGCAATCCCGTTATGATGACGCATTGAGAGTGATCAATGAAAATCTCCAACGATGGAAAGAAAAAGGTCTTCCGGATATAAAAGTGGTTCAGGAAGAGTTGTTAACGTGGAAGGGACGAATTTTAGAGAAAAGAGGCCAAACAAAAGAAGCGATAACAAGTTTTAGCAAAGCATTTTCATTGGGAGAAGAGTTGCCGGATACTGAGAATCGTCCCTTTTATGTTGTCTCAGGTTATTTGGCCGGAAAAATATTGAAGGAGGAGGGGCAAATTGAACAGGCAAAATCCTATCTCGAAAAAGTCATTCGCGCAGAAGTGGAAAAAGATTATCGCACTCAAGCTGATAAACTTTTGCAGGAGATCAACTTCTGATGTTTTTTTAAAAAATTTAACTTAGCGACTTGAATTTAAAAATATTGTAATACCCTATTGATTATGTGCGTTAGTTTTTGAATTATAGCAGATAATAATAAGGGCATGGTATTGTTTAGATGAGTTAATCACTCAAGTGTTGGCTAAAGCATCTCTTACCTTTTTCCTTCAAAATCAAACCAAATATGAGATTACTATGAAGATCAAAGCTACAGTAATGCTTATGCTGTCTGCCTTTCTGATTTACGGTCTGACGTCTGAAGCACAGGCGCAAGAGCGTGAGATATCAGGGACAGTAACAGCAGCAAGCAGCGGCGAACCCCTACCGGGCGTAACAGTTCTGGTACAAGGGTCACAGGGAATTGGAACGGCAACCGACGGACAGGGAAATTATTCTCTCAATGTTCCGGAGCAGTACGATGTGTTAGTATTTTCCTATGTGGGTTTCGTAAGCCAGGAAGTTACCATTGGAAATCAAAACGAAATCAATGTACAGCTTCAGGAAGATGTTCAGCAGCTTGAGGATGTGGTAGTAGTTGGGTACGGTTCACGAATTAAAGAGGAAGTGACTGGAAACATATCATCAGTTTCTGGGGATGAAATTTCACAGATGCCGGTAAATAGTGTTGAGTCTGCAATTCAGGGACAATCAGCCGGAGTATTTGTAAACTCAAGCAATGGTAAACTTGGGCAAGGGATACAAATGCGGATTCGTGGTTCTTCTTCAATATCTGCAAGTAGTGAGCCTTTATATGTCATTGATGGGGTGCCAATGGTAAGTTCAAATGAATCTTTTAACGGTGCCCCTACTAATCCATTAGCTGATTTGAATTTTAACGATATAGAATCAATTGATATCCTAAAAGATGCTTCTGCTGCGGCCATTTATGGATCGCGAGCTTCTAATGGAGTCGTGATTATAACCACTAAAGGAGGGAAATCCGGCCAAACGGAGTTTACTCTTAACTATCAAACAGGTTTTAGTAATCCAACCCGAACCCGAGACTGGTTAAATGCCGAAGAATATGTTGAGCTTTTTACAGAAGCCGCGGCAAATTACCCGGGTGGTGACCTGTCAGGAGCCTATATTGAGGGTCAATTTGATTCATTTTCTTCGGGCACAGATTGGAGAAATGGGGAGGTTAATTCGGATTGGCAAGATGAAGCTTTTCAAGACGCTTCAATAAATAAATTTGATTTAAGTGCTTCTGGTGGTAATGAGCAGACAACATTTTATGTGTCTGGATCTTATAGTGACGAAGAAGGGATTTTAATTCGAAATAGCTTTGAGCGCATTAGTGGTCGATTAAACTTAGATCATAATGTGAATGACAATTTAAGATTGGGAACCAATTTATCATTGACACGATCAGTAAATAATCGAGTTTCCAATGACAATGGTTTTGCTACGCCTATACAGTTGGTTGCACTACCCCCAATAACGCCAATTTATGAGCCGGATCCCGATGCATTACCAAACTATCAGCCTACAGATCAGTTGAACACGAATACTCTGTACTTCAATAATTTGCTCTATAAGGATAATGCAAAGTATCAGGTGACCAATTATCGCAATGTAGGTAATGCTTATGCAGAATATGACCTATCTGATAATTTAGTCTGGCGATCTGAATTTGGAATTGATCTTTTGGAATTAAATGGAGAGGAGTACTATAATAGCAAGGTATCGCGTAATACAGGTGCTCCACTTGGATTAGGTTACAACCGTTTCGTTAGACGCGGAAATTACAATACCAATCATTACTTGACATTTAATGCTTCCCTGGCAGAAAACCATAACTTAGAAGCTATTGGAGGTTTTGAATATCAATATACCCAACGGGATGAAACTTGGGTACAGGGTGAAAACTTTCCCAATGATGATTTCCAACAGGTATCGGATGCCGCTCTACTAACTGGAGGTACCGCAAATGAAACGGCCTATTCCTTTTTGTCATATTTTTCTCGAGTAAATTATGACTACAACGGGAAATACCTCTTAACCTTAAGTGCACGAGTTGATGGTTCATCACGGTTTTCAGATGATAATCGTTATGGGTTCTTTCCCGCTGCTTCTGCAGGATGGGTGCTTTCGGACGAAGATTTTTTAGCCGATGTTGAAACAATCAGTTTCTTAAAGCTTAGAGCCAGTTATGGAATTACCGGGAATGCTGAAATCGGAAACTTCCCTTCACAAGGATTGTTCGGGTCCAGTACTTATTCTCGAATTTCTGGTATCCAACCAATCCAAATTGAAAACCAAGATCTGAAATGGGAACAAACTGCTCAGATGGATTTTGGAGTGGACTTCGGTTTGTTTGAAGATCGAATCACTGGTGAAATTGATTACTATATCAAAAATACAGAGGATTTACTCCTTAACGTAAATGTCCCGGGTGCAACTGGTTATGCAGTGCAAACAAGAAACCTTGGAAAGTTAGAAAACAAAGGGTTCGAACTTGTTTTAAATAGCGTAAATTCAGTGGGTGATTTTGCATGGAATACCAGCTTTAACTTCTCAATTAACCGGAACAAAGTTACTGATATTGATGGTCAGGTTATTGAGGGAGGCTATATTAACCGTGCTGTAGAAGGAGAAGCGATTGGTGTTTTCTTTGCCCGTGAATTTGCAGGAGCCAACCCTGAAAATGGTGATGCTATTTATTTCTTAAACCGTGAGCCAACGCAAGCAGAGCTCAATAATGGCACGGCATTTCAAGTGAACCAGATGCATGGCGACCGTTATGTAACGAACAGTTTTAACTCGGCCGAACGTGTCGTTATTGGTAATCCCAATCCCGATTTTACGGGTGGATTGAGTAATCGCTTCCAATACAAAGGGTTTGACCTGAACGTATTGTTACAGTTTGTTTATGGCAACGATATCTACAATGGCGGCGGTCGTTTCCAGTCAGCCAGTGCAGATTACTTTGATAACCAAACCAAAGATCAATATAACGATCGGTGGCAAGAGCCTGGAGATATTACTGATGTCCCTCAAGCACGACTCTTTGGAGCCAATGGGACTGGTGATTCCTCCCGATATCTTTCGGATGGTTCATATCTGAGGCTCAAAAAAGTAACATTTGGATATAACTTACCAGCAAATACGCTTGAAACAATTGGTTTAAGCAAGGCAAGAGTGTATGTGTCCGGTGTGAATTTATTGACGTTTACAAATTATGACGGATGGGATCCCGAAGTAAATACAGATTATCTGTCGGGTGGTAACTTGAGTTTAGGAAACGATTTCTATTCGGCTCCTCAGGCTCGGACGATTACACTTGGCTTGAATATTGGATTTTAAAACAAACTATGGATTACTCAATTATGAAAAATAAACTATTACTTAGCATTGTTGTGATAAGTATGTTGGTTGTTACATCATGCAGTGATTTGCTTGATGTAGAACCGAAGCAGTCTATTGATGCAGGCCAGGCCTTAGATACTCCTCAGAAAATTGAAGCCGCCGTTATTGGTGCTTACGATGATTTGAGTAGTGTTGATCTTTTAGGTGGTACCGTTATTTATGGTTCTGATCTGCTCGGTGATGATGGAAGTGTTACTTGGTTTGGGACTTTTTCTCAACCAGATGAGCTTTGGTCAAAAAATATTCTTACAGACAACAGTTTTGTAAGAGATGTTTGGCTACAAGGCTATGAAACGATTGATGCAACGAATAATGCTCTTTCAGCACTGGATGTTATCGACGATCCGGATATGCGTGATCGAGTTGAAGGCCAAGCTAAATTAATTCGAGGTATTGTCTATTTCGAGTTAGTACGCTTTTTTGGTCGCGATTGGGGAGACGGTGATCCGTCTCAAAACCTTGGTGTTCCTATCGTGTTGGAGCCTACCCGTAATTTTGACAATCCGCCTACGACCAGAAATAGTGTTGAAGCAGTTTATACTCAGGTAATTAATGACTTGACGGACGCTAAGAATTTGTTGCCCCCAAGTATTGAAGTTGATAATACTGTTCTGGGTAACACTTATGTAGCATCGGCCTATTTATCGCGCGTTTATTTACAACAGCGCGAATATGAAGATGCCGGTTTAGAGGCTGGGCGCGTTATCAATAGTGGAAACTACTCATTAACGCCGTTGGTCTCTGGAGCATTTAATAACCCGACGAACTCAACTGAAGATGTCTTTGCGGTACAAGTCTCTGATCAGGATGGATCGAATGATATGAACACATTTTATGCCGGGTCGCAATATTCGGGTCGAGAGGATATTGAGTTAACAGGTTATTTTAGCCTGTTCACTGGTTTATTTAATGCCGACGATGACACCAGGGATGACTTTATCCATTTTGGGGCTTCATTTGGCGGGCCATTAACAAGCAAATGGATAAATTTCCGCAATGGAAATATTAATATTGTTCGCTTGGCTGAAATGTATTTAACCCGTGGGGAAGCCAGCTTCCGCACTGGTACGGATATCAATGGAGTTCCGGCTGAAGATGACTTTAATATGGTTAGAAACCGAGCAGGACAAGAAGATATTGATGCTGCTGATATTGATCTGGACTATGTCTTTAATGAGCGTTATATCGAGTTGGCATTTGAGGGACATGTTTTACACGATACTAAGCGTTTTGAGAGATCAGCCAGCGGCTTTGCTTGGAATGCCCCGGAATTAATTTTCCCAATACCACAGCGTGAAATTGATGCAAGTGGTGGTGAACTCGAGCAAAATGACGGGTACGGTTCATAATTAACATAGGCCCGTTTATATTTTTATACTAAATATACAAAGGCACCTTCTACAATGGGGGTGCCTTTTTTTTAAACAAGTTATATTTATGAAAGTTTTAAAATGGATCGCAATATTACTTTTGGGTTTTACAGGATTGGAAGCATGCCATTTTCAATCATCCGGCCAGCCTGAAAAAGGGAAACTTTTTATCATTGGTGGAGGTCAACGGCCCATATCAATGGTTCGGGAGATAATAGCAGTTGCTAATCTGGATGATGCCAAAAATTTTGGTGTTGTGCTGCCGATGGCCAGCTCCGTCCCTGATACCAGTGCATATTATGCAATACGTCAGTTTAAAGAGGTTGGGGGTAAAAACCTGCATACTTTTAACTTTGGTGATAGTACGATAACAACTATTGAAGCGAAATTAGATTCTTTGAAAAAAGCTTCGTTGCTATATATCCCCGGCGGTGTACAAAGCAGGTTTATGGAAGCCGTCGATGGCATAGAAGGAATGGAGGAGGCTCTCGAAGAAGCTTACGAAAATGGGGCGGTAATTGCCGGTACGAGCGCGGGTGCAGCCGTTATGAGTGAGATTATGATCACCGGTGATCAAATAAAATATCCCGAATATACCCCGACGTTTTATCATTTGGAGCACAATAATATTGACACCTCGCGTGGAATGGGGTTGATAAAAGATGCTATCATTGATCAACACTTTATTAAACGGGCCCGTAATAATCGCTTGTTAACTGCGGTCATGGAATTCCCCGAGCGAGTCGGTATTGGGATTGATGAATCAACGGCTATTATTGTTGAAGGAAATGAGGCCCGAGTGGTTGGCGAATCCCAAGTATTGGTATATCGAAATGTAGATGAATCAGTAGTTATTGAGGATGGCAAATTGGGCAGCTTAAATATTCGATTGGATATTTATTTGCCGGGCGACCAATTTTATATAAATGGCCAATAAAGCAAGAGCCTGCAAACCATGATGCTTTGCAGGCTCTTTTAAAAGGTTTTAGATTTTACCTTCTATCTATTTTGCATTCCTTTCATCATGCCGCTCATATCACGATACCCTTCGGGAACCTTAAACAGATCGTCAGAAAGGGATTTTTCTTCAATCTTTGTAGCCTTCATCTGAGTGGTCCGTTTGCCGTTTTTGATTTCAATAATTTCAAGGGGCATAGATCCTTCTTCTGCAAATTTTTGAGCCCAGGCAGGGGCTTGTTGTTTTTGCATTTGGTTTTGAGGCATCATAAAAGTACCCAACCCTTTGGCCATGCAGGTTTCAAAAGTCCCGTCTTCTGATTCCATCCGCCAAACAGCACAGGTTTTGCCGGCAATGGTTTTCGTTTCACCGGTATTAGTCATATCTATCTCAGAAGTTTTATCCATTTCTGCGTTTTTGTTGGATGTATCATTGAGATCCATTTCCATATATCCTTTCATCTGCTCAATGATCATCACCATTTTAGACTCATCCGGAAGCATGAGCATCGCATTTTTTTGGCCCATGTGGTTTATTTCCATTCGCCCTTTATTGCCCTTGACCATATAAGGTATTTCACCCATGCCCTGCTTGGCTAAATCTGCCATCTCAAAATAAATAACGCCCTCAAAATTCTGTGCTTGTATTGGTGTTGAAAAACTTACGGCCACAAAGAAACCGGCCAGTAATGTTAATAATAACTTTTTCATGATACTTGCGTCCCCTTTAAGTGAAAATTAATTTATATCATCTATTATAGACATTAGTTCGTGTTAAATCTAATAAATTTATGCTGATGGTTTTGCTTAATAATCAGTATAGCTAATCAAGGATATCAATAATTATGGTTCTCGGACTTATTTCTGACACCCATGATCATGTGCCGCATATTGAAAAAGCAGCTAACATATTTAAAGAAAAAAACGTGGATATGGTATTGCATGCGGGTGATTTCTGCAGTCCCTTTACCATCCCACCATTTGAAGGACTTAATCTAAAAGGCGTTTTCGGCAATAATGATGGAGACCATTATTTAATCCTACAAAAGTTTAGTGAGATCGGAGCCACGCATTTAGGCAGTTTCGGAAAAGTGGAGGTTGGTAACAAAACCATAGGCCTGTATCACGGAACGGACGTACCTGTCACAGAAGCGTTAGAACAGTGTGGCAACTATGATGTGGTGATATCAGGGCACACCCACGAAAAGAAGGTCGAATTTATCGGAAACACCTTGGCCATAAATCCCGGTACTGCACATGGATTTGAAGATGAGGCAACCATTGCGCTGTTGGATACCCAGACGATGGATGTTTCGTTTCTTACGTTGAATTAAAAAACGCATTACGTATTCCATTTTTTGTACTCTGAAATACATAATGCGTAAAAGATAATTTATACGTATTTATTTTTGAAGATTCTTAACTACAGCCTCCGTGAAGGATGTTGTTGAACCACTTCCACCTATATCGGGTGTGCAAACAGATTTGTCTTCAAGGGTAAGATATACCGCTTGACGAATTCTGTCAGCAAGATCATCTTCGCCAATATGCTCAAGCATCATCAGTGACGAAAGCAGAAATGCGATAGGATTCGCTTTGTTTTGTCCGGCAATATCAGGCGCTGAACCGTGTACTGCTTCAAACATGGCGGCATCATCGCCGATATTAGCTGCTCCGGTAAGTCCGAGTCCGCCAACCAATCCGGAAGCAAGATCAGAAAGGATATCCCCAAAAAGGTTCGTTGTTACAATTACGTCAAATTGTTCGGGGCGCATAACCATCTGCATGGCCATATTATCAACGATTAAATCCTCGTATTCAATTTCCGGATAATCCTTGGCAATTTCTTCACCCACTTCCATAAACAATCCACAGGTAAACTTGAGGATATTTGCTTTGTGGACAAGCGTCACCTTTTTGCGTCCCTTCTTTTTGGCGTACTCAAAAGCAGAACGAATTACTTTTTTACTGGCATCACGGGTAACAACAGCAATGCTTTCGGCATGGCTGTTTTCTTTGACCCACTGTTCTTTGCCAATGTAAAGCCCTTCGGTATTTTCGCGAAACATCACCAAGTCTACATTGTCAAAACGGCTTTTGATGTGGGGAAGGGTTTTTGCCGGACGAATGTTGCTGTACAATTCAAACTTTTTGCGCATGGCAACATTGACCGAGCGGAATCCGGCTCCCACGGGAGTGGTTAAAGGTCCTTTTAAGGCCAGACGGTATTTATCAATAGCATCAAGGGTTTCATCAGGCAGAGGATCTCCGAGTTCTTCTTGTGCGGCAAGACCGGCAGTGCACTCTATCCAATTAATGTCTGCACCGGCTTCGTCTAAAATAGTGGTTACAGATTTTGTGATTTCGGGGCCAATACCATCGCCTGGGATTAAAACAATATCGTGCATGGGTAATAAGTGTTTAGAAGAACTCGGATTAAATTTTATCTGCTAATATAGCCCGCAAAGATACAAATAATAGCACTTTATACCATAACTTATCTGCCAGCAAAAGTTACTCCTTACCGATAGTTAATACCGCAGACCCGTCAAAGTTACCGGCTCGTAAATCTTTGAGGGCTTTGTTGGCTTCAGTCAGGGGATAGGTGGTTACTTGAGTTTTGACGGGAACTTCAGGAGCCAGCTGCATAAAGTCGGAGCCATCGCGACGAGTTAGGTTGGCGACCGACTCAATGGATCGTTCTTCCCAAAGATCGCTGTATGGAAAGCTTGGGATATCACTCATGTGAATGCCCGCACAGACGACCTTTCCTCCTTTTTTTACGGCTTTCAAGGCTTGCGGAACGAGCGGACCTACGGGAGCAAAAATGATGGCAGCATCTAACTTCTCGGGTGGCCGTGTTTCAGAATCTCCTGCCCAAACCGCTCCCAATTTTTTAGCAAACTGTTGGCTTTTGGTATCGCCGAGACGGGTAAATGAATATACCTTTTTATCCTGATAATGTGCTACCTGGCTAAGAATATGTGCTGCTGAACCAAACCCATAAAATCCCAGGCGCTTGGCGTTGTCTGTCTTGCGTAATGAACGATAGCCGATTAGTCCGGCACAAAGTAAGGGCGCGGCTTGAGTGGCCGGATATTCTTTGGGGATGGGGAAACAGAAACGAGCATCGGCTGCGGTATATTCGGCGAAGCCACCGTTGATATCATAACCGGTAAACTGAGCATTATCACAAAGATTCTCCTGTCCATTATTACAAAATTCACACTTTCCGCAGGTGTACCCCAGCCAGGGGACGCCCACTTTATCTCCCTTTGAAAATCCTGATACGTTAGTACCTATACCTTCAACCGAGCCAACAATTTGATGACCCAGAACAAGCGGCAGGGAGGGATGCTCAAGGTCTCCGTCAATAATATGCAGATCGGTGCGACAAACGCCACACGTTTTTACTTTTATCAAAAGCTCATTTTCTGATGGCTGGGGCACGGGAAGGTCCTCAAGCTCTAATGGATCACCGATGGTATGTAAAACCATTGCTTTCATAACTACGGGCTATTTTTTTGCTGATATGTATGCAATGCCATCTGGGGTATCATCTGTGGGGAAAGTATTGGTAAGGGTCCAACTCTCGGTATTGATCACAGAAACATTATTTTGCTCACTGTTTGAGACATACAGTTGGCGATCATCATCCGAAAAGGTGAGCCCAATAGGCATACCCATTTTTTGATCTTTGAGCGTAGATATTTTCCGGATCTGTATTTTTGACTCCACATCAAAAATGGAGATTTGGCTGGACTTTGCGTTCGAAACAGCTACCCATTGCTCATTATTTGAAAGCTCAGCACGGATGGGAAAGGCGGTACTGGTAAAACTGTGGGTAAGAGCAGCAGTTTCAATATCGAGCACAGAAATGGTGTTAGCACTTCTGTTGGTGATCCAAACTTCGTTACTGCTGGGTACAACAACGACCCCCTCGGTGCCGTCGCTGGTGTCCAGCGTTTTAATATTTTTTTCTTGTTTTAGATCTAAGATACTTACGGATCCCGAGCCAAGATTCGTGACATAGGCAATTGCTTCGTTTGGTCCAAGCGATACCATGTGAGATACTTTCTGATTGGTTTTTACAGACTGGAGTATTTCACCGTTATCAATATCTACAATAATTACAGATTGTTGATTTTCAACCGTAACAATTGCTCGTTTGTTATCCGAAAACCATTCAACGCCATGCGGTCTTGTAAAGGTACCGAGTGAAATTGTCTTGCTTACCTTCCTGTTTTTAAGATTGATCACCGTTAGGGAATTGCCGGGATGCTGATCCCCGTAGTTAGTGATCAGCGCTCGCTTTTTATTTGGGGATACGGCGACTTCATGCGGAGCTACTCCAGTGGGATATTCAGCTATTTTGTCACCGCTGGAGGCATCAAGTTGCCAGGCAGAATGTGCTGCTTTGTTGAGAACAAGCAGGGAGCCTTCGGTTTTTTGTTCAGGTTGATAAGGAAAAAAGCTAATGAGCAGGGAAAATAATATGATGGTATATCGTGTCATGACATGATGGAAATATTTATTTCATTTAATAAAGACGTCTGTTCCTTTTTTGCAGCTTTCGATCGAGACTGTATCTGCCGGGACCTATGAAAAGCAATCCGGCCATAACGATGGCAATCTCGATGCTGTGAGAATAGCTCACAAAGTCATCACCGGCGCCAACATGTTGTATGGTCGCTACCAGCATCACAATAAAAAGGAAGATTACACTAGGTGTAAAAAACAGGCCGCCGATTAAAAATATGCCTCCAAAAAACTCAGTGACTCCGGCCATAAATCCAAAGAACATGGGTGCAAAATCAATCCCCAAATACTGCATGGCCGAACCAACCTCAACCCAAGTATCCGGCCCGCCAAACATTTTGGGGTAACCATGCAGGATAAACATAATACCAAGGCCGATACGAATAATTAATAGTCCGATATTGCGGTAGTTGCCTTTTTTATAGTTTGGGGTCATCAGTAAATATCCATTTATAGCAGGTTAGACGTGTCTGTGAAAATAGGTTTAGACCGTAAGATATAGTTGAAGGAATACCTGATATCGTTGATTTAAGTTCCGGCTTTATGATGATTTTGGAACAAGGTTAGAAAAAACCGTCTCATTGGTAGCTACTATTATATGTCAGAATCATAAATATTATACAATCTTTTCTAATAATATCGAACCGTTCCACCCTTTGTTATTTAATAATTATAAATATTAATACAAGTCGTGTTTATGTCGACAGACTATATGGTTTGGTAGTTCCTCATTTGTTCCCAACCGGTATTAGCGAACACGATTTTTGAATAAAACCGTTGTTACATTGTGAAAAAATGTGAGAAATACAGAGAGAATTAACGGTCTGTTTTAACAGAAACTAATCTGTTTAAAATATTGACATAAGGTATAAGTGGAGAACTTTGTAATGTAATCTCCTCAGAGGTTGAGGGGTAAAACACAGTCTTTAATGTACCGTGGGAACTGTATGTTTTACAGGTAGTTAAACCATAAAATAATCATTGAATGTTGGATAGTTCAATCAACATACAATGGTATTATAACGAACAATTAACTTATGGTTAAACATTATGAAAACTTTGAAAATTATATTGTTACTGGTAGTATCGCTAACGATGTTAGCATTTACCTCAATGTTAAATCCCGATAAAACAATAGCGGACAATGTAGCCGAAAACAAGGATCTATCAACGTTATTAACGGCTTTGAAAGCGGCTGATTTGGTTGATGTCTTTAAAGGGGATGGGCCTTATACGGTATTTGCTCCTACGAACAAAGCCTTTGATAATTTACCCGAAGGCAAGCTCGAAGATTTGCTGAAAGCCGAGAATAAAGAAGAGCTCAGTAAAATTCTCAAATATCATGTCGTGGCCGGAGAAATCTATGCAAGTGATATTGGATCGGAGACCATGATTGAGACCTTAGAAGGGACCCAGTTAAAAATTACGTCTCAGCAGAGTACTGCGGATGAATACATGGGTGATGAGGCCGAAGCAATGAATAAAGTTATGGTTAATAATGCTGTTGTCTCTGAAGCAGATATTACAGCATCAAATGGAGTGATTCATATTATAGATAGAATCGTTACTCCTGCAGATATGGAAGTAATGGGAATTAAGAATTAACCCATTAATCTAAGGAGGGGAATCTTGCGGTTAAGGATCTTTCCATTCGTTCATAAATAAAAAAGGCCGGAGAAAAATATCTCCGGCCAATATGAATGGTGATCAATGTTATAGCGTTAGTTGATCACAATGCAAAACATTGAATTAGAATGTTTTGCAACTCACAATCCATAACTAAAATAGAATCTAATTATGAAGCTTTCAAGAATTATTGCATTTGTGCTGGTTTCCGTTGTGTTGCTGGCATTTACAGAGCATCCTGAGATAAATAATCATGGGGATCACCATAATAAAATTGTATCCATTGCGCAGGATACCGATCAGCTTTCAACGTTAGTAACGGCTGTTAAGGCCGCTGATTTGGTTGAAACCCTGAATGGGGAAGGCCCATTCACAGTCTTTGCACCTACTAATCAAGCATTCAGTAATTTGCCGGATGGTACGCTGGATATGTTGCTGAAAGAAGAAAACAAAGGGCAGCTGCAGAGTATTTTAACTTACCATGTGGTTTCCGGTAAAATTATGTCTTCCGATCTGAAGGATGGTCAAATGGTAGAAACCGTTCAAGGTAATAAACTCAAGGTTTCGTTATCTGACGGAGCAATGATAAACGGCGCCAAAGTAGCAAAGGCAGATGTTGAAGCTGCTAATGGTGTGGTGCATATCGTTGATGCCGTGCTGATGCCATCGGATAATAAGAAGTCAGAAAATTAATTGAACTGAATCATTACCGTGGTTTTTGCAAAGTCATTTAAAAAAAGCGAGGAGTTTTGTTACTCCTCGCTTTTTTTGTTTGAATTAATTGGATGGTCGTTCGATTAGGCCGTTGCCTTTTCTCTGTGCGTAATTTTAGTACCCAGTACATCGAGGAATGCACTTATCCACTTGGGATGTCCCGGCCAGGCAGGAGAGGTAACGAGCTTGCCATCAACAACAACTTCTGTTGGTTCAACATCTTTATAGTTGGCTCCGGCGGCTTCCATTTCGGGTCCGCAGGCCGGGTAAGCGGTTAAGGTTTTACCGTTGATGACATCAGCCGCGGATAAAATTTGGAGTCCGTGACAGATAGCTGCTACCGGCTTATCTTCCTCAAAAAAGTGACGAACCATATTCAATACGCCGTCTTCTCGGCGGAGGTATTCCGGAGCACGTCCACCGGCAACAACCAACCCATCATAGTCGGCGGGGTCTACATTATCAAAAGTAGCATTGAGGGCAAAGTTGTGTCCCGGTTTTTCGGAGTAAGTTTGGTCACCTTCAAAATCGTGGATGGCCGTTTTTACCGTGTCTCCTTTCTTTTTGTTTGGGCAAACGGCATGTACCGTATGCCCAACAGCCTGCAGTGCCTGAAAAGGCACCATGATTTCATAATCTTCACCAAAATCGCCTACGAGCATCAATAATTTTTTTCCAGCCATAATAAATCTCTGATTTGTTAAGATTAATAGTGTTATCGTCGTTTTTGTACCTTATCTAATGTAATAACTTCAGATAGATAATCAGCGTTCTGATTCATTAATCTGAATGTAACAATGAAATTTGATAGACGTACTTATAGCTGACTAAGAATTTAGATGGAGATAAAATAGTATACGATATGAGTAAAAGATGTTGGTTGCATTTTCGTTGATAATTTTTGGCTTTTCTACTGGTGATATTTTTGCAAAACAAACACAGGAAGAATCAATAGGTAAAGATATTGATTCCCTGAAGGTGACAGTGGATTCATTATTGAGAGAGAACAATATACCGGGAGCAGGTATTGCCTTGGTGCATAAAGACTCTGTTATATGGTCCGGCGGAATAGGCTATGCGGAATATGAGGATAAAAAACCGCTCACTGCTGATCATCTGTTTCGTGTCGGATCTATATCGAAAACATTTGTGGCCATGGGGATCATGCAGCTTGTGGAAGAAGGTACGCTGAATCTGAATGACAAAGTGCAGGAGCTGGTTCCAGAGGTGGAGATTAAAAATCCGTGGCAGCAAACGGACCCCGTACGCGTTAAACATCTGTTAGAGCATACCGCAGGGTTTGATGATATGCACTTTAGTGAGTTTTATAATACACAGGATAGTCCCAATGTTTCGCTCAAAAAAGCTTTGAGTATTAATCCCAAATCACGAGAGGTACGCTGGCGACCGGGAACACGGTACTCCTATTCGAATCCCGGTTATGCGGTGGCGGGTTATATCATTGAAAAAGTAACCGGTCAGTCGTATGAAGATTATCTGCGAGATAACATTTTAAAACCACTGGGTATGATGCAATCTTCATTCGCGTACAGCGATTCTGTAAAAAAAGCACTGTCAACAGGTTATAAAGGGGAGTATGAACCGGTTGAATATCAGCATATTTACCTTCGTCCGGCGGGCATGCTTCATTCCTCACCAGCTGATATGGCAAAGTTTGTACAACTGTTGCTAAATGACGGTTCACTTGATGGGCAAAAAATTATTGCAGACAGCTTGCTCAAGAGAATGGAGACCACAAAGACAACGCTCGCTGCTAAACATGGGTTTACAAAGGGGTATGGGATGGGAATTACAAATTCTGAGATGGTTGGATATCCGAACCTAAATCATGCGGGTGGCATTGATGGTTTTATTTCTCAATACATGTATTTCCCCGAATATGACTTGGGATATGTATTACTACTGAATAGTTCAAATGGATTCGGAGATATCCGAGGAGAAATAACGAAGTTTCTGCTGCAGAATATTCCCAAGCCAGACCCTGAACCTACTGCAGATGTTTTTGTGGAAAAACTTAACGAACTTGAAGGTTATTATACCCATCGCAGTCCGCGCAATCAGCTATTTATGCCGTTGCACGTGTTGTTAGATGGCTTGACGGTACAAGTTTCTGAGGATACGCTGCGGACTAAGGGATTTATGGAATCCCCCAAGCCGCTTTTAGCTGTTTCGGATAATAAATTCCGCAGCAAGGACAAAACGATGGCCTCTACCTTTTTTATGAATACGGAAGAGTATGGAAAAGTAATGCAGCATAACGGTAATTTCTATGTGAAAAACGGGAGTTGGAAAAAATATGTCTACCGCGGAGTATTTTTCGGTGGTTTAGGGATATTGGTGACCTTATTGTTGTTCAACGTATTCTGGATCCCATTTGAAGGTTATCGCAAATTCAGTTCAAAGCATTCCCCGTTTTCGTATCAGTGGTTTTTCTGGTGGCCGTTTGCGGCATTATGCAGTATCGGTCTTTTAGTAATAGGGGGTTCACAGATTGAGCTATTAACTATTGGTGAACGTACTTTGGCAGCGATGACGGTTACCACAGCCACTTATCTTTTTGGGATCACCTCCTTGGGGTCATTGTGGACGAGCTGGCGTAGCTGGCAGAAAGAGATTCATCCGGCTCTGAAAATTTACTTCTCAATTGTTTCAGTCACTTTAATAGGTTTTACGCTATTTTTTATCTACTGGGATTGGATGGGGCTGCGCTTATGGGTTTACTGATTTCGGCTGCAGTAATCAATTAAGCGGTTAATAAATTCGCGCTGGCCGGGATTGATCTTCTTGCGTGCCTCAAACGGTCCAAAATATTCGATGCGGTCGATTTCGGGAAAGGCTTCTGTTTTTCCCGAATTCGGAGGCCATTCGATCTCGAATTTGTTGGGGGCAAAAATAAAATCATCAGGAATCTGATATTCTACTGCCCAGCAATAAACGGTTTTACCCCCTTTCTGCTTTATAGATCCCAGTTCAATAAAATTTCCTTCCGGTATAAAACCGAGTTCTTCCTGGAATTCCCGTTTGGCAGCATCCAGCAGATCTTCATCACCTTCAACTTCGCCCTTCGGGATTGACCATGCCCCTTCGTCTTTATCCCACCAGTAGGGGCCGCCCGGGTGGGATAACAGTACTTCTAAGCTTGGTTTACGGTTAAAGAGCAGTATGCCGGCGCTAATGTTTGACAAAACTTATAATTATTAGTTGGTTAGCAACAATTAAAGATTGAGAGAATAATAATAAATCGGGGAAGTGGGATGAAAAAAATATTTTTTTGGATTAGTGGGGGCGCTATTCTTACGACCGTTGCTTTTTTTATACTGGAGCAATCGGGCAGTATGTGGCCGTCAGTGATTGCCGGTGCTACCGTAGCTTTTTTGTATTTGGGGGTGTTCTTAGGGGTCTGGTTAAAAGAGATACAATCACCAACGAAGAAAAAAGCCATAGCTGTTACTTTTATAGTGCTGTTTGTGTTTTCTATTTCCTCTGCAGTAATTAGCTATGAAGGAAGCGTGCGGCAAAAAGAAAGCCTTGAAAATATTCGCGGTCGGCTCGAGGCGGACATTCTTTATAATTACATGCATGAACCTTTGGTCAAGACATTGAGTGATTTTCATGCAGAGGAGAACAGGGAGTCTAAAATTGGAGACCTTTTTACTTCATGTTATGATTCGCTGATCACAGATGACGGAGTGTTTGAGTTCGGAAGCAGAGATGAAGATCAAACACGTTATCTGTATATAGCAGAGAGTAATGCAGACAGTGTTTTGTTGATTGGGGAATCAACATATCTGAAAGGTCAAAATGATGATTTTTCGAATTATTCGGGCCGTAAAGGACGATATCAGGTGCAGGGAATTTTAACCTCAAGGGGGATCGATTATGAGCGGCAAAACTAAAAAATACAGATGGTTGCCCTGGGCTATTGTGGCTGCAATGGTCTTGGGGATAGGAGTACTGGGTTCAAATTATGCCAACTGGTATATTTTGGAACCTTGGAATTCGGCTAAAACAGTGGTTACTCTGTTATCGATAGATGCTTTTAGCGCTGGTGTCGACTACAGTACGTTTGTTCAGGATGCTACTGCTCCTTACTGGAATTTAAGGCTCTCTGCTTTTGCGGCTATACTGTTGACGTTTGTTGTAGGACCTTCGCTTTGGGTGTATGCAGAGATCAAAAATCAGGACCGAGAATCGGAGGACGTTTTGAAGAAAAGTGTTGCATGGTATGTTGGGGTAATGCTTGTGGTTGCCAGCCTGCAGGTTGTGTCTACAACAGTGATCAAAGGCGTTGTTTTCCAAAATACGTGGAAAAGTACTGCAGAAAATAAAGCAAAAGATGTGCTTCGAAGTGATCTACTGAGGTTGGGTTATGACGCGCTTGAACGATACCATTTGCCACACAGATATGGAGGCGGAGCCGGTAGTTTTGAGGTAGCGCAGGCAAACGGTGAGGCAAGTTCTTTGCAGTTATCCGACCTCGAGAGTTATTCACAGATAGAAAGAAATGCTTATGCCATAGTACCCACAAAGTCGGATAGCGTCATTAGAATACGCGGAACAAGTGATTATTTAAAAACCGATATAGATGTTGCAGTTCCCGATGCGGCTGTACAGATAGATCTTGTGGTGATACCACCAAGCAAATTTGAGTTTGCAGTACTTTAATGGATAGATTAAGCGCAGTAAAATTTAATACATTTGATAGGCTGTAGGTCACATCCGATTCCAAACCCAGTTGGGTACCAGTTTTACAAACCATCCCACCAGTCGCCACCGCTTGGTGATATAGACTTCATTCTTTTTGCGTTCAATGGCATCGCCAATCTGAGTTGCCGCTTTTTCTGTTGGCTGTACCCAGAAAAGATCTTTTTTACCCTCTGTCATTTCCGACTCTACAAAGCCGGGCATGATCGTGGATACATAAATATCTGCATCCGAATGATTAGCCTTTTGGCGATATCCCTGCAGGTAAGTGTTAACGAACGACTTGGAAGCGTTATAGGGAATGTTTAATCCCCATCCGAAAAGCCCGGCTACCGATGAGATGCCCACAATGTGACCATGTCCCTGTTCTTCAAATAGATTAAAGCTATAGCTGGCCAGGTTCGCAAAACCGCGAACGTTGACATCAATCACGTGCAGGTCAGCTTGTCGTCCCACCGAGTCTTTTTGATAGTTTGAAACGCCAGCATTGAGCACGATGATATCGAGTCCGCCCATATCTTTTTTTAGCTGATCGAGCTTATGGACCGCATCATCAAGCTCCGTCACATCCATAAACTGCGTATAGATCCGGGTATTGAGTTGCTGTTTGAGGTCTTGGAGCCGCTCGAGCCGACGGCCCGTAGCTCCAATGGTATATCCACGGTTGTGCATTTCCACAGCCAGTGCTCGACCGATACCGGACGTGGCTCCAATGATGGCTACTTTTTTTGTCATCCTAATGAGCTAATGGTTTGTCGAAATTGATGCTTGGCAAGGTTAATCCATTCGGGATGTTCTTCTTCTCGGAATAACGACGGATGGATGATTTGGGCCAGTATGCGAGCGGAATCTACGAGGCGAGGTCCCGGTCGGTTGAAATAGTGATCGCCGTCAGCGATAAAAACCTGTTTGTTTTTGACGGCGCGGAGTTGACCCCATCCATTACGAGAAGTAAGTGCCGAAATTTCTGAAAGCGTTTCATCGATAGAATATCCGCAGGGGATGATTGTGATGATATCAGGATTGAGTTGCTGAACGGTATTCCATGATATCTCAGGTGAATGGTTCCCTGTCTCAGCGCCCACGGGAATACCGCCAGCAACTTGTACCAGCTCGGGAATCCAGTTGCCGGCCGTCATAAGCGGCTCCATCCACTCGATAGAAAGCACTTTGGGTGGAGTAAGCTCAATGGTTCTTTGCTGGATCTCCTGCATTTCTGATTTCATGCGGCCGGTAAGTTCGTTGGCAGCTCCTTCAGCATCAATAGCTTGAGCGATCGTTCGGATCGACTGTACCCAGCTCGATAAATCGGTGGGAGATACCGAAACTACTTCAACATTAGCACCCAGGGTGGATTGCACTGCTTTTTTCACCTCATTAAAGGAAGCCGCACACACTTCGCAGTGATCTTGGGTTAGAATGACATCCGGCTGTAAGGCTTTCAGCTGTTCTTCGTCCAAGCGATAGACCGACAACCCTTCCTGCAAAAGTGCTTTCACCCGTTGGTCAATTTCATAACTACTTCCATCGGGATTGAATTTCGGTTCGGTACAGGAGGGGAGATGATCAATCCCATCAGGATAATTACATTCATGGGATCGGCCGACAAGCTCATCCTTTTTGCCAAGCGCTGCTACAATTTCTGTGGTGCTTGGTAAAAGGGAAATAATTCGCATAGTTGATGTCTTTAAATGTGGTTACAGTTGGGATCGCAAAATAAAATAGGGAATTTTGGTTATTCCAAACACTGTCTTCCTTAAAAGTTTGTCGTATCAATGATTTGTAAATTGAACTATAGCAAATAAATTACCTATATTAAATTTCGATTTTTGAAAGTCATAAGATAACAATTTGCCTACTCTAAAGAAGACATACCGGCTTGCAGCAGTGTTTACACTCTTTTTGCTTGCAAGCAATATATTGCTGCCTGCGGCTGCATCGGCCGTTAATTTGTATTGCGATATGGGCATGGTAGGACAGGGCGTGCACGGATGTTGTGATGGCTCCGAGATGGATCATCATGAACAGGCGGGTGCTGCTGATTGTGTGATGCTATCATTCTGCGAGCAGGTTGTTGACAGTCCACAGTCTGATACGCCGGCCGTCATGCAACATATCAAAAGTCTTGTTGTTGCAGAACTGACTGATGAAATCGAAACCCAACCACTGGAAACCGATTATCCCGTCCCACATAGGGATAAATCCGTAACTGACTATAATGCGCCCCCTCTCTTTTTGATGAACAGCGCTTTTCTGAATTAGCGATTGGCCACCCTTTCTTAGCCTGAATTATTTTTCAGGCAAACCTACGCATTACGAAATATGGTTATATCTGTATTGCCACGTATTGCGTGTTCATTTTCATTGGTCAAATAATTTATCGCTAATTCAATGCTCGACAAAACCATACGTTTCTTTCTTGAAAATAAATTAATCGCTGTTCTGCTTCTATTGGGGGTGGTCGTTTGGGGTATTGCCGTAGCTCCTTTTTCCTGGGATATCGATATACTGCCTCAGGATCCCGTAGCAGTAGATGCTATTCCCAATCTGGGACAAAATCAGCAGATTGTTTATACCTCCTGGCCCGGCCGTTCGCCGCAGGATGTGGAAGACCAAATAACCTATCCGCTTACCACGCAACTGTTAACCGTGCCGGGGGTCAAAACGGTGCGAAGCAGCTCCATGATGGGCACTTCAAGTATCTATGTGATTTTTGAGGAGGATGTCGATTTCTACTGGAGTCGATCGCGTATCCTTGAAAAGCTCAATTCATTACCCTCGGGAACGCTACCGCAGGGCGTGCAGCCATCGCTGGGTCCGGATGCGACCGGGTTGGGACAGATTTTCTGGTATACGCTCGAAGGACGAGACAGTGAGGGTAATGCCACCGGTGGATGGGACCTGCAGGAGTTAAGAAGTATCCAGGATTTCTATGTGGGATACGGTTTGTCAGCTGTTGAAGGCGTGGCAGAAGTGGCACCCATCGGCGGTTATGTCAGCGAATATCAGGTTGACGTAGATCCCGAGAAGATGCAGGAATACGGCATTTCCATGACGGAGGTGTTCAAGGCAGTAAAAGAAAGTAACGCTGAGGTCGGTGCACGAACTATTGAGATGAATAATGTGGAGTACTTGGTCCGTGGGCTCGGGTACATCGAAAATATGGAAGACCTCGAGCAGGCCGTGGTGAAAGTGGTCGAAAATACGCCCGTGCGCATCAGCGAAATTGCGAATGTCAGCCGCGGCCCTTCACTGCGGCGCGGGGCTCTTGACAAGGGCGGAGCCGAAGTGGTGGGAGCCGTTGTTACGGCCCGTGAGGGTGCCAATCCCATGCAGGTCATTGAAAATGTAAAAGCCAAGATCAAAGAAATTGGGCCGGGGCTGCCCTCCAAAACATTGGATGACGGTACGGAATCAAAAGTTTCTATTGTTCCTTTTTACGATCGAAGCACGCTGATTCAGGAAACCCTTGGCACGCTCGAAGAGGCGCTTACGCTGGAGGTGCTTATTACCATTATTGTAATTGTGGTGATGGTTCTCAATCTGCGGACGTCTATTCTGATTTCCGGGATGCTTCCCGTTGCGGTATTGATGACATTTATTGCCATGAAACTGGCCGGAGTGGATGCCAATATTGTATCTCTGTCGGGGATCGCCATTGCCATCGGTACTATTGTGGATATGGGGATCGTACTCTCAGAGAATATGTTGCAGCATATGGATCGGGCCGATCCCGATGAGTCGCTGCTCGAGGTCATTTATCGGGCCTCCAGCGAGGTGGCACACGCCATCATTACGGCAATCACCATGACGATCGTTAGTTTTCTCCCCGTCTTTACAATGATTGCCGCCGAGGGAAAGCTGTTCCGTCCGCTGGCATTCACCAAAACCTTTGCGCTTGTGGCAGCAATTATTATTGTGATTACGCTTATCCCTCCGTTTGCTCACTGGTTTTTCTCTATCAAAATTAAAAAACGCCCGCTTAAAATAGCCTGGAACGCCTTGTTAATTCTCGGCGGGTTGTTTGTTGCTATAAATGTGATGACTTGGGCCGGGGTTGTTCTTATTGGTTTTGGATTGATAAACGGCGCGGCTCTGTTTGTTCGTGATGATCGATATCAACAGTGGTTGCCAACTTTGAATATGAGTTTGATTGTAGTAGGGGTTGCATGGTTACTCACCGGAGAATGGCTGCCGTTGGGACCGGGTGTTTCTTTTGCCGGCAACTTTATCACGGTAGCACTGTTACTCACGGTTGTTATGGGTAGTTTCTGGCTGGTCATTTATTTTTACCGTCCTATTTTGGATTGGTGTCTGACGAACAAAAAACTGTTTTTGTCGATCCCCACATCACTGATCGTATTGGCCATGGTTATCTGGCTTGGATTTTCTGGAGTGTTTGGCTTTGTAGCCAGTGGATTCAACTCCGTTGGTCTCAATATTGAAAACACTTCTGCATGGCGGGCAGCCGAGTCCACCTTCCCGGGTCTGGGCGAAGAGTTTATGCCGCCATTGGACGAAGGTTCTTATTTGTTGATGCCGACAACAATGCCCCATGCCGGCATGGAAGAAGCCAAAGATGTGATGCAGAAGTTGGATATGCGCGTTGCCTCCATTCCCGAGGTGGAAACGGTTGTGGGAAAAATGGGGCGCACCGAATCAGCGTTGGATCCGGCTCCCATCTCCATGTTTGAGAATATCATCACCTATAAAACAGAGTATAAAACCAATGAAGACGGGCATCGCATTCGATTTCGTACGGACTCTGATGGGAATTTTGTCCGCAGTGATAATGGTGATCTTATTCCCGATGCTGATGGACAGTATTACCGGCAGTGGCGCGATCATATACAGTCGCCCGATGATATTTGGGATGAAATCGTAGAAGCAGCCAATATTCCGGGTACGACCTCCGCGCCCAAGCTGCAGCCTATTCAAACGCGGCAGATTATGTTGCAGTCGGGGATGCGGGCACCGATGGGCATCAAGGTGAAGGGACCGAATCTGCAGACCATTGAAGATTTTGGGCTTCGTCTTGAGGAAGAACTCCAGCAGGTTCCCGGCATCAAGCCCTCCTCGGTTTTTGCGGATCGCATCGTTGGTAAACCGTACCTGGAAATAGATGTCAATAGACAAAAGATAGCTCGTTATGGGTTGTCGATGCAAGCTGTTCAGCATTACCTGGAGGTAGCTCTGGGCGGCATTCAGTTAACCAATACCGTGGAAGGACGAGAACGGTATCCGGTACGGGTGCGCTATGCCCGTGAGCAGCGCGACGACCCGGAGAAGATTAAACGAATGCTGGTGCCTACAGCTATGGGATCACAAGTGCCGTTGGGACAGCTGGCAGAGATCCGTTACCGTCAGGGACCGCAGGCGATCAAAAGCGAGGACACTTTTTTAGTGGGCTATGTGATTTTTGACAGTGAGGATTCCATCGCTGAGGTTGATGCCGTTGAAAATGCGCAAAATTATCTGAATGAGCAGATCAGCACCGGAAATCTAACAGTACCGCCGGGAATTAGCTACGAGTTTGCCGGTAATTATGAAAATCAGGTGCGAGCTTCCAAGCGACTGGCTATTATTCTGCCTATTGCCCTGCTGCTGATATTTCTGATCATCTATTTCCAGTTTAAATCAGTGCCGACCTCCATGATGATCTTCAGTAGTATTTTTGTGGCCTGGGCCGGTGGATTTATTCTCGTTTGGTTGTATGGGCAGGGCTGGTTTATGGATTTCAGCATGTTTGGAACCAATATGCGTGAGCTGTTCCAGATGGGAACCGTGAACTTAAGTATCGCCGTATGGGTTGGCTTTATTGCGCTCTTTGGTATTGCTGCCGAGGGGGGAGTAGTGATGGCTACCTATCTGGATCAGGTGTTTGACCGCGACAAGCCCGGGACACTGCAGGAGATAAAATTGGCTGTAGAAGAGGCGGCCGGCCGGCGTATTCGCCCCACTATGATGACCACAGCTACAACCATACTGGCCCTGATTCCCGTGCTCACCTCTACGGGACGCGGCGCGGATATTATGGTGCCGATGGCGATCCCCAGCGTGGGTGGGATGTTCTTGCAGATCATCACACTGTTTGTAGTACCGGTGCTTTATGCCATGTGGCAAGAGTGGAAGCTGAAACAGCAGGCAGAAACAAGTGAGGTTTAAATGATAATTCCTAAGAGATTCAAAATGATGAAGTTTATTGAGATTCTAACAGTATCCATCTTATTCCAAAGTGGGTTATCGGAACGAGATATAGCTACTATCAAGTCCCCCTTTGAAGGAGGGTTAAAGGGGATGATCATATTATTGACAATTATGATTATTCCATTATTTGTAATGGGTCAACAGGCAGATACGAGCAACGTTCAGATCGAGCAGTACCTGCGACAGGCCGCCCAAAATAATCCTGATCTTAGAGCTCAATACCGGCAATATTTGTCGGCTCTACAACAATCGCCACAAGTAAGTGCGCTACCTGATCCGGAATTATCTTTTGGGTATTTCATCAATCCGATTGAAACGCGCGTAGGTCCGCAACAGGCCCGTTTTGGCGTTACGCAGATGTTTCCCTGGTTTGGTACGCTTGGAGCCCGTGGTGAAGCAGCTACACAGAAGGCAAAAGCCCGGTTTGAGGCTTTTCAGGATGCACGGAATACCTTGTTTTATGAGGTTCAAAAAAGCTGGTTTGAGCTTTATCGGGTTGAGGAGGCTATCCAGATTCTGAAGGAAAACATAGCGCTTCTGGATATTTTTGAGTCGCTGGCTACGCAGAAATATGAGACCAACCAGGTTGGACAGGCGGATGTCCTGCGTGTCCAGATAGAGAAAGAGGATTTAAAATCAAGACTGGAGCTGCAAAAAGACAATCGCCAGGTGGCATTACAGGAGTTTAATGAACGGCTTAATCGTCCGCCCGACGCCCGTGTAGTAATTGCGGACAGTTTGCAGGGCAAACTGTTGCAGATGTCAAAGAGTGAATTAGAGCAGGCGGTGCTGCTTCAGAATCCGAAATTGTCAAAAATTGATTTTGAAGCGTCGTCGGCGCAGAGTTCCATTAAAGCCGCACAAAAAGAAGGGATGCCAAAGTTTGGGATTGGCGTCGATTATCTGATCACCGGTGAACGCGATATGGCGCTCGCAGATAACGGCCAGGATGCGATTCTTGCTCGCGTGGGGGTTCAGGTTCCATTGTATCGGAAGAAGTATCGAGCGAAAGAAAAGCAGGCTCAGATTCAACTGCGATCGGTACAAGACCGACAGCAGAGTGTAGAAAATCGGATATTAACACAGCTCAGTCAGGCATTAAGAGATTATCATGATGGTCAGCGACGACTGAATCTTTACAAGGATATTCAGATTCAGCGTACTCAGCAGACCCTTGATATTTTGACCGAACAGTATTCAACATCGGCAACAGATTTTGAGGAACTGTTGCGATTGCAGCGCAAATTATTGGATTATGAGCTTGCCCGTCAACAGGCCTTGGTCGACCTAAACACAGCAGTGTCACGCATTGAATATTTGTACGGCAAGCACAATACGGATCCCGAAGAAGTTCAAATAACAAATTAACTGAAATGTAAGGGTGTATGGCAATACGCCCCAGCAAAAAATAAAACTATGAAAACATCAAAAAAATTAAAGCAAATAGCACGAATCATTGGATTGTTGCTGACGGGACTCCTATTAGGATGGCTTATTTTTGGAGGGTCATCAGCTAATCAGTCGCAAGGCATGGATGAGCATATTGAAGAATCGCACACCAACGAACAGGGCGAAGTCGTATACACTTGCAGCATGCATCCCAGCGTGCGACAATCAGAACCGGGTAATTGCCCGATTTGCGGGATGGAACTTATTCCGGCAGATAGGTCCGATACTGAGAGTAGCTCCGGAGAAAGTGATTACGAACTAAAAATGACTAAAGCCGCTGCCCGACTGGCCGATATTCAGACCACAGAAGTTGTTAAAGGAACTGCGGTTAAGAAAGTACGAATGCCGGGCAAAATTGCAGTGGATGAGCGGCGCGTATCAAATGTGACAGCCCATTTTCCCGGTCGTATTACCCAGCTTTATGTTGATTATACCGGAGCTCGAATTCAACAGGGAGAACGGCTGGCATCGATTTATTCTCCGCAGCTATTGTCGGCTCAGCGCGAACTTCTTGAAACGCAAAAGCATAAGGCAAGCAATCCCGCTCTTTATCAATCGACTCGACGAAAGCTGGAGCTGTGGGAGCTGCCCGAAGAAGAAATTCAAAAAATTGAGAATAGTGGTGAAGTTATTAATGAGCTCGATATAGTATCGCCCGCCGAGGGATATGTGCTAAAACGAAATATCTCGGAGCAGGATCATGTGATGGAGGGAACCGTGATGTATGAAATTGCGAATCTTTCAAAGGTTTGGGTAACCTTCGAAGTTTATGAGCGTGATCTGGCCGGATTGTCGGAAGGCAATGAAGTGTCATTTACGGTTGAAGCCTATCCCGGGGAAACATTTGAAGGTGAAGTTACATATATCGATCCCACCTTGGATCCGCAGTCGCGAACAGCCACCGTCCGGGCAGAGGTTCCCAATCCTGATCGACACCTGAAGCCGCAGATGCTTGCAGAAGGTATTATTTCATCAGAAATAGCTGATGGAAAAGAGCAAACGCTCATCCCAAAATCAGCAGTGCTGTGGACTGGGGAACGGTCGGTGGTATATGTACAAAGGACAGTGAATGGTCAGCCGGTT
>NZ_JBPOEA010000017.1:0-58100 GCF_052060035.1 Fodinibius sp. SL11 | reverse complement strand
GTCGTATTTCCGGTAGCGATGCCGCTGGCCTGGACCATACTGCCTGATCCCTTTTTTATCACGCTTTGTTTTGGAGCCGTAGTCGGAGGCAGTGTATTCGGCGATCAGTGTTCGCCAATTTCTGATACGACGATTCTTTCGTCGCTGGCCACCGGCAGCGATTTGATGGATCACGTTAAGACACAGATTCCGTTGGCTCTTATGGCTGCGGGCATTGGAGGAGTTCTTTATACTTTGTTCGTGATATTTTTTATTTAAAAATGGTTATAAAAGATTATCGGAGAGAAGTATAAAGAAGATAATCCAAAATTGATTCTTTTAAGATCTTATGTTATTAACCTATAAATGCTTGAAGAGCATATATATCTGAAGGTGAAATTTGATACAGGTATTTTGTTTATGACCAAATGAGGTAATTGATCAGTTATATAATATATACTCTAACGTGATTTAGAGTTGGTTATTAATTATTAGATTTATTTAAGTAATCATTTCAAACCTTTAGCTGGCAACCAGTTCTTTAGGATTTTACAGAAAGCCCCGTCTTTCAGAGTATGATTCTCAAAATTTATTTTTGAGTTGAATATTAGAATTGGATAGCTGATTTCTTCACCCCAAAATGAATAATTGGCGAGATAAATAGTAGGTCCAACAAAACAAAATAGCCGCTAACTCTTTGTGAGTTAGCGGCTTTTCGTAAAGCGATCCGGACGAGATTCGAACTCGCGACCTCCTGCGTGACAGCAATTTAAAAGTAAATTTCGTAAGTTATTAAGGCCTACCAAAACTTACGCAAGTTCTTGGGGCGCAATAAATTATAGTTATCTTTAATTATCAACAATTCTCGGATGTGCGCACCATCGTGTTACCCCGCTGTTACCCCGAGATTGGGGGTACAAACAATTTTTAAAAAAGTAAATGGCATCAATACGTTTTAATCACCAAGCTGTAAAAGCAATAGAGTCTCAGGGCAAAAGAATAGAAATATTTGATGAGGGAGAAAAGGGATTGGGGCTGCGAGTTACCAAAAATGGTACAAAAACCTTTTTCTACCGATACCGGATCAATAACAAGATTCGCAGATACACCATAGGTCAGTTTGATGCAGTTGGCATAAAAGAAGCTCGTGATGAAGTGTCAAGACTGAGGGTCATGGTATTAGATGGATTGGATCCCCAAGCAGAGAGACAAAAGAAAAAGAATATCCACGGGCTGAAAACTTTTTCTGAGCTGGTCGAAGAGTTCAAAGAAAAGTATCTGCCTACTTTGAGGGAGAACACTCAGAAAGAATATATTAGAATTATTGACAAGGAATTAATACCGGTGTTCGGTAAATTCCCCGTCGTTAAAATTACCAAACACGAGATCGTAGAAATCTTAGATAATAAAGCCTACAAAGATAAGTCTCCTACCATGGCCAACCGGATAAGGTCCCGGTTATCTAGGATCTTTACTTTTGGTATGGAAAGAGGACATGTAGAAATGAATCCTATACAAAATATATCCACCTACAAGCAAGGGGAGTCCAAACGACATCGATACTACAGCGAAGAGGAGATACGCAAGCTATGGGGCTTTTTTGAGGACTGGGGGGAACCCACGCAGTCAGTATTACAAATGCTTTTGATCTGTGGCCAGAGAAAGACCGAAACTATGCAGATGAGATGGATAGATATCCAAGGAAAAGTATGGACCATTCCAGCTTCATTAGCGAAAAATAAGCAACCTCATGATGTTCCACTATCCTCAATGGCTTTAGAGATTATTGGCCGTATGAAAAAGTTAAATGGAAAGAGTGAATATGTCTTCGCTTCCCCGCAGAATCCTAAAAAGCCACTAGATTCACTAAGTAGAGTCCGCCAGGCAATCAAAAATAATACGAAGGTTTCTGATTTTCGTCCTCATGATCTGAGGCGTACGGTCGCAACTTACTTGGCTAAGTTAGGAATAGAGCGTACGGTATTAGGTAAAATATTAAATCATAAAGGGCTGGCTGGGGATGGACAGGTAACGGCCATTTATGACCGGCACAGTTATATGGATGAAAAGCACGATGCCTTGGAGCTATGGAGCAAGAACCTGCGAAAGATTCTGGCTGAGAAAAATAATAAAGTAATTGTTGGCAGGTAAGAATGACAAATAGGCTAACCTTAGCTGATTTACAGTGGGAAGGGAGTTCTAGTAAAGAGCAGGAACGCAGAGAGAACGTACTATTTCATTTCTTCACCGTTTATGCGGACCATTATAATAAGCATCGCGTTGGTGCGCAGGCTGATTTTGCTAACATACTGGATCTACTTGGTAAGACGTCAGATGCAAAACATAGATCTTTGGAAAAAAGGAAAGAAAGGGTCAAAAATGGGATACTTCTACTAAGTAGGGAGTATGAAAAAGGAGATACTACTGAGGTTCGATTCTTTAAAGCCAGAATTTTTTCCTTGCTTGATTTGATTTCAATGCCTGAAGAGATCTGTTATCCAGATATATTTGAAATCATGGAAGATTTGCTGGCCGATACTAAAAAGTTTGTCAAAATTATTTACGGGGAAGAAAATGTAAATATCGAGCTGCCTATCCTAAAAGAGGTTCTCGACCTATATGAATTTTACAATGGGTTTATAGACCACAGGATACATCTAACATCTTTGGGGCTTGTCATACATAAAGTAAATGAAGAGGCCTATCCGCAAAGGATTAAACTGCCAGAAGAGCTGGGTGAGCAAGAAAGGGAAGATCTCAAGGGAGAGGTGTTCAAGAGTTTCGATTTACAGAAAGATGACTATTGGATAACTGCTTATGAGCTTTATAGTAATGATCGTACTTGGGAAGAGGTTTACGGGGTAATAGAACAACTAAGAGCGGACCTTGGATTAGTACCCAGGTACACTTCTTTTTACAGTTTCAAAAGGGCCAAGAGTAGATTTGACAAGAAACGGAGTTCAGGGGCAAAGTAACAATTGTCACCCTACGAAAGTAACCGTTGTCATCTTACCTGAGGCTTGTATTAACAGTAGGTTTGAAGCGTATTAAATACTAATCAAACGTTTTAGACCTATGAAAAACTTATCTCTTATACGACCCAATCAATTAGCTGATTTACTAAGCATTTCTATTCCCACCTTATATCGAATGATAAGTAATGGAGAGCTACCTCCGAAAGTCCGGATAGGAAAAAGAGCTGTTGGCTGGAGACGTTCACAAATTGAAGAGTGGATGGATGAGCGTACGGAAGAACCAAAGCAGCAAGTGCTCAATTAGTGCAGTACTGTAGGGCAGGTATAGCTAATAGTTTTTAGCCATACCTGCCCATTTTTTTGTGACTAATCCTTTCTCAATCATAATCAAAAGCAATTATAACTAACCAGTTAGATATGAGCCGTTTAACGCCTGAAATACTCAAAAATGGGGTTCTCCAGCATGCCAAACCTCCATCACCTATCCCTCATAAAGAAATACTCAACCGGCTATTAGAAATGGTGGAGAAAGTGAACTTCCACCGCGAGGCCGAGACTGACAAATTAAGTAAGAAGCATTATATCGTAATCTCCATTGAGAAGATTTTGGAGCTTGCTAAATACAACAACTGGGGACTATGCAAAAAGCACGATTTCATCTACTTATATAACGGGGCCTACTGGAGCCAGCTTGAAGAAGGCCAAATGGAAGGGTTTTTAGGACATGCTGCCAATAAAATGGGGGTTAGTAAATTTGATGCTCATTATTATCAGTTTAGAGAGAAATTACTTAAGCAATTCATGAGTATAGCTCACCTTCCTACGCCCAAACAACCTGAGGGCTTGGTACTTGTCAACCTTAAAAATGGTACTGTAGAAATTAATCCTGGCAAAAGAAATCCAGTAAAAATTCGCAACCCAAAACGAACTGATTTTTTAACCTACCAGTTGCCCTTTGAGTTCAATAAGGATGCAACTGCGCCAAGATTTACCCAGTATTTGGATGAGGTTTTACCAGATCAGGTTATGCAACAACTACTCGCTGAGTATATAGGATATGTATTTGTGAGATCCTCCACGTTAAAGCTAGAGAAAGCGCTGATCTTGTATGGGACTGGAGCAAATGGAAAGAGTGTATTCTTTGAGATAATAAATGCTCTTTTTGGTAGTGAGAATGTTTCAACCTATACGCTGCAGTCTTTAACAAATGAATCGGGCTACTACAGGGCCAAACTGGCTAACCGCTTGGTTAATTATGCCAGTGAGATTAACGGTAATATGGGGACGGCTCTTTTTAAACAGCTTGTATCCGGAGAACCCGTTCAAGCTCGATTGCCGTATGGTGAGCCGTTTACTCTTACTGATTATGCAAAACTTATTTTCAACTGTAATGAGTTGCCATCTGATGTAGAGCATACCAATGCCTTTTTCAGGCGTTTCATGATCATTCCTTTTGATAAAACAATTCCAGAATCGAAGCAGGATAAAGAGTTGGCAATCAAGATTATTCAAACAGAATTGTCGGGGGTATTCAATTGGGTGCTGGAAGGACTGCAGCGACTTTTGAGACAGAGAGAATTTACTTATAGCGATACTGTTGAACTCCAAAATCAGCAGTACCGACTTGAGTCAGATTCAGTGCAGATGTTTTTGAATGAAAGCAATTATAAAACTTCCGTTGAAATATACATTGGGTTATCCGAGCTGTTTAGCAAGTACAAGGGTTTTTGTGGAGACGACGGCTATTATCCGGTGAGTAAACGAAAATTCAGTAAGCGCCTTAAAAACTCCGGGATCCAAGTAAAGCGCAGGTCTTCTGGTAATGTGGTGTATCTAAAGAAAGCCCAACAATAAAAAACTTTTCTTTTAAACCTGCACTATCTACATCTACTACATCAATTCCCTGTTTAAATGCTTTAGAGAAAGGTCCCATGTAGATAATGTAGCAAATGTAGTTTCTGAAAAAACTTTTATGAGCCTATCTAACCAAAGCTACCGGTACATACTGGATGAGAGCAGCAAGAAATTTCAATGTCCGCAATGTGACAAAAGACGATTCGTAAGATTCATGGATCAGCAGACTAAAGAGTATTTGCCAGCTAAATATGGCCGATGTGATCGAGAAAGCAGTTGCGGTTATTTCTTAAATCCATATGGTGATAAATACGGTAATACCAATTTTACCTCTTGGCAAGTAGAGGGCAATTTACAGAACATTCCCAAGCCAATAGACTACATCTCCGACAAGTATTATACAGCTAGTTTAAAGCATTACGGTCAAAATAGGTTTATAAAATACCTTCATTCCCTATTTGATAGTAATACCGTTAGTAGCTTAATTAATACTTACAAAATTGGTACTTCAAAACATTGGGATGGAGCAACGGTCTTTTGGCAAATTGATATCCAGGGCATGATCCGTACTGGTAAGGTCATGCTATATGATACCTATGGCCATCGAGTTAAAGACCCTTATTCGCATATAAACTGGGTGCATAACTTATTATATGAGAATTATAATCTTCAGCAGTGTTTGTTTGGAGAGCATTTGTTAACAGATGACAAAAGGATCCCTGTAGCCATTGTTGAAAGTGAGAAAACGGCAATAATTAGCAGTGTGTATTTTCCTGAATTCATTTGGCTGGCAACAGGGGCAAAGTCCAACTTGAAACCAGAGTGTTGTAAGTGCTTAATGGGTCGGAGTGTTACGCTATTTCCAGACTTGGGCGCTTATCAGGATTGGCAACAGAAAGCCGAAAGTTTATCATACTTTTGTGATATCAGGGTATCGAACTTGCTTGAAGAATATTCTGATAGAAATGATAAAGAAGAAGGCTATGATTTAGGAGATTACCTCATTCAATATGATTTGGACAAGTTTAAACAAGGAGAGCTTGTTTCTAAGTTGCGCGTTGTATTAAATGAGAAGGGATATCCAGCTTCTTGGGATAATCTTTGATAGTTATTTAAAGTTGGGGTGATGCTATTACAATGCTTATAGGAGAGTTCTATTCATTTCTTAATACTCAATTTGTTCAGTTAGAAATGACATGGGTACAAAGGGGTACAAGCTAGGTGCCATGTTCTTTTAAATGCCTTTAACAATACATAAAGGGTGGTTTACATATTTGATAAAGGGTCCTAGCTCATAACTTTTTCAGTCAATTATATTTCTAAATATTGGCAGTAAACAAAGAATAGTGCCGAAATATAGATATGATTGACTATTCCGATGACATGATATTTTGATAATGACATAAGTAATGTCATTATCAAAGCTTAAATTAAAGGGATATATCACTATTTTGATGATTTAGATTTAGGATAGCCAATAATATGTTCTTTTATTTTTCACCTGCAAAATGGGCGGAAGTTCGACCCCTTTTGCAGTTAATAACTAAAATTACTGAAATTATTACTAGTTGTTCTCGTGCGTATATGAAAGAACATGACAGTAGGCCGCCTATGGACAGAGAGTTTGAGCTCAGTATGGAATTAATTCACTAATTGGGAATACTTAATAAGGGGTGACAAGATTTGACAGTCTAATTATTTACTTTTTGTATGTCCTTATAGTTATTGCATTAACTTAATTAGTAAATCATAAACTAAAAGAGAGTTTTTATGAGTTCTTTACAAAAGCACTTCAAACAATTTCATGAAAATATTAAGCTGAAAAGATTTGAAGAGAACGAGACACTGAGAGAAAAAAGGGATATAATTATTGATAAATTAAAAGACCGACTTGATAATATCTTTGACGATAAAGAGGAAGAACTTCCTGATTGGGATTGGTTTAACCAAGGGAGCTATGAAATGGGTACAGGTATTAAACCCATAGAAGATGGTGATTACGATATAGACATTGGAGTACATTTTAATGTGAGTCCAGATGAATATGAAGATCCAGTAGAAGTGAAGGAATGGATATTTGAAGCGTTGGATGGACACACAAATTCAGTAGAAATAAAAGAACCCTGTGTACGTGTTGAATATTCGACTGGAAATGATCCTCAATATCATGTCGATCTTGCAGTTTATTCTCTTGAAGAAAATCCTTACTCATTAATAATTGATGATGAATACCAATTGGCAAGAGGGAAGCAGAATTCGCTTGACGAATATCGATTTTGGGAAGATGCAGATCCAAAAGGTGTAATTGAAGAATTTAAATCTCAGTTTTCTGGAGAGGAAGATAAGCAGTACCGAAGAATCATTAGGTATTTAAAGAGGTGGAAGGATTTACAATTTCGTAATGATGGTAATGCTGCCCCAGTAGGTATTGGATTAACGGTAGCAGCATACAATTGGTATTCACCCAAATATGAAGACATCTTTTCTAATGATCTGGACGATTTTTCTGCTTTAGAATCCTTTGTTGGTTCTATGCTTAATAACTTTTCTGAAGTATGGGATGAGGAAGAGGAGGAATATGTCGAAAGGCTTGTTGCTAAATTGCCAGCTGAGCCTTATAACGATGTATTTAGTAAGATGACAAATATCCAAATGGAAGATTTCAAAAGTGAATTGGAAGATCTGAAGCAAGGATTACAAGATGCCTCGGATGAGCCTGATCCCCATGAAGCTTGTAAAATTCTCCGCAGGTATTTTGGGGATGATTTCCCAGTTCCAGAAAAGAAAGATACTGCTGAAAAGAAAAGTCGGGGGATTTCTACTTCTAGTGCATCTGCTTAATAATGTCTGACATAGGAGAACTTGAAAATTATCTTGAGAAATTCTGTTCAGAGAACCCTGATATATACAATCACAAGCTAATAGATGAGCCGGATTTCAGGGATAGATGGCAGGTTGTTGCTGCAGCTCACTTCAACTTCCAATTTGATGGCAAAGAACTCTCTCTTGCTATCGGATTAGACTCATCATTCCCGCATAGCCTGCCACATGTATTTTTAATCCCTTGGGATCAATTGGGATTTATTCCTCATGTAGAACCTGATGGATGGATATGTTATGCTCAAAAAGAAGGTCTTGTTTTAAATAGTGAAACTCCGCAAAATATATTAGAAGATGCACATAAAAGAGCTATTCTAAATCTTCGAACTGGGTTGAATGGGGAAAATTTATCTGACTTTGTGGATGAGTTTGAGTCATATTGGTCCAAGCAAAAAGGAATAAAAAACTATATCTCTTTTTTAGAACTGAATAATAAAATAAGAGAAATTTGTATTGTTGATAGGGAAGATACTTTATCCTTAATCTTTAATAAAGAAGACAGGAGTAAAACTTCTCGTTATACGAAAAATGATATTATTCTAGAAACTGCAATTTATATTCCTTTAGACAGAAATGATATAACCCCTCCACGATATGATGAAAACTGGACCATAGAAATTATTAACCAGAAAATTTGGTCTAACCTAACCCTTTCTAAAAAAGATCTACTCTTAAAGAAGTTAGAACAACGCAGGCTTCGAAGAAATGAAAAAATATTTGTTTCAATTCCTAGGACTCTTGAAGGAAAGGCTATCTTTGGTATTGAATTTCAAGATATTTCTACTGGACACCCGCTCTTAAATGGTCAAGCAGGAAAAATTACTCCATTAAATATTAATAGAAAAGACAAAAGCTACATAACCTCTAGGTCTCATCAGACTGATCTATTATCGCACAAGAGTGTAATCTTGATAGGATGTGGATCTGTAGGTGGGTATATAGCAACAGAATTGGCAAGAGCTGGGATTTCTGATCTTACATTAGTGGATCATGACAAAATGGAAATTGAGAATGCATATCGTCATACCTTGGGAAAAGATCATGTTGGAAATAATAAAGCTGTAGCTTTAAAAAAAGAGTTAGAGAGAAAAATTCCTCAAGTACATATATCTACGTACAACCAAAGAGTTGAAAAGGCGATTGAAAAAGATTTAAAGCTCGATAAATTTGATTTAATTATTTCCGCGATGGGGGAACCCTCAATGGAACTATATCTTAATAAGTTTATTGTAGAAAGAGATATTGACGCCAAAACGATATTTACTTGGCTCGAACCCTATGGAATCGGGGGACACGCTCTCCTATTTAACAATTCAGAAAATGGATGTTTCAAATGTCTTTTTACTTATAAAGAGATTGAAGACCAACAAGAATATTATAATAGAGCCTCTTTTGCAGCTCCAGGCCAAACATTTTTCAAAACAATTGATGGCTGCGGTAATGCATTCACACCCTATGGCTCCTTGAGCGCATTGAATACTGCAAGCTTAGCAACAAAAATGGCTATAAATGCATTAAAAAGTAAGATATCAGGAAACCCTCTTTATTCTTGGAAAGGAGAAAAGGAAGAATTTATCAATGCTGGATTTGAACTTTCTAACAGATACCAACAAACGACAGAAGAACTATTCGAGAATCGATACAAATATATTAATCATACCTGCAGTATCTGTGGCGGGGAATAGATGACTTTTAAAACAACCAATAATGGAAAGCTTAAAATATCATCCGAATCTATTGAGTCATTTTCTCAATATCGACAGAATGAACCAACCAAAAAAGAAGCAGGTGGGTTGCTATTAGGCAGATATATCAAAAATTCTAATGACATAATCGTTGATAAAATTACAATACCCTTCGAACGTGATGTTAGAAAGAGATATTATTTTTGTAAAAGGGATTTGCAACATCAAGATATTGTTGACCAAGAATGGGAGTCATCAGAGGGTACCTGCAACTACTTAGGAGAATGGCATACACACCCTGAAAAAAACCCTTCGCCTTCAAGTTTTGACATAAAAGGTTGGAGAGAAAAAATTGTTCGGGACAGTTTCGATCACCATAGCTTATTTTTCATTATTGTAGGGATTGAGGAAGTAAAAGCATGGGAAGCACTAGTAAAGAATAACGCTATAAGAGAATTACAAAAGATTTAATATGTCATCAACTAGTATTAGCACAAAAAACAAAACTAAATTATGGTTGATATCAGGAGGTAGGTGTGAATACCCTGGGTGTAATAAGCCCTTGTGGAAAGATAGTGTCACATATAATAAAATGAATATCGCTTATATGGCACATATTATTGCTGATACACCTGGTGGACCTAGAGGAGATAAAGACCTTTCTGAAAAATTATCTGATGATATATCTAATCTTATGTTGCTTTGCGATGTTCATCATCGCCTGATTGATAATAAAAATGAGAAAGGAGAAGAACCTGAAGAACACCATCCTGTTGAGTTACTACGACAGTTTAAAAAGGAACACGAACAAAGGATTGAATTAGTAACATCCCTTGATGCACATCGAAAATCTTATATCGTGAGTTTAACAGCAAATATTGATCAACATAAAGGTTTCGTCAATTTTAAAGATGCGAAACAAGCAATGTTACCTGAAAGGTTTCCTGCTTCTGATCAAATAATAAAAATTGATCTAACGAGTAGCACTCTGACCGAAAAAGATCCAGAATATTGGACTGTAAATGCTAAAAATATTACCAGACAGGTTAATACGAAATTACAATCTGGACCTGATGGAAAAGAAATAAATCATATTTCAGTTTTTGGCTTTGCCCCCATACCACTTCTAATACACTTTGGAAAAAAATTAGGGAATAAAGTTCCAACAGACTTATACCAAAAACATCGAGATACAGATAATTGGAGTTGGAGAGATTTAGAAAAAGAAGAGTTCAAATATGAACTTATTAAGCAACCAAAAAATAAGGAAGAAGAACCTAATGATGTTGTGTTGATTCTTTCCCTAAGTGGCAAAGTTCATGTGGATGAGGTTACAGACCTATTGGGTAAAAATTTAAATATCTATGAAATGAGTGTTCCGAATCCTAACCCATTATTTCTTAAAGCATTAGAGCAGTTAGAATTATTTGGTAAAGAGATCAGAAAACTATTAGCAAAGATAAGACAAAAACATGGGGAAGATTGCGTAATTCATTTATTTCCTGCTGTACCAATACCTATTGCTATTGAGGTTGGTCGTACCTTACTACCCAAAGCAGATCCTGACATTAAGATATACGATAATACAAAAGAAGGATTTAAATATAGTCTATCAGTTTAACATTATGGAAGAACCAAAATTATTTACTTTAATACGACAAAAAGACGAAACTGGAATTAGTGGTTCTGGTCGCGTACTTGATGGTGTGAAGTTTCATAATGGACAAGTAGTAATTTGTTGGAGAGCTGATATAAACCAACAAGGCGAAGGGTACAGCAGTTTAGGAGTTTACCCTTCTTGGAAGGCTTTTAAACATGTACATATTGACCCACACCCCGAAAATGAATCAATAATTATTTGGGGAGATCAACCGAATTTTAAAGACAAAATTTAACGTGGTAGCTTAACTGAACTTTACGTGGTTATGTGTTTCAGTATAAGTTGATGGATTTCTTAAAGCCGCAGAGTCTATTAACACTAATGTCGAAGTTGTACTAAACGAAAAGGGGTATCCAGCTTCATGGGATATGATTTAACATTATTTGAGTTTACGGACTAATAACGAGCTGATATTTGGTGGGGCCAAGCAGGGGTACAAGCTGGGGGGCATGCTCTTAAAAGTCCCTTTAGTAACACACAAGAGGTGTTTTAGCTTATTTGATAAAGGGTCCAAGCTCAGAACTTTTTCAGTCAATTATATTTCTAATTATTGGCAGTAAACAAAGAATAGTGCCGAAATATAGATATGATTGACTATTCCAATGACATAATATTTTGATAATGACATTAGGAGTGTAACCTGCAAATCAGCATGTCATTAAATCAAAAAAGTTAGTTTTTAATACTGCTGGCTACTCATTCAGCTTTTAATTTATAAACAATTAAAAGTTTTGATCTTACCCTTATATTAAGAACTTTAATTCTTTCAATTTTAAGTAACTGAGTAGGTAATGCCTGAAGAACAACTAATATCAAGAACCTATAACCATTCAGGTCAAGAGATGCCTGAAATACTCTATGACTTAATGCTCAATGTTGAAGAAGCATTCCGAATGGCTGGGGCTGAACCACGGGAAGATTACACTTACAAAGATCTCATGGATTATGCACTTCAGCTTTTTGATTCCAATGAATATGAGGAGCTAAAGAAAATAACAAGCCAAAGCAGCGAAACACGCTTTTAAGTTTACAGCGTTTAATCAAAATTTTTTAAGAGCAACATGACCAACTTCCGGGAACGAGCTAATTTTATTTGGGATGTAGCGAATCTTATTCGGGATAGCTTCAAGAGAGGAAAATATCAAGATGTCATCCTCCCTTTTACTGTATTGCGTCGCGTAGATAGTGTACTACAGCCAAACAAAGAAGAAGTGCTTACCACCTACAACAAGTACAAGGATAAGCTGGAGGACATGGATGATCTGCTCCGGCAGGCTTCCGGTTATGCCTTTTACAATACCACCAAGTATGATTTCGAACGCTTGCTGGCTGATCATGAACATATAGCTGATAACTTGCGCCGTTACATTAATGGTTTTTCGGATAATATGCGCGAGGTGCTCTATAATTTCGACTTTGATAACACTATTCGAAAGCTGGATGATCAGGGCTTGCTATACCAAGTTATGCAGCGCTTTAATGAAATTGACCTGCATCCGGATACGGTAAGCAACATGGAGATGGGGTATATTTTTGAAGAGCTCATCCGAAAGTTTAATGAAGCAACAAATGAAAACCCTGGTGAACACTTTACTCCGCGTGAAGTGATTAACTTGATGGCCAATATTGCATTGGAACCTGATCTGGAAGAATTACAAAAGGAAGGTATTATTGTAAAGGTGTATGACCCAGCTTGTGGAACGGGGGGTATGCTCAGTATTACCAAGGATAAGATCCAGGAGATCAATCCTGATGCGGACGTGCGAGTATTTGGACAAGAGTTAAATCCAGAAACATACGCGGTTAGCAAGAGTGACTTCTTTCTTAAAACCTCCGATGGTAAAGATGCGGAGAATATTTTGCAGGGTAGCACCCTATCGGACCCAAAACATAGTGGGGAAACCTTTAATTACATGCTGGCTAATCCCCCCTATGGTAAAGATTGGAAGCGAGATAAAAAAGAGGTCCAGGATGAAGCTGATCGCGGTTATGCGGGGCGGTTTGGTGCTGGTACTCCTCGAAAAAATGATGGCCAGTTGCTATTTACGCAAGATATGCTCTCCCATAAAGCGCCTTTTGAAAATGGCAAAGGTGGGAGTCGTATCGCTGTTATCCATAACGGGTCTCCGCTATTCACCGGTGATGCTGGAAGCGGAGAAAGTGAAATCCGCCGGTGGATATTGGAAAATGACTGGTTAGAGGCGATCGTGGCTCTACCTGAACAACTCTTCTATAATACTGGCATTGCTACCTATATCTGGATTCTAACCAACAAAAAATCTCCTGAACGCAAAGGCAAAGTGCAACTCATTGATGCTTCTGATATCTGGGAGCCGATGCGTAAGAGTCTTGGAGATAAAAGGCGGCAAATCTCCGATGAGCAGATAAAACAGATTACACAACTGTATGAGGACTTTGAGGAAGGTGAAAAGGTCAAGATTTTTGAAAATGAGGAATTCGGTTACCGCAAGGTGCGTATAGAACAACCTTTGCGGCTGAATTATCATGCAATTCCGGAACGCATAGAACGACTCAAAGAGGAACGCGTCTATCAGAATTTTGCAAAAAGCCGCAAAAAGAATAAAGAGGAAAAGCAGAAAGAAATTGAGGAAGGTAAAAAAGAGCAGCAGTTTATTCTGGATGTGCTTCATTCGATGAGTGATGAGAAGTTCACCAATAGCAGAAACTTCTTTAAACGGCTCAAAGAGCGATTTGGTGAACATGACTATAAGCCTAAGAAGAGCTTACTAAATGCTATTGAGCGGGCGATTGGCGAAAAGGATGAGGATGCAGATATCGTACGCGATAAGAAAGGCAACCCAGAGTCAGATACGGACCTACGGGATTATGAAAACGTTCCGCTGAATGAAGATGTGTTTGAATACTTTGAAAGAGAAGTAAAACCGCACGTACCAGAGGCTTGGATTGATGAAGACTATACAGATGAGAAAGATGGCGAAGTGGGACGTGTGGGCTATGAAATTCCGTTTACTCGTCATTTTTATGAATACGAGCCACCGCGTCCGTTGGATGAAATCGAAGATGAGATTAAAACGCTTGAAGAACAGATTCAAGACTTAATGCAAGAAGTGATTGACTGATAATGAGAACAGCTAAAGATCTTTTTAAACAGCTCAATGCACAGGACGAAAATGTGCGAATTGAAGCGAAGACCGCTTCCGGGATAGATAAGGCTATCATGAAATCAGTTTGTGCCTTTGCTAATGAACCTGGGTTAGAGGGCGGTTACCTGTTGCTGGGAGTTGCACCATCTTCGGGTGGGCTTTTCCCGTCCTATGAAGTGGTTGGTATTGATGATCCCGATAAAATTCAAATGGATTTGGCGTCGAAATGTTCTTCCCAGTTTAATAAAGCATTACGCCCTCAGATAGAAGTTGATGAGCTTGAGGGAGAAACGGTTATCGTGGTTTTTATTCCGGAGGAGGATGATTCGGCCAAGCCTATTTACTTTAATAGCCAGGGGTTACCCAGAGGGGCATACAGACGTATTGGTTCTACTGATCAGAGTTGTACCGAGGATGACTTACAGGTTTTTTATCAAGGGCGTGAAGGGTACGACTCTTCGGTTCTTCGTGATGCTTCAGTAAGTGATTTAGATCCAAAGGCTATTGAACGGTACCGATCATTGCGCGAAAACGTTAATCCCTATGCTGCAGAGCTTGAGTATGATGATACAGAGTTATTAGAGGCGCTTGGATGCGTAAAGAATGATGAGGTAACAGTAGCGGGACTCCTGCTTTTCGGGAAGCGTCCGGCACTACGCAGGGTGATGCCAATGATTCGGGTCGATTACATTCGAGTGCCGGGAAATACCTGGGTAGAAGATCCCGACCAACGGTTTACTACTATAGATATGCGTGGTTCCTTATTAGAGTTAGTAAATCGTACAGTGAATGCCGTAAATGATGATCTCCCCAAGGGTTTTTTGCTAGAAGAAGGATTGTTACAGGCGGAAAGTGTAGGGCTTCCCACTAAAGCACTACGTGAAGCCATTGTAAATGCCTTAATGCACCGTTCTTATCGCAAAAACAGTCCCATTCAAATTATTCGCTATAATAATCGCATTGAGATAGTGAATCCCGGTTACTCTCTTAAACCTGAAGAGCGTTTGGGGGATCCTGGATCAGAAACTAGAAATCCGCATATTGCAGCTGTATTTCACGAGACTAATTTGGCTGAGACCAAAGGTTCAGGAATTAGAGCAATGCGAAAACTGCTTGAAGATGCCGGTATGGCACCTCCCACTTTTGAGTCTAACAGAAGCGAAGATACTTTTACTGCACGTCTATTGTTGCATCACTTTTTAAGTGAGGATGACATCGAATGGTTAACTCAATTTGATGCTGAGTCATTGTCAGATTCACAAAAGCGTGCACTCATCTTTTTACGAGAGGTAGGAGCAATTGATAATCCAACATTTAGGCAATTAAGTGACCTTGATGTGCTTAAGGCAAGTGGTGAATTACGTAGTCTTAGAGATAAGAAATTAATTCAACAAAAAGGAAAGGGACGAGGTACTTACTACGTGCCTGGTCCTCATTTTGCTGATGATAGTGCACCAGTTCGAGAAGATAGTACACCAGTTGATAAAACGGACTCAAAACAATCTGAAGACCATAGTGCACCAGTTGATCAAGGAGATAGTGCACCAGTTCGAGATGATAGTGCACCAGTTGATTCAAAAGAAGAATTACCAAAAGAGGTAAAAGCATTTTTAGATGATATAGGAAACAGGGCTACTAAAAAACAAATGAATCTTTTCTTACTATCGGTTTGCCGATGGAAAGATATGAAGCTTCAGGAAATGGCCGATCTGTTGGATCGAGAGCCTAAGTATATTTTGCGAAAGTATATACAACCGTTGATGGATGAAGGTAAGTTACAGTACACGATTCCGGATATGCCTAATCATCCCAAGCAAGCCTATACTGTTACGGATGTCGGCATGGAATATTTAAAGTCCGAAAAATAGAATTTGATTTATTATGAGCACATTTGGCAACCTACAGCAAGTAGATCTTAGAAAAGGCTGGTCACATGAGGCTTTTGACTTTACGACGTGGCTGGTGAAACCTGAAAACCTTGAAATGCTTTCTGATGAGATTGGCATTGAGATCGCTCCCATAGAGTCGGAAGCAAGGACCGGGCGCTATAGCGTAGATATTCTGGCGGAAGAGGAGAATACCGGACGAAAAGTGATCATCGAGAACCAGCTGGAGCAGACCGACCACGATCATTTGGGGAAACTGGTAACCTATGGATCGGGACTTGACGCCGAGTATATTGTCTGGATTGTAAAGGCAGCCAATGACGAGCACCGGCAGGCGCTGGAATGGCTCAACGATCATACGGGCAATGAGCTTAACTTTTTTCTGTTGAAGTTGGAGCTGTGGCAAATTGATGACTCCAAACCGGCGGTGAAGTTTAATACTGTTGTAAAACCCAACGAGTGGACCAAAACGCTGCGCGAGCAAACACAGTCGAAGAATCTATCAGAGACCAAGCTGATGCAGCTTGATTTCTGGCAGCAGTTTAAGGCCTTTTGTAAGGATAAAGGGTCACGGCTGGGCACCCGAAAAGCGTTTCCCCAGCATTGGTACGAAATAAGTATTGGCAGTTCCGAAGCACATATTGCATTGACTGTAAATACGCGGGACCAAGAGTTGGGATGTGAACTCTATATTCAAGATGACAAGGAGTGGTTCGATGAGCTCCATGAAGGGAAAGTAGAGATTGAGAAAGAAATTGGCTCAGAATTAGAGTGGCAGCGACTTGATGATAAGAAGGCAAGTCGCATTAAGTTGGCCAAAGACTTTAATTTTGAGGATCAGGACCAGTGGCCGGACTATTTCGGGTGGTTAAAAGATAAGGCAGATAAGTTTAAGCAAGTATTTGGGGCATAATCTATGCGCTACCGTAAGTCAGAAGAATTGAAAGAAACAGATGTTGATTGGATCGGAGAGATTCCTCAGAATTGGGATTTTGAACGATTAAAAAGTACAATAAAATTTTGTCAGAATGGTGTTTGGGGTGATAGTCCCGAAGATGATCAGACAGATATCCCTTGTATAAGGGTAGCTGATTTTGATCGATTCTTATTGGAAATACCAAACCAAGATTTCACAATTCGGTCAGTGCCAAAGGATAAAAGACAAGGTAAAGTTCTTAAAAAAGGAGATCTGATTCTCGAAAAGTCAGGTGGTGGAGATAAGCAGCCTGTAGGTGCCGTTATGTTCTATGACTTAGATAAGGATGCCGTTTGCTCCAACTTTACAGCTCGGATGCCAGTAAAAAAGAATTATAATTCATCCTTTTTGCGGTATGTTCATTACCACCTCTATCATGGGAGAGTTAATACTCGATCTATTAAGCAAACAACGGGAATTCAAAATTTAGATAGTTCACAATATCTAAATGAGAAGGTAGGGTTACCCCCTCCTCCCGAACAAGATTCCATCGCCACCTTCCTCGACAACAAGACCAATGTCATCGACCAACTTATTCAAAAGAAAGAGCAGCTTATTGAAGGGCTGAAAGAAAAACGTCATGCGCTTATTACTCAGGCTGTTACTAAAAGTCTTGATCCTGATGTTTCGATGAAGGATTCAGGTATTGAGTGGTTGGGAAAGATACCAGAGCATTGGGACGCTATTAGAATTGGTGCTTTGTTTAAAGAGGTTGATGATAGAGGTTATCCTAACCTTCCACTATTAGAAGTGACGATAAACCATGGAGTTAGAGAAAGGGATTTGTCTGAAAAAAAAGTGCATCAAGTAGCAAGTGATTATAATAATTATAAGAAAGCTGCTGAAGGAGATATCGCATTAAATAAAATGAGAGCATGGCAGGGAGCAATTGGAGATGTGCCAATGGATGGTCTGGTAAGTCCCGATTATACTGTTTTGAGGCCAAGGGAGTTAAGTTCGACTGAATTCTATGGTTATCTTTTCCAAACTTCTAATTTTTTAACTGAGATAGATCGGTATTCCTATGGCATGGTCAAAGATAGAAATAGAATTTACTGGCAGTACCTTAAAAAGATTAAAGTACCAGTAATAGCTCAAGAAGAAAGGGAGAATATAGTTGAATACATTCGGAAGGTTAATGAAACTATATCAGAGGCTGCTCGAAAAATTGAGTCAGAAATCAAATTATTTGAAGAGTATCGACAGTCACTTATTTCTGCTGCGGTAACAGGAAAAATTGATGTACGAGCAACCGAAGTTCAGGAAAAAATTTCAGAGCCGAGGAAAGAGATTTCCAGTTGGGATAAGTTCGTTTTAGCGATGGAGATTATAAAGCGTATGCAAGATAACCAGCATTTCGGACGTATTATGTTGGTTAAAATTCTCTTCTTGGTTGAGTACCATCTTCGAGTAAAAGGATTTAATAGTAATTACAATCGGTGGGACCACGGCCCTTTTGATAATCAACTGATCAATTCGGTTGAATATAACCTTAAAAAAGATGGGTGGATAAATATTGAATCAGAAGAGAGTAAAAATTATGATCAGAAAGTATATACCCCAACCCATAAGGCCTACGAAAAGAGTCATTATTTTAAAAATAGTTGGGGTGAGCTTGATGATGAAATAGAACAAATATTGAGCATCTTTAATGATGCTAATTCTACTCAGGCCGAAATTATTGCAACAGTCTATGCCGCTTATAACGACCTTTTAATTGAGGGCAAGGAACCGAGTGAGGATAAAGTTTTAGATGAGATATTGAATAACTGGCATCCCAACAAAAAGAAAATATCCGAGGAACGTTGGAGATCTGCGTATAGATGGATCAAAGAAAAAGAACTTTTACCCACTGGCTTTGGTAAATCAACTAAGGAAACAGCTTAAGTATGAGTCAACAGATCAGAGAGCAGTACTTGGAGGAAGATATTGAAAACGTCCTGCTACAGGAGCAGGTGGAGGGCGACCGCGTCAAAGAAGAAGGCAAAGAATATACTGTGGCAGGTCAACCAGGTGGATACTGCCAGCGTACCACCGAAGACTATGACAAGTCACTCTGCCTTATTCCGAAAGATGTAATTGATTTCATCAAGGCGACCCAGCCAAAAGAATGGCGAAAGTATAAAGACATAGTAGGCGAAGATGCCGAGGATGAGTTGCTGAAGGAAGTAAAAAAGAAGATCGATCGCAGGGGGACGATCTTCGTATTTAGAAATGTGCTCAGGGCTTCGGGCTGTCGATTTAAGTTGACCTATTTTAAGCCTAATACCAGCCTGAATCCAGAGCTGCAGAAAAAGTACAAGGCTAATTTCTTTTCGGTAGTGCGTCAGCTCAAATACAGTGAAGAAAACGAAAACAGCCTCGACATGGGCATCTTTCTTAATGGACTGCCCATTTTTACCGTTGAGCTGAAGAACCCCATGAATGGTCAGGATGTGAAGGATGCGATAGCTCAGTATAAAGATGACCGAGAGTCGCATGAACCTATCTTTCAGTTTAAGCGGTGTTTGGCTCACTTTGCGGTAGATCCGGAGGAGGTTTACTACACCACGAAGCTGGAAGGGTACAAAAGTTATTTTCTACCTTTTAATAAAGGCAAGCAGGGGGGAGCCGGAAATCCTACGCCCATGGGAGATGAAGATAAGTATGCGACGTCTTATTTGTGGGAAAAGATCTGGAGTAAAGACAGCGTGCTGAATCTTATCCAGCACTTTGTTCACACGATGGAAGAAACAGAAACTGATCCCAATACGGGAAAAGAGAAGACCAAGGAGACCTTATTTTTCCCCCGGTATCACCAGCTTAAAGCAGTCAGGCGAATGGTGAACCATGCCAAAGAACATGGTACGGGCCAACGGTATTTAGTACAGCACAGCGCAGGTAGTGGTAAGAGTAATACCATTGCATGGCTGGGGCATCAGCTTTCCTCTTTGCATGATGCTACGGATGAGAAAGTGTTTGATACCGTTATTGTTATTACCGACCGTCGTGTGTTGGATAGACAGTTGCGCGATATAGTACTGGAGTTTCAAAAAGAGCGTGGGCTGGTAGAACCCATTGGAGATGAAGACACTTCTGAGGATTTAAAGGAGGCACTTCGTAAAGGCAAAAAGATTATCACCACAACGTTACAGAAGTTTCCCTATATCACCGAAGCGATGAAAGATTATAAGGGAGCTAATTTTGCAGTGTTGATTGATGAGGCCCATTCCTCAATGGCCGGTAGTACCACAAGGCAGATGAATGAGGTACTTTCTCCGGTTTCTCTGGATGAAGCAGAAGACACAGACGATGTAGAACCAGAAGATCTGTTTGATCATATTGAGCGACTGGTACAGAGCAGAGGGCAGTTACCCAACGTCAGTTATTTTGCGTTTACTGCTACGCCCAAAGAAAAAACGCTGGAGTTATTTGGCACTGAACAGCCTGATGGCAGTTACGAGCCGTTTAGTCTATATACCATGCGTCAGGCTATAGAAGAAGATTTTATTATCGATGTGCTCGAAAATTATACGACCTATAACAGTTATTTCAAGTTGCTTAAGTCTATTGAGGATGACCCCAAGTATGATCAGGGCAAAGCTTCAGCTATGCTTAAAAAGTTTGTTAGCCTGCACGAGCACGCGATCAATGAGAAGGCCAAAATCATTGTGGATCACTTTCATCAATTTGTTTCACATGCTATTGCGGGGAAGGGGAAAGCGATGGTCGTTACGAGATCACGGTTGCATGCCGTACGGTTTGGGTTGGCGATTAAGAAAATTATAGGGGAAGAAAACTATCCATATAAGGTGCTCACCGCATTTTCAGGCACAGTCAAAGATCCTGAAACGGGAAAGGAATATACAGAAAGTGGCATGAATGGTGTTCCGCAAACCCAGACCAAGGATCAGTTTAAGAAGCAAGACTATCGGTTTATGGTGGTGGCCAATAAATTTCAGACGGGTTTTGATCAACCGTTGCTGCATACCATGTATGTGGATAAAAAGCTGGGGGGAGTTAATGCGGTGCAGACGTTAAGTCGGCTTAACCGTACGCATCCTCAAAAGCAGGGGACGATGGTGCTGGATTTTGCGAATGAGGCCCAGGATATACAGCATTCATTTAGTAATTACTACGAGAAGACATTCTTAAGTGAGGGAACCGACCAGAATGTGCTTTATAATCTGATGGAGGATTTGGAGGAGTATCGATTGTACAGTGAAGTAGATATTGATCAATTCGCTGAGCACTACTTTTCCAAGAATGTAAAGCAGGTAAAATTGCAGAATATACTGGTACCGATTGCAGATCGGTTTAATGAGCTTGGAGAAGATGAACAGCGTGACTTTTATCGCAAGCTGCGCAAGTATGTTCGCACCTATTCCTTTCTTTCCCAGATTCTTCCGTTCGATGATGTACCGATGGAAAAGTTCTATGCTTTCGGTAAATACCTGCTTCGCTTGATTTCACTTGATGAGTCAAAATTACCACGAGAAGTATTGCAGGAAGTTGATATGGACTCTTATCGTATCCAGCGCATGTTTAAAGGGGATATAGATCCGAAGCGAGGAGGCGGAGAATTAAAGCCGGGTGATATTGATGGAGAAACATCGGGGAGTAATGAAGCGGAGGAATCGCTATCCGAAATAATCCGGGTGATTAATGACCGATACGGCACAGACTTTAGTGAAGATGATAAAGTATTTACCGCATTCCGCGATCGTCTATATAGGGACGAGGCGGTACAAAAAAGTGCCGAAGCCAATACCAAAGAGAATGCCAAGATTACTTTTGAAGATAAGGCCCGCGAGCATGCTCGGGAAATGATCGATGAGCACTTCGGTTTCTACAAAAAGTTCAACGATGATGATGACTTCCGGGACGCTTTAGTGCATATGCTTTTCAATGATTTCCAGAGCTGGATGCAGGAGAAGAGTTCGTAATAATTCTTTTTAATAAGTCAAAAATGAAATGAGTTCTAAGAATCAAGAAATTGATTTATCAACAGAGGATAGAGAGTACATAAAGAAAAAGTATAGAGAAATTAATGGAATTCATGAAAGAGCTCATGAAGTCCAAATAGATGAAAGGGAGCGTAATGATTATCAGAGAGATTATGCAAGAGTTTTATACTCTTCTTCGTTTAGGCGTCTTCAGGGCAAAATGCAGATCCTTGGTATTCATCATGATAAATTTTATCGAAATAGATTAACTCATAGCTTAGAAGTTGCGCAAATAGCAAGAACAATGGCTGGTAATCTTAGGAGGGCAATTAAAGATGATGATTTATCTTTCTATGGAAAAGACATGTATGTAATTGATACGTGTGCATTAAGCCATGATTTAGGTCATCCTCCTTTTGGTCATTACGGTGAAACTATACTTAATGACATAGATAAAGAGATTAACTTTGAAGGTAATGCACAATCAGTTAGGATCTTGACCAAGTTAGAAAAGAAGGCCCCTAATGTCAGAGGACTTAACTTGACTTTTCGATCTTTGTTAGGAACATCCAAATATATTTATTCAGAAAATGAAGAGCATGATGGCAAATATCTTTATAAAGATGATCATAAAAAGTTAACAAAATATGCTGGAAAGAATGATATATGTCTACGAACACTTGATGTTCAGATTGTTGATATTGCTGACGAAATAGCCTATGCAGCTCATGACTTGGAGGATTCTTTGAGTTTAGGCCTATTTACGATAGATGAATTTATTCATGAATTAAAGGTATGGTTAAAAAGGGAGTATCCTGACAGCAACGCAGATGATAAGTTTCAGGAGCTTGTAGAGAAGTGTAGGGACTTTGCATATAAAGGAGAGTCTTTTAATTCATCAGAGGAATACTCTTTCCTTTTTAAGAAGGAGTTAACGTCAAAAATTGTAGATACCTTAATCAAAGATATTGGTTTAGTTGAGGTGGAAGAAGAAATGAAAAACAAAACCAATACAGAGCAATCAAAAGAATTGGGTTTTAAAAAGTGGGGTGTTTTATCGAAGGCACTTAAAAAAGTAACTTTTGAGTGCATTAATAGATCTGACATAATCCACCTTTATGAAGCAAAGGGAAAGGCCGTTATAGAAGGATTGTACAAAGCTTTTATTGATAAAGCTTTTAATAAAGAAAATCAGCTCCTCCCTCCTGAATATAGGCCCTCTGATAAATTAAAGGACAGTAGAAAAAGACTGATTATTGATTATATCGCGGGTATGCAAGATTCATATGCAGAGTCTGTTTTTCTCAAATATTATGGAGAAAACTCTTTAGATCAGCTCTACTCTGAAGAAGAGTATAGGCTCAAAAGCTCAAAGTATCACTTATAAATAAGACACTAATTAACTAGATATCCAGATTGATTGCCCGATTGGGCATAGCTTTTTGAGGTTTTCGGGACAAACTGCTTGGCTGAAGATTCACCTTTTAAGGTCATTCCGTTTGACGGAACGAAAGTACTTATAAGAGAAACCCAACCTGCTGCAGCTCCTATTAATATATCTATCGGATTTTTAGTAGTTGCATGCCCAATGACAGCATCGATGCCAACTAAACCACCAGTTACTACAGCACAACTTTGAGGAGTATCCTTTTCCAATGCTTTTTTGATAACTAAGAGAAGTGTTGCCATACTTTCAGGGAAGCCTATGGGCAACAAAACGATTGGTACATATCAAAAAAAGTTTCTCATTTCGAGTTCAATTTTTTAAATAAAATATAACATCATATTGATAGCTAGTTTTAGTAACTGCAATCCTAAAAAGAGAACTCAAAATGAATTTAGAATCCTATTTAACGAAAATCATAAAACAATCAGTGGAAGCTGCTATTCGAGAAGAACTCGAAGACTTCAAAGAAGAAATTTCGAATGCTATTACTCCTAAATCTAAAAATCGTCATGAAACCAAAGATAGCAGTCAACCAGAAAGCAAAATAATAAGGCCCAAGGAACTGGCTAATATGCTTTCAATAAGCATATCCACTTTATATAAAATGCAAGATGAGGGGCAACTACCACCTAAGATTAAAATCTCTAATAATGCAGTTGGCTGGTTGAGGACAGATATTGAAGAATGGTTGAGTCAGAGAAAAATGGGATGAATTGTTTTATGTGTTATTGGTTAAATTGAAGTTTAGCAAGGAGGGATGCAAAATCCCATTCTATCCAGAAACGTCCCAACTTGTCCCAAACATTGTCATTTGTTGTCAAAGGGAAACATTTTGTTCATTTCAAGATCTCATTAACTGTTTGCTTAACTGGATTCAGGCGATCAGCATGATTCGTGGCCCACATAATCCATGCTTTAAATTTCAGTTCCTCTTCTCTGGTTAGATCCAGTTTAGTTTGTTGTTTCTCTATTTCAGCTATAAAGTCATAAATATATTGTGATTTGGTAAAGGTGGTTGCTCGTTTTTTAAGTTTGTTTCGGCGTTGTTTTTCCTCATTTCGTCGCTCTTTTGCTGCCTCTTTAATTTCTCTCTTTTTCCTTTGCTTTCGGTGATATTCTTCTCGTTCTAAACGCCTCTTTTTTACTTGTTCCATGACCTGCTCAAGCTTTATAAAGAATTCACCTAATCGATCTTCTAATTTCTTGGATTTTGTATCTGATAACACTTTTCCCGTCCGATCATAGGTTTCTCTAAATAATGCCAGTTGCAGTTCTCCTATAGGTGTATATTCATATTCTGGCCAACGCTGATCATCAGAGACTTCAGTTCTATTACCTTTTTCCCTTAATTGAAAATAGACCTCGTCTTGTCCGTTGCCGATTAACATCCAGTAGGATTTATTCTTCCTTTTCGTCGTCAGGTTATAGCCTTGTTCTTCTATCTCTTTTAATAGTGCGTCTAGTATGCGCAAACTTCTCTCAACATTATCAGGTCCAACAGAGAGATCCAACGGTGTACCACCCCTAACTCGGTTATAACGGTTAAGAGATGTTTTGTCAATATTCTTGCGTGCCTGTTTGATTAAAGGGTGAGGCTGGGTTAGCCTTTTAGAGACAGAAATTTGTTTAGTTGGTTTAGTTTGTTCTTTCTGCATTCTACTTTCTTCACGAATCGTTAAGGTAAATGACTCCTTATCTGATTCAGGTAGTTCAGGTTTAGTGACTTCTTTATCATGTCTGAGTTTTGCCCAATATCCTGCAGATGGTGTTGGTATGTCAAGTTCCTCACAAGCTTTGTATAGTTTATGACTGCTTATCTCTAACTCGTCAGTCAAATGAGATACCGGCTTTTCCCAAACCTTTTCATAGAGTTCATTTCGTTCGAAAGTAATCTTTTTCATTTGAACCTCCTTTATATCGATAAATTATTTGGTGGTCTCCATATTCTGGGTGATCGAGATAATAATCAATGTCTAAGCCGGTAAAAGACTAATGCCATCATAAGTTACTGAAGACGATCGGGCGTTAGAATGGAAATATGGAAGCCGTTTTTTATGGGCTTATTCACAGGGACAAATATTTTTTAAGAGGGGCTATTGGGAAGAATTCCCGAATCAGCTATCATCACCCTGATAGCTTGCATTATATTTTCCAGTATCCGTTACCTTGTCAAAAAGTTCGTCCAAGGTTTCTTTACGTTTCCTATCTCTCTTATCAGCATACTTCTTAAGATCTCTGAAATATACTCTGCGGTGGGTGCCAACGTAGTGAAAGTCAATCTCTCCTTTTTCAAGTAAATCAACTAAATGCTGCCTTGAAACTACCAGAAAGTTGGCTGCTGCTTGGGTAGTAAATGTTTCATCCTCCGAGATCATAAAAATTGAGTGCCCTTGTTTTACATGCTGGACAATATCGGAAAGCATCTCAAATATAGGTTTGGGAAGCTCCGTTCGATTACCGAAAGAGTCAATTAAAGAAGGTAATCCTTCACTTTTCAGAAGGTTTTCTAACTCTTCTATTTGATGTTCATCCAGTGAGGATGATTCAAAACGCCGTCCCATAGTAGTAGGATTTATTGATCATAAAGTAAACGCTATAAACATTAGTTACTAAAATAGACGTTAATATTCTGAATAATATTTTTGGTTTCTTGAATATTTTGATCAGCATTTTCAAGATGTTGATGGATTTGCTCTAGCTTTCCTTCATTATTCAAAGCTTTAACAATCCCCAGTTGTCTAACTTCCTTAATTACCTCAAGAAGATTTGTAATTTGATCTGTCAGGACCTTATCCAATAATTCGCGATCGATGATAATTTGGAGATAGTCATCAACGTCTAGGTTGTCATACTTATTTATTTCTTCCTGATCTAATTTTTCCTCTACAATAGCTTTCAATGTATAATTTAGTGCGGGTACTATCTGAAAGGAATATTTAAGCCTCGGGTCATTGTACAAATCTTCAAAAAATAAGTTGCTTGAAATAATATTTTCTAATTCTCTCATGATATATTTAATTGAATATTCTTATGCTGGCATTTGTCGATAGACTTGTCCTTCTAATTGACAGCCACCTTTAGCATGCTGCGGATGATCTTTTGACTTAGTTGGATCTTCATCATTGACATTGAATTCAGATTTTCCCCACTGTTTGAAAAAGAAAGGGACGTTGGCATCTAAGCATGCATTTTTAATTTCAACAACCCATTCTTTTTTGAGAGGTCGTGCGCCAGGTCCAGATTCTCCGCCAACAATTACCCAATCGATCCCATCAAGGTTAATATTATGTATTGGACCAATAAGCGGTTCAACAGATAGGAATTTTATATGCGCATCGCACTGGCGTAATAAATCTATTCGGTGTTTAACATCATCACGCTCAACAGAAGTCCCCATCCAAATATTACTTTTCCAGTTTAGCTCACTGTTTAATTCAATTACCCGTTCTGGCCGCTTCGTTAAAAGCTGATAAGTATGTTGCGGGGTATCAGCCATTACTTTAAATACTTTTTGAATGAATTCTAGAGTAGCTTCTTCATGGAATAAGTCGGACATCGAATTTACAAATACCAATCTGGACCCACTCCATGCATGGGGTTGATATAACGCATCTTCATGCATACGGAATGCAAATTCATCTTGATATTTCTCCACCCCCATAGCTTTAAGGCGCTTTGACATACGCTCAGCATAACAATTCTTACAGCCTTGGGAAACTTTGTTGCAACCCGTGGTAGGGTTCCAGGTTTCTTCGGTCCACTCAATCTTGGATTTAGACATTTTATTATTTTTTAAAAATTGATAATTGTTTGTTTTTCACGACAAATGAGATCATCATCATTTAAACTAACATCTGTTCGCTTTTTTCTACCAGAATTTGTTGTGATTTTTATTTGCTTAAGCCTATAAAGCTGCATTATTGCATCATAGATCATTTCTTTTGTAGCTGGTGTATCATCCATTTCCCTCAAATAAAACTTGTGGGCAGTAATCTTATCATAGGATAAATATTTAGGAATTTGAAAAATTAATTGCTCTTCACTTTCTATCTTATCGTTATAATCAAAGGAAAATTCTTCCTGTCCTGTATGTTTTAAATCCTTTTTAGGATCATATGCTGAAAATACACGCAAACCTTTATCGGTTTCACTGTAAAAATGATTACGATATTCCCAATGAATTTTTTCCATTTCATTTTTTGCTATTTCTTTCATTGAAAAATGAAGCAACCAGTATGCACGAGAACTATTGCTAGATTTAATAAATAAATTTGAAATATGTTTTGCAGAACTCTTATCTCTAAAATCATCAAAAAGGGCGAATTGAATAAGAGCTTTCCATCTTCTTTTTTCAGCTTTTATTTTCCTGATCTGTGTTAAGTCATAATTAAGCCCAACATTATCCAATGTTTTTTCAGATACTCCTTGATCTGATAAGTAATCGATCATTGAATCAACATTAAATGTCAATATTATTTCCGAATTTGGTAATTCTTTAAAAATATAATTAATAGTTCCGACTGGTACTTTTTTGTATCCATATTGATCAAGAAGAAAAATTGTTCTACGTGATCTTCCTTTTCTTTTTTTTATGTCTGAAATTATATCATCTAATTCTGATCCGAACTTTGACCGTCTTATTATTATTTCATTATCAATTTTGTAAGGTGTCTCAAAATCATTTTTGATAAAAGACTTCAAAAATTGTTTTGCTTTAAGATCATTTTTCAATGAAATAAAATTTGGGATTTATTTTGAAGCCCTTTTTTTTAGAAACGTCCAAAAAAGCTTCAACTTCTTGTACTTTATTCATTAAAATTAATGGAGATCCCCAGTGTTGATTTCCATCTTCTCTAGTGTAAAGGCCTCCACCAGAAAAACCATCAACTAGATTTATTGTTAATTTTTTTGAGTGATAATGTCCCCCAACAATTTTTAAGTAAACCTCAACATATTTGGCAATTACATCATGCTTTGTGATGCTGTGTTGTGATATTTCAGGGATAATCCCCTTTTGATAATCCCATTCATATTTTCCCATAAAGAATAGTGTTTAGCTTAATAGTTACACCCCAAAATCAAACTGATCCAACCACTTATCATATTCATCAAACGTACTCACATCGCTTGGAGCATCATTAAGTATTTTCCTTGCTACAGCTAGCCGATCGTCTTTTTTGATGATTACTGATTGATTGCAATAATCATTGACATAGCTCAATACTTCATAGCCCTGTCGCTTATTTAGGTTATTACCGTCCTTCCCATTTCTTACGGTTTCATCATCATACGGACCTGACTCCCATTGAAAATAATGACCTTCAATCGATTCAAGATCTTTTCTTGATATGTTAAATAAGTCTTTTAATGACATAATAAATAGATTTTGTTACTATTTACACCTGCGTCTTTTGGAATTTGTTAATAGTATTAAGTAGCTCATCACCTTATTCCTTTTTGCGCGGAAATAAGATTTTTGCTTATTAATTAATGATTTGATGGCACACAGAAATTTATGTTTAAGAAGTAATACGGGAAACATCCAAAAGCAAGTGAGGCGTCTTATTAAAATTTTCTGGTAAGATTTAATCCGGGAAAAGCTGAAAAAGCACCCCCCAAAATGCTTCCCGATACTTAAGAAATGTTTAGCTATTTATTTTCTACTTCTTCCGGTATTTAAGAAGTATGACAATCTTCAGAACAATGGGCGCAGCCATTTGCAGGTTGATATCCCTTACGTTCTGCTTTTTTAACAGCCGAAGAACAACGGGTGTGGTAACCCAAATCTACCCTGTGGCTTGGTTTTGGTAGCCAAGAACAATTCGAATCATGCACTTCGTGATCGCCATCATCATCTTTTTTGGTATGAACGTAATATCTTGCCATATAAATACCAGCTTATTAGAGATATTTATTAGTAAGACCGTAATAGGGTACAATCCTTACAAAAAAATCCTAATTGGGCAAAAAACCTGACTGATTAGAACTTTCTGAGTAGCCTTTTAACAACATTTGGTTATTAACTGATTGAGCTAATGCAGGCTGGTAGCTAAAGTTGTTAACTGGCTTAGAATACTTATACATATAAAGAGCTATTCCAAATCCGGCCATAGCCCCAACCCCTGCTCCCGTAGTGTTATTAGAAACAGCATGTCCGGTAATTGCACCCAACATGGCTATGATAGCTCCAATAACGGCGCGACTTTGCGGTGTATCTTGATCAAGTGCTTTTTTGAGTACCAACGGTAGCGTAACCATCCCTGCGGGGCGGACGTAGTCTTCTCCTTCCGGCAAGAGGGAATAATTATTGATGATCTGCTCCGGCTTAGTTGTACTTTTTTTACCCTTATTAGGGCTAATTTTAGGCTTATTTGGGAGGGAATCCTCAGGATTAGTTCGTTTTTCAGGTTTTTGATGTTCTCCGGAAACCAAAAACCCTGGTACGTCATATCCTTTAATGCGACCGGTATCTGTTTCAACGGCCCATTCATATACAGGGTATCCCCCGCAATTGTATCTCTTTTTAACAGCTTCAGAAAGAGAAGGGGCTGCAACATCTAACACTTCGGCTAACTGTTTCCCATTTAAGAATATAAAATTGTCCGTAAGAGAGGTATTATTAGTAGATTGGATTTCCATAGTTATTCATTCTGGTTAAACAAATAGGCTAATAAGGCAACAATACCTCCGGTAAGAAGTGCGCTTTTCAGTCCATTTATGAATTGTTGTTTTTGTTGTTCCCCCTCAACTGCATTTAATCTTGTTCTTAGCTGGATCATTGTAGCTAGAGCAAAATCATTCGGCTGGGCCGTCCCCCGTTCCCATTTAAGAACAGCTTGTGCGGTAACGCCAAAATAGCGACCAAATTTAGCTAAACTCCATCCTAATCGTTCTCGTAATTGGTTTATTTCTTGTGGTTCCATATAGATAGAACATACGAAAAATTCCGATAAAAATCATCTAAGTTATTAACTAAGTTAATAAAATAACCTAAATTAGGCCTAATTAGGCTAATTAGGGTGAGAAATTAGTTGTTTAGAATTGATTCCAGTAGTTTTTATGTAGATAAAATCGCATACACTTATTTATAAATGTATGCTAAATTATAATTATGTCTGTATCCAACGAAAAGATAAAAGAAGCGCTTTCCGTGTTTGAAAATCACGGGGGAATTATGCGTACTTCGGAAGCACTTGAAGAAGGTGTTCACAGTCAAACTCTTTATTGGATGCGCGACCATGGATATCTGGATAAGCTTGAACGGGGAGTATATAAAATTAGTGCAACTAAGTCGTTGTCCAATCCGGATCTGGTTATTATTGGTACGAAAATTCCGGCGGCCACGATATGCCTGATTTCAGCACTGCACTTTCATGATATGACAACGCAACTTCCTCATAGAATTCATATAGCTATTTCTAGAACCAGGAGAAACCCCAAGCTAGATCATCCTCCAATTAAGGTTCACAGGTTTTCAGGAGATAGTTTTACCGAAGGCGTAGAAACCCATGAGATAGATGGTATAGATATTCAGGTATATAACCCGGCTAAGACCATCGCTGATTGTTTTAAATTCCGGAATAAGATTGGTCTTGATGTAGCGATAGAAGCTTTAAAAGATGGGATCAGAGAGAATAAAACTTCATTTAATGAGATTGATAAATTTGCTAAGATATGTAGAGTACAAAATGTGATTCGACCTTATGCAGAAACAATAGCACATAGTTGAATTCCAAATTCTCTTGTTCATTTTTAATTACTGTTCACGTTTCATGAACAAGATAAATTTATGAACATAGGCTAATCAGTTTAAAAAAGTTAATATTTGTCTATATATTATTGACAAATATTGAAAAAAATAAACCAAATATTACAAAAGTGGCCTCAAGGTACTGTTATAACCACTAGCTGGTTAAAGAGTCAGGGCATATCTCGACAATCCGTTGATAACTATAAAAAAAGTGGATGGTTAGAACGGCTAGGTCAAGGAGCATATAAAAGGAAGGGCGATGAAATATCGTGGCCAGGCGCCTTATATGCCTTGCAGGAGCTTGAAAAACTTCCTGTATATGTCGGAGGTAAAACAGCATTAGAGTTGCAGGGTTATGGCCATTATATCAAAATGGCTACTCGTGACAAGGTAATATTATGGAAAACACCTGAAGTCAGGCTACCGTCGTGGTTTAAGAGTTATGATAAGTGGAAGAGCCAATTAGATATACGGTCTGTTACTCTTTTTTCAAACGAAGTAAATGCGCTTTCTGATGCAACAGTGCAAGAGGTAGAAGTCCGAATATCATCTGCTGAACGAGCGATTTTGGAGTATCTTTATGATGTGCCGAGGCATGAAGGCTTTGATGAGGCTAATTATATCATTGAGGGGCTTGTGTCTTTACGCCCAAATGCACTACAGTTTTTACTCGAAGCGTGTAATTCCATACGAGTAAAGAGATTGTTTATGTATATGGCCGAACATCATCAACATAGTTGGCTCAAAAGAATAGATTCTACAAAAATAGATTTTGGGAAAGGTAAAAGGGAAATATTGAAAGGCGGTAAGCTTAATAAAAAATATAAAATAGTAGTGCCGGAGTTATCCAGGGAGGATCAATGATCGATATCAGAATCAAGCACGGCAATTGTTGAATTCGTGCCTATTGGAGTAAAGTTGCACCTTGCCTATTCAATAGATACAATACAAAACCCGTAGTGAGGAACTAAACTTGTGAAATAGCTTAAATAACCGTTGGTATATGGGATTCATCATTTTTGTACTATTTGTTATAGCCCTTCTTATTATTGGCTCATTATCTAAAGGGAGTGGAAATAAAGCTACAAGCACAAAAAAGCAGTCAAGCCGATCAAGGCAATATAGGCGCCAAAAACAACTTTCTGATAATTCAGAAAAGTTTTGGATACCAAAGAGTAAGACCGTAAAAATAAACGGTTACGGTTTGTCTGAAGGTCATATATACGTAGGGACGAACCTTGCTTCAGTTGCTCAACAGTATGGATCTAACGTTGAGCCCTCACTTATAAATCCTAAGCTTTCTCTAAATAAAAGGAATCCAGATTATACTGGTTCTACTTTGACCTACTGGCCTTCTTATTCTAGGCTTGACCCAAGTGCTAGAGCAGCATATTTGGAATGGTTGGCAGATGGGAAAAAAGATCCAGGCACTCCTATAGGATACGTTTTTCTATATTATTATGGCTTAGAAAGGAGACTCCTTTATGATTTAGGTGGTGGTAATGAAGAAAATAGTCAACATGAAGTAGAATTAATTAAGGCGGAAATACGAAGGCTGCTAGACATTTATGGCTCAAATAATTCTTTCAACCGCTATGCTTCTCAACTCCTAGATCTTTTCCAATTATTTGATAATAATCAAAAGGATCTGTCAACAGCTTTGGATAATGAGAATCTAAAATTCAATGAATATTACAACAACGGATCTTATAGTCGCAGATATGATTTAAATTTCAAAAAAGGGTTAGCCTATTATGCTTTAGAAGAAAAGCCATTACCTCCAGACTGGGCATTAAAATGGGCTGTTAAGTCTAGCATGTTAAATACCCCTGCCCAAAGATGTAAGGAGAAGTTCCAAGATCTTTTCCGAATCAAATATCATGACAAATTTGATGAGGGGGTAATATTAGAGGACTATAAAGATACACTTACTTTTAGGTACAAACCTGCTAGTAGTAGCTTTAATGGGGGTATTAGTATTGACACCAATCTTCCGGAATTCAACCATCAGAAAAATAAGTATGTAAATAAATTCCGAAAACTTATCGATGAATGTACGGACAAATTAGACCCTTACAGTCGCCATTTAGGGCGAAATCCAGGTGATGAAAAAAGTGCAGAAGCCATTTCTAATTTGCCGCAAGAAATTATAAAGGATTACTTAAGTTCCGATCTTCAGGGTTTTGTTAATGAGCTTAAAGAAGAGTTAGATAACCAAGAATACACGTTAGTCTCCACCAACAATTTTACTAACTACTGGGATATTAAAGGGGTTAATAAGTATCGAAAAAAAGAATCCATAGAAATAGCACAGTTCTTTTTTAAGCTTGGTTATGGAATAGAGCCTGATTTGCGTTTTGGTAGTGCGAAGTTTGAGAGAGATAGTAATGTTGTATTCTTTAAGATTGACCCAGATAATTATCCTAAAGCTCCTTCTAAAGAGTATAAGCTAGCCCTTTTAATTTTACAGCTGACTACAGTTGTTGGCTTGGCCGATGGGACTTTTTCAGAGGAAGAAGAGAGATATTTAGATGAGTATATTGAAAATCTATTCCAGCTTTCTGAGGCAGAAAAGAAGAGACTGAATGCCTATCTATTTTGGTTAAAAGAAGAAAATCCGGGAGTGCGGGGTATTAAAAAGAAGATCTCTGATCTTAAAATGGATAAAAGAAAGTCTATTCTAGACTTTTTAATTAAAGTGGCCAATGCAGATGGTTATATTGATCCGGAAGAAGTAAAACTACTCCAGAAGACTGCAGATATATTTGATCTGGATCCAGATCAAATATATCACGATATCCACTCTCAACAGGCAGCAGATGATGATCCTGTACTTGTGATGAAGGGAGAAGAGCATGAAGGGTATTCTATTCCAGATCAAAAACTGGAAGAGAAAGAAAACGATACTCAAAAGCTAGATCAGGATCGTATAAATGAGACGCTACGAAAAACCGATGAGGTACAATCAATATTAACTGACATTTTTGAGGAAGAAGAGGATGAACCAGAAGTAAATAAGTCAGAAGATAGTATGGAGAAGACGATTTTAGGATTGGATGAATTGCATTCAGAATTAGTTGTTAAGCTTTTAGAGAAGGACGAATGGACACAGATGGAGTTTGAAAATATTTGTTCTGAGTTGAATCTTTTCCCCGGAGGTGCAAAGGAGGTTATTAATGATAAAGCTTTTGAAGAGTATGATGATGCGCTGATATTAGATTTTGAAGAAATCGAAATAAATACAGAAATAGCTAAAGACATAAAATTATGAGCAAGAAAATAAGAAGAAGAGAGCGTGACACTATTCTACAATCCTTAAGAGCGGGAGTTGTACCCAATATTGGATTACAACATATTCAAGTGGGAAGAGCTGAGGAAGTAAAAGCGTTGCTTGAAGATATTGATCGCATTCAGGACGGAGGATCTTCAATTAGGTTTATAATTGGGGAGTACGGCTCGGGGAAAACCTTTTTCCTGCATTTAATTAGATCCATTGCTCATGAGAAGAAGTTAGTAACTGTACATGCTGACTTAGCCCCGGATCGACGAGTTCATGCTACCGGTGGACAAGCCAGGAACTTATATGCTGAGTTGATGAAAAATATGGCAACTCGGACGAAGCCCGATGGAAATGCCCTATCAAGTGTGGTAGAAAAATTTATTAGCACTGCTTTAAATGAAGCCAGGAAATCGGATGATACTGTTGAAAATATTATTCATTCCAAGCTTGAGAAGATTAAAGAAATGGTTGGAGGATATGATTTTGCAGATGTAATTGCCTCTTACTGGGAAGGGCATGATTCTGGCAACGAAGAGTTGAAAAGCAATGCTATTCGATGGTTACGTGCCGAATATACAACAAAGACAGATGCAAAGAAGGCACTAGGTGTTAGGACCTATATCGATGATAGCAGCGTGTATGATCATCTAAAGTTGTTGGCTAAGTTTGTCCGCCTTGCGGGATATGAAGGGCTTCTTGTTGGGATAGATGAAATGGTAAATCTCTATAAGCTGAATAGTGGAATTGCCCGAAGAAATAACTATGAACAAATCTTAAGAATAGTAAATGATTCGCTCCAGGGTAGTGTCGAGGGTATTGGATTCTTAATGTGCGGGACCCCGGAATTTTTGATGGATACGCGAAAAGGTTTATACAGCTATGAAGCCCTTCAAACACGGTTGGCAGAAAATAGATTTGCTTCACAGGCTGGTGTACGTGACTTAAGTGGTCCAATTATCAGATTGGATAATTTACAAGCTGAAGATATTTACGTGCTTCTAAGAAATATTAGAAATGTATTTGCTTCTGGGAACGAAGAAGATTATCTGATTCCTGATGAGGCGATTGAACAGTTTATGCGGCATTGCAATGAGAAAATTGGAGAAGCTTACTTCCGTACTCCTCGAAATACGATTCGTTCCTTTGTTGATATGCTTTCGGTCTTAGAACAAAATTCTGATATACATTGGGAGCAACTTATAGGTAGTGTGGAGATAGAAGAAGATCAGGGGCCAAATATGACAGATTTGGATAACGACGAAGTTGATAGTGATGATGAACTATCATCTTTTGAGCTTTAAACTATGAGTAACTCAGAACAAGCTTCAGAAGCATTTGAACTACTAGATCGAAAAATTCAGAAATGGATTTGGAAGGAGCAATGGGATCAGCTCCGGGATATTCAAGAAGATGCTATACCTACTATCATCGAGGGAGAGAATGATGTTATCATTGCTTCGGCAACAGCCAGTGGAAAAACAGAAGCTGCTATCCTCCCAATTCTATCAAATGCGATATCCAACAATGAAAATGGTGTTTATGGGCTATATATAGGTCCGTTAAAAGCACTTATAAATGATCAGTACCGACGATTTTCAGAAATAGCAAAAGAAGCACATATACAGATCACGCCATGGCATGGTGATATAAGCAGGAGTAAGAAGAAAAAGTTACTAAAAGAACCGTCAGGAGTACTGTTAATTACTCCTGAATCATTAGAATCTCTTTTTGTTAACCATGGAACAGAACTCAAAAAAATCTTTGGCGATTTAAACTATGTAATAATCGACGAGCTACATTCATTTATAGGAAATGAAAGGGGTAGGCATCTTAAATCCCTTCTAAGCCGTTTAGAATTAACGTTAGATAAATCCATAACAAGAATCGGTTTAAGTGCCACTATCGGAGATGAGAGCTTAGCTAAAAAGTTTTTGAGAGAAGCTTCCCCAGAGACAATCTCATATATAGAGTCCAAATCGTTGGGGACAGATCTAAGGCTTCAATTGAGAGGATATTTAGATCAACCTCCAAATTTAGATAATGATTCAGACGATCTTCAGGAAGAGGATAGTGGATATGCAGATTATGAGATATCCAAGCATTTATTTAAAACCTTAAGGGGCCAAGATAATCTTGTCTTTGCTAACAGCAGAATGAATGTTGAGAAATATGCTGATAAATTGAGGCAATTTAGTGAAGATGAGAAAGTACCTAATGAATTTTGGCCGCATCATGGGAGTTTGTCCAAGAATTTGAGAGAAACAATTGAAGGAGAATTAAAAAAGACAAATCGGCCTAGTACCGCTGTATGTACAAGTACATTAGAAATGGGGATAGATATTGGTACGGTGGAAAGCATTGCTCAAATCGGTGCCCCACCGTCAGTTGCTAGTATGAGGCAGCGACTTGGTAGGTCAGGACGTAGAGGTAATCCGGCCATAATGAGACTCTATATCAAAGAACAAGAAATTACCGACCGAACTCCTCCCCAAGACCAACTTAGAACAGAGCTGGTTCAATCTATTGCAATGGTGGAGCTTTTAATTAATAAATGGATTGAACCTCCTTCTTTATCGCGAGTCCATCTGTCTACTTTGATCCACCAGTTACTTTCTTTGATTGCTCAATATGGTGGTGTGAGAGCTAATGAAGCCTGGACTATCCTTTTTGAAAAGGGGCCATTTGATGGCATTACCAAGAGCCAATTTACATTGTTGCTAAGAAAGCTTGGTGAAGAGGATCTTATCACCCAGGCAAATGATAAAACGTTGACTTTGGGATTAAAGGGAGAACATATCGTTGGCCACTATTCGTTTTATGCGGCATTTAACACTCCTGAAGAATATAAGATTATCGCTAATGGCAAGTCACTTGGTACAATTCCCATTGTGTTTCCATTAGTGGAAGGAACTTATATAATTTTTGCGGGGAAAAGATGGGTTATCAAATCTGTTGATGAAGACAAAAAGGTAGTCTTTTTAGATCAATCCAGCGGAGGGAAACCACCCTCATTTGGGGGAAGTGGGATTATGATTGAAGATGAAATACGGGAAAAAATGTTCGAGATCTATACTTTTGGTTTGCAGCCCCCATATTTAAATAAACAAGGGAAAGAGTTACTAAAAGAGGGTCGAAAGTATTTTGATGTTTTTAACCTATTGGAAACAAGCTTCTTAGAATTTGGAAATGACACCTTAATGTTTGTTTGGAAAGGTAGTGTTATTCAAAATACCCTTATGCTTTTACTTAAAAATGCTGGACTAAATGTTGCTATAGAAAATACTGCTATTCTCGCTCGAGATTGTAGTGAAGAGAATCTTAAGAGTGCACTTGAACATATACTGAAATCAGATAAACCTGATCCGATCAAACTAGTTGAAAATGTTAAAAATAAAGAGAAGGAGAAGTTTGATCATCTGCTTCCCAATGAGTTGCTAAGTTTAGAGTATCAAAAACGATTTATATCGCTAGAGAATACATTCAATTATCTTAGTACTTCATTAGTATAAGATTAAAAATTGAAGAGCATGCTTCACCCAAGTTGGAGAGATTTTATTAATGGTGGGTGTGGAAACTGCGAGAAAGTGACGATTAATTTTATCGGAAATTCTCTTTACTACCCCTTGAGTTGTTACCCCGATGTTACCCCGAGAGGGGTTTTTGAAGAAATTTTGATTTTTTTTAATCCTATAAAAAAACCCCTAACTCTTTGAAAGTCAGGGGTTTATGAAAAGCGATCCGGACGAGACTCGAACTCGCGACCTCCTGCGTGACAGATTTATTTTGAGGTATTATTGGCATTTCTCAAAACTTGTATTTAGGTTGCCTAAACCGTTGCGACTCAACGGTTTAGCGATTAAATTAGATAACAGAAGTTATCGTAACTTCTCATAAGTTTGTTACCCAAATGTTACCCAAATGCACAAGTTGGATAACATAAACCTAAATACATTCATTATGCCAAAAGTAAGATTAGATCATAACATGATTTCTGGTTTAGATAACCCGGAGCAACCCATCGAATATTATGACAAAGTAGAGCGGGGTCTCATGCTACGCCATTCTAAAGCCGGCACGAAAACCTTTTGCTATAGATATCGATTTCGAGAAAAGAATAAACGCTATACAATTGGAGAGTTTCCGGGAATTGGGCTTGCAGATGCTCGGAAAAAAGTTCAGAAACTACGAGTTAAAGTTAACGATGGAATTGATCCTCAAGCCGAGAAGGATAAGCGTAAATATAAGAAAGAGGTAATAAGATTTAGTGAGCTGGCCAAGGAATACAAGGAAAAGGAAGTGCCTCATAAAAGTGAGAACACTCGGAAGGAGTACATACGAATTGTAGATGTAGAACTCGTTCCAAAATTGGGTGAATATCCTATTGACGAGATTGGTAAGCACTTAATAATCGATATATTGGATGATAAAGCATATGGTAAAGGTGATTCAGATCCTGCTCCCAGAATGGCCAACAGCATACGAACACGGCTGTCCAGGATTTTCAACTTTGGTATTGAGCGGGGATTAGTTAAAAACAATCCTGTTCGACAAACCTCAAAATATCCGGAGGGGGAAAAGAAAAGAGATCGTTACTACTCGGATGAGGAAATTAGAGAGCTTTGGAACTATTTTGAGGATTGGGAGGCTCCAACACCTTCAGTTTTCAAAATGTTGCTTATCACCGGTCAGCGCAAAACCGAAACCATGCATATGAAGTGGAATGATATAAAAGGGGATATATGGACGATATCACCGGATATGACTAAAAATAAGCAAGTACATCAAGTAGTTCTTTCTGATTTTGCGCAGGAAATAATACAAAATCAGCGTTCAAGATCAGGAGATAGTGATTATGTATTCGAATCACCGGTGAGGGATAACGAACCATTGGAGTCTATTAAAAGAGCCAAAGAGACTATTCAGAAGCATTCGAATATAGAAGATTTCCGCCCCCATGATTTGCGACGTACTTTTGCAACCAATCTTGCCAAGTTGAAAGTTGATAGAACGGTATTGGGCAAGATTCTTAATCATAAAGGTTTGTCAGGGGATTCGCAGGTTACAGCTATCTATGATCGCCATAGTTATATTGAGGAAAAACGGGAAGCTATGAATAAATGGGGCCGTAGGTTAAAGGAGATCCTCCAGGAATACCAAGGTGATCAAAGTGAAGATAAGGCTGAAAAAACCGGAGCTAAGATCACTCATATTTCTTCTGCCCGTAACCTACGAACTGGAAATGAGGGGTAGTGAAAAATTTCGGTAAATTTTCAGTGAATTTTCACAAACAAACTGAAATGATCCTACAGTTATCCCCGATAAGTTTTGAGTGCAATTGAAAACCAATAAACACTCAAGACCATGGATGATTTAGAACTCATACGACCTAAGCAACTGGCTGACTTACTCAGTATTTCAATACCAACGCTCTATCGAATGATAAACGAAGGCGATCTACCACCGAAAGTAAAAATAGGGAAACGTGCTGTCGGTTGGCGACGTAGTCAAATAGAAGAGTGGATGGAAGAAAGGACTGAAGAAACAGCTTCTGTTGAGTAGGAAGTTACTGGTGTCATAATCCGATGCCTACTAATAAAATCTCTTGTTATGGTATGAGATTATGCAGATGTTTGGCACCTGCTGAACATCTGTATAAAACTCATACGACTTATGAAATTAGAATTAGTCTCTTTGGAAAAATATTTAAAAGAGATTATTGCCAGAGAGGAGATTCGCAGTACTTATCTTGGGAGCTATAATAGTCTCGGCAAAAAAATAGAGCGCATTAGATTTACGTCAGTTTTAGGGGACCGTAAGAGAGACAGTGAAGAACTTGCTCAATTTCATGATAGGATCATAGATAGCTACTTATTAAGCCTCAAAGAAGCTTTATGCTCCTATACCGGGTTTAAAGTTGAAGAATTAGAAGACCCACCCTATGAGTTCAGGTTTGTAGATCCGGAGGAATTTGATGACAGTTTAAAAGGGCAAACTAATTTATTAATAGCATATTTGCATGTGTTTATTACAGCACTCAAGAAGGGATTTGCCGATGGTTCCATATTGGATAGCATAAAGGCACAATATCAGGAAGTTCAACAAATAGTTGGTGATGATGTTAATGAGAATGGACTCACTTTTGATGATTTACAACTTTTGATCTTGGAAAGTGTCAAGAGTCATAATGCCTATATTAGGAGTCAGGTACTACAGAGAATTCTTACTCAAATTGGAAATAAAAACTATGAAGATAATTTAAAACTGAGTCCTCTCTCAGAGGTAGAAAAGAAGTATTCCGTTCAGGTTCCTTCATTGATAAGAGAAATCGCAAAAAACATCACTAAGAAGAAAGCAAGTTCATATCAACCGAAAACAATTGAGATATACCTCAATCAATATCGATTAGATCCCCAAATGTCTCGACCTGATCGAATTGAAAAATGCATTTCTATTGCAAAGGATGAAACAGTTCGCAAGGAGTTCATTGAAAGGTGTGCAGACAACACACTGTCAGGGTGGGAGGATAAACTGGAGAACAGATTAAAAGAATTGAAGCGTTTTTCTGGTTTAACAAGTTGATAAGCCTAAAATACGATAAAAAAATACCTTCACAGAAAAAGCCGTTCTCAAATTTCCATTTTAAGCGGATAAAATGACATCTGGCATACCGTACCATTGCGTTATTTCACTCTTTGCTTGTAGCCTATTGTAGTATCGGTATTTCTTTATTCACTGGTGATTGCCAACCTCTTTAATCCTACCAAAGCCAAGAGAGTAGGGATAAACAACAGCTCCAAAGAAGTGCAACCATAGCAACAATAAATAGGGTTAAAAACCTAAAATATTAAGGTATGCGTAATTTGCTGAGAAATCCCGTATTTTTATGTTCCTATGTTCCTATTGCTTAAAATCGCCTTATATAATATATAAACAACGTTTTTATAGGAACATTTACAGGAACATCTTGGCAACATACAGGAACATTTCTTCTCCTTATAGGAACATGAGCAACATTCAATGTTCCTAATATGTTCCTGTCCAATATTCTTATAAACTTTTAAATAACAGTTATTTATAGGAATTGCTGAATTTTTACAGGAACATGCCATGTTCCTGCCTATTTCGGGGTCTGTGGCATTATAAGCCCAATTATTGGTGGTTTTTTGAGATAGGAACATTTCAAACCCCATACCGGCCAGAAATGGAAAATAGGAAGTTTGTGGTTAAATAATTTAGGTGAAGTGGGCTATTATTTAATTCCTTATCAGGATCGTTTAAATGGGGAATTGCTGATTGAGTAACATGCTAAGTATGGACCGATATTTTATTATTCCCTTAGTTGGAAATATGGTGGTTTCCATTAATTGATTGCTGAAATGGAAATGAAAAAGGTTATGATGGCAATGTTAAATTGATGATTCATTGAGATGTTGGTTTGTTGTTATGGTCATCAGGGTCTATTCCAAACATATCCTTCACCTTTTGAATGTTTTTATTCCTTAATTACAACCGCATTTTACACTTCTCCCAGTTCTTGCCTCAGCGGTTTTAATTCATTAAGCTACAAAACTACTATCATCACCCTAATAGTATATTTACACGACTATTTAACTCTTAAAACATCGGGATGTTGAAAATGGAAGAATGGTATTATGTTAAAGAAAATGAAAAAATTGGCCCTGTTGAGAAAGAGGAATTGCTAAACCTTATTAAACAAAAGGTTGTCAAGGAAGAAGATTTAGTCTGGACACAAGGGATGAAAGATTGGGAAAAATCTAAAAAAGTAGAACCCCTTCAATCAGCTTTAGATTCAGTTTCAGAATCTATTGATGAGCAACTGTCTGAGGGATCAAATGAAAATAAACAGGAAACTTCCACATTTGATGCATTAGAAAACAAGTATTTCTGGCCAATGATAATCCTTGGCAGTATAATTATTAGTTTTATTATTGGCGGTGGTACTTTTCCATATATATTAGGGCAAGCAATGGGTTTAATTATTTTTCCAGGACTTATTGTATTGATTATTTCTGGATTGATGAGACTTTTTAAAAAGAAAATTAACAGCAAAAATTTTAACACTTTCTTTTTAATTTTGTGGGTTTCTGCGCTATTCCTTTCTTTGGTTGGTAATTTTTTAGAAACTCAGTAATTAGTATAATTTTTGATCTGTTAATTGCCTAAAGTATGAATAGGAAATGGTATTATTTAAAAAATGAGAAGGCTGTTGGTCCGGTTAGATGGGATAAGATTATCGATCTGTACAAAGCCGGTAAAATTGATTCGAAATCAAGGGTTTGGTGTAACCAATTTTCTGATTGGGTATCCTTAAACCAAGTGTTACAAGAGAAAAAAGCGGAGGAGTCTACTTCACCACCTCCTTTACCAAATAAAAAACAACAACCTCCGCCAATACCTGATAATATTGAATCTCCACCACCATTACCTAATAAGAAAACTACTGAGCAAGATAATAAAATCTCTGTTGGTCCATTACAGAGCAAAGAGGACATTATAGCTTCTCAGTTTATTACGAAAGTAAGTTTTGTGGTTTTTTCCCTACTGCTAATGGGATCACTTTATGCCTTCTTGAGTGGCGGATTTCAAACATCTACGAACACCTCATCTGACCAAATACAGATAAATGAACAATGGCCATCTGCCTTTGACTTTGGCAGAAGCAGTTCATCATTTAATCCACAGCACCCTTTTATAACTGAGGCTTTAGTTAAAGACATTGTCCATACCATTAGCTTTAGAATGGGACAAGAGAATACATTGAATATGATTAGTAATCGATTCCCAAGTTTATCAACAGAGAGTAAAATTACGGAAGCGAAGTTTAATTCAGAATATAAATCCGCATACGATAATATTGAGGGTGTTTTAGATAATGAGTTACCCAGTTGGGAAGATATCAAAGGAGAAATTCGGAATAATAGTATAAAGTATCTTGATTACTCAAATGTCACAAGAGAAGATGCAAAAGACTTTTTGGATAAGGTCGAAAATAGAGCCTCGGGAAATTTAGAGTCACCTGTGCTTGAAACACTCTTGATGTTCCACCCAAAATACATAGAGTCACCTCGGTTATTATTTACTGATGATTATACCAAGGAGTTTCGTTCAAAAGGTATGGAGAAGGCTAAAGGTGTAGATTTAGCAATTGAATACCCTTCAAGCTGGAAAGCAAAAGATGGGCGAAGACCCAATGTTGTACGGAACTTTATAAGTGATAATGGTTATGGCCTCGATATGGTTTTAATTATAATAAAAAGTTTTCCGGAAGAAATTTCCGGAGAACTATCCAATGATGATATACTTTTACTCAGTGGAGAAAATATTTGGGAGGGCTTTTCTTCTGGATTAAACACCATTGAAGAAGGCGAAGTATTTATAGCAAATCGACCGGCTATTTGGGGAGAATTTTCTGGCTCAATAAACCGCACCGGAATTGAACTTGACATGCATGGCTTGGGATTTGCCATGATTGATGGGAAAAATATGATCCAACTTATGTATATGTCCTCTCAAGAAAAACAAAAGGCAAAAACTAAAGTTATAAATAAGTTCAGACATTCAGCCCAGATTTTCCAAATGATGATAAATAGCCTCGATTTTTTTAATAAATACGAGGGGCCTAATACATCTTTATCGAATAATGAACTAACATTGTTAAAAGGTAAGTGGTCTGGAGTTGGATACGAATTAAATAATGATACCTCTTGGAAAATGGACGTATCATTTTCTAATGAGGAAGTTTCAGTCTCATATCCATCGTTAGATTGCTCGGGTAAATGGAATTTAATAGAAGTAAATGGCACGGAAATAACATTCCGAGAAAAAATTACTACAGGAATTACAAATTGCATGGATAAGGGGAAGGTAGAGATCTCTATTTTGAGTGATAAGAAAATTAATTTTAAATATTATCCTCAAGGTTCAAATGAACTTGGAGCCCGAGCTACTTTAACTAAGTATTAACCAAAACATAATTTTAGATGGAAGAGTGGTATTGGCATAAAAAAGATGATACTGAACCAAGAGGTCCCGTAAATGAGTCAGAGCTTAAAGAGTTAGCAAAGAATGGCAAATTAGAGAGAAAAGATAAAGTTTGGCGATCGGGTTTTGATGATTGGGAATTGGCCTCTGATATTTCAATGCTATTTGATACCCCACCACCGATTCCTGAAAATGATAATACCTCTAACTATTCTTCAGGAAACACTTCAACCATTCCGGGCCAAAACAAATCCTCTTCAACAAGCACAGAGTCTGATAAAAATTCAATAAGCCATCCAAAAGGAAAAGCTGATGAAGTAAAACAGACTAAAAAAAATAATAGTCCCAAAAGTCTCCAAGGAGTAGGAGGATGGCTCACCTTTTTTTGTGTGGGTTTAACAATTCTTGGACCATTGTTATCAATTGGCAATATGATATCTGGTTGGGAAGGGGCCAAACAAGCATTTGATGCTTTTCCAAAGTTTGAAACTGCTATTTGGGTAGAAAATATTGGAATTTCTATTATCACCATTTATGGATTTATAACAGGAGCTATGATATGGAGTGGAAACAAAAAGGGAAAAACCTTAGCAGAACGTTATCTGTTGATTAGATTATTTCTTTTTATCGGGACAGAATTACTGGCTCTTATGATACTTTCTGATCTTCCCCAAGAGGCGTATAGTATTATGACTGATGAGGTAATAGTTGCTGTATTCCGAGAAGTATTTCTCTTTGGAATTTGGTTTTCCTATTTCAAAGTATCAAAACGAGTTAAGGCAACTTATAAATGATTCTCCTTAAAAGAATATTTTCTGACCTATCAAGCTGATAAGCCAAATATCGAAAAAATTCTTCTTCCCCGGAGAAAGACGACTTCAAATTTCCATTTTAAGCGGATAAAACGAACTCCGGCATAGCCTACCATTGTAGAATTCCACTCCTTCCTTGTAGCATGCAACAGTTCCGGTACCTCTTATTTGGCTCCTGATTGCAAGCCTCTTTAAATACTACAACAGCCAGAAGAATACCATAGTGTAACAGCTATAAAGAAGTGTAACTATAGCAACAATATATAGGGTTTAAAACCTAAATAATTAAGGTATGCGTAATTTGCTGAGAAATCCCGTTTTTCTATGTTGCAATGTTGCAATTGTCAAAAAACGCCTTATATAATATATAAACAACGATTTTACTGCAACATATACTGCAACATTCCTGCAACACACTGCAACATTTCTTCCCCCTTTTGCAACATAAGCAACATTCAATGTTGCAATAATGTTGCAGTAAAAAATCACGATAAATTCAGTATTATCAATGGTTTGCCAAAAACAGAAAAATATTGCTGCAACAGAGCATGTTGCAGCAATAATCGGCATCTGAGGCATTCTGAGGGAGAAAATGGACGATTTTTCTATATTGCAACATTTTAAACCCTATACCCCCAGAAAGTAGAAAACTTGAAATTACTGGTTAAATAATTTAAGTGATATAGCCTTAAAGTTTATTCCTTGTCAGAATCGTTTAAACGGATAAAATAAGAGTATTAGTAAGCTAAATAGGGATTGCTATTTCATTTATCTGGAAACCCCTTTGCCCACTTAAAACTGACTAATAGAAAAGGAAACAAAGCATATTATAGTAGTAATGTTACTTTGATGATTTGTTGAAATGTTGTTTTGTATTGCAAGGGAAGAATAGGTGACTGCATATCAACAAATGTTGAGATGTTGGTTTGTTATTATGGTTTTCAGGGCCTATTCCATACATCTAAACTGTTATACATTAAAAAAATAAAGAGTGATTTTGTTATAAACTTTGGCAAATTCCTACTTAAATTTATTCACTTAGTTAGATTATTTCGTTCAGCGATTGTATGACAAATGGACTAAAATGGGTGGCAAGGGTCCGTTAACTTGTTTAACGGCTTGTTTTGGTAATTAGCAAGTACTACGACCGTAATTGTCATACAAAGCTATTTTAATATATGTTGATTTGTTGAAATGTTGATGACAACATATATGGTATAGATATAAACCAAGGGTAAGAAAAATGTCAAAGAATGATGTGAATCCGGATATACTCGTATTTGAAATCGGAGCTTATCTGGCAGGCTCCTATAAAATCGAGTGGAGAGGTGATGGCCTGGCCTTGGAGGCTGGGTACTCCCATGGGTACTTTGGCGATGACAATTTAATCCGTCCGGATAAGGAAAAATGGGATCATTTCTGGGAAGAGATGGAGAGCATCGAAGTATGGGATTGGGCATCAGAATATTCCGCTGCTGTTTGTGATGGCACTTCTTGGTCTTTAAAGCTGAAATACAAAAACAATGTGATAGATACCCACGGCCATATGGCCTATCCAGATCCTGATGATGTAAGTAAAAAATTAGAAATTGAATTCAGCCAGCCTTTTCAGAAGCTCATCAAGGGATTGGACACCTTGTGTGGTAAAAGGCACTTCTCGAAATACTGACTAAAGTAGCATTCGTAATTTCAAGTGTTGTCTTATCCTACCAAAACTTTGTATATAGTAATCTTCTTAAAAGTGTAATTGTAAAACGTAACCCAACCAAGAGACGAACACATACCCCATGTCCACCAATCTCAAAGAACTCGAAAAACGGCTCTGGCAGGCCGCCGATAATTTACGTGCCAATTCAACGCTCAGCTCATTTGAATACTCCACGCCTGTATTGGGACTCATTTTTTTGCGTTACGCCTGGCACCGGTTCAAGCCACTGCACGAAAAGATGGAAAAGGAAAGCAGCAGCCGGGTGACTATCGGCCCCGATCACTATAAGGCCGAAGGCGTGCTCTACCTGCCTGAAGAAGCGCGGTACGATTACCTGCTGGCGCTTCCCGAAGGTGAAGACATCGGGCAGAAGGTGAACGAGGCGATGGAAGCCATCGAACGGGAGAACCCCGAGTTGGCCGACGTGCTGCCCAAAGAGTACAAGCGCTTTGACGATCCTGTGTTGAAAGATCTGCTGAAGAACTTCTCAAACGTTGGTACGGATGTGGAAGGTGACGTATTCGGACAGATCTATGAGTATTTCCTCGGGCAGTTTGCCATGAATGAGGGACAAAAAGGTGGAGAATTTTTCACGCCTACCTCCATTGTAAAGCTGATTGTAGAAGTGCTGGAGCCCTATGGTGGCAAGATTTTAGACCCGGCCTGTGGTTCGGGTGGTATGTTTGTGCAGAGTGAGAAATTTCGCCAGCGGCACCGGGACCAGGCTGAGAAGAATCTCTCTATATACGGACAGGAGAACAAGGAAAACACCGTGCGCCTCTGCAAGATGAACTTGGCAGTGCATGGACTGGAGGGCGATATTAAAGCAGGCAATACCTACTACGAGAATCTGCATGACTGCGTGGGACGCTTTGACTACGTGATGGCCAATCCGCCCTTTAACGTAAGCGGGGTGGACAAGGAAGTTATTGAAGGGGACGAACGATATCCGTTTGGCATTCCCAGCACCGACAATGCCAACTACCTGTGGATGCAGGAGTTTTACAGCGCCCTGAACGAACGCGGACGTGCCGGTTTTGTGATGGCTAACTCCGCTGGCGATGCCCGCCATAGTGAGAAAGAGATTCGCAAGGAGATGATCAGAGAAGGTGTAGTAGATGTGATTATCTCTATCGGCTCCAACTTCTTTTATACGGTGACTCTGCCCTGTACGCTCTGGTTCTTTGACAAGGGAAAGAAAGGCACCGACCGTGAAAACGAAGTGCTCTTTATTGACGCCCGAAATATTTACCGACAGATCGACCGAGCTCACCGCGACTTTACACCCGACCAGATTGAATTTATTTCCAGTATCGTACGCCGCTACCGCAACGAAGAGAAAGTGCACTTTGAGGTGGCCGCCGAACCGGATACCGATTACGAAGCCAACGGTTCGTCTGTTACTCAGCCGAATAATATGGACAAGCTATTTGATGATGGAGAGTACCAGGATATTCCCGGCCTCTGCAAGGTAGCTACGGTTGAAGATATTGAGGAACAAGGATGGAGTCTCAATCCTGGCCGGTATGTAGGAGTTCAAAAAGATGAATTAGATCTGGATGATTTTAATGAACAAATGAAAAGTTTATCTAAAGAACTAAGGGATTTAAATGAACAAGCAAGGGAATTGGAAAAAATAATTGATCAAAATATAGAAACAATTCTGGGGGATGTTGCCAATGGTCAAGAGTAATAGTCCAAAATTCAAAGAATACCAGGTTAAAGATATAACCTTAAATGTAGCGATGGGCCCCTTTGGTTCAAGAATCACTAAGGATAATTTTGTTTCTGAGGGTGTTCCTGTTATAAAGGGACAAAATCTTTCAGATGGTAGATTTAATGATGAGGAGTTCTCATATCTAACTGAAGAAAAAGCAGATGATCTAAGCTCAAGCAATGCATTTCCTGATGACTTAGTTTTTACCCATCGAGGGACACTTGGTCAAGTAGGTATATTACCAGCCAAATTTGAGAGATATGTGGTTTCTCAAAGCCAAATGAAATTGACATGTGATCCAGAAAAAGTGGATCCAATGTTTTTTTACTATTACTTCTGTTCAAAAGGGAAGGACGATTTATTAAAACACGAGTCAGGGTCAGGCGTTCCTGCAATTTCAAGCCCTTCTACTACTCTTAAAAACTTAACTGTAGAAATTCCAAGTTTAGCATATCAGAAAAAAGTTGCCTCAATTCTTTCTGCCTTTGACGATCTGATAGAAACAAATACTCGACGCATCGAGATTCTGGAGGAGATGGCTCGACGGATCTACCGCGAATGGTTTGTGCACTTCCGCTATCCCGGCTACCAAGATGATGAGTTTGTGGATTCGGGTACGGATGAATTTGATGCTGTGCCCGAGGGATGGGATTTAAAGATCATGGATGAAATTTTAGAACACTATATTGGTGGAACGTGGGGACAAGAAGAACCTGAGGGAGAAGAGAATAATCCTGCCTATGTAATACGTGGTACTGATATCCCTGGAGGACGATCAGGTAACGTTGATGATATACCGTTAAGATTCCACAAACAATCTTACATTAATTCACGAAAGCTACAGCATGGGGATATAGTTTTTGAAGTTTCAGGAGGTAGCAAAGATCAACCTGTTGGAAGGGCAATGTTAATTACCGATACATTCTTATCTGAATTGGATTGCGATGATGTTGTACATGCCAGCTTCTGTAAGTTATTACGATCTGATAAAAGTATTTTAAAACCTGAAATACTTTATCTACACATTCGAGAAATTTATGACGACAGGAGAATTATGAAATATCAGGTGCAATCAACTGGTATTACTAATTTTAAGTTCACCTTCTTTGCAGAAAACAAACAGATGTTCATTCCGCCAATGGAGTTACAGGAGAAGTTCCAAGAGAAAGTCAGTCCATTGTTTAAGCAGATGTACATTTTAGGTAAACAAATCAACAGATTAAAAGAAACAAGAGATTTACTTTTACCGAAGCTTATTTCGGGGAAGATAGATGTGGAGGAATTGTATCAGCTTGGGAATCAGAATAATGTTGACTAACCTTACACGGAAAAGGGAAATTCCTGAGTCCTTTTAATAAATATATTATTGGTTCAAACAGAACCACGATTAATGTGACCTCACTAAAAAACAAATAAACAACACATAACTATGGATGAAAGCACAGTTAGTCTCTTCAATAAAATGAAAGAAGAGTGGGAAAAGTTAGAAGAAAACCACGCAGACTTCGATCAAAAGGCTAATAAAGCTGCTGGTCGCAGAGCCAGGAAAGCTGCCAATAACTTGAAGAAGTTGTTGACGCCCTACAAGAAAGCTTCTGTAGACGAAGCCAAAGAAATGTAGGGAGAGGATGGAGTAAGAGTTCGAAAAGGGATGCGGCTTATTCCGTATCCCCTTTCTCGTAAGTTTTAAAAGTATGGTTGAAACTTTGGGGAGATAAAGAGTGAAATAGGTACGGGTAAAGAATTGAAATAACCTTCCCACCAAAAAACCTCTTGAATGAATTTAAAGATACAACAGAGCCAATGGTTAAAGAAATTGGCCTGCTAAGTCAGCAAGATAAGAAGCTGAAAGCGACAAGAGATTTACTATTACCGAAGTTCATTTCGGGGAAGATAGATGTGGAGGAAATAAGCAAACAAATAACTACGGGGTTAAATTATTAAATTATGCAAGAGAAATATTTATTTCGATACACTGGAGACCAATCTACAATTGACCTAAATACCTTGCTTGTTACACAATTCCATTATTTAGGTGTTTTAAATGAGATAAGTCGAAAGGTTCTTCCCAATAATGAAATAAAAATCACTGTAAACGCCTTTCACAAAAAGTCCTTTGGCATTGAACAGGTTATTGAGTTGGTAGCAGTTGGAAGTATAGCCTTTAAACCGGAGATCAATAATCTTGAATTATTCTTCGAGTTGCTTCAGGACTATTTAAAAATAAAAGACCTTTTAGGTGCTGAAAAAGCAGAAAATGTAAATAAGGCTGAGAATAAGCTTGAGATAAAAGGAAATAATAACACGATATATGTAGCGCCAGAAGCCTTCCAAATCTATCAAGAGAATTCTGTCGTAGATGAAGCTTTGCGGAAATCAGGTGAAGCCTTAGATTCAGACGAAGAAATAGATGGTATTGAAGTCACAAAAATAGATCAAAAAGACAAACCTTTGATTCAATTAGATAGAGATAGTTTCAAGCAACTATCAAAATCGAATGGATATCTAAAAGAAAAGAATGAAAAAACTGAATTAGAAAAAGATCAAGTCTTGTACGTCAAAAAATTTGACACTGATCCAACAAAGAGGACGCCATTTACTTTTATTTATAGAGAAAGAAAAATAAAAAGAGTAAAAATCGTAGATGAAGACTTTCTCGAAAAGGTAAGTTCTGGTTTAAGATTTGGGAATGGAGATGCATTATTAGTTGATCTTGAGATTACAAAAGAAAAGGATAAAGCAGCTGATGTCTTTGTGGAGAAAGGTTATAAAATAATTGAGGTCAAAGACGTAAGACGACGTGGTGATACCGGAGATTTATTTATGAATTAAACTTCTGTGCGGTTTAAATCCATAAGAGAAAACATTATTTCAAAGAGTTATTTGAGATGAAAATCGGATTATTCTTAAATATGTCGTAATCGCAAAGGAAAGGGATTAATTAAGATTAGTTATAGGAAATATGCTTGATACAGAAAGTCAATTTACCTGGGTACAAACCCACAAGGAAATTGTAGCATATCTTGCTGATAAGGAAGGCAAGCAAAAGGAGATAATTGAGCTTTTAAAAAGTGCTGGTATTACTAAGAGTTTTACGGATCAAAATGCTGATGGTGAAAAATTTGATCTTCAAGAAATAGATCCGTTTACCTTCTTCAACTTCATTTATAAATACTCTGCTAATCGATTAACATATCTTAAACGGCTTGCGCAGGAATTGGGTATTCATGTTCCACAAGATGCTCTGGGACTCCCCTCTATTCAGGGTCAAAACGTTTGGTGTTTCCCATATAAAGCTACGCGTACTAACAATGAAATAGAACGTTTATGGTCATTTTTTCACAGCGTAAGGAAGAATGAAGTTACAGAAGAGGGTTTTGCAGATGCATTAGACATAGATAGTGTTGCAGAGATAAAACTAACCCAGGGCATGTTCTTTGTTGACCCGGAAACCTATTTCCCGATTAATGGTCCGGCGAAGCCTTTTCTGAGGGAAAAGTTTAATATTGATCCAGATTTCGAATCCTTTGAGGAGTATCAGTCAATCTTGAAGGCTATTAGTGACCAGACCGATAAACCTTTTTATGAGCTATCGTATGAGGCTTGGCAGTGGAGTGAAGAATCATCAGATAGGGAGTTTGATGATCAGTGGGAGTCGTTGTTAAAGGTAATTAACAGGATTAGTGATGAATCAGCTGTCCGCAAGTTTTTTTCGGTAGCTGGTGATGTGCTCAACGAGCTTCAGATCGAGAATGAACATCAAAATGTTTACGCTTCGGCTCTAAATAACTATATACAAGTCACACTTGGCAGTAGATACATAGCCAATGTAAAAAGGGGCAAAAATAATACGATCCTTGGTTTTTATATCAAGGAAGAGATGTTAGAGGAAATCAAAAACAAGTATCCCACCATCACAGCCGAAGCCAAGGACCCTATAGATGGCAGTTTAAAACGAGTGTGGGTTGAGATTGTGGCTGATAAAGTAGATCCCAATGATTTCTATGAGGGAGTGTTGGCGCTTGCTCGAGAAGGTTATGAGCGACAAAGCAAGTCTCAGTATCGGTCACAATATGCAGATAAGCATAATCCCTGGGTTATACGCGCAGCCCTTGAGGATACTTTGCAGGACAAATTATTTATCAACTATTATTTAGTTGGGGCTTATTGGAATAAGGAAGAAAACCCAGATCAAACTGATCGCTTTATTGAAGAAGGTATATGGGAAAATGGGTACGATGAAAAATATATAGAGGAGATTAACAGTATAGCCGTTGGCAGTAAGATTGCTATTAAATCAGTATACACAAAAAATAAAACCGATTCGGTAATGGCAATCAAAGCCAGAGGGGTGGTAACCAAAAATCCTCAGGATGGAAAAACACTGAAAGTTGATTGGGAGCCTAACATTGATTCTTTTGAACTTAACTTTTCAGGAGGATATTGGAATACGGTATCAAAGGTAGATAATAGAAAACATATTGCCGCTGTATGGTATGATGAGCCAGATGAAGAAGTGCTCGATAATGATGAAGAGGGAACTCAAGCAGCACATGAATATAAAAATAATATGAATTTTCCGCTGAACACTATCTTTTATGGCCCGCCTGGGACTGGCAAAACCTATCATACCATTCAAAGAGCTGTTGAAATTGTAGAAGATAAAAAAGTTGGCAGTTATGAAGAGGCTAAGGAGAAGTTTAACCAATATCTTCACGATACAATTGAATTTATAACTTTCCATCAAAACTACAGCTATGAAGATTTTATTCAGGGACTTCGGCCTGATATAGAAAATCAAAAGGATCTCACGTTTGAGCGAAAGGAAGGGATCTTTAAGAAACTTGCTGACAAAGCAAAACAGAATCTCATTAATGCACAGACAGTGCGAGCAAAAAAACAACCTTTCAAAGAGGTATTTAAGGAATTTATTGCTCCTCTGGTAGAAGGAAAGGTAGAGGAGATTGAGGTAGAAATGACCAGGGTTTCGTATTACATCACCGGAGTGAATCCCAATGGAATAGAGTTTCGGAAAGCCAGCGGCGGTACTGCTCATAATCTGAATCTTAACACGCTTGAAAAAATGTATGAGGCCGAGTCCACTTTGGAGATGCAGGGCTTGTCCATTTATTACCAACCCTTATTAGACAGGTTATTGGAGCTTGGGAAGTCAGATACTGAAAAAGAACGAATAAAACGGAAAAATTACGTAATCATCATTGATGAGATTAACAGAGCCAATATATCGAGAGTTTTCGGAGAGCTGATTACACTGATAGAGCCGGATAAAAGATATGATCCCGGAAAACGCTCTGATGATGCCATCCCGCTTACTACTACTTTACCTTCGGGAGAAAGCTTTTCAGTACCTTCTAACTTATACCTTATCGGTACCATGAATACCGCAGACAAGTCGGTAGCGCTACTGGACATTGCCCTTCGTCGCCGCTTTGAGTTTGAAGCCATGTATCCCCAATACACTATTGACGGAGAAGAGCTACCGGATGCTGATATACTTAAAAAGATCAACAAGCGAATTGTAGATTTAAAAGGACACGACTTTCAAATTGGCCATTCATACTTTATGGACAAAGATATCACGTTGAAAGAGCGAATGAATAAAAAGGTTATTCCATTGCTACTTGAGTACTTTATGAATGATGAGGATGAAGTAAGGGGGATCTTGTCGCATGCCGGACTGGACATAAAAGAAGATGTTTGGCCGCTGCAAATAACAGGCCGAGCATGATATGACTAACCTGTTTGAATATCAGAATAAGGAAGAGTTACCATGGGCTTTTGACGGCCTGGAGGCTTTTTTAGATGATATATGGCAGCGACGCGAAAAGACGGGCTATTACTATGGCAATGATGAGGAAGATACCGAGGAAGCCCAACGCTTTTTGCAGTTTCTGCATAAGACCGGTGAAATCAAGTCGAATAAATACGTTGGGGTTATTCATTTTGAAGGGAAGAAGATTAACCTGCTTCCCAAAATTTTTTATGATGATACCAGGAAATATGTAGAGCAGGATATAAGTGCAATGCAACAGCATGTGCTTTGGTGGTTGAGCTATTGCAGTAAGATCAAGTTCCCCAACTACCGAACATCTCTTGATAGCTCAAAGAATGATTTTTTTGAAGTTCTTATCTACCTGTTTGCCAAGTATACCCGGCAGTTGCTTAGCCATTCACTATACCAACAATACGAAGAAGTGCGGCGTGAGGTTAATTTCGTTCGCGGTCGCCTTGACATCGATAAATATATATCCAAAAATCTTTCGCGGGCTCGCTGGCACAAGTTGAACTGTGTGTTTGATCCCTATGTACTGGACAATCGATTCAACCAGATCATCAAATACGTAGCTACTTTATTGTTTAATCAGACGACGAATGATGAGAGCAAAAAGTATTTGAGGGAAATACTTTTCAAGCTCGACGAAGTGTCTGATGTGAAAGCCACGGCTAAAGATTGCCGAGCAATAAAATTTAATCCAGCATTTTCGGAGTTTGAAACGGTTCGTGATTACTGCCAGCTGTTCTTAGAACATGCGGTCTCTTTTGATTATAAAAACGATCTTAAGTTATTCGCTTTTTTAATTCCGATGGAATCTCTATTTGAAGATTTTATTTACGGATTTATTAACAAAAAAGTGGATGACTTAGATGCACGCCCCCAGTCTACTGCAAAATCATTAGATCAGGATGAAATCTTTGCTCTAAAACCGGACCTGATCCTACAAAGAGGAGAGAAAAGAGTAATCGCTGATACCAAGTACAAGATTGTATATTCAAATAGTAATAATTCCCAAAAGGGAATATCACAGTCAGACTTATATCAGGTATTGGCTTATGCTATCCGATTCGAGATTAATGAGGTTGCTCTTCTTTACCCTGATACTCTAAGTAATTATCAAGACGAGCCAGCTCGTTTTTTAATAAGGGATGAATTTGCTGAAGATGTTGATGTTCAGGTTAAAGCTTACCAATTGCCGGTTATAAATAAATCTCTTTTTAATAAAGGAGAAAGTGCTTCCTATAAGTTTGCAACTTTATTTGAGGATACCGAAAGAAAATTGAAAGAAAGAATTAATACTATTATTTAGTTTTAAATTAATTTATTAACCAGCAATATTTATGTCATCAAAATATTCGGAAGACATACAGGTTGAGCAACCGGCTATTGATCTCTTTGATCAGTTGGGATGGGAGACCATCAATGCCTATGAGGAAGTGCTGGCTACTGAAGAGGATGACGGCACGCTGGGCCGGGAAACCCGGGATGAAGTCGTGCTGAGGCCGAGACTTCGGAGCAAACTGCAGGAATTCAATCCCGACGTGCCCAAAGAGCAAATCGATGAGGCTATTCGGCAATTGTCCCGCGACCGCTCCTCCACCCATTGGGTCCGTGCGAACAAGCAGATTTATGAGCTTATGCGTGATGGAGTAGACGTGGAGTACCGCGACGAGAACGGCTTGATGATCCGCAAGACCCTGGAGGTGATCGACTGGCAGCAGCCCGAAAATAACGATCACCTGCTGGTCTCCCAGCTCTGGGTACACGGCGATTACGGTAACAAGCGTCCCGATCTGGTTGCCTTTGTCAACGGTCTGCCAGTGATCCTGTTTGAGCTCAAGAAAACAGGCCGGAGCGTCAAGGACGCTTATCAGTACAACCTCAGCGACTACAAAGACACCATTCCCCAGCTGTTCTGGTACAACCAGGTCATCATCCTCTCCAACGGTGCCGATACCAAAGTGGGCACCATTACGTCACCTTGGGAGATGTACGGAGAGTGGAAGAAGATCAGCGACGAAGACGAGCCCGGCATGGTGACGCTGGAGACCGCCATCCGGGGCATCTGTGAGAAACAGCGGCTGTCGGACCTGATGGAGCACTTTATTCTGTTTGATGACGTCAAAGCCAATCCCAAGAAACTGCTGGCCCGCAACCACCAGTATTTGGGTGTTAATAATGCTATTGAAGCCGTCAAATCCATCGAAGAAAATAAGGGCAAGCTGGGCGTTTTTTGGCACACGCAGGGCAGCGGCAAAAGCTATTCGATGGTCTTTCTGACCCGCAAGGTCATGCGTGAGTTGGCCGGGGATTGGAAGTTCGTGATCGTCACTGACCGGCTGGACCTCGATGACCAGATTTACAAGAACTTTGCGTCCGTCGGAGCCGTGACCGAGCCCGAAGATGAAATCCGGGCCGACAGCAAGGAGCAGCTCCAGCAGTTGCTTCAGGAGAACCACCGTTACGTCTTTACTCTTATCCACAAGTTTCACAGCCGAGATAATGAAGAATTCCCGGTCCTCAGCACCGACGATGATATTATCGTCATCACTGACGAGGCCCACCGCACCCAGTACGACAAGCTGGCCATGAATATGCGCAAGGCGCTGCCCAACGCGGCCTTCTTAGGCTTTACCGGCACGCCCCTGATCAAAGGTCAGGACGAGAAAACCCGTGAGGTATTCGGCGACTACGTGAGCGTCTATGACTTTAAGCAATCCATCGAGGATGGGGCTACTGTTCCGCTCTATTATGAGAACCGCATCCCCGAGCTGCAGCTGACCAACGAGCATCTCAACGAAGAGCTCGAAGAGCTGCTCGACGAGGCAATGCTCAACGAAGAGCAGGAAGAAAAGTTGGAGCGGGAGTTCCGCCAGGAGTACCACCTGATTACCCGGCAGGACCGCCTCGAAGCTATTGCCGAGGATTTGGTCCAACACTTCCTGGACCGCGGCTACATGGGTAAAGGCATGATGATCTGCATCGACCGCTTTACCACGGTGCGGATGTATGATCTGGTGCAGGAGGAATGGGAAAAAGAGAAGCGGCGCGTAAAGCAAGAGTTGGAATCAGTCTCAGGGATGGAGGAAGATCGCCTGCTGGAGCGATTGCACTACATGCAGGAAACCGATATGGCCGTGGTGATCTCCAAGTCCCAAAACGAGATTAAAGAATTTGAAGAAGAGGGCTTGGATATTCGTCCCCACCGTAAGCGCCTCGAAAAAGGCGGTCTGGACGAGAAGTTTAAAGATCCCGACGACAAGTTGCGGCTGGTCTTTGTCTGCGCCATGTGGATTACCGGCTTTGATGCTCCGAGCCTGTCCACCCTCTACCTCGACAAGCCGATGAAGAACCATACTTTGATGCAGACCATCGCGCGGGCCAACCGCGTGCATGGTGACAAGAACAATGGTTTGATTGTCGACTATGTAGGCGTATTCCGCAACCTGCAAAAAGCTCTGGCTACCTACGCCACCGGACACGAACCCGATGATCCCGAGGCTACCAATCCGGTCAAGGATAAATCCGAGCTGGTGAATCAGCTCCGCGAAGCTGTCGCCGAAGCCAAAGAATTCTGTGAGCAGCAGGATGTGGATCTCGATAAGATTATCCAGGCCGAAGGCTTTGAGGCCTCTAAATATC
>NZ_JBPOEA010000016.1:0-72504 GCF_052060035.1 Fodinibius sp. SL11 | reverse complement strand
ATGAAGGACGAACATTGGTCTCAATCGAAAAGGTATACAGCAGAAATACTATAAACATAGCAACGTGTATCCCTCCTGTTACAGCAAGGGCAAAACGATCTTCTTCGTTATTGAATACAGGTTGCTCCATAAAGGTGTCGCTGTCTTAGCGAGATGCCTGTTCTGTGGCCATTATGATTTTCAAATTCAGTGCCTTTGCAATGTTCATGACACGTACGGCATTATCAATAATAGCATCTTTATCCGCTCGCAGAACAAGTGTAGCCTCCGATTTATTTCCTCGGGCTTCGCGCAGTGCCGAGGCTAACATTCCGCTGCTGGTAGGTTCACCGTCAACATAAAATTGACCATCTTTTGTTACCGCCACGGTGATGAACTGAGATTCTGTTTGTGCACCGGTTTCCGCTTTCGGGATGTTAACTTTAATCCCAAAATTGGTAACAAACGATGACGTTAACAAGAAGAAAATAAGGAGCAGTAATACGATGTCGGTCAATGACGACTGTGAAAAAAGCGTCAGTGGCTCCATGCGTTCATCATCTTTTCTAAAATCCATTATCCTACCTTCTCATGTTCTTTTTCTTTCTTGTTTGACGGCGACTGCAGCAGGTCTATGAAATCAGCGGATGCATTTTCCAGCTCATGAACCATTCTATTTATCTTGCCAAGCAAGAAGTTATAAAACCCATAAGCAATAATACCTACGATCAATCCCGTTGCCGTGGTAATCAATGCCTCCCAAATACCGCCGGCCAACACACTTGGATTCACATTTCCCTGGAGCGACTGAATATCCATAAAAGCCTCAATCATTCCTGTGACCGTTCCGGTAAACCCTATCAAAGGGGCGACACCGGCAATGGTTGCCAGCCAGTTCATGCGTTTTTCCAGATGATAAATCTCCTTCTTGCCTGCATTTCCGATGGCATCCTCAATATCCCGTATGGACCTTCCCAGCCTGCGGATGCCAGCCTTAAGAATACGCGCCAGCGGCTTATCGATACCATCACAGTAGGTTAAAGCCCGTTGACGATCTCCGTCTTTAAGCATGCTTTCGACCGTTCGTAAAAAACCATCAACTTCTACTCGTGCATTATTTAATGAGCGCCAACGCTCGGCAATAACATAAACCGCCACCAAGGAGAGAATAAACAACGGAATCATGAGCACGCCCCCTTCGGCCAGCAATTCCAACATCGACATGCTTTGCTGTTCTGCAGCTAAACTTAATGTATCAGCTGCTGTTGTATCCATTTGTGCTTGTATTATCAAAAAGAATAACGCTTGCATAGTATATATAGTTACGTGTCTGTTATTGAATTCTTTTTATAAAATTATTGTCTCGATACCGTTTTGGAATATCACCAATGGCCTGCTGAGCTTCAGAAACATTTTTGAACTGACCTAACCCAACCCGATAATAGGTTTCACCTTGTACTTGTGCCTGGCTAATCAACGCTCGAAAACCAGCATTCTGCAATTGTTGACGATTTTGTTCAGCAATTTGTTGATCACGCAAAGAATGAACAACAATAGTGTATCCATTGCTTATCGTTTGATTCGGTTCTCCATACAATCCATAGCGATTTTGCTCGGCAGTCGGTTGACTAACAGCATCTTCTTCCTCTGTTGATACTGCTGACGACTGCTCAGGTTCCACAGCCCCTTCATCTTGTCCTGACTGTTCTTCTGATTGCGTGTTAGCACCCAAAGGATCTACCTGTTTGGTGGATTGGGAAGTTGTCCTGGAAACGTCAGTTCCGCTTGTCCCAGAAATACTAATATCATAAATCAACCATCCACCAATACCTACCACCAATATCACAACTACCGCGACCAGGACCGTCCCAATCGTATCTCTGGCTTCTTTTTCCTCCCCAGTAACCTCGTCGGGGTCGGTACTTTCTACTGGGTCTGATGATCCTTCCTTTTTTGAGTCCTCCGAATCAGCATCTACTGTTCCAAAAACGGTATCAAAAACCTCTTCTGCTTCTTGCTGATCTTCAGTCTCCGAACCCCCAGGCACAATAGATTCTTTTCCCACCTTTTCAGGTTCTGTTACCGGCTCTGATTGGCGCTCTTCAACTTGCTGCTCTTCTTCCTTTTGATCATCAGTAGCCTCGTTATCAAAAGCCCATTTATCTTCATTTAGTCCAGCGGATTCCGCCTCAGTCATATCCATTTCGGGCACTTCCTCATCCGTCTCCGGCTCTTTAAACGCTCCAATAAGTTCTATGGGTTTCATCCCCGCATATTTGTTGTTGATCTCCGTCTCAAGAGTATCTCCGGGCTCAAACTGTAACCGTCCCTCTTCCATATTAAAGGTACCAAAGCCTTCAACTTCAAAGGTCTTGCCCTCATCGGCGGCCTTTTGAATTTGATTTATTAGTTCTGAAAGTTGTGCTTCAACCTGCTCACGATCTGATCCGGTTTTTTTCTCCAGAAGTGATATCAGTTGTTCCTTGTCGATAATCATATCCCCAGTTAGTTTTCCGGAATAAAAGTGATGGTATCCTTAGGCGGCATCATCACAACTCGGCCGCTGTCATACTGTTTTTGAAATTGTTTCTGATGTTCAAACTCAAACCTGCCAACGCCTTCGAGATATACCTCGTTTTTTCGAGTTACTTCTTCGCGTATTACTTCAGAAAAAGCTTTTATAAACTCTTTATCCATCGCCATTTATAATCTTACTGTTACCCCTCCATACGCCTGAAACGGTCGCTCAGGATAGCCTTGCCAAACCTCGTAATCCTGATTTAATGCATTCACTAATTTTATATATGCCCCGAACCGTTTTGTGATTTGCACATCTGCCCGGCCCCCAAGTAATATATAGCCATCCAATTTTTCATCCGCTTGAAAAGTTCTTCGTGAACCTACATAATCAGCCCAAGCTTCGAAAGTTATTCCATCAAAAGGTTGCACTGTTAGGCCTGAATTAACGCCTATTTTTTCCTCAAAAGGGATGCGCCCGCCGCCGTCAAGTTTGGGTGAACGTAAATAGACCTTTCCATTGACCAACAATTTTCCCGGAATAATCTGATGTGCTACACTGGCATAGGCTGACACCTTATAAACATCTCGGTATTGCATCTCATAAAATCCATAAGCTGGGTTCCCGGGCTGCCCAATATCCGAACGCATATAGAGTGGATAATCAGAGATATCCTCGTACTGTATTCCGAATTTAAACTCTCCTTGATCAGCATATTCCACACTTGCTTCTCCCTTTCCATACATACGGTATGTATGCCGCAGGATATTATTAACAGTTAAAAAACGATTCTCTTTGTGACGCTGCTCTAATGTTTGTACATAGGGATTGGCTCCGGCCGTAATTTTTAACGTCAATATATCCATAAGGAGATGCTCTACCGTAACCTCTGGTCCCAAATATATCTTTTCATCAATACTATTTTGAGCAAAATAGACGCTGGCATCAATTTTTACTTTCGTTGAATAGTTAAAAAGACGCTCATAAACCGCGCCGCCCTGAACGGTAACCCAAGAATCTTTAGCTATGGCATTTTCATAATTCCCACCTTTAGTACCAACTTTGGCAGTAAAGGTCTCATCCGTATTTCCGCCAGCCCATCGTTTGGCCACCGAAACGTTATACACGCGCTCCTCACTCTTTCCCGTCAATACATCCGCATTGTTAAGATCAATATTATAGTACCGAATATTGGCATCTGCTTTCCATCCGGTAACGGTATTTTTAAAATGCCGGAACTCTGTTCCCAGATTAATCCCATTATACTCTTTGCGCGCATCTGACGGTATGGTGGATGCTGGCAGATCAAACATATTGTTAAAACTGGTTTTGAATCCCCCCGATACTGACAGTTGACTTTGTTCGCTTAACTTTGTTGCGTATTCGGCATTGGAATCAAAAAAGCGAAAACTGCTGTTTTGGTTATCCAGATGGCCATCAGAAGAAGAATAGTCAAAGTCACCGGCAATGTAACTCTTGCTATTTATGCGTTTTAAGCCCCAAAATTGGGCTTCGGGACTTGCATAACTTCCAAATCCTAATCGGCTGTATACGTTCTTTGGAGAAGAATAAGGGAAAGTTCTATAGGCTGGGGGTTCCGGACGCGACAACTGGCTTACCGGCAAGTTTGCTACAACCTGTTCATGAGTTTCCATGAAAGGCGTTCTATTGGGATCTATCTGATATACTCGTGGATTGGGATCAAAACCCAGGATGGGTTGTCGCCGCAACCCCGGAAATCGTGCCTGGAACTGGCTGCGTATTTCAATATCCTGTGGATCAATCTCCGGCAGCATAGACGATTCGCTTTCCTGCTGCTGTTGTGCAACTACAGGGTTAGCGGCCAAAACCGCCATAATAATAAATACTATTGCTGAAAAACCTTTCATAAAAAAATATTTCTGCTGTAAGCTCAAAAATCAGTTTTAAAGGTACTAATTTTTTAGCAACGATTAATGTCTCAATTCAGCAAATTTATACCTTATTTGAGACCGTCTGTTTCGAATAACGACAAAATAATAATAGAATTGCAATAAGCTTAAGGCTCAAATGAAAAGTCCGGAATAATACTATTCGTATAACAACTTATACTACCGGCTTTCCAGCCTTGGTGGAGCGCAATTTATCAACAAATAAAAATATGGGAGTAATACTTATTACAAACATTACCATAACTCCATGAGTAATTGTGGCGTAGGCAATACCCGTAACAGCAGGTATGGCAAATAAGACCAATAACGACTGTTTTACAAAATAATGGTAGGTGCCCAATCCACCCGGTGACGGAATGGCAATCCCAATTGCTGAAATCACCGTAATGACCAGCGCATCCAACATATCCAGATTATACATTTCCTGCATATCAAACATCCAGAACGGAATATAGGTCATCAGCGTATAACACAACCAGATAAAGATGGTATAGAGTATGAACAGCCACCATCGTTCTACATCGCGCGCCGCCATCAGGCCATTTTTAAACATGATAAAGGCCCTTTTAGCCTTAAAAATCCACTTTCTCAGGACTTCAAACTTAGAGCCAAGGTAAATGACAAGCTTTATCAACAATATGCCTATACCTGCAACAGCTGCCAGCAAAAAAGCTACCCACAAATACGTTAGTAAGCTCGATTCATTCGTAAGAAAATTAATAGTTTCATCCCCAAAAATTTGCCGCAACAAGTTCATATCGGCAATAACATAAACCGAAACCACCACCATCAAGAACGCCATAACCGCAACATCAATCACGCGCTCCAATACGATTGTCCCCATTAGTTTAGAACTGCTCAAACCTTCCTTTTTGCCTACATAAACCGGCCGGGAAACCTCTCCAAAACGCGGACCAACCAGATTCATCACATAGCCCACCAAGACACCGGAAATGAGCGTAATGCGATCAAGTTCTTTTTTATCCTTTTCAATAAATAATCGCCAGCGTTCGGCTCTAAAAATATGACTGAAGAGGGCTGTAATCGCAAATGGGAGCAACCATCCAAACTGGATGTTCTTTGAATATTCCCAAACCTCTTGTAACCGAACATTCCGAAAGGCCAGCCACATAAAAAGAGCTCCCAGCGATAGTGCGAGTCCAATCTTTATTACTTTTTTATACATTAATCTCTAACAGTAAGTTAGTTTCGCATGTCAACTTTTTCGGCGCTCTCGGGATAGCTTAGAGTAAACATTCCCTCCTCGGGCTTCATAAATTTACCTTCAGAAAAGGTGGTGGTAATAATATTATCAGCCGGATCGACCGCTACAATCTTTTTCGGTATCAGGCTTTTAGTCAGAAAAAGTTCTACCTTTTTATAGATAGCAAACGGATCATCAGAAGAAAGCAAGATATATATTTCATTTTCGCGAATCTCCTGATTTTGTACTGTAAAGGTAGAATCAACTCCATTCAAAATACGAGAAGGGGCAAAATCATCATCTTCTGGCTCGTACTTGCTAATGATAACTCTATTCCTATCCTCATCGTACACCGTAGATGTTTTTCCATCCACCACAACAGATTTATTGTCAGCCTGTACCCTGTACTCCTGATTGCCAACCCAAATATGTCCACTGCTGGCAACCGTATCGCGAGTGTAGGAGTCTACTGTTTGATGGTGAAATTCAGCCTTGAAAATTGACCCGTTCTCAAACGTCTGTTTTAATTTAGAAAAAGGAGATTCTTGTCCCAGTGTCAAGGATGGCAACCCCAAACCAACAATATATACAATCAGAATTATTTGTAACTTATCGGTCAAATTCTTCCAGATCATCTAATAATTCTTCTAATTCTTCTTCATCGTCAACTAATACATCACGCGCTGTACTACCCTGATAAGGGCCTACAACTCCGGCGTTATAAAGCTGATCAACAATTCTTCCGGCCCGGTTATAGCCAATTTTGAGCTTACGCTGCAACAGTGAAACCGAACCCTGCTGATGTAATACAATTACTTTGGCAGCCGCCTCAAACAGTTCATCAATATCCTCGAGCGGATCGGGAATATCGCCACTTGATGTGGATTCATCTTCTAAAACAGGTAATTCGTACTTATTATTGTATCCTTGTTGATTTCCAATAAAATCAGTAATGCTTTCCACTTCTTCAGTAGATACAAAGGCATTCTGAATTCGGGTCATACCGCCCCCGTTAGTAAACAACATATCACCGCGCCCGATAAGCTGATCGGCTCCGCCTGTATCAAGAATAGTTCTTGAATCAACTTTTGAAGCCACCTGGTAAGCAATGCGAGCGGGGAAGTTGGCTTTTATCGTTCCTGTAACCACATTTACCGACGGACGCTGTGTTGCCACCACCAAGTGAATGCCCACGGCACGAGCTAGCTGAGCCAAGCGGGCAATCGGCTCCTCAATATCTTTTCCGGCAGTCATCATCAAGTCGGCAAGCTCATCAATAAGCACCACAATATAGGGGAGGTGGCGATGTCCTTCGTCCTCATCGAGCTCCCCACTATCAAACTTTTCGTTATAAGCACGGATGTCACGAACCATACCGTCTTTAAGCAGATCGTACCGCTCGTCCATTTCTTTGGTTAGGCTTTCGAGCGTTTCTTTCGCTGCAGAGGTATCCGTAATGATAGGTTCTTCGGCGCCGGGAAGCGTCGCCAAAAAGTGTTTCTCAATTTTCTGGAACAGTGAAAGTTCAATCTTCTTGGGATCGATCATTACGAACTTCAGATCATCGGGATGACACTTGTACAAGAGACACGTAATAATTGTATTGATCCCAACCGTTTTACCTGAACCGGTCGCGCCGGCAATAAGCAAGTGCGGCATCTTGGTAAGATCCACCATAAATACTTCATTCTCGATGGTTTTCCCGAATGCCACCGGCAGCTCAAAATCACTTTCAACAAACTTTTTGGTGTTAAGCACCGATTTAATAAACACCGTTTCTCGCGATCCATTGGGCACCTCAATCCCCACCGCCGAACGACCGGGTATGGGCGCCATAATACGCAACCCTTTCGCCGCCGTAGCCATCTTTAAGTCATTGGCATAACTCTCGATCTTACTGATTTTTACGTCTGGCGCAGGATCCAGCTCATAAAGTGTAACGGTGGGTCCTACAATGGCGTTAATACTTCGAATCTCAATATTATGTCGCTTCAGCTTATCAAGGATAATACGCTTGTTCTCCTTGATCTCTTCAAGGTCTACCTCATTTCCTTCATTGGGCGGCGAATCCAGCAGATCTATGGTCGGAAACTTATAGCGAACTTTGGGCACTTCCTTGGCTTTATCCTTATTCTGCTTATCCAGTTCCTTCTCATCCGCCTGCTCATCGCCTTCACCTACATACACCGAAATATCAACATCGTCCTCTTCATCTTCGGCAATTTTCTTCTTTTCGATATCGGCCCGGGGACGCTGATCCAGCGATTTTACTTCTTCTTCCTGCTTTTTACGGCGCTCAATATCCTGCTGGTGCGACTCTTCTACAATTTCATCAATAGATTTTGGTTCAGTCTGCGGTTCCGGCTCTGATTTTTTGGGTGTTGATTGCTGTTTGCTTTCAGGCTGTTTAGCCTGCTTCCGCATTTGCTTTTCAGCCTGTCGCTGTTTCTCAATCTCTTTCTGTTCAGCTTCTTGTTGTTTACGCTTTCTTTTTTCCTCTTTTTTCTTGCGGCGACGTTCTTTCCAGTCTGTATACGAAGCCTTAATATTCTGAATCCATTCTTTTACCCGCTCTACCGTGTGCTGCAGGTCACGATCTAACAATGCCAGCAGCGTTGTTAACAGGAATACCCCAAGAATAATAATTGAACCGATACCGGTAATATTTTGTAGAACACGAGCGATATAAAATCCGGCCGAGCCATTCCATACCGACTCAAGCCAATCGTAATTAGTATTTAACCATCCCATAATAGTAGAAAGCAATACCATACTCCAGATGCCGTAGGCCGTGGGCCATAACATCAGGCTGATATCCCGGTCCCTGAATATAAACCAGCCGTATCCAACAATGATAAGCGGCATAATAATACTCATATATCCGAACAGCAGATGGACAAAAAAGTGAGCAAGATAGGCACCTATGACACCGAGCCCATTTTGGATACGAAGCGCCGGCCCCTGATCCAGGGCAAATAAACTGTCGGTTGAAAGGGATTCAATAAGCGTGTAGTCCGCAGGGTTATAAGTAACAATGCTAAACCCCAGCAAACCACCTATAGCCATTACCAAAATCCCGAAAATCTCCATTTTCCGGGACTCTGAAAGACCTCCCAAAAAATTGTCAGAACTATTTTGCTTTGCCATTTATATCCGTAATGATTCCTTCATTAAGTGCCGGTAAAATATCCGTAATACTGCGTTGACAGCAATACTCAAGGTCGTCTACGCTGACGATATCCTTAAGCCGAATCGCATAATTCGACGATTTGATGCTGTTTTCTATATCATCACCAAATTTTTCATAAAGACCAAAAGCAACTTTTGCGCCATCTCTGGCCTCAATGGGTAAATTGCCTCCACAAAGGTCATAAATTATGTTTCCGGCACAAAGAATATCCTCCAACGAAAGTCGGCCCCGCCATCCTGCACAGACAAGCAGTACTTCTTCGTCATCGAGCTTTTGCAAATATTCAACAATAGCTTTCAGATTCAGAAATGAACCAACAATAATGGGATCTGCCAAGCTGCACCTTCTAATCGCTTTGGTACCATTGGTAGTATTCAGAATGATGGTCTTTCCTTTTACTACTTCCTCCGTATGCTCCAGTGGTGAATTCCCAAGATCATATCCATCAATCGTAATGCCATTTTTTTCGCCACTCATCAGAAAACTTTGAGCATCGAGATTGTGCGAAATCTTGCTGGCGTCATCCATATCCTCCACCGCTATAACGCCCTTGGCCCCATTTTGCAACGCCGTTACCATCGTTGAGCTGGCACGAAGAACATCAATGATCACGACTGTTTTATCACGAACATCTTCCTCCTTAAATGAGTACGCCGAAGAAAATACATCAATTTTATTTATCATATGCTTTATGTGTTACAAACTCTGTTTTACCCGATTGATATTAGCAACTATTCCGGGCTGAGGCTACTTTTATTTTACAAACGGTGGTTTTGTTACTGTGGCCTCGGCTTTTTTGTTTCGGATCTCTACGTAAACCGTATCGCCCCCCTCGGCATAATCAACAGAAACATAACCCATGGCAATATTGGTACCCAACGTTATCGATCGCGATCCGCTGGTCACAAAACCAATTTCATTATCATCCTCATCAAAAATGGTGTACCCCTTACGCGGGATAGAACGTTTATCGTCAATGGTAAGTCCCACTAATTTTCGTTGCAATCCTTTTTCTTTTGCCTGAACTAACGCTTCTCGACCAACGAAACCACCTTTATCCAACTTGGTGAGCCAGCCCATTCGCGCCTCCAGCGGATGAGTATCCTTTGTAATATCATTGCCGTAAAGTGCAAAACCTTTTTCCAGACGCAGGGTATCCCGAGCGCCCAGACCGCAAGGCTCAATTCCAAATTCTTCACCGGCCTCCATAATCGCGTTCCAGATGGCTTCCGGATCTACATGGTCCTTGTTGAAATAAAGCTCAAACCCTTTTTCGCCCGTGTAACCCGTAGCTGATAACGTCACATCATCAAACCCGGCCAGTGTTCCCAGTTCAAATGTATAAAATTTAATGGCAGAAAGGTCCGTATCCGTTAGCTTTTGTAATGTCTCAACAGCCTTGGGACCCTGAACAGCAAGCAGGCACGTATCATCAGACAGGTTCGCCAGCTCAGCATCAAACGAATTATTTTTCTCAATCCATTCGAAATCCTTCTCAATATTCGAGGCATTTACTACCAAAATGTATTCATTATCACTGAGCATATACACCAGCAAGTCATCCACGATACCACCATCCTCATAACACATAGCAGAATATTGTGCTTTGCCCGGTTCCAACGTCGAGGCATCGTTAATGGTTACATACTGAATCAATTCCAGTGCCTCATCGCCCGTCACATAAAATTCGCCCATATGTGAAACGTCAAACATACCCACTTTTTCGCGCACGGCATTATGCTCTTTGCGGATGCTATCGTACTGCACGGGCATCTCAAACCCTCCAAAGTCGATGAGCTTGGCTCCGGCTTGTTCATGAATATCGTAAAAGGGCGTTCGTTTAAGCATAGCTACTTTGTAGTTTCGTATTATTTCAACTTTCCAGTCGCCCAAAATACGGATTTCGCATTAGAATTGAGAATCCTAATCATCCCTTATTATACTTTGCTGATCGTCGGCTCTGCAGTACATGGATCATCGGTTGCAATAATTTACGTGGCGGTCAAGCTAACTGCCACGAATGCATCCGGAATTGAGGTTTTGATGAGTTCATCTGAAGCGAACTGGATTTTATTCGGACTGATGATTTGTCCTAAGTCTGCTTTTAGTTTCACACCTTTAGTTATATTACAACTCCTCCCACCATAACCCGATCAAACAGTCTCATTTGAAATCTATCCAACCGAATTCTTTTCCCTCAGAAACCGTTTAGCATCTGGCAAGAAATCATTATCTTTCAGGACTGAAAAATTTAGCCAAAATCGAAGATATTTTAACTCATGGCCATTAATAAGCAGCAAGTTCGCACAGCACTTACCCATGTGATGCACCCCGGGATGGAAAAAGATCTGATAAGCCTGGATATGATTGAGGATCTGATCGTCCAGGACTCCTTCATCACCTTTACGATTGATCTCCCTGAAAAAGATCCCAAGCTGGAATCAACCCTTAAAGAAAAATGCGAAGATGCCATCCGGAAGTTCGTAAATAAGGATGCGGTTCTCGATATCACTACGGCAGTAAACATTTCGAAATTTCGTAACAATGAAGAAAAAGGGGAATTCCCCGGACAGGGCCACCGTAAAAAGCGCGAAGAGCAGGAAGATCAGGATGAGGAAGTGCTTTCGGGTGTTAAAAATATCATTGCCGTGGCCTCAGGAAAAGGGGGCGTGGGAAAGTCTACCGTAGCTGTTAACCTGGCCTGCGGATTAGCTCGTACGGGTGCTAAAGTAGGATTGTTGGATACCGATATTTACGGCCCCAGTATTCCTACCATGATGGATGCCCACGGGCGACCCAATATTACCACCCAAAAGAAGCTTATTCCCAAAGAAAAATATGGCGTTCGTTTTCTATCTATGGGAATGCTTGTTGACCCGGACCAAGCCATGATCTGGCGCGGCCCCATGGTGACCAGCGCCGTTAAACAATTTATGAATGAAGTGGAGTGGGGCGAACTGGATTATATGGTCTTGGACCTTCCTCCCGGAACTGGTGATATTCAGCTTACACTGGTTCAAACCGTTCCATTGACGGGAGCAGTGATTGTTTCTACCCCGCAGGATGTGGCTCTGGATGACGCAAGAAAAGGTGTGGCAATGTTTAAGAAGGTAAATGTGCCGGTATTGGGGATGGTTGAAAACATGGCCTACTTCATCCCTGAAGATATGCCGGAGAAAAAATACCACATCTTTGGCAAGCATGGTGTTCGCAACCTTGCCGAACGCATGGGGACCAACTTTTTGGGAGAAATACCGCTGGAACAAAAAGTGCGTGAAAGCAGTGATGAGGGCAAGCCCATTGTGCTGGGTGATATGGAAACGAAATCAGCACAAAAATTTGTAGAGCTATCGAATAATGTCATTCAGCAGCTGGCTATCCGTAACCAAGAGCAAGATCCCACGGAGAAAATCGATATTAAAATTCGTCCGTAACTGAACGCAGAAAAGGCAGATTAAAAAGGTCTTTGTAGATATCTTTTAAAGATTTAAATCTGGGAAATCAGGTCAGTGTCATCCGTATTCTATTTCCGCCTTTTTGGTATTGTAGCGATGATGCAGTACTTGCTTTCGGTATTCAAAAATATCGCGCAGCTTATTTCTGATCAGTAGGCTATTCGCGACTTTACCCAATATGCCATACGGGGGTACATAACTCACCTCATCAATCATCTTAACCCCCGACTCTACCTCTTCTATTTTATGATAGTGATACCAAAAGCGATACGGTCCAATCCGCTGCTCATCAACAAACTCTTTTCCGGGAACAATATGCTTTATTTCCGTTACCCATTCCGAATGTCCCAACAAAGGGAGCTTCACATCATACTCGACCAGCAAGCCGTTATACATTTTCTCCGGCACGTCACTGATGATCGTAAAATCAAGTTCCGGGGGCGTAATCTCATTCAGATTAGCCGGATGCGATATAAAATCCCACAGTTCTTCGGATGAAATGTTTAAAATTTGTTCTTGGTGAAGTCTGTACATAAATCTTCCCTATCTGTCTATTGATATTCAACAGATAACTACAAAACCGGTGCACAGAAGGTTCCGTCGGCACAAAATTTATCGAAATAGCAAGTCGGCAAGCAGAGCAGTAAAGAAAACCAATAGTGCCGAATAGACTTTCAATCTAAGCTAACCCTTCCCGTCCATATTTTTTGTTTTTTTCTACCGCTGACTTAATCCCAGCAAAAAGTTCCAAATGGTAAGAGCTGCCAGCTTTGCTGTTTGATTATCACGATCGTGGCGCGGGTTCACCTCCGACAAATCAAAGGAGGTGACCTGCTCGTTGCGACCCGCCAGATATGCGACCGTCAACCATAAATCAGCAGGCAACCCATTGGCACAGGGAGCACTAACACCCGGCGCCTGGGATTGATCCACGGCATCCATATCGAAGGTAACCATCAGCCGATCACTCTCATGCTGATGAAAGAACCCTGAAATAGAGGTGATGTTCGTTTCATCCCGCAGCAAATAATCTCCACCGGATTCTTTAACATACTGCAAATGCGATCTGGCTACAGAATGAGGTTGCAATCCAGCGACCAGATACATTTCGGCGCATTCACTTTCGTGTTCTATGGCCTGACGAAACGGAGACCCGGAATGGGCCCTCCCTTCTTTGAGGGAACGTACATCTGTGTGCGCATCCAAATTAAAAATAGCGGTTTTATAGCCCGCCTCTGCATATCCCGAAAAATGTCCGAAGGCCGTTTCGTGTCCTCCTCCAAGGATAATTGGAATTATGCCCTGCTCCAAATAACCCGCTAACACCTGCCCCAGATTTTTCTGATCCTCTTCCACCTCGTAACGGATATTCAAATCGCCCACATCTTTAATAGCACCAATTAAATCCACAAAAGGATTATAATTTTCAGGGTCGGGCGTCATCTTATACAACTGCTCGCGAATAGCCTCAGGCGCATCCGCCGCGCCGGTACGTCCGCCATTAATGGCAACCCCCTTATCGGATGGAAAACCAATGATTACAGCCTTCGGTAGTTCTTCTTTATTGAGGTTGGAACCCAACAGATGACCAATACGGGAATCATTATCTACTCTTTCAGGAATATCGGTCGAAACTTTGGTTAAATCTGGCATAAGTGACTAATTAATTTTTCTGAATTCTTTAAGCAGTATCCCAATGCCGGTAATCACCGTCATCGGAAACACAAACCACCCAACAACCAAGTTAAATACGGGTAGTAGATGATGCCCTGTTGCTGTTAAAATCAAATATAGTGTGAAGGCTACATAATATCCTAAAAAGAGTGACCTCTCCCAACGGCTAATCATATTGCCGGTAAAGTACACAGGCAAACATTCGATGGCAGTCGTTATCCATTTCCATATCCTCCATCTTAATATCAAAGATGGACTCATAAAATGTTTTTGCTCTACTCAATTTCTTCGCCGGTATTTTAAACAATGCAACGGCATTCTTCATTTTCCGCATTATTTTTGGTGCCATAAGATCTCATCTTTAAAGGAGTTTAGTTATTCCATTTCTACGACACCAAAGCGAATTCAGTTCCACAAATGATGTAGGGGAACACCCACGTTTTTCAATGCGAAATTGCGTGAACTTAATCTTCAATATCACGATCCACAATTTCATTATCCTCATTAATAAATCCCTCGTAACGAGCCAGCTGAATAAGAGTAGTTGATAACAGCTGATCGATGTTCATGGATGAGGACTTAAGCCATTTATGTGTGGCTTTATCCTCGGGGTATTTCTCGATGCAGTTCTCGGTATATTTTGTAAAATTACGTACCTCTTCTAAGATCTCCATCAGACGTGCCGGACATTCACACTCGATCATATCCGCATGTTTTTTTAACTCTTCTACCGCTTCTTCACTTATCTGACTTCCATCTTCTACTGTTATATCCATTTGTTGTTGAAACTATTTTTTGCCATTAGTTCATTGGTAATAACCAGTGAGTGGTAATCTGATTCTTTTTTCCACTGATCTTTCGGGCGGGCATTTTCCGGAAATTAAAATCCTCTTTCACCCACCTATAACTACTGTTTGATAACAAAATATCTACCGAAAAATGTTTGGTCAACCTTTCAATACGCGCCGCCGTATTCACCACATCCCCCAATACGGTTTTTTGATTTATTTGCTCCGTCTTAATTTCACCATAGGCCACCTCCCCACTATGGATGCCAATCCCAATAGATACCACACTTTCTACGTCTAAGTACCGTTGCGTGTTTATCTGCTGTAGTGCAGACCGCATTTCAATAGCGACTTTGCATGCACTTTGGATGTGAGAGTCATCAGCCTGTAGCACTCCAAAATGAGCCAAAAAACCATCGCCCGTAAAACGATCTACCGCACCGCCGCCTTGCTCAACTACCGTCCCCAATTCCGCCAATACAGAATTGGCAAAAGCAACGGCCTTAAGCGGATCCTCTTCTTCAAATAAGTGAGTAAAATTGCGGATATCACAAAACAGGATTGTCCCATTTTTTTTATCCGCCTCAAAATTATCGGACATATCCATCAGATTAGCCATTATCAACTCCTGAGTAATTCTCGACCTTTTTTGAAACTTCTTAAGCATTGCCCCCCTTTATAATGATACATCCAAAAGTTAGGATCCGGGGCATCAATAATCGCAAAATCGGCCTGTTTCCCTTGTTCAATAGAACCCAGCCTTACATCTCTTTTAACGGCCTTGGCTGCATATATTGTCGCTCCCTTCAGCACTTCATCGGGTGTTAACCGTCCATGATTACAGGTCAACATCATCGCCAGTGGCAAGTCGTAACTGGGCGCCGAACCGGGATTAAAATCAGTAGCTACCGCAACATCTACTCCACCTGTTACTAAACGGCGACAATCCAGAAATTCTTCTTGCGTGTAGAGTGACGCCAGTGGCAAGGTAACTCCCACCACTCCTGCTTTCGCCATCGCCTCAATGCCTTCATCCGAAATCTTCTCCAGATGATCTGCACTGGCCGCCCCTACTTCTGCCGCCAACTCGGCCCCACCGCACGAGGTCAACTGATCGGCATGGAGCTTGGGTGTCAATCCCGCAGCCTTGGCTGCCATTAAAATTCGCTGCGATTCATCTATGGTAAAAGCCGATTCCTCGGCAAAAATATCACAAAAATCAGCCAGCTTTTGCTCGGCAACGGCCGGTATCATTTCATCAACTACTAAATCAATATAACTTTCGCGATCGTCTTTATATTCGGGCGGAATAGTGTGGGCTCCCAAAAAGGTGGATACGACTCCCAAAGGCTGCTCCTCGGCCAACCGCCGATATACGCGCAGTATTTTTAACTCCTCCTCTACGGATAATCCATACCCACTCTTGCATTCCACGGTGGTTACCCCCAGCTTAGCCATCTCTTTTAAAAATCCGGCTGCCTTATCATACAACTCATCTTCAGTGGCTTTCCGGGTGTCTTTTACTGTAGAAAGGATTCCACCACCGGCTTTTGCTATCTCAAGATAACTTTTTCCCTGCACCCGCATCGCAAATTCATCAGGCCGCCATCCGCCAAATGCCAAGTGCGTATGACAGTCAACAAGTCCGGGAATAACCATCTTCCCGTCCGCGTCAAATTGTTGTTCGTTGGCATATTTTTCGGGCAGATTCTTTTCACGCCCTACCCATTCTATGGTATCATTCTTCCAGGCGATAGCCGCATTTTTTATGGGATGGATCTCATCTTGCGCCCCTTGATCTTTACACGTTGCCAAAAATCCGATGTTTGTTAGTACTGGCATATTTTGCTGATTAGTTAGCCAAAATTTCTATTCTAAACCACGGTCAACAAAATAACAAATAGCCCGATTTATTAGAAGATTCAAACATGACTATATCCTTACTTCTGCGTAGCTTTTCTATCAGACAGATGCCAAAAAGAGAGGGCATAACAAAAAGGAATATCAACGGCTTTTTAGAGGGAAATTACCATGGCTTATTTAATCAACAAGAGATTTCTATTACTATTCATCATAGGTTTTATTCCAATCTTGGTTTATTCTCAAAGTTATTCCGACTATGAATTTCGAAAGTTCAGCATCGCGGTTAACGGAGGCGCAAGCCTGGGAGATACCAACAGAAACGAATACTTTTTGTCGAGTAATTTCAGTCTTAACACCAAAGACTCCTATTCGTTTGGAGGTAGCTTACAGTACGCCTTAACCCCAGCCTGGTCGCTCGAACTCGGTTATCAACGAACAGATATTAAAGGATTAGACTCTCCGTTTGAGACGAAGGTGAATATGATCGCATTCCGAAATATTATCAATCTTAATCAACTTCTAATGATCAACTTGATCACTGAGCGCATTAACCCGTTTTTAACCGCCGGTGTTGGTTACGACATGTACAATTATCGTCTTGCCACTGAAAAAATCTATAACCATAATTCAAGTTACAATCTGGGAGCCGGCATCGCATACAAACTTACCAACACAGTTGATCTGTTTACCCACTACGATTTTCATATTGGATCAAATGAAATGGATAATGATACTGAAGGCTGGGGTGCTGATATGATCAATGCACTCACTGCAGGAGTCCGCATCAATTTTGGAAAAACTAACGCCATTCACCCCTCATGGAAACCTTTCCCGGCCGATTTAAGCCAATCGGATTACGAGCTGTTCGTAGCCCAGGTTGATCGCATCAACACATTAAATACGCAGCTTGAAGAACTGGAAAAACGAAGTGACCAAAACGACCAAAAGCACGATTCCACCATTCAAGACAATCGTGCGGCCATTGATTCCCTGAATGTGCGCATGGATCGCCTTGAACAACGAATGGACGATCTTGAACAAGCTTTTGCCAACCTTAAAGGATCGATTAATCCCGTTGCCGTAAACCAAGAAACAGGAAAAGCAGAATTACTCCCGGCCGGTCATTACGTGCAAATTTTTGCCTCATATGCGTTGTTGCCTGCCCAACGCGTTAGAAAATATGCTATGGATCAGCTAAACGATTCCTTACAAAATGCTGAAGAAAAGATTTTTATCATCAAGCGTAAGCGGTACTATGAAGTGTTAATTGGTGTACTTACGGAATTTGAGGATGCCTCAAATATCCAACAGATTATGACTAATTTCCATGAGGATGCGTACGTAATCTCCTTTCCTCGTCCGGTTAACTTAATGACGGATTTTGAGGGATTAAAAAAAGTGGATGAGAACTAATTTATTGTCCTAAAGACACCGGGCACCGCCTCGGTACCCTGAAAATTTAAATTATATTAATTCAGTCAGCTTCTTTTCTACTTCTTGTACCATGCTTCTATTTTGCAGCAACTCAACCGCCTTGCTGATATCATCCTTAAAATAGTGATCCTCCTCGGCGTGCGGTATCGCATCGCGTACAAACTCATGGGCTATTTCTACGCCGCGACCCGGTCGTAATGGCTTGCGAAAATCCAACGCCTGCGCAGCGGTAAACAATTCAATAGCTAATACCTGTTCCACATTTTGATAGACCTCTAACAGCTTCAATGCACTGATACTCCCCATACTTACATGGTCTTCCTGCCCCAAGCTTGTGGGAATCGAATCTACCGAAGAAGGATGGCACAGTACCTTGTTTTCGGATACTAAAGAAGCCGAGGTGTATTGCGGAATCATAAATCCTGAATTAATGCCCGTTTCTTGCATCAATAGCTCCGGCAATCCATCATGGCCTTCGAGCAGCAAATACGTTCGTCGCTCAGAAATACTGGCCAGTTCTGCCAGAGCAATTTTGGCGTGATCTAACGCCAGCGCCAAGGGCTGGCCATGAAAATTCCCACCACTGATGATATCACCATCCTCAAAAACGAGGGGATTATCGGTTACCGAATTAAGCTCTGTTTCAATGCTCTGTCGGCAGTAACGCAGTCCATCGCGGCTGGCGCCATGCACCTGTGGGACGCATCGCAAACAGTACGGATCTTGCACTTTTCCGCAGTCACGATGTGACTCTAAAATCTCACTTTCCACCAACAACTCTCGTACATTATTAGCTACCTCCTGCTGACCTTTATGCGGACGAATTTCGTGAATGCGCTCATCAAACGGCTTTATGCTTCCTTGCAACGCCTCCAGACTCATAGCCGAAATGAGATCAGCAGCTTTCAATAAGCTCAGCGACTTTTCAAGCACATACGCGCCATAAGCCCCCATCAGCTGGGTGCCGTTAATCAGGGAAAGCCCATCTTTAGCTTGCAGATCGATAGGTTCCAAATCGTGTTCATTCAGCACTTTCTCGGCAGGAATCGTATCTGATCCATCAGCATTCCAAAACAACCCATACCCCAGCAGCGGCAACGACATATGGGCCAAAGGAGCCAAATCTCCCGAGGCCCCCACACTGCCCTTTTCGGGCATGGCAGGAATCAGATCATGGTCAGAAAAATAGATCAAGCGATCAAAGGTCTCTTCTGAAATTCCGGAATTGCCCAGTCCCAACGCATGGATTTTAAGCTGTAGCATCAGTCGGGATATATCTTTGGGAATCAATTCGCCCACTCCCACCGAATGAGATAAAATAAGATTGCGTTGCAACTGCTTAAGCTCTTCCCCATCTACCCGTTTGTTAGCAAGTGCCCCAAATCCAGTATTGATGCCGTACATCGGCTCATCACGATCAAGCGCATTTTCCACCACCAAACGGGCATTTCTAAGGGCTGTTTTATCTCTCTTTAGATGGTTAATGCTTTGGGTAAGGTCGTCATACAAATTGGCTATGGTAATATTCACTGTATTGCTTTTTTGTTCCCGATATTTCTTAAAATACGAGGTCTTTTGCCCCATCCCAATTGTGTTTTTTGTATCTTTTCTTTCGCCTATCAATATATCCCAATCGAAACATAATACCTTGATTCCCGGATACTGCATACTCTGTAAATGCTCAAAAATTGATTATTTTTATGAAGATACCTCTGAGCATCATGCATCGGTGTACTACCAATGCCAAAACTGCGGATTGATTTTTGCCCCGTCAAAAGACCGACCAGACCGAAAAGAAGAGCTTGCCCGATATGAAACCCACGACAATGACCCCCAAGATGAAGGCTACCGGAATTTTCTGAACCAACTTTTTGAGCCTCTCAATGCGTTATTAGAACCGGGAAGCAAAGGGCTCGACTTCGGATCAGGCCCCGGCCCTACCCTCAACCTGATATTTGAAGAAGCAGGTCACGAGATGCGTATTTATGATTTGTTTTACGATAACGATAAATCTGTCTTTGAAGAAAAATATGATTTCATCACAGCCACTGAAGTCGTTGAGCACCTTTTTAACCCAGGCCAGGAATTAGATCGATTGTGGAAATGCTTGCGGCCGGGAGGTTATTTAGGCATCATGACTAAAATTGCAGAAGATAATGTCGACTTTTTTGCCCATTGGCATTACCGGCTGGATATCACGCACGTTACATTTTATACCCAGGAAACCTTTCACTGGCTTGCCAATCACTGGAATGCATCGGTTGAGTTTCCGGCTGACCGAGTCATCATCTTCCAAAAGCCTGAATAATTAAAATGTATTTATCACAAAGTAATACGCCATCACTCCGCTGGCTATTACTTTCATCAGGGTATTTACCAGCAATCCTGCAAAGGATCCGATCGCCGATTTTAGTGCGCGATCCGAGGTTTTTCCACCAATAAGTTCTCCAGCAAAAGCCCCCAGAAGTGGTCCTAATATTATTCCAAAGGGAGGAAAGAAAAATATCCCGATCACCATACCCAACAGGCTGCCCCAAATGCCATACAGTGATCCGCCAAACTTTTTTGTGCCGTAGGCGGGAATCACGTTATCCAAAATCATAATAGCCACAACGATAAGAGCCCAGACTACTAAAAATGTGGTTGTAAAAGGTTGGTTAGCTATTTGTAAAACAAGCAATCCGCAATAAGTTACCGGTGTTCCGGGCACAACAGGCAGGAATGAGCCAATAAGGCCAGCGAAAATTAAGAACGATCCAACGACAAGTAGAATAGTTTCCATAGGCTATATTTCATATTGATTGATCAATATAGTAAACGAAAACTTAAGGTCTGGGTTGCAGGACTATTTAATTAGAATTGGAATTGCCCAAAAAATAGACTCACCCTTAGAAAGGTAAGCCTAAAGACTTTAACCCTTTAAACCTTATAAAGGAGGTTTATATAGCAGCAACTTGCTCCTGATATCTCCCTATTGATATTGCTCCCAAAACTGGTCCAGCTACCATCACCAGAAACACCAGCGGATCCTGCCACTGCGCCCATAACAGATTTGTGAGTTGGATGCTGATAATAGTGACTGCAAAGCCAATGCTGTTGACTATAGTAAGTCCCGTGGCGACATAATTCGAGTCCGAGGAGTGGGCTACAAGCCTTGAAAACTGTGGTGAATCAGACACCACAAACAGTCCCCAGGCAAACAAGAATGTGATAAACAATGCAAACGGCAGCCCAACAAAAAGGGGCAGGGCCAGACAACAGAGACCAGAGCCAATCAGCGAGAAAAGTGCCACTTTTTTGCTACCAATTGAGAGTGACCAGTGTCCGCCTACAGCACAACTGATGCCTCCAACACCAATCACTGCAAATGACCACAAAGAGATACTCCCTGCCGGCACCTCATTCAACTGCCCATAATATCCGATCATTAATGGGACAAAGGCCCAAAAGGTGTACAACTCCCACATGTGACCAAAGTAGCCCAATGCTGCTGATCGGAAATTTCTGTTTTTAAACAATTTAATAACTGCCGACGGCTTAAATTCACCCTTTTTACCTTGATAGGGACCATCCGGTACAGCAAAATAAAGTAACACTCCTCCTGCAGTGGCAAAGCAGGATGTAGCAAATAGAATCACTTTCCACGGTAAGTCAGCACTCATATACTTGATTAAATGGGGGAATGCGGTCCCTACAACCAATGCCCCCACCAGATAGCCCAAGGCCTTCCCAAGTCCTTCTTTGTGCCAGTCGGAAGCTATCTTCATCCCCACCGGATAAATGCCGGCCAGAAAAGATCCAGTTGCAAATCTGCTCAACATCAAAAGAGAGAATGTACTGCTATAAACAGTAAGAACATTGGCACCGGCTCCGAGGACCGCACACCACAAAAATACCTTGCCGGGAGAAATACGATCCGCTACACTTAGAAAAGCAAAGACCAGTGTACCGATAATAAATCCGAATTGTACTGCCGAGGTGATATATCCCACTGCCATCTCTGTAAGCTGTAGCTCTTGCACCAGATCCGGAATTACGGCATTCCCTGCAAACCAGAGCGAAGTTCCGGCAAACTGGGCAAAAACTATGACCGGAAGTATTCGGCTGGGAATGGATTTTGTCATAAAATAGATCAGTATTGATTTCTTTTGCACTCCATTATAACAGAATAATTCATCAAAAAAATAACATCTGAATGTAGAATTTCCGTATTTGATTTCATCAATAATCATTAGCTATTCAAGAGATGCGACCCTTCCTATCTTTCTTTGTCACCGTTTTATTTTATCTGCTATGCGTTATTCAATCCTCTAATGCTTTGAACCAAATTCCAAAGGATTCCCTGCGTATCACAGTTTCCAATGGTACAGAACTTTTTGTCAACGTCCGCGGCAACGGCCCTCCCTGCTTGTACATCCACGGCCGGGTGTAGGTTCATACTGGATGGAGAAACTATACGGGGAAAACTTGGAAAATTATTTTACCATGATTTACCTTGACCAACGCGGGTCGGGACGATCGGGTTCTGCTGCAAATAGTGACTATTCCCTTAATCGAATGGCACGTGATTTCGAAGAGGTACGACAACCTCTTAAAATCGATTCATTGATCACTTTTGTGTGGTATTCTGCAAATAATCCATGCCAAGTAATACCCTGAAGCTATTCGCGGAATGATGATGGTAGCATCTACCCTTTCCCTGAATGAAAGTATTAGTGATATGATCCACTACGCGCTTGACATGTTGGATATTCCATCTGAAGAACGGGATCAGTACTTAGATGAAACAAAATATCCCCTCGATCGATTGATGCCTCTTTTTCAAATTGCTCTAGAAAAAAATCTGTTTTGGAAATTTCGCTATGCAAATCCAGAAAATTACAACATAATGGATTTAGTGATGGCACAGGTCAACAATCCCAATTATGAATTTTCGAATCGTGCGTTTAGCATATCCGAATATTATGATGAGACCTACAAAAAATTGGTCCCAAACTTATCTATACCAGTACTATTATTTTATGGGAAAAAGATTACGCCATCAGAACAACCCATTCCGATGATGTTCACTTCCCAAAAATGACCAAGGTCTCATAAACAGGCGAACATGTGCCATTTATGGAGGGGAAATATGACCTTGAGATGGCCATTCGATTGTGGCTTGCAATAATCGAATGGGCATCACGCATCATCAGCAAAACCACCTATTTTTGTTAATCCACCATCGGCAGATCCACACCCCGCTCTTTGGCCGTTTTAATGGCTTCATCGTAGCCGGCATCAGCGTGACGCATAACCCCACTGCCAGGGTCATTGGTAAGCACGCGCTCGAGCCGTTCATCGGCCATATCGGTACCATCAGCCACACACACCATTCCGGCATGGATGGAATATCCGATACCAACCCCGCCGCCGTGATGCAGCGACACCCAGCTGGCACCACTTGCCGTATTAAGCATCGCATTCAGCAGTGGCCAGTCGGCAATAGCGTCGGAGCCGTCTTTCATATCTTCGGTCTCGCGGTTAGGCGATGCGACCGAACCGGTATCCAGATGGTCGCGGCCAATAACCAATGGCGCATCTACTTTTCCTTTTTTTACGAGCCAGTTAAACTTCGCTCCCATCTCAGCACGTTCGCCATATTCCAGCCAGCAGATGCGCGACGGCAGACCCTGAAACTGCACTTGATCCTGTGCTTTTCGGATCCAACGGTTAAGCGATTCTTTTTGGGGAAAAGTATCCAAAACAGCTTGGTCCGTCGTATAAATATCCTCGGGATTGCCTGAAAGCGCCGCCCAGCGAAACGGCCCAGATCCTCGACAAAACAACGGGCGCACGAATGCAGGGACAAATCCCGGAAAGTTGAACGCCTCATCCATTCCGCGATGATCAGCTACCTGACCGCGCAGGTTATTACCATAATCAAAGGTAATTGCTCCCTTCTTCTGCATCTTCAGCATGGTTTCTACATGTGTCACCATCGAGTCAAGCACCGCATCTTGGTACATCTTTGGATTGAGCTCCCGCTCCTCGGCCGCTTCCTCCAGCGACATTCCGGCCGGGATGTATCCCAATTGCAGGTCGTGGGCCGAAGTCTGGTCGGTCAATACGTCGGGGATAACACCTTTCTCCAGCATCTTGGGTAAAACCTCTGCCACATTTCCCAACAATCCTATCGAAAGCGCTTCGCCTTTCTCTTTGGCATCCAGCGCTTTTTCGAGCGCTTCATCCAGGTTCGTGCATTTTACATCGCAATAGCCGGTTTCCACGCGCCGGTCGATGTGATGCTCATCTACTTCGATTCCGATAAACGAAGCACCGTTCATGGTAGCGGCCAGCGGTTGTGCACCTCCCATACCTCCAAGTCCTGCTGTAACGACCAACTGTCCTTGTAACGTACCGCCAAACTTCTGCCGGGCACACTCGGCAAACGTCTCGTAGGTGCCCTGCAAAATTCCCTGCGTGCCAATATATATCCAAGAGCCGGCGGTCATCTGTCCGTACATGGTTAATCCCATTTTATCAAGGCGACGAAATTCATCCCAATTCGCCCACTTCGGGACCAGATGAGCATTAGCAATGAGTACACGAGGTGCTTCTTCATGGGTACGAAATACGCCCACCGGCTTACCGCTCTGCACCAGCATGGTCTCATCATCTTCGAGACGCTTCAACGTTTCCACAATTTTGTGATACGACTCCCAGTTTCGGGCGGCCTTCCCTCCTCCACCATAGACAATTAACTCCTCCGGCTTTTCGGCCACATCGGGATCCAAGTTATTCATCAGCATCCGCAGGGCGGCCTCTTGGTGCCAGCCTTTGCAATTTAACTCGTTTCCTGTTGGTGCCTTGATGTTTTTAACAACGCCTTTTTTTGTACTCATCACCACTGTTTTTATTTCGGATTTTGGAGAAATGTAATAAATATAGAGCGTTTTGCGTATTCAGTAATTTAAATTTGGTTACCAAAATTTGTGCTACATAATGCGAACGACGAAAAAGTTGCTTCACTATGTCGGTTTAATTATCATGCACGGCGTAAAAGTTATTTGTATTGGGAATTGCAATTCTAAATAAATACCAGTTTCAATGGCAAACGAACAAGCAGGGACGGTAGACACCGCCCAGAAAAATGACTTTTTTGGTCATCCACGGGGACTATCTACACTATTTTTTACCGAGCTTTGGGAGCGTTTCAGTTATTACGGGATGCGCGCTCTCTTGGTTCTTTATATGACGGCAGAAACGATGACCAGTAATCCCGGCTTGGGGTTCAGTGTTGGTAAAGCAACTGCTATTTACGGACTTTACACATTCTTTGTATACGTGCTTTCCCTTCCCGGAGGATGGATTGCCGATAAGCTCTGGGGACAACGAAAAGCTGTTTTCGTAGGTGGTGTCATTATTGCCGCCGGACACTTTAGTATGGCTGTTCCATGGATTGAATTCTTCTACCTTGGTTTAGCACTCATTGTAATCGGTACCGGTCTTTTAAAACCGAACGTTAGCTCCATGGTCGGCGACTTGTATCCCGAAGGCGGAGCACGTCGCGATGCTGGATTCTCCATTTTCTATATGGGAATTAACTTCGGGGCCATCTTAGGACCCCTGCTCTGCGGTGTCTTAGGCGAAGGATACAACTGGCACTGGGGATTCTCTCTGGCCGGATTCGGGATGGTGCTCGGACTGATCTCCTACAAATACGGATATAAATTTCTGGGCAATGCCGGAGAATTAAAAACCGGTGAAAGTCAAGAAGTGCTAAACGCTCGAAGCAGAAAATTCTACACTATTTTATCTGTTTCTGCGGGCGCTATTGTCACCTTCGCTTTTTTGATGAGTTCCGGAGTTATAAGCCTTGGCCTGCAAGATTTAGCGGGTTATCTTGGTGGCGCCGCTGTGACTATTACCATTGCTTTTTTTGCTTATATCATTTTCTTCGGCGGACACACAAAAGAAGAACAAAAGAAGCTGGGTGTCATTTTCTGGCTGTTTATTCTTGCAGCCCTTTTCTGGAGCGGATTTGAACAAGCCGGGTCTTCGCTGAACCTTTTTGCCAAAGACTTAACCAATCGAAACATTGGTGATATTGCCTGGCTTGACGGAGGCACCGCCCTGATCATAACGGCTCTAATTGCCATCCCTCTATTTTATGTGGTATACCGAGTATTTAAACGGGATGATCTTTGGGATTTTGCCAAAGGAGTGGTCGTTGTTTCATCGATCGGTATCATCATTTTCTTATACTGGTTGATTCGACAGATTGGCATTGGATGGGAAACACCGGCCAGTACGCTACAGCTGATTAATCCCTTTTTCATTGTTGTTTTCGCACCCATCTTTGGATTCATGTGGACCTGGCTGGCATCGCGCAATGCCAACCCCTCCATTCCGGTTAAATTTGCCTTGGGATTATTTGGCCTTGCTGCCGGATTTTTCGTTCTCTCTTGGGGCGCAGCTAACGCCACAGTTGAAAACCCTGTAAGTCCCGCCTGGCTTGTTGTTACCTATTTCTTACATACGGCCGGTGAACTTTGCTTGTCCCCGGTAGGTCTTTCATCCATGACCAAGTTGGCACCTAAAACAAGGGTCAGCCAAATGATGGGGATCTGGTTTGTTGCTGCTGCTGTTGGCAACCTGTTTGCAGGATTGATGGCAGGTCAACTTGAAACACTTGCTCCAAATAGCCTCTTCTGGTGGGTTGCCATGATTGTAGGCGGAGGCGGCATTATTGCTCTTATTGCAAGTCCTTTTGTACAAAAACTAATGGGCGATGTAGAGTAAAATTCTAACAAATTAAATTTTAAACCCTGTCATTGCTTAAAGCTTTGACAGGGTTTTTTATTAGAATGATATAAGATGCAAAACGCCTTATATTTATTTCTATGACAAAACAAAAAAACACCTCTCACAAAGAGCAGCAACAAATTACTCAAAAGGAACCCATCACAGCGATTGCCACTCCGGTAGGAGAAGGCGGCATTGCCGTCATTCGTATTTCTGGGAAAAATGCTATAGCAAAAGTTAATGAAGCATTTCGTGGTAAAAACCTTACCGAACAAGATTCGCATACCGTCCACTTTGGGAATATTGTAGATCAAGATGGCAATGTTGTCGATGAAGTATTAGCTACGCTTTTCCACTCTCCCAAATCATACACCGGTGAAGATACCGTAGAAATTTCGTGTCACGGTGGAGTACTTGTAACTCAAGCGGTATTGGAAACAATATTAGATTTAGGTATCCGTTCAGCAGAACCCGGAGAATTCACTCAGCGTGCATTCTTAAATGGAAAAATGGAGCTAAGCCAGGCCGAAGCAGTCGCCGATCTCATCCACGCAAAAAGTAAAAAAGCACTGGATGCCGCCCACCAGCAGCTGGAGGGTCGACTGGGAGAACATATTAAGGAGTTTCGTCAGCAGATTATTGACGCTACGGCCATGGTGGAACTCGAGCTCGATTTTGTCGAAGAGGACGTTGAGTTTGCTGACAAAGAAGAGCTGGAGCGAATCCTGAAAGAACTCGATGAGGAAATTGATAATCTGCTGGCCACATATGAAACAGGACGCTTGGTTAAACACGGCGTGCGAACCGTTTTTATAGGGCTTCCTAACGCCGGAAAATCCACCCTACTGAATACCCTGGTAGGCAAAGAGCGTGCTATTGTTACCGATATTGCGGGTACTACACGCGATACTATTGACGTAGACTGGAGTTACGACGGACTTCGATTTAAGCTCACCGATACGGCCGGACTTCGCGATACTGACGATGTCATTGAGGCTGAAGGCGTTAAACGATCGCAAGAGGCTTTCAAAAAAGCTGATCTGGCGGTCTACCTTAAAGATCTGTCAAAAGAGCTCACCCAAGAAGAACGGGAAGACATCGCCCGCTTTCAAAAAGCGGCCGGAGAAACTCCCTTTGTACTGATTGGAACCAAAAACGATATTGCACTGGATGTGGACGATGAACGCATGAATTACGATCTAAAAATATCCGCGCTTGAACATGAAAAGATTGAAGAACTTAAAAAGCTCATGAAACAGCGTGCCTTAGAAAATAAGGAGTATGATTCGTCCAGCATACTGGTTACCTCAAGCCGTCACCGCGACGCCTTGAAAAAAGCCCAGGAGAATGTCCGCAGTGCATTACGTGCATTAGATCAGGGAATGACCGGCGACTTTCTCTCTATCGATCTACGATCAGCTTTAAAAGACCTTGGAACTATCACCGGAGAAATTACTACTGAAGATATTTTAGACTCGATTTTTTCACGGTTTTGTATTGGAAAGTGAATTTTACTTAGGAATACCTTTTTTGGAGAATGAGCAATATCAAGAAACAACTTACTCCCAGCATCAATAATCCAATGACAAAGCCGGCCCAACTCCAGGCTGACAAAATTATTCCCGAAGTGGTACCGATGATGCTGGAGCCTATGTAATAAAAAAGCCAGTATAAGCTGGTCGCCGTACTTTTACCACTCTTCACAGAGGCCGACACAATACGACTGGCTGTTGTATGTGCCCAAAAAATCCAAACGTCAATACCCCAAGTCCCACTACAAACACCCAAATATTAGTTGATAAAAGCATCACCAGTCCAACCAAAACTGTCACAATTAAGACTTTTAGAATCGTTGCCGGTGTATATAAATCCGACCATCGGCCGGCAGCTATTGATCCGCCAATACCCACGGTATACATCACATAAACCAGCGCAATAATATAGTGAGGCAATGAAAAAGGCGGTCCTTCCAACCGAAAGTTCAAATAGTTATACGTGCTTACAAATACACCCATTAGTAATGCGGCGATCATAAACAGGGCAAACAGTATAGGCCGACGCAAAAATAATTGCATTTGTCGGAACTTATAGCCCATCTGTATTTTCTGTGACTCAAAATGCTGTGATTTAGGTAAGATCCACAAGAAAATAACAGCAAGCACTATACCGATAACCCCAACGATTAACGTAGTATAACGCCAACCCAGCCAACCATTGAGGAACCCGGCGCTCACACGTCCCGACATACCGCCAAGAATATTTCCGCTTAGATACAAGCTGATAATAAAACCTAAGACGTTGCCATGTACTTCTTCGGCTAAATAAGCCAATGCTACCGCTGAGATTCCCGAGATGGTCATGCCTTTGAGAAAATTGACAACCACCAGTACCGCAAAGTTTGGGGACCCTGCCGATATAATTGTCAACAGAGCAGTGCCAAACATGCAGGCAGACATTAGCTTCTTTCGCGGCCATCGATCTGCCCAAAATGCAAAAGCGAACAATCCCGCAGCCATTCCAGCCGTTCCTCCGGAAATCGCCAAACTACTTACGGCAGGTGAAACAGAAAATGCTCTTCCCAATGCCGGTAATAAGGGCTGAAAAAAATACAACTGTGCAAATATGGAAAGTCCGGTTAGGATAATTCCCCACTGTATTTTTTGGTACCGCAGCGTGCCCAGTTGTGCTTTAGTTACTACTCGATCAGCGATAATATCTTATTAAAGTGCGTTTTATTTACTTTGATTTAATGCAAATAATAGGGTTTTCATTTCAATATTTTGGAATATATCCCAAAACGGAAGTACCTTCTTTTTTGTTTATATCAGTTCAACTACCATAAACCTCTGATCATAATATTTTTTATGAAAATTCTACTTATTGGTGGCACCGGAACGATCGGTTCTGTCCTTACTGACCGGCTGAAAGATGACCATGAACTTATTATTGTAGGACATTCCTCAGGTGATCTGCAAACCGACATTACTGATCCCAAGGCCATACAATCATTGTTTAAAGAGGTCGGAACCATCGATGCCGTTATTGTCACCACGGGTTCGGCACCAATCAAACCACTCAAAGAACTTACTAATGACGATTTCATCGAAGGGGTCAAAAGTAAAATGATGGGTCAAATTAATGTGGCTTTGACAGCACTCGACTACCTGAATGATGGAGGAAGCATTACGCTTACCACCGGTATTTTATCACACGATCCCATCCCGCAAGGTACTATCTTAAGCACCGTTAATAATGCTGTGAACGGATTTGTGATCGGATCGTACGGAGAATTTATGCAGCACGGCATTCGTATTAACGCGGTAAGCCCTGCGCTGGTGGAAGATTCGGCTGAAGCATTGGGCGATTACTTTCCCGGTCATACCCCTGCTAAGATGAAACATGTGGCAAACGGCTACATCAAAAGCTTGCAAACCCTAATCACCGGTCAAATTATCGATATAGATTAACAGGGATATTTCAATTAAATTCGTAGTATGACTGATATTCTTTTCAATCATATTGTTGCGCGCATTATGCGACCTTTGATATTACTGATCTTTATTATGGGGATGGGGATTGGCTGTAACTCCGAAACCCATAAACAAGAAAAAAACAAGCAAATAGATTATGATACAACGGCCGTAGTTCAGGAGGGTAAAAAAATTGCTTCAGCTACATTTAAAACGTTGAGCGGTAATTTGCAACAAGCCTTGGCCGAAGGTGGTGTAGACTATGCCCTGCAATTTTGCAATGTCGAAGCCATGCCCCTCACCGATTCGCTTTCGAGCTATCATAATGTTACCATCCGTCGTGCCAGTCACAAGCCGAGAAACCCATCAAATAAAGCAGATTCATTAGAAATGCGGGCTATCGAACAGTATTTAACCCAATTGGAAAAAGGAGAGAATCTGGAACCGATAACGTATTCAGATGATAAAACAATCAGCTTTCATGCGCCTATCACCATCACGAATAAACTTTGCTTGAATTGTCACGGCCAACCGAACAAAGATATTGCCAAATCAAATTTGTCAAAAATTCAAGAATTATACCCTATGGACCGAGCTACGGGATTTTCCATGGGAGAACTCCGGGGCGTATGGTCGATAAGATTTCCTGCCTCTCATTTTGATTCAACTCAGATAAAAAAGATCGCTCAGTAATCTGCTTCACGGAGTACCCAAAACGCTTCCCCACTATTTCATTTTAACATCACTGTTCAACCTTCAATAGAATTGAATCCAAAAACATTTTATGAGCAAGAACCTGCTTTCTGATATCAAGTATTCTGTTTTAGATTTAGCCGTCGTAACCGAAGGCGATAGCCCCGCCGATGCCATCAATAAAAGTCGCGATTTGGCTCAGCATGTAGAACAGCTGGGCTATTCCCGCTTTTGGATGGCTGAACATCACAACATGGAGAACATTGCCAGTTCGGCCACCTCTGTTTTGATTGGATATGTGGCTGAAGCAACCAACACCTTGCGTATTGGCTCCGGCGGCGTAATGCTTCCCAATCACTCCCCACTCGTTATCGCTGAGCAGTTTGGTACGCTGGCTTCCCTATATCCCAATAGAATAGACTTGGGACTGGGTCGAGCGCCCGGCACGGATCAACAAACGGCACAGGCCATCCGCCCAGACCGCATGCAGCAAGTGCAACAGTTTCCAAGAAATGTACAGCAGCTGCAACAGTATTTTTCTGCCGAGAACCGTTCGTCTGACGTGCGCGCCATTCCCGGCGAAGGCACCGAAGTGCCCCTATGGATTTTAGGATCCAGTACCGACAGTGCCCATCTGGCAGCCGCACTGGGTTTACCTTACGTCTTTGCCAGCCATTTTTCGCCACAACAATTACATGCGGCCCTGCAGGTTTATCGCGAAAAATTTGAACCATCTGATCAGCTGGATGACCCTTACGTTATGCCTTGCGTAAACGTAATTATTGCTGATACCGACGAACAAGCCCAATATCTGTCCACCTCTCTCAAGCAGATGTTTATGGGTATAGTGACCGGTGAACGCAAACCGATGGGGCCGCCTGTTGACGATATGAGTACCGTTTGGAATATGCGTGAGAAAATGGCGGTAGAACAGATGCTCAAATACACTTTTGTGGGCAGTAAGCAAACGGTGAAAGAAGAGCTTTCGGACTTTGTAGAAAAAACTAATGCTGACGAGATTATGACCGCTACCTACATTTTTGATCACGATCAGCGGCTCAAATCGCACCGACTTTTCTCTGAAATCATGAATGAGAAATAAAAAAGCCCGATCTCTATTAAGAAATCGGGCTTGTAAAATCTTTATAGTATCGGAAGTTAGTTCCCGTCTCCCGAATTTCCTCCGTTATCTCCGTCTCCGTTGTTGCCGCCTTGATTCTGTGGCAACTCAGGTACAGCTGAAGGGGTTTGCGAAGCATCATCCAACCCATTGCCCTGCTGGGCAGGTGCTTCAACTCCACTTTGTTGTACGGCACTTTCTGTAGCCCCTCCACGATTAATCGCAAAGTTCGCCAATACGCTGAGCACTAACAACGCTGCGCCAAGCACGGTTGTTGACTTTGATAACAGGTCGGCTGTGCGACGAGCACCAAGACCCTGTCCACCGGCTTGACCTCCTGCCAGTCCACCAGTAATTCCTTGTCCCTGTCCGGGTTGCAATAGAATTACAATTACCAAAAGAATGCTGACAAGTGTAATTATCGAGAGTATTATTGTATAAAGCATAAGTAAAATCTATCTAACGGTAATTTTCAGACCCGTAAAGTTATTCAAAATTCCTTTTCTTTCCAATGAAGATATAGTAGAAATTTAGTTGTGATGCACCTATAATAACTATTTCATCCAGCAAATATTCTATCACTTAATAATTTTGTCGTGCCAAACTTTCCAGCAAGAGTTCAAGAGTTTATCCAAAATTCACCGGGATTTTCTTACCAGATATTTTTGTCCATCATTGCCATCTTTATAATTTGGCTGATTCGGGTGATCGCTATCCGGATCATTAATCGAAGATTGCCGGAAGCAAAAACACAGTACAAATGGCGTAAAAACTTAACGTATATAGCTGTTTTTCTCGGCTTTTTGATTGTGGGGCGCATCTGGTTTGAAGGGTTGCAATCCCTTGCCACTTTTTTGGGACTACTTTCGGCCGGTTTGGCAATTGCGCTTCGGGGTCCTGTTACCGATTTTGCCGGCTGGATTTTTCTGCTCTGGCGAAAACCTTTTGATGTGGGAGATCGCATTCAGATAGGAGATATCAAGGGCGATGTTATTGATGTCCGGGTTTTTAAGTTTACCCTGCTGGAAATCGGCAATTGGGTGCATGCAGATCAAAGCACCGGTCGTGTTATTCATGTACCCAATCATCTGGTTTTTGATGATTCTCTGGCCAACTACACCAGCGATTTTGAGTTCATCTGGAACGAGTTGGAAGTGCTCCTCACTTTCGAAAGCAATTGGAAAAAAGCAAAGCAGATCCTCCAAGAACTGGCCGACAAGCACTTAAAAGATTATGTGGAAGAAGCTCAAAACCAAGTAAGCCGAGCAAAAAAATCATATCTCATCCATTACCGCTACTTAACCCCCACAGTCTATACCGAAGTTCGCGAAAGCGGGGTCTGTCTAACTATTCGACATCTTTCCAACCCTCGGAAGCGGCGAAGCCTGGGACAAGATATCTGGGAAGATGTATTAGATAAGTTTCATGAAAACGATGACATTGATCTGGCCTATCCCACTATGCGGATTTATAAAGAAGGTGAAAACTAATTCCCGGATTCCGGAACAAGTTTAACTGAGTACTTTAATTATTTGGGAATCGGCTGTATAAGTTCAGGGCCATTATTCTCAGGATCATTTACATCTTCTGAAACGCGGTTAACCGTCAGCTCAGTCATAGCATAACCGTTTATTACGTCCTCAAGGTCAGGTTCTGTTAATTTTTTATCAGCAAGCCATTTTTTATAGTGATTCGGATGAATAAGAATGGGCATACGATCATCAACCGGCTGAACCAGAGGATTTGCCTCGGTGGTAAGCATCGCACAGGAATAAACGTCGCGCCCCGCCGAAGATTCCCATATCGAATAAATACCGGCCATAGCCGTCAGCTGATTAGAAAGCAGCCGGATATAAAAAGGAGTACTTTTCTTTTCACTAAACTTCCATTTGTAATATCCGCTGGCAGGAATCAGGCATCGACGTTGCTCAATACATTCTGTCAACCATTCACCATCATTGAGATCCTCTATTGGTACCTCAAAATTTTCATTACCCTCCATTTCTTCTTCGGCATCGGGCGGAATCAATCCCCAGCGAAAATTATAGATTTTGCGTTCTCTATCTTCTTGATAAACCACTGGGGTCAGGGAACCGGGCGTGATATTAAAATCCGGATCAAAAAAATCATCCCGCGCCGTTGATACGTCAAATAATTGTTCTACTTCCTGCTTGGATGCCTGTAAGACAAAGCGGTCACTCATAAATTTATGATTTCCTTCAGCTTTTCATGTAGATTATGTGGCCTTTATACTAAGGTAACCGAATTAAAACTGCTAATGTTTCTTTTGTTATGAACATCTTTATCAATGAGGACGAGCAGCGCCTAAAAGCCGGATGGCGGCTGTTAGTTCAATTCATCTTCATGTTTTTATTTGTTGGCTTTGGAATTTTGGGCGTGCAACAAATACTGGAAGACCCCATGATGGTGTATACCACTATTCCTCAATTTGCGGGAATTATTCTAAGTGTTTGGCTGGCTGCACAATTGTTGGATAAGCGCTCTTTTTTTGATTACGGCATCAAACTCAACAAGCAATGGGGGAAAGATTTTTTATCCGGATGCCTGATTGCAGCTTTTTCTATCGGTTCTGTTTTTCTTATTCAATGGACCTTAGGGTGGGTAACGATTGTTGAATACGGTTGGGAAGCAGAACTGGAGACCCCTTTTTCTACCGGAATTATGAGCTTCTTTGTAGCTATGCTAATGGTGGGTTTCCATGAGGAGCTATTTTCCCGTGGGTACCAGCTTCTGAACCTCACCGAAGGATTAAAATACCCCGCAGTAGGATTAAATGGAGCTCTGGTTACGGCCATTTTACTTACATCTTCGCTATTTGGGCTAATGCATTTCTTTAATCCCAATGCTTCTTTTATTTCAACCTTCAATATTATTTTGGCCGGTATTGTGCTTGCCGTTCCGTATGTTCTTACTGGCCGTTTGGGATTATCGGTCGGCCTTCATTTTAGCTGGAATTTTGTGATGGCCGGTGTTTTAGGTTTTCCTGTAAGTGGCAAAAAAATCGAGTTTTCCATTCTCCAGATTCAGCAATCGGGCAGCGATTTTTTTACCGGAGGTGCTTTTGGCCCCGAAGCGGGTATACTGGGCTTATTGGGGATGGCAATAATATTAGGGGGAGCACTCGTTTATATAAGGCAGACTCGGCACGAACTATACATTGATCCGTTGTTTAAAAAAGACTATCAACCGGCTGCGAAATCAGATGAGCAAAGCCGATAAGTTTTGTATATTCTGCTATTGATACGCATCGCTTGGTTTTGAAGCGAATGCTTGAAGAACAAACATTAATAAAATGAAAGGTTAGAACGTTGAAGTTTGAAGAAATGACGTTAAGCCCCAATATCATGAGCGGGCTTCAAGACATTAATTACACTGAACTTACTGAACTGCAAGAAGAAGTAATCCCAGCTGTACTGGAAGGCCATGATGCACTTATAAAAGCCGAACCGGGAAGCAGCAAAATAGCCTCTTTTGTAATTCCTGCACTGGAGCAGGTAAATAACAGAGATGATAAAGACGGTACTTCGGTACTGGTTTTAACCCCCAATCCCAAGGAGTCAAAAGAGATTGACGAGCTTGTTTGGGCTATGGGTTATCATGCTCAAATTGAGTGTGCATCTATTGATATGGATACCGATCTCGAAGAGCAAAAAGAGGCTATCCAAAGTGAAGTCGAAGTTATTGCCGGTAATCCCGGCCCCTTGCTGGATGTTTGCCAGGATCTTCGATTCATATTCCGACACGTTGGATTGGTGGTTATTGATGCAGCGGATGAGATGGTTGCCCTCAATCTACAAGATAAAATTCAAAACATCTTAAAACGGGTACTCAACGATCATCAGACCCTCATTTATGCAAAGGAAGTAAATGATGATGTTAAAGAGCTTACCAAAAAACATACGGAAGATCCCATCGCTATTGGCTTCGAAGATAAGCCGGGCATGTTAACGGAACCGCCAAAGGTTGATCAAAATCTGACCCAGGGATATATCTATGTGCCCAACCGCATGAAGATTACCACCCTGATGGCGCACCTTGAGGATACGCCTACCGATAACTGCGTGATTTTTACGGCCTCTAAGCGAGGTACGGATCGCCTCTATCGAACGCTGCGCAAAAATGATAGAAAGGCTACAAGCCTACATGCAAAGCTTTCGGATGAAAAGCGATCCCAGCGCTTTGCCAACTTTACCAATGGCGATGTGCAGTACCTCTTGGTTGCTGATATTCCGGCCGCAGAGCTGGGGCTCGATCGCGTAACGCAGGTTATCAACTATGATGTGCCCAACGATCCAAATGAATATCGCTATCGCGCCGGACTTGTCGGATCTGGCAAAGCATCACGCATTGTATCATTGGTTTCCAAACAGGATCGCAGTGATATCAATGAATTGGAAAACAGTCTTGGTCAGGCGCCCAAAGAACTACCACTGCCTGAGAAGGTCAAACAAAAACTTGAAGAACGTAAGAAACAGAAAAAGAAGAAATCCCGAGGCGGTAAGCGCGATAACCGATCCAAACGAGGCAGTCGAAACGGACGCGGTAAAAAGAAGAAAAAAGACAATGAACTGCAGCTTCCACGCCCCAGTTACGATAAGCTTAGCGGCGGTAAAAAGGGTGATTCGCCTAAAGATCAAAAAGATGGCGTTATTGGACTGATTAAAAAGTTGTTTTCTTAAACCTCTAAACTTTTGAAATTCTAAAAAGGACGAGTTAACAGCTCGTCCTTTTTTATTTTATCCCACACTTCCCTTCTGGGAGTAACATCCATAAATTATTAAATAAAAAAGCCCCGCCGGATAACCAGCGAGGCTACGAAATAGCTTCGAGAATTTAAAAAGATTAAGCGGTCATCTTCTGCTTCTGTTTTTCCGCTTCGGCAAAAACAACCTCCTTAATCGCATCGAACCCTTCAAGAGTTTTTTGGATGTGCTCTTCTGTATGGGCCGCGGTAGGGATTAACCGTATCAATACAGTTCCCTTTGGTACGACCGGATAGGCAACACCACTTACAAAAATTCCGTGCTCCTCACGCATCTTGCGCATAATAAGCTGACAAAGTTCCGTACTGCCTTTTGTTAGTACAGGTGTTACCGGACATTCAGCGGGCAGTACATTATAACCCATATCACGAAGTCCGCCACGCAGCATATTTGTATTCTCCCAAAGTTTTTCTCTCCATTGGGGATTGTTACGAATCATCTTCAACCGCTTTCGCGCTGACTTCACAATCGGCATCGGTACCGACTTCGCAAAAATCTGGCTTCGAACATTCGCTTTCAAAAATTCAACAACACGCTCATCCGTAGCCACAAAAGCACCTATCAACGCAAAAGCCTTGGCAAAAGTCCCAAAGTAAAGGTCTATTCCATCGTGGCAACCCAAATGGGTTCCCGTACCGGAACCGTCTTTGCCCATTGTACCCACTCCATGAGCATCATCAACAAGCAAACGGAATGGATACTCTTCTTTAAGAGCAATCATCTCATTTAAGATGCCCAAGTCACCTGTCATCCCAAAAGCCCCTTCGGTTACTACAAGAACGGCTCCATCATCTTTTTTCTTGCGGTGGGCACGCTCTAATTGCGTTTTAAAACTTTCGATATCGTTGTGCTTAAACACATACTTTTCAGCCATAGCCAGCTGTTTTCCATCAACAATACAAGCGTGGCTCAGCTCGTCATAAATAAGAACATCGTTGCGATCCACCAAAGCATGAATTATGCTCATAATTCCCTGATAGCCGTAATTCAGCAAAAAGGCATCATCCTTATGGACAAAATCAGCCAGTTCTTCTTCCAACTTCTCGTGCTCGCTCGAGTTCCCCGTCATTAGGCGGGCTCCCATCGGACTACTCAAACTGTAATCCTGGGCAATTTCAGCATCATACTCTTTTACTTCTTCATTGCTTCCAATCCCTAAATAATCATTGATGCTCCAGACAATGACATCATCACCATTAAACTTCATTACGGGTCCCAGTGGACCTTCAAGTTTAGGGTAGGTATAATACCCGTATCCATCTGAAGTAAATTCTCCTAACGGGCTTGGTCTGGACTCAAGCTTATCAAATAAATCCATAAACTAACTTGTACTAATTGATTTGGTTATATGTAGATGATTCTTTTATTCACAAAGTGTGAAAAAAGTGACTGTAAAAACATTTAAAAAAGGTAATGAAAATAAGCCGTATCTCAAAAACAAGAACCTCCCTAACATACGCACCTAAGCTATTGTTATTCATAAACTTACCTGTAAAATAAGTTTATTTATATTAAATTATTAATATTCGACCTATCTTTTTAAACCCTTCATTTTCCCAACTTTTTACCAATTTCCAAGACCACCTTTTTTAGCAACTGTATATCATCTTTATTGGTACGGGGATTGATAAAACAAACTCGAAGTGCTGTTTTTCCATTGATTTTTGTGCCTGTCAGAAAAATACGGCCATCCTCTTCAATAGCCTGAATTATTTGATCATTGAGCGTATTCAACTCGACCCCATCCATTCCACCAGGATTATACCGAAAGCAAACTATCGAGAGTGGTACCGGGGCCATAAGCTCCAACTCCTCATCTGACTCTATCAGTTCCGCCAGAAAGGTAGCTTTACTAATATCAGAGTTTATCTCATTACGTAAACGGGTAGCCCCATACGCCTTTACCGTCATCCAAACCTTCAACGCCTTAAACTCTTTGGTAAGCGGCAGGTTATATTCCATCAAATCGGTTCGCTCGCCATTTTGCTCATCAGATTTCAGATAATCGGGAATGGTACTAAATGTTTGGCGTAAATGATCAGGATTTTTTACCAAAGCGCCGCCTGCCTCAAAAGGCACATATAACCACTTATGGGGATTCACCACAACCGAATCTGCCTTTTCAATGCCCGAGAATATTGGGCTCACGCCCTCAACTTTTGCAGCCGGGCCGCCATAGGCCGCATCAATGTGGTACCATAGATCATAACGTTGACAAATTTCTGCCACGGTCTCCAAATTATCCACAGCCCCGGTGTTGGTTGTGCCGGCCACGGCAATAGCACAGATAGGATGAAAGCCCGCATTTTTGTCTTTGCGAATTTGCTCCTCCAACTGGTCAACATCGATACGAAACTCATCGTCAACCGGAATTTTACGCAGATACTTCTTGCCCAGCCCCAGCATATCCATGGCTTTGTCAAAGCTGGAATGCCCCTCTTCAGAAACATATACGGTCATGGGCTGTGAGCCGTAGATACCCTCGTCCGAAATATCGACCGGTGCCTTAATCTTACGTGCTACGGCCAGACAGTTAAAGTTTGCCACCGATCCGCCACTGAGCAGTACCCCGGCACTGCTGGTCGGATAGCCGATAAACTCTGCCACCCATCGCATTACCAGTCGTTCCAGCTCGGTACTAACCGGCGATGAATGCCATTTTAGATTGTTCTGATTGAGAGAGGCCTTGATCATCTCTGCGAGCACTGCCGCCTGATTGCCCCCACCCGTGATATACCCAAAATAACGCGGACCAGCGCTATTGGTGATGGTACTCAAAATTTTGTCCCCAACTTCATCCAGCAGAGAATCCATATCTTGCGGATCATTGGGCAGCGATTCATTCAAAAGCTCCTGCACTTCATCGGGACCTTTTCCTGCAAAAACTTTTGATTCACTGTGTTCTTGATAGTGGGAGGCGATTAATTTGCCGGCTTCATCAATCCAGTGTTTAAACTGTTTGGGAGATACATCAAGACTCATTATCTACAATTTTTATATAAATTATTCTAAACATGTATGACTGAATATAATTTTCTTCCACCGAACTCCATAGCCGATCCTTATAGTCAAATAACGAATTAAAACCCCTCATAGAAATGAGTCCCCAACCCGACAGTAAATAGCAACCATCCATAAATGACATGCTCCACCGTGACCCAATACAGCGACTGGGTTCGTTTATAGGTGATCCCAAATAAAAGACCTGCCAAAAAGCTCAGAGCTACCGCCCACCAGTTGTCATAGACCAAATGCAGAAAAGAAAAAGCCAAGGCGCTTATAATTATTTCTCCATGCTTAAAACCAATTATGTTTTTGTATCGATGAAAAAAGAAAGTTCGGTAAATAAATTCCTGTGGTAGAGCAGAAAAAATTGGATATAGAACCATGATTATCATCCATAGCAACGGCTGCTCCGCCGGAAGTATAAATAGGTAACTGGAATGCAAAACCCAGGTTATCCCTACCAATGCAGGGGCAATAATCAATGACCGCAGTAAGATTGTTTTGCTGATCTGTTGATCCTCAGATCTTCGTAACAACCCTTTTCCAAAAGAAGGATCACGCCAGAGTATATATCCGCAATATCCTGCTACCAAGACAAGCAAAACTAACTTTGGCAATGGATTCCATCCAAAGTATTCGAGCATTGGCAGACCAATAAAAAGACCAATCCCCTCTATTATTTGGCTCCCACCCACAAATTTCGACGTTATGTCTGGCGAATTACTCTGCATAAGAAGTCTTGAACGTAAATACCTCGCTGAGTGTTCTAAATAAATGTTTTAAATGGATTCCACTCTCATTTTTTGTCATAAAATTTGTACCTTTACCCGTTTATAAAAACGCAAAACTAACTGAATGTCTCAGACCAAAACGACTGCTAAAAAAGAGCAATCACAAACCGACGAAGATCGCCCCATTATCGTTAAGGGGGCCCGTGTTCACAACCTCAAAGAAATTGATGTTGAAATTCCCCGAAACCGGCTAACCGTTGTTACCGGTGTGAGCGGATCGGGTAAATCCAGCCTTGCATTTGATACCATTTACGCCGAAGGACAGCGCCGCTATGTGGAGAGCCTTTCCAGTTACGCGCGGCAATTTCTGGAGCGTATGGATAAACCCGATGTAGATTTTATGCAGGGAATTTCGCCGGCCATGGCCATTCAGCAGAAGACCACCTCCTCAAATCCACGTTCCACCGTTGGTACTACCACCGAAATTTACGACTACATGCGGCTTCTATATGCACGCATTGGTCATACCATTTCTCCCAAATCCGGCAAAGAGGTTAAAAAAGACAGTACCAAGACGGTCATTGAAGAACTCCATAACCAGTTTGAGGAAGACACAAAATTTTATGTACTGTTTTCGATCCCCGAACATGAAAAAAAAGGGCTGGAAGATGAACTGCGCGTTTTAAAAGAAAAAGGATATCCACGGCTTTTACACATCGAAGAAGAAACTATTTTAGATCTTACAAGAGATGATGTAGATCCCAACAACATAAAAGCAGCAAATTACCGCGTGCTGGTAGATCGCCTTATTTTAAAAGACGACGAAGACACACGCACCCGAATTGCCGGATCTCTGGAAACCGCTTTTCAAGAAGGAAGCGGGCGCTGTTCGGTTAAGATCCGTGATGGGAAAGAATTAAGGTTCAGTGAGCGTTTCGAGATGGACGGCATCGAGTTTACCGAACCTAAACCACAGATGTTTTCATTTAATAATCCGTTTGGAGCTTGCGATAAATGTGAGGGATTTGGCAAGGTTTCGGGTATTGATGAAAATTTGGTGATTCCGGATCCCGAAGAGACTATTCGTAACGGTGCTATTGCTCCCTATAGCGGCGAAAAGTTTAGTCGACACCTGCGCGACCTCATCAAAGTGTCGGCACGATACAGCCTGCCTATTGATACACCCTACCAAGAACTCGACGACGATGTCAAAGAGATTATCTGGGAAGGCAAGGATGAGTATATTGGTATCCGTCCATTTTTTGAGGAGGTAAAAAGTCAATCCTACAAAGTGCACATGCGGGTATTCCATTCGCGCTATCGGGGGTATAGTCGCTGCCCCGATTGCAAGGGATATCGTGTGCGCAAAGATGCGCTATATGTAAAAATAAATGACAAACATATCGGGCAAGTAGCGGAAATGACCATCGGCCATGCTCGTGATTTTTTTGAAAATCTGGAGCTTACTGAATTTGAAAAAGAGGTGGCTGAACAGGTACTCTATGAAATCCGAAAACGACTCAAATATCTCGATGAAGTAGGACTCAGTTATCTTACCTTAAACCGACTGGCCAAAACACTAAGCGGTGGTGAGGCGCAACGCATCAGCCTGGCCAACTCATTGGGCAGCTCGCTCATCGGCAGCCTGTATGTACTGGATGAACCCACCATCGGCCTGCATCCCCGTGACAATGATCGCCTGATCAACATTCTTAAATCACTCCGCGATATTGGCAATACCGTGCTGGTTGTAGAACACGATCCCGAAATGATAAAAGCGGCCGACAACATTATTGATATTGGTCCTTTTGCAGGTATTCATGGTGGAGAAGTGGTTTTTAGCGGATCGTACGACAACCTGCTGGAAGCCAATACCTTAACCGGGAAATACATCAGTGGACGCAAAGCGATTCCGGTGCCAGAAAAGCGGCGCAAAGGAAGTGGCAAAACGATTACACTCGAAGGAGCGAGGGAACACAATCTAAAAAGCCTCGACGTTGAGTTTCCACTCGAAAAGCTGATCTGCGTGACGGGGGTTAGTGGCTCGGGCAAATCGACCCTCGTACACGATACCCTTTATGCAGCTATCCAAAACCAGATGGGTACCTATAAAGAGAATATAGGTCACCATCGCAAAATTACCGGCACCAATTATATCGATTCGGTAGAAATGGTTGACCAATCCCCTATTGGTCGGTCGTCGCGATCTAATCCCGCTACCTACACCAAAGCTTTTGATGGCATACGCGATCTTTTTGCAGAAACTCGTCAATCCAAGATTATGGGATACGAACCCGGCCACTTTTCGTTTAATGTGCCCGGCGGACGTTGTGAAGCATGCCAAGGCGAAGGCATCCAAAAAATAGAAATGCAGTTTATGGCTGATATCGAGCTGACCTGCGAAGAGTGCGGCGGCAAGCGATATCGCAAAGACGTGCTCCAAGTTAAGTACCGGGGCAAAAACATACACGACGTGCTTAATATGTCGGTATCCGAGGCCATCGAATTTTTTGTGGATGAAAAACGCATCACCAACAAATTACAGACACTCGAAGATGTGGGACTTGGGTACCTCAAACTCGGCCAAAGTGCGCCAACTCTTTCCGGCGGTGAAGCGCAGCGTGTTAAGCTGGCCAAATTCCTCAGCAAATCGGCCGGCGACAGTACGCTCTATTTCTTTGATGAACCCACGACAGGGCTCCACTTTGAAGATATTGCCAAACTGCTCGACTCCTTCAATGAACTCGTAAATAACGGACACACCGTTATCATTATCGAACACAATTTAGATGTGATTAAATGTGCAGATCATATCATTGATATTGGTCCCGAAGGCGGTTTTGCCGGCGGACAAGTGGTTGCAACAGGTACCCCGGAAGAAATTATCGAAGTAGATGAAAGCTACACCGGTCAGTACTTGAAGGATGTGTTATAGTTACACAATTTGCTTTATGAGCTTATAAATAAAAAAGGCTGTGCTTCGAAATAAAGCACAGCCTTTCAACGTATTAATTTTTAAGGAGTAACTATTTTATCCTAGCGTTTCGTATTACTCCCGATCCCTCATCAGGAATATCAAAGCGATTTTTAAGCTCCTGGTAAGACATATCCTGAATCTCGTTTCCTTTGGCTTTTGTCGAACTACTGGCTGATTGCCCGCCCGGAATTAATACATAGCGAAACTTATTATCAGATGGAAATGATCCTGGATCCGTGCTTGGATTATTAGGGTCAAAAAATACCAATCTTACAGTGTCCGGTTTTATCTTAAAATTGAGAGTATAATTAACTCCAGCCATATCTGGATCGACGGGAAGCTTGTAAACAAAATCAGCACCTACAAAGTCACCATATACGTTTACCTCCCCGCTATCTACGATTCCTTGACTAAGATCCGGGGCTATTAGATCACCATAGCGAACTGAATCGCCAAAAAACTCAGCGGGTTCCCACGAATCTGGAGTCATCCAGTCCGAATAAATAACATTAGCTGTACCCTCTTCGCCTTGGGGCCCTTGGTCACCTTGAGGTCCTTGTTCTCCTTGTGGACCCTGAGGGCCTTCCGGTCCCTGGGGGCCTTCGCAGCCCACTATCATTGCCAATCCTATACATAGTGATAAGACTAGCATTAGTAAATTGTTCTCTTTTAAATAAGTCATTGTTATGCTTATTTGATTAGTATTGATGAAAGAAAATTAAAAAGCATCTTGATGATACTTTGAATTCATTTAAACCATAAATGTAAATATTTGTAATATCAAACCAATTCATTAACAAAACCACTTACACTTAGTATATGCGTGAAATATTACTAAATGGGGTCAAATTGACTGTATCTTCGCTCTTATAATCTATAAGAATAATTTTTTTGATTGTTTTCTCGGCCTGTCATTTTCAGCCACTCAAACAACACCAACGATTCACCGTCAATTTTCTTAGTCACCCAAAGGTAAAGGAAGGCTAATCTGATTAGTTGCTAAAAGAAGGGGGCAGTATCAAACTACTGGTCTATTGGTACTATTTGTCCGGTGGGTGTTATCTTTTCACGCGGTCCCGGTTCTTCCTGCGGAAACTTATCAATAGATACATCGGGATCACGATCACTGGGCACGTAATGCACGTGCGATCCATGTGATACAGCTGTGTATGGCTTGGGGTTAAAATATCCGAGCGCATCGGCCAGCGCCAACGAGGCCAGTATTACAACAACAGCTATAAAAATGTACTTGAGCATATTTTTCGAGGTCATAGCTTCACTTCCTTCAGGATTCAAAACAGCTTCATAAAGATAATATTGTCAGCTTGATTCCCGAAATGCTATTTTGGACATTATAGCATTTACAATCAGCTGTTAATCCATGTTTCTCAAACTGATATATCTCAATTGGTCGTCTTTTCTTAATCGACTTACCAAATTTCAAACGTTTTTGGTTATTGGATATATCATTTTTCTGTTACTGCTGTTCTCCAATCTTTTGGGTACCGCACTCGTCATTGTACTATTTGACCATAATCCCATAATTACCGAGCAGCTCTCTTGGGTAACACCCAGTATTCATCATCTTATTATCCTTATTTTTGCTAATGTATTATGGATACTTCATTTCTCGTTTACCAGTACCCGGCTGCTTAATATGGAAATGAACCGGAAGTTGCTGGCTTTTGGTTATCCAGTTAAAAAACTAAGCTGGTACCTTAATGTAATGGGGTTTTTCCACCCCCTGAACGTAATTTATAATTTTACGTGGCTGGTTTTTCTGCTCATGCAGATCAAAAACCCGATGTATATTCCTGTAGTCATTGCGGTAGTGTTGCTTAACTATGCGATTATTTTTTCAATAAAGCATCGATTCCTAAAAATTGTTGAAAAGCGCTTTAAAATTATTGTATTCAGCGGACTCTTTTTAATTTTTGGGACCTTTCAGGCCGTTGTAATTATTTCTCGGGAATTTAAACTGCTCATCACCGAGTATATTCCCAGTATTGAAGTAATAAATAGCTATCTCTTTTATACGCCCGGCGGGTTGTTGCAGTATTCAGCAGCGGGGACCTACAACCTACCCACAGCATCAGCCATTTATGGGTTTAGTGCTTTGCTCATTTTCCTGATATTTCGGGATCACTTTTTAAAAACGCGCGAAGGCTTACAAGAACCTGTTAAAGAGCGCAGAGAGAATCATAAAAACAGAAGCTGGTATTACCTGAAAAAGTGGCTGGGGCTCAATGCTGGCAAGTTCTACTACTACATCTTTTCGCACTCTTACAACAAGCTCCAACTCCTAACCATTGCTCTCATTCCCGCCGTTTATATTCCCCTGCTATTGCAACTCGGCAACAGCTATTACAGTACTCTGCTCATTCCTATTATGTTAACAGCTATTCCGGTAGCCCTGCTGGCTATGGGTTTAGCCAACATGTTTGGATATGAGAACAAAGAGTTTCTAATTCACAGGCAATTCCCCATTTCTTTCGAAAAGCAACTCAAAGAACGTTTTCTGGGGATTATTGCAGTACCTCTTATTATTCTTTATTTGATTACCACCGCCGAAATCATCTACTTGCCTCGGCTGGGATCTGTAGTTGAAATCTATATCTCCAATACTTTTTTCTTCGTTTGTTTTACCCTTGTATTTCTGTGGACCTCCTTTTTTTACTATAAAAAAGCCGACTTTTCCTCGTTCAACTTCAAGCATCCTATTATTTCCCAAAAAGTAAGTTTCATGATGATGTTTCTTATTTTTGGATTGGGGTATGCCGTTTTTGCTCCAATAGGTCAATATCTCATGTATCGCCTTTATATCATGGTGGGCTTAATTATTGCCATAGTTATTTATTTGTGGTGGAATATGGATATGTTGGTACGTGCTTTTAACAAACACGTACTACATAAGGTATGGGCTGATGCCGGGCAGTAGCAAAATTATCTTGACAAGAATTTTTTATCTATGGGTCAACCAATAGAAATAAAAGGACTCCAAAAGTCATATGACAATACTCCAGTATTGCAAAATTTTGACCTATCTGTTCCTGCAGGAAATATATTTGGCCTTATTGGTCCCAACGGGGCCGGTAAAAGTACGCTGATCGGTATTCTTACAGGCCTGCTCGATTACGATGAGGGGAACATCATCATCAATGGACGAGAGCTTAACGAGCAAAATGAGCTGATGATCAAGCGGGAGATCGCCTCGGTATTACAACCGCCACTTCTTTTTGAGCACTTTACCAGCCACGATTTTCTGCACTATATTTGTGATATCTATGAGATTGATAGCAAAACACGACAGCAGAAGATGGACTCATTGCTGGAATACCTGGGCCTTACCGAATTTGAACATGCTAAAATTAACAAGCTGTCATCAGGCAGTCGCAAAAAGCTTTCTTTTTGTGCTGCCATTTTAAGCAATCCGAAAATTCTATTCCTCGACGAACCTTTTGAAAGTATCGATGTTATTTCAATTGGCCGGATGAAAACCATCCTCAATCGCCTGCAACAAAAGGGGGTTACCATTGTCATTACCAGTCATATTCTGGAGATTGTCGAAAACCTCTGCGACGATATAGCCATCCTACACAACCAAAAAATTATTGCCTATCTGGATTCGGAAAGCCGAAAAAAGCTTCAAAAAGATGCCAGCCTAAGCGAAATTTTTGAGAGTTATGTACAGGTAGAGCAACCTAAAAATGACGTGCTTAGTTGGCTGTAGCAAATAGCTTCTTAGATCCTGAAACTAATTCAGGATGACACATGCTTAGTTACGCTTTGGGATTCAATAAGTCTTTTAGTTCTGGGTTTAACTTTTTAATCAAGTTAAATTTCCATTCCCGGTGCCAATTCTTTAACTGCTTTTCTCGTTCTATTGCTTCTTCAATATTCGGATACTCTTCAAAATAAAGTGAAACTTTCAAGTTATACTTGGCTGTGAATGTCGATCCTTTCCCATATTTATGATTAAGTATTCTTTCATCTAATTCACTTGTAACACCAATATAAAGTACGGTACGCTTAACATTGGATAAGAAATAAACATTGCCATTTTTTCCTGAAGAATTTCTATACGGCATATCGTTGCGATTAATATGTATTAAATAGTAATTGATTCAACAAGTAAGACCTTTTAAAGACTTTAAACTTTCAGTATTAACTTCTATGTCATCCTGAACTTGTTTCAGGATCTGTATATTTCCATATCTTTTGGGGTAGCATTGCAGTAAAATAAGCAGATCAACCAAAACTCTTTCCCTGCAATGCTACTAAAGCAGGACGACTTCCCTCATCACAGTAAATCAACATATCTTGCAATAACAATATGGATTCAGGATCTCTACATACCATCACCCAAGGGAACTCCAAAAAGGAAATGACTTTAGCCGCCTTGTTAGTTATAATAAAATATTAACTACCAATTTATGGGGACTCGGTTATGCAAACGGAAACAACACAAGAAAAAGCCAAGAATCCAAAACACGAAGTAGGGTATTTTGAACGGCTAGCTACCCATGTTCGTGATCTCCGCGATACGCCACCCGATGTTTTTGAAGACGTCAGCGTTACCGACTGGTCGAACCTGAGCTGGGAGCAAGTAAATCGGCCTTACAAAGTGGATAAATGGGCTGAGGGCAAAAAGAAATGGGAAGAGGACCATGACGAAAGCATGGGCGTTAAAGAAGGATGGAAACACTTCAACAAGTCATTTCATCAACTCTTTGTAAAGGATGTTCCACAAGAGAAACAGGCGGCTCGCTCGGCCATCTGGAAAAACCTAATGAGCATGGATATCCATGGAGCAGGTGAAGCACTCGAAGAGCTCGTACAACTGCTGGTTTGGAATAAGGTACACCGCGTGGAAGATGCCATTTGGGACCCCCGAGGAAAACGGGCGCTCTTTGAAGACCTCGACTTCGAAAAGCCTAAAGTACTGTTTCTGGGTGCGGCTGACGGTTACGAAGCAATGCAATTAATGGCCCAATATCCCGGGGGGCATGCAGTTCTGGTTGATTATGACGAATTTTGTAAAACCGATCGCTTTGGTAAGTTTCCAGCACAATATCCCTTTTTAGGAAACAATCCCGCTACCGGCAACCGCAAGATATACTATAAAGAAGATATGAATATCGATTTTGTGGTTGAGGATATCCGTAACCTAAAATACGGCAAAGAATTCGATATTGTGGTCAGCATCGGACTCATCGAGCATTTCCCCGATGAATACAAACACGAAGCTTTTGAAATGCATCGCCAGTTCTTAAAACCCGGTGGCTACGCTATTCTTACCACTCCTCGAAATCAGCTACGCAGCAAAGCATTTTATACCGTAATGAGCGATTACATGAATTATGGCTACCGAGAGCTTATGGATATCCAGCAGATGGGACTCTATGCTTGGGAACACGGATTTGATATCCTTCGCGCCGGATACATCAAAGCGCATAACGGACTAATCTGCAAGGTACGGTGACTTTATCTTAGCCTTCCAAAAAAATCTGTCTACAACTCTGATGTCCCATTTTTAATCAAACGTATTTGAAACTCTACCATCTCGATATAATTATCTACGCTTATTCGCTCATCAATGCCATGCACCCGGGAACGGTCTTCGTGGCGGGCTCGTATGGGACGAAAACGATAAATATTGGATGTTAAATCGTGGAAATGCCGGGCATCGCTGGCAGCAATAAATAGCGAGGGGGAAACCAGTACCTGACTAAATGATTCTTCTATAGTCTGTTTCAACATCTGGTACGGAGCAGCCCTGGTACTTGATACCGGAGATGGATTACGTGCCCGATCTAATACGCGAACATTGATATTATCATTACGAATTCTATCTCGTACATATTCTACCACATCGTCGATCGTATCATTGGGATGCACCCTGAAGTTAATGATTACGCGTCCATCCACCGGTAATACATTTTCTTTGAAACCGGCCTCAAAAATTGTCTTTGCCGCCGTTGTACGAAGGGCCGCATTTGTTGCAGGATTATTGCTCAGCTTACTTTTAATAATTCCCCTAAATAGCCAGGTATTATTAAAAGCCATCCGCTGGGTAAATGACATATAGGGAATCAACGGCTCAAACGTTTCTACAATTAATCCACGGTAATGTGCTTTCATGGGTTTTTGCTCAATGCGATTAACAGCCCTGCTAAGCGTTCCAATTACTGAAGAACGGGTCGGCATCGATGAATGTCCCCCATCCTGAGTATATCTAAGCTCAATGTTAATGGATCCCTTGGAAGCCACTCCGATCATTGCCAGGGGAACCTCTACATTCGGAATAATCTCCTCAGCAATGGGCAGTCCCTCATCAACCAAATAAGCTAATTCTATATCCTGTTCTTGTAAATGCTCTGCTATTTGCTGCGCTCCACGAACTCCGCCAACCTCTTCATCGTGATGCAGGGCAATGTAAAAGGTGCGCTCCGGTTCAAACCCTTGCTCTAATAAATATTCCAGTGCTTCCATAATCGACATAACGCCGCCCTTATCGTCCAACGCACCGCGTCCCCAAACAAATCCTTCATCCACTTCTCCGTCAAATGGAGAATACTGCCATAACCTATCATCGCCATACTTAACGGGAACCACATCATAATGCCCTATCATCATGGCTGGTTTTAGTCCACTGTTACTTCCCTCCCACTTGTAGAGCAAGCTGTACTGACCAATACGTTCACTTTCCATATTGTCATGTATGCTTGGATATTTTTCACCCAAGAAATCAATAAAATCTTCGTAAGCCTCAAAATTGATCTCTGAAGTATCCTCTAAAGATACCGTTTGATACTGCAAACCTTGACTGAGTCGATCAATAGCCAGGTTTTTATCAATTTCGAACGAAGCTGTAGAGTTTGAAGTATTTGGATTACTCACCTTCTTTGAAGAACTACATGAGACCAATAAAAGGCTCGTAATAAATATTCCTACCCCCGTTATCCACTTCATACTTGTATTCAGTTAAATCATTAAAAAACAGAGTGTTGTGTTATCCAGCGATTAGGTTCCATTCAACAAACAAATATAAACTCATCAGCAAGAATCAATGGAAAAGCCACTATAATATGATCAGCTGGACAAAGAAAACTTTTCCTATAAATCGAATATTTTAACTGAGTTTGCAACTAAGTTATACTCTTTTTCTGCCATCTCTATCTTGTCCGGATTTTCTCCAGCATCTTCTGCATAATGCTTCGCCTGGTCTTCAGTAAGTGGTTTAACCTTAAATACCCCTTTCAACTGAACTTGCGCACCAGCCGCATCGGTGGGAATAAAAAACTTATAGTCCTTAAAGGTAATGCGAATATCTTTATCACCGGCCGAGAGCATAAAAAAGCACCCCTTCTTTTGGCATACCTGCTTAATAGTGCCCTTCGTTACTACTTCTTGACCCTTAAACACATTACTGTTTTCTACCAAATATTCCGGAGCAAAAAACTGGGCATCATCCGGAAATTCAGATCCATAGACCTCGTAATTTTCTCCCGTTGCTACCGGCTCCGATAGTTGCTTTGCCTCGTTCCCATTTTGGGCCATTCCGATATTGGTCAAACACAATATTCCAAGAATTAACGTAGCGCAGTATTTCATAGTTAACTTTGTCATTTTTAGTTAGAACAGTGGTGAAACAAGTTCACAAACCTTCTCCAGCACTTTGCGGTGTCCCTCGGTCATTGAGTCTTTGGTATGCGAATCAATATCCAGCTCCGCAACAAACTCTCCATTTTTCTTTATGGGGACTACAATCTCGGCTTGTACATGCACGCTGCAAGCCAGATAATTGTCTTCTTGACTTACATCCTGTACCACAAAAGTCTCGTTCGTTTCAGCGGCCTGACCGCAAATACCTTTTCCAAAGGGAATACGCGTGTGATCTGTCTCTTCACCGACATAGGGTCCCAACACTAATTCGCGATCTGCATCGGGATCAACAAGGTAAAACCCTACCCAATCAAAGACTTCAACATTTTCAGCCAGCAACTCGCAGATCTGTTGCAATTTTTCATCGCGCGATGCATCTTCACCATCCACAATTTTGCTGACCGTTTTTGTAAGTGAATTGTATTGTTGTCCTTCTGTTTGCTTCATCAATAACCTATTTAACACTTAAAAATTGGAACGTAAATCTAAGATTTAATTTAACACTTGGAAAGCCTTCTTCGTTGGTAAAAGCTGTTAAACTTCTTCCTGCTATTTTATATCTTCCGCACTTATGTTTGAAGATTTATTAAGCCAAAGCAACGTTTTTACTACCTACTTATCGGGAACCACTACTCTTTTTATAGCGGCCTTTACCTCTATTATTTCGGTTGCTAATCCTCTGGCAGCAATGCCCGTATTCATCTCCCTTACCGAACAAAACAGCGATGCCGAACGAATTTACGTGGCCAAGAAATCATCGTTCTATATGTTTGTTGTACTCATCATTTTTCTACTGGCCGGAACGTATATCATGAGCTTCTTTGGTATCAGTCTGCCGGGAATACGTATTGCGGGAGGACTCATTATTCTCCGCGCCGCTTATGCCATGTTGAATCCAGAAGCATCAGAAAAGAAAATATCAGACGAGGCCCAGGAAGCAGCCAAAGAAAAAGAGGATATTTCTTTTAGTCCCATGGCAATGCCTATGTTGTCGGGCCCCGGAAGTATTGCTGTTGTTATTGGCTTGGCATCACAGGCTGAGGGAATCCTTGACTTAGTTATTGTAAGTGGTGCCATTGTGCTGGTAGCCCTTATTTCGTACGGCGTATTACGACTGGCTCCCTTCTCAGCAAAGTATATTGGCCCCACCGGGATGAATGCCATTACCCGAATGATGGGATTTATCGCAATGGCCATTGGGGTACAGTTTATTTTGAATGGAATTTCGAAGTTTTTTGGTGTCTAAGTAGTAAATGTGAGACGGCAGATGTCAAACGACAAACAGAACATGTTTTACATCTGCCGTTTGCCCTCTTACTTCTCATCCTGCCTTTCCATAATCAGCCGCAAACCATCGAGCGTGAGCATGGGGTCAATAACATCAAAATAATCAGTATGCTCGGCTATTTTTTCTGAAAGGCCACCCGTGGCAATTACTTTGGCCGCCCCGCCCATCCGTTTTCTCATACGGTCGATGAGTCCTTCAATCATGCATAGATGACCCAGCACCAATCCTGACTGCATCGCCTCCATTGTACTACCCCCAATAACTTGCTTCGGAGGCTCCAGCGGAATCTGCGAAAGTTGTGCCGTTTCCCCCACCAAAGCATCGATAGTGACTTTGAGTCCGGCACAAATTGATCCCCCAATTAATTCGCCGGGGGTTTGCACAACCATAACAGTGGTGGCTGTCCCAAAGTCTACGACAATACAGTCATCCTCAAACAACGCATAGGCTCCCACAGCATCAGCAATAAGATCGGCGCCCACACTTTTGCGATTTAACCGTTTAATCTTAAGACCCGTATCCACTTCGCCGTCCAAAATTAACGCTTTGGTATCCGACTTTTCTTCAAAAACCTCACTGATGATCTGCGTAAGCTGTGGGACAACACTGCTTATGATAATCCGGCTAAAACGGTCGAAGGTCAACTCAAACTCGCTGAACAAACTATTGAAAAGCACTGCATATTCATCGGCCGTTTTATCGGTATCGGTTTGGATACGCCACTGGTATTTCCATTCTCCATTTGAAGAGGCTCCAATAACAATGTTACTATTTCCGATATCAAGAGCGAGCAGCATATTTCGACATCAATTTGATTAATATTATCAAGCAGCTAAAATAGGAGGGCTCTCAACTACTTCAAAATTTGTATTATATTTACGAATCTGATATGCTCTTTAAAACTATCGATTTAAATAAAAGAATGTTTTTATGAATACGGCAGAACATTTTCATCGATTATTTTCCTATGATAATTGGGCCAATGAACAAGTTTTACTGAGCCTGCAAGATCATCTTGGCTTTGAGAGATCAGATAAAGCGGTCGCATATTTTGCCCATATTGCCGGGTCGCAACAAATGTGGTTTAAACGGATTAAAGAGGAATCAATTGATGATGTGGAAATTTGGCCTGACTATGGGTTAGCAGATGCACTGCAAAATATGAAGACGCTCAACCAACAATGGAAACAGCTGGTCAATGCAACTGATAATTTTGATCAAATAGTCTCGTACACCAATTCTAAAGGTACCCCTTACGAAACGCCTCTTTCTGATATTCTTTTTCACATCATTATTCACGGTCAGCATCATCGTGCCCAGATCGCTAAATTGTTACGAAATGCAAAAATTGATCCCCCGGCCACCGATTTTATCTTCTTTAGTCGCGCTAATTAGTATATTCCCCTTCTCAAAAGTCATCTATTAATTAAATACTGCTATTTAGTTTGAAATTTATTGAACAAGCGCTAAGTGCTTTTTCGAGCTTTATGTGGGGCATGCCACTCGTTTACCTGCTGGTAGGCGGCGGACTTTTCTTTCTGATTTATTCACGCTTTGCCCCTTTCAAATATTTTAAACACGCCCTTAATATCCTTCGCGGTCGGTATGATGATCCCGATGACCCCGGCGATATTACTCACTTCGAGGCCTTATCCAGTGCTCTCGCTGCTACTGTTGGCATGGGGAACATCAGTGGGGTAGCCGTTGCCATTTTTATGGGCGGCCCCGGAGCCCTTTTCTGGATGTGGGTAAGTGCCTTTGTAGGAATGGCTACCAAATTCTTTACCTGCACACTGGCTATTCTGTATCGAGGTGAAGATTCCGAAGGCAAGGTGCAGGGCGGACCGATGTACGTAATCCGCGAAGGACTCGAAAAAAAATGGGGTGGAAATTGGACCTATCTTTTCAAACCGCTGGCCGGACTATTTGCGCTGGCCGGCATTTTTGGCCCTCTGCCCATTTTTCAAGCGAATCAACTCACACAAATTTTACGTGATTCCATTTATATCCCCCAGGGATGGGTAGCGGCCAATGCCCATTTCGGGGGTGATATCATCACCGGGCTTGTACTCGTAGTAATCGTTTCCATTGTGATTTTTGGCGGTATTACACGCATCGGCAAAGTTACCTCCCGACTGGTACCGACCATGGTTATTATTTATGTAGGGTGCGTAATTGCCATACTGGCTGCACATATTACCGAAATTCCTTACTACCTGGGACTTATCGTGACTGATGCTTTCACCGGCAAATCGGTGATGGGCGGAGCAGTCGGCTCTCTTATTGTAATCGGCATTCAACGTGGTGTCTTTTCAAACGAAGCCGGACTCGGTACCGAAGCCCTTGCTCACGGCGCAGCCAAAACCAAAGAGCCGGTTCGCGAAGGCTTGGTTGCCATGTTAGGACCTGCCATTGATACCATTATTACTTGTACGATGACCGCCCTGGCTATCTTGGTGACCGGAGTGTGGAAATCCACCGAAGCAAACGGAGTTACCCTTACTCTTAATGCATTTGATCAAGCACTGCCCGAATTTGGTACCTATCTACTGATTATTTGCGTTGTCTTCTTTGCCATCAGCTCCATGCTTACATATTCCTATTATGGGACAAAATGCCTGGGCTACTTGATCGGTGCTGACAAACAACACTGGTACAACTATTTTTATGTCGGCTCCATTATTTTTGGATCCGTTGCTTCTATTGGCGCCGTTATTGATCTCATTGATGGCATGTTTGCACTGATGGCCATCCCCACGATGGTATCTACAATATTACTGGCACCCAAGGTTAAAGAAGCAGCCACCAGTTATTTTAAACGGATCGACACCTTTAAAACCTTCAAATAATTTGTCGATGAGAAATCCCTCTTAAATCTGTTATATTTAAACAAATTCACTTAATAATAGATTTATGGCTGATGTCATCCTTGGTATCGATCCCGGGTCGCGCAACACCGGCTATGCTATCCTCACCGAAGAGGACAGCAAACTGGTTGCCCTACGCTGTGATGTTTTAAAAATGGCACACATGGATGATCATTCTGACCGACTGCAGTATATCTTTGAAGAAGTATCCAAAATCATTTCCTCTTTTAATCCGGATTCTTGTGCTGTGGAAACCCCTATTTATGGCGTCGATCCACTGGCCATGCTTAAACTGGGACGAGCCCAAGCAGCAGCCATGCTGGCTATCACCAATCACGATATTGGAGTTACAGAGTATTATCCCAAACAGGTAAAAAAATCCATTACCGGTAATGGAAATGCCAGCAAGGAGCAAGTGGCTTTTATGCTGCAAAAGACCGTATCCCTGCCCGATGAAAAGCTATCCAAGGACGCCACCGATGCACTGGCTGTGGCATGGTGTCACTTAATGAAGCAAAATAGTTTTAACCGGCAGGCTCCCAAATCCCAAAAGAAAACACACCAAAATAACAGTAAATCGAGCTGGGCCGATTTTGTAGAAAATAATCCTGACCGAGTTAAATAAAGCACTTCCACTTTTCATGATTGCATATTTAAAAGGTTCCGTCCACGATAAATCACCGGAACAAGTTATTATTGATGTCCGCGATGTTGGCTATCTGCTTGAAATCTCCAACCAAACGTATGAGGAGTTGCCGGACACAGGTGATGAGGTTGAGTTGCTGGTATATCACCACGTAACCGACAACGATCAGCGTCTTTTTGGCTTTGCCAACCAAAAAGAAAAAGATCTTTTTGAACTGTTGATTACCGTAAAGGGGGTCGGCCCCAAACTGGGACTTACTATTCTTTCCGGACTTCCCGCCCAAGAAATTACGGGGGCCATCGTTCAGGAAGATAAAAACGCCCTTTCCAAAATAAAGGGTATCGGGAAAAAGACTGCTCAGCGCATGATCCTTGAGCTCAAAGATAAAATTTCTGAAATGGTGGATGCGACCTACTCAGCTGATGGTGACACTTCGCTTAGCAGTAATGTAAAAGAGGAAGCCGTTTCTGCCCTGCAATCACTCGGCTTTAAAAAGCGGGATGCCGAAGAATCGATTGAGCTTGCAGCCAGAAATGAGGACTTTGATAGTGATGTGCAAGAATTGGTTAAAAAAGCCTTATCCCAGATGGATAAATAATAGCAAGTCTGCAGTTTGCTCTATTTTGAATATTATCATATAACGGCCTTTTTTAATTTCTCCAATATCGAGGGATAAATATTACAAATACCGTAAATAATTCAAGGCGTCCGGCCCACATCAAAAAGATCATAACTATTTTGGAAAGCGGTGAAAAGGCAAGGTAGTTATTCATTGGTCCCACAACCCCAAATCCGGGTCCAATATTACCTATACAAGCTGCAGATGCACTCATTATGTCCAAGGTTTCCAGCTCAAGACCAATGCGGTACGATTCTATCTCAATGATTAGCGCCCCCATCAAAAATGTAAATATATACAGCAGGATCATGATTGTTACACGCCGGGTTGTTTTGTCCTTAATGATATTTTTGCCAACCCGTATCGATTGAACGGCGCGGGGATAAATGGTGGTAAAGAGTTGCTTAAAGAAAGTTTTTATGGTGACTATCCAGCGGAAAACCTTAATACCACCGCCGGTACTCCCGGCACAACCTCCGATAAACATCATCATAAACAACAGGGTTTGTGCCATTGAGTTCCAGGTATTAAAGTCGTGGCTCGCATATCCCGCAGTCGTTACAAAAGTAAGTACTTGAAAAATACTGTGCCGTATAGCGTCCAACGGGTCCTCAAAAGTATTGCCGAACACCATTGCAAATATGATTGCCCCTGTTAAGAGAAGGATAAAGCTATAAAAAAGAAATTCGGTGTCTCGGTACAGTTTCCGGGGATTACCGGTAAACGCTCTCCACATGATGGCATAATTTACTCCTGCCATAAACATGAATGGAATAATAATCCATTGTACCGTTGCTGAAAAAGCCGCAATACTTTCAGCTTCGGGGGAAAAACCACCGGTAGGCATTGTCGTCAATGCATGAGCTACGGCATTATAAAGATCCATCTTGGGAGACCAGCCGATTAAATGAGAGCCATAAAGCAGAAGCCCAAGGGTTATGGTAAGACCAATATAGAGCAACCATAAAATCCTTGCCGTTTCTACAATACGCGGGGTAATTCGGTCAAACTCTGTTCCGGGGGCTTCGGCTTCGATTAACTCTGATCCCCCTACGGATAAACGAGGCAAAATGGCTATCCCGAGAACAATTATTCCCATGCCGCCAAGCCACTGTGTGATTTGACGCCAAAGCATAATTTCGGGGCTATGAGTATCAAATGAAATTGAAGCCATTACGGTAGCTCCGGTCGTCGTAAAACCGCTCATGCTTTCGAAGAAAGCGTTAATTGGAACCGCTACGGTCCCTGATCCGGCCAGCAAATAGGGAAGCCCGCCAACCAATGTTACGCCCAACCAACTTAATGATACCAGCAGAAAAGTCTCTCGCAGTCCCAATTTGGGATTGGTGTCAAGTTGTTCCAATGCCGTTCCAACAATCAATGCAATTCCGATGGGAAGTAAAAAAACCAATGGATTTTCAGGACCAAAAAACGAATAGATAAATGGTATGCCAAGCGGTACGGCAAGCCACTTTAAAATAGAGCCAAACAAGCTCAAGACACATAAAACATCAACCTGTTTTCTCATAGGCTTTCAACAATATCTTCAGCTTTTCCTGTTGTCAGAATCACCAATTGATCTCCCAACTTTACGGATGTATCGGACGTAGGAGGAATAAAATGGTTTTGCCGCACTATGGCGCCGACTACCAAAGGTTGGTCAAAACTTTTCTTCAACTCTTCAATGGTTTTATCCAGAACGGTGCTTTCTGAATCAATTTTAATTTCAAAAACCTCTCCACTTTCATGCTCCAGCTCTGTTAAATTACCTGCATAACTTTTTTGAATGTAATTAGTAATGCTGGACGCAACTACTTCTCTGGGGTGAATTACACGTGTAATATCCAATGATTCAAAAAGCGTCAAATACTGCTGTTCATGAACAATGCTCACCAGTCTCGGGGTTCCACAATCTTTTCCTATCAGAGTCACCAATGCATTGGTGGCATCATCATCAGTACTAACCAACAAGATATCAGATTCTGGAATATTCTCTTCTTCCCAAATCGAACGTTCGGTGATATCTGCCTGTAACACCATCGCTTGGGATAGATGTTCAGAAAGAAATTGTGCCCGGTCGGGATCCTTTTCAAAAATACGAACGCTCAATGGAGTATCCTCTAATAATAATGCCGTCTGGAAACCAATATCCCCACCGCCGAGAATATCAAAGGTATCTTTCACAGGTTCCATTTCGGCCGATGCTATGGATATTCCAAAATCATCCACTTTTTGAGGAGACCCAAATACGGTAATTCGATCCCCCTCTTCAAAAACAGCACCCTCAGGAGCAAGCATAAAATCACTATCGCGAAAAATGCCGGCAACGTTAATTTCGGAATGCTCATTACATTGCTGAATTTTTTTGCCGATCAGGTCGCTTTCACTTTCCAGCTTAAACTCTGACATTTTTATTTTTCCCCGGCAATACATCTCTTCATTTATTGACTCTTGACGAGTAGATTGAAACCAGAGAAGCTCTGTAATTTGTTTTGCCGTTAAGTTTGATCGGTCAATCATCGCATCAATACCAAACGCTCCCTCCCTTGTATTCCAAATATTGGCAAGGGACGGATCAGAGACCCGTGCAATGGTAAAGCAATCGGTAAGAAGCTTAGCCATGCTGCCAATAAGAACATTGGTCTGATCTTCTGAGGTTGTCGCTACTACAATATCAGCATCTTCAATTCCTGCTGATTTTAACACCTCTTCCTCCAGCCCATTCCCGGCCGTCACATTAACATCAAAAGGTATGCGATCCAGATTACTGGCATTTTTATCTACCATTGAGATCTCGTGATTATCACTGAGATCTTTCATCACACTCGTCCCTACCTGACCCGCGCCAACAATAAGTATCTTCATTTCAATTTATTTTATACTGATACTAAAATTCATATCACTGATGATATATACTCAAAATAAGCTTTCAGCCAAATCCATAGATTCATAATCCTTTTGAAGGATTAAAGAATATTCTGCCTATTCTAAAGTAAAGTAATAGGAATAATTTTCAATAAATTGCTCAAAGAAAAACCGAGCAAAGCACCATCACTGAAAATTCATAACAATTATTTAACAGCTCTGCTGTTTTAATTGCGAATAGGGCTTTGTACTATTGCTTCTTAAATTAAAAGCAATGTTTTACTTACCTTAGTTTAATATAGCAATCAATTTTTGAGCCGTGCCTGACAAACAAACCATTTTAGTAGTAGACGACGAACAAGACCTTCTGGACTTAATTGAATATAATCTTAAGAAAGAAGGGTTTAATGTACTAAAAGCCGAAGACGGCAAAGAGGGTATTAAAGTGGCCCGAGAACACAATCCCAACCTTGTGTTACTGGATATTATGATGCCCAAAATGGACGGCATGGAAGTGGTGGAACGAATGCGCGCCGATAAAGACCTTAAACATATTCCCATTATCTTTTTAACCGCGCGAGGGGATGAAAAAACAGAGGTCGAAGGTCTGGACAAGGGGGGCGATGATTATATCACCAAGCCAATTAGCACCACCAAGTTGATTTCTCGTATTAAAGCCGTATTACGCCGGTTTGAAAAAACCAGTCAGATGGTCGACAAAATTAAAGTACATGATATCGTCATTGATAAAGATCGCTATATTGTCACCAAAGGCGATGAGGAGTTCCAGATGCCACGTAAAGAATTTGAGCTTCTTTACTTTTTAGCCAGCCGAAAAGGCAAGGTTATGGATCGCCAAACCCTGCTTAATCAGGTTTGGGGCAACAATATTTATGTAGTTGATCGCACTGTCGATGTTCATATCCGGAAAATTCGTGAAAAGATCGGCAGCGAATATATTGAAACGGTTAAAGGAGTCGGTTACAAGTTTAAAGAATGAGGAAAAACCCTTTTCAAAAATCATCACGTCTTGCTTTCCGCAGTGCCGTTTATTCTGCTTTGTGTATCGGCACCGGAGTTGGTATTGCTGCTAAATTTTTGCTGGGTTCTACCCTAACGGCTTCATTTGTTGCAGGTGGAGTCTTTTTTGTGCTATCCGGAATTACGGTCTACCTGATTATATATACACAGCAATTTTCCCGCCTGGAGACCCTCAACCAGATCAATAAAAATATTCTGAAAAAACGCTTCCATGATTACGAAGAGCTGCAAACAAAAAATAATGATGAGCTCGACTACCTAATCAAACAAACGGTACGAGCCAGCAAAACCGTAGAACGCGAAATACAACGTCTCAACAGAATTGAAAACTACCGTAAGGAGTTTATTGGGGATATTTCTCACGAGCTTAAAACACCTATCTTTGCCATCCAAGGGTTTATAGAGACGCTCTTAAACGGTGCGATTGATGACGAGGAAGTCAATCGCAAGTTCCTTGAAAAGGCGATGCGTAACGTCAATCGTCTTATCTATCTTACCAAAGACCTGATGGCAATTTCCAAATTAGAGACTGGTGAGTTAAAATCTGACATCCAGGATATTAACCTTGGCAAAATAATAACTGACGTTGTTGACAATCTTCAATACAAAGCCAAGAAAGATGTCGTCTCTCTCAAAACCAAAGATATTCCTGAACATACGTTTGTCACCGCCGATCGTAATCAAATCAAACAGGTTCTTACCAATCTTGTTGAGAATGCCATCAAATACAACTATAAAGGCGGGCTTGTGACCGTTGGCGTTAAAGATTATCCCAAGAATAAGAACCGCGTGTTGGTATATGTAAAAGATACCGGTATTGGCATTAGCCAGCAGTACATTGAGCGCGTCACCGAACGGTTTTTCCGGGTGGACAAATCCCGCTCGCGCGATAAAGGGGGAACGGGGTTGGGATTGGCCATCGTTAAACATATTATGGAAGCCCACGACGAGGAGTTCTTTATTGAAAGTACCCCCAGCGTGGGATCTACTTTTAGTTTTACGCTCAGCAAGGTCGATCGCACACCTGCAGAAGCGGAACTAACCAATTAAGTGCCACCAAATATTCTGATGAATAACCCAGAAACCACCCTTCTTTTTCTCATTACCGGACTCATTACGGCCAGTGGCTCACATGAAGCTATGCCGATCCTGAAAAAAACACGGATGAAAGTTGTAAACAAACAATACCTGGAGGCTATTTTTGCAGCTGAAAAAATTGTAGAACACTATCCTGACACGGCTTTTGCAGAATCCGCCCGTGATATTATTCATCTCATTAATACGCACCACCTCGATGAAGAGTATTCCGTAACCATTTAAAATCTGGTTTTGGCAAAAGTTCTTCACACTTGTAGTGATTTTCAATACCTTCCCTTTCCAAATTCATCAATACTAACGACCATTCACCTTTATGTTACATGCCGTAATTATGGCCGGCGGATCGGGTACCCGCTTTTGGCCGCAAAGTACAGAAGCTCATCCCAAGCAATTCTTGAATATTTTCGGCGATCGCACTATGCTGCAGGATACCGTTGATCGGATCGAGCCCCTGATCCCCGCTGATCGGGTCTGGGTCATTACCAATGACAAGTACGTAGATTTGGTGCAGGAACAGCTCCCTGATGTCCCAACCAATAATATCGTTGGTGAACCGGTGGGTAAGAATACCGCTCCCTGTGTTGCAGCAGCCGCCACGCTCATCCAGGAAAAAGATCCAGCGGGTACGATGGTCGTACTTCCCGCCGATCACCTGATCGGCAAGCCTAAAACATTTTTATCTATTTTGGAAGCCGCTAAAGCCAAAGCTCAGGAATCCGGTGCACTGGTGACCATTGGCATTAAGCCCGATCATCCCGAAACCGGTTACGGCTACATTGAGTTTGATAAAAGCTCATCCCAATTATATAAGGAAAGTGAAGTCAAAAAAGTAAATCAGTTTCGGGAGAAACCTGATCTGGAAACAGCCAAAGAGTTTATTGACTCGGGGAACTTCCTCTGGAACAGCGGGATGTTCATATGGAAGGCTTCAACCATCCTGGAAAAGTTTAAGCAACATCTGCCTACTATTTTTGATGAGGTCGAAAAGCTGAAGCCCGCTGTCGGTACCGATAATCAAAAAGGGGCTATTGATGAATTTTATTACGGATGTACCTCCATTTCTATTGACTACGGTATTATGGAGCAAGCTGACCAGGTTTTTGTCGTCCCCGGCTCATTTGAATGGAATGATGTTGGAAGCTGGCGCGCCGTTTATGACTTGCGATCAAAAGACAAGGATAGCAATGTTATACAAACCGATACCGCGGCCACCGCTGATGCCAAAAACAATCTCATCCAAAGTAAAAGTGGAAAAATGATTGCGCTTGTGGGCGTCGAAAACCTTGCCGTTGTTGAGACAGATAATGCCATTTTGGTTTGTGACCTGGACCATTCTCAGGGAGTAAAGAAAGTTGTTAACAAATTAAGAAAGGATGAGAACCTGAAGAAATTTGTTTAAAAAGATTACTGCCCCTCACCCCTCAAAAACCCTTATACAACACTTGTCGATATTATGACTTCACTCAATGGTAAGCGTTTGCTGGTCGTAGGCCAGGCGCACATGATTGGGCAGACGTTCATTGGATTCCTCGTGGTTTACGTATGAATTCATATGGCACAGATAGGTTTGGGGGATATCAAGCTCGTTTGCAATATCCACCGCTTCAGGTATCGTCATGTGTGTAGGGTGTTCCGGTCTCCATCGCAATCCATCTAAAACCATCACTTTTGAACCTCGAATACGTTCTTTCGTTGCTTCGGGCAGTTCTTTCACATCCGTGATGTAGGAGACATCATTTACCCGATAGCCCAATACCGTCACTTGTCCGTGAATGGCAGGTAGAGGTGTAATTTTTAAATCCCTGAATGATATGATATCGGTAATCTCCTGTAAATTGATATCCGTTGCCCCCGGATAGCGATCGGGACCAAACATATACTCAAAGCGTCTTCGTATAGCATCTAAACAAGTAGCACTTGCATACACCGGAATCTTTTGCTCCTGCTTATAACAAAAAGGGCGCAGATCATCGAGCCCGGCAATATGATCCATATGCTCATGTGTAATCAATACCAGATCGATTTCTGATAGTCCAGCGCGTATGGTTTGCAAACGGAACTCGGGCCCTGTATCAATAACAATAGACGACTCTTCGGTTTGTATCCACGCCGAACAGCGCCAGCGAATATTGCGTGGGTCCCCATCAATTTGCTCTTTGCCAAAACCCCCGGCGGTAGGTACGCCCATCGAAGTTCCGGTGCCTAAAAAGGTTAACTTCATTGGTTAAATATCAATATCCATTTCTTCAATTTCGCTGTCTTTAAACTTATCAAACCGTTCCCAAAGCCCTTCAAGCTGTTTACGAATCACCGGTTTAATATAAATGTCTGCTAATTCCTGTTCTTTATCCTTGAGAACTCGAGCCAATAATCCTACCTGTTGCTGCTCAGGTTTCTTTTTATTCAACACCACTAATTTTCGTCCCTCCATCACGCAGGAATCTCCTCGGAATGTTCCTTTTTCCTTACGGATGGTATAACCTAATTGTTCTACGAGCTCTTCAAGTTCTAAAAGCAGCTTTTCAGTTTTCATCAGTTTAAAACGTAATTCCTATTTGAACACTATGGCCTTTCAAGTTGTAATCGTAGACATCCTCTTCAATATTATAACTGCGAAAATCATATTTATACCCTAAAGAAAGTCCCTTGTCGCCAAATAACCGATCAAAATACACCTTACCATGAGCATTTAGAGTTCCTATTGATCCGCCAAAAAATCCTCCCGTCGCAAATGAAAATCCATAGGTGGGAACCGCACCAACTTCAAACCGAATATTTTTCACCGGTCGCCATACCCCATTTATGCCCCCGCCCGCGGCAATCATCCCAAATTGAAATCTACTTGTGGTAGGCAATAACAGAGATCGGTTGTTTGTAATGTTCGTATACCGGGATGCAATACGAAGGGGAATCTTAACCCTTACGTTGGAACTTCTATACAAGTTAAGCCCAAAGTCATAATTTCCGCCGGTATGAAAATAGGAAGCATCATCTATTCCCGTTATTTTGCCCCCAGTAGAAAGATACAGGCTAAGTCCCACTGTATTATATCCGGCAACTAATACAGGTCCATCATACTCAAAAATCCCCGCTCCATTTATGGTTGGCTCTCCTTTATACGAAGCTTTCATAGACTCAATGCCTATAAAAATTTCAGACATGGGGGTACTGAATCGAGGACCTGTTTCCCCCACAGAAAACATTTGGGCTTGTAGCTGATTAATCCAGCCACCGATTAAGATCAGGACAACCGTAAAAACGGAAGTAAGGATTTTAATTTTTTTTTCAAAAAACTGGGAATTCTTTGTTGTAACTTTACATTTCATATATATCATCCATTTAAATAAGGTGTAAAATCTATGAAAACCGTAGGACTCTTAATAATACTTTTATCTATGTCGTTAAATACTGCTGATACAACCACAGATTCTGTTTACGAGTTCAAAACTACAAACATTGACGGAAAAGAAACATCACTGAATAAATATGAGGGAAAAGTTTTATTAATCGTCAACACCGCCTCAGAATGCGGCTACACTCCTCAGTACGAAGGGTTACAGGCATTATATGAAAAATACAACGATGATGGACTTGTTGTATTAGGTTTTCCTGCTAATAATTTTGGCGGACAGGAACCGGGAACGGATGAAGAAATAAAACAGTTTTGTAAAGTGAACTACGAGGTGGGTTTTCCGATGTTCTCTAAAATATCTGTCAAAGGTGAGGATCAGCATCCCTTGTTCTCATATTTAACAACGGCTGACAATCCTGATTTCACCGGAGCAATAAAATGGAATTTTGAGAAATTCTTGATTAACTCGAACGGAAAACTGGTCCATCGCTATCGAAGCGGTGTTAAACCACAGAGCGATACAATTATTGATGCAATAGAAAAGGAATTAAACAGTTAGATAAGATGTATCCCTAATACATCCCATCACCATCCCGACGGAGGGCCGTAACTGATACTTGCGGTCCTCCTTTTTTGTTTAATTCAATACGTGTGAAATTAATAAAAACTCTGGGATACGAACCTTTATTAATTTCCCATCACCACGTTCCATAGTATAATAACCACGCATGCTACCACGATACGATTTTAGCACACAGAAGCTGTTGTAGTCATGCTGTCCACCTGGTTCAATAGTGGGTTGTAATCCAATTACCCCTGCTCCATCCACTTCGTGATCCTGCCCGCCGGAGTCTTCAATTTTCCAATGTCTCCGTAACAATTGTACTGGTTGATTCCCCATATTTCGAATGGTAACAAAGTATGCAAATACATGTTTATGAACAACAGGGCTTGATTCTTCTTCCAAATATACCGGTTTTACCTCTACACTGATATCGTGAGAAACCTCAACAAAAGTGGGCTGATACATAAAATGGATTAGCTTTATTTTTGTCTATGGTAATAAATTCCCGGTATGAATCAAAAGTTATAAAATTGCGGAAATTATGCTTGACATAAGAGTAAAAAGGTCGTTATATTTGGGCTCTCATTTGGTCCGGTAGTTCAGCTGGTTAGAACGCCTGCCTGTCACGCAGGAGGTCGCGAGTTCGAATCTCGTCCGGATCGCTTTCCGATAAGCCGCTGGCTCGCAAAGAGTTAGCGGCTTTTTTGTTTCCCGAAATTAGCCTTATTTCTACCTTCCATTTTCGGATTTGGGTAACATTTGGGTAACAGAATTAGGCACTTCTACCCAAAATTTTCTTTCCGAACTCCTAAAATTCTGTGCGAAGTTTCTCTCTGCTCACTCAGCTGCTTAACTTTCCTTCTTATCCCAAAACAACATTTCATAAATCACTAAGCTTGGATCTTTGGGAGGATCTGTAAGCTCCGCTCTACTCTCATAGATTTTTCCTGCACAAGTATCAGGCATGGGGAAATAATAATACTCTTCCCTCTCAAAATCCCATTCTACAAAGCTGATCTCAAAAGACTCGATCTCTCTATCAGTTTTATCCGTCGCATTTTATAAGGTTTCTTGATCTATTTGCTCCGTAGGACGTACGATCATACCCAGTGATTGATCCTCCGTAAAATAAGCGGTTGTCCAGTTCCACATGGTTTTAATGCGATTCCGATAGTTGATCAGCTGGAAAAGGTGTACAAACAACCACATAGCCCAGGCTACCCAGCCAGTTACGGTTTTAGAAGGTACTGTAAGATCAGCGGTGGCCTTACTCTTGCCTATGATGGCCATTGATCCCTTATCAAAGTAGTGGAAGGGTGTTAAGTCTTGGCCCTGTTCCATGGCAATAAAATTCCTCGCCAAGTGCTGACCTTGCTGCATGGCAACATTGGCCAGTTGGGGATGACCTTCGGGAAAATTCTCATCAGTTTTCTGCAAGGCGGCATCACCGATCGCATAGATATTCTCGGTGTCTTTTACCTTATTATATTCATTCACCAGCAAGCGATTGCCCCTGCCATAGCTTTCTTCGGGAATCCCTTCAAACACCCGGGCTGTTACCCCTGCGGTCCAGATCAAGGTCTCGGTCTCGATGGTGTCGCCGTCTTTAAAATAGACAGTTTCATTCTTGTAGTCTTTAACCATCTTTTCGAGCTTCACATGGACCCCCATCTTCTTAAGAGCTTCATGGGTATATTTTTGGGATTTCTCGCGCATTGGAGGTAGTACTGTAGGCGCAGCATCTACAAGAAATATATTTAGCTCATTGCTGGTTAGCTCCGGATAAATGTTTTCCAGCATGTTATTACGCATCTCAGCCAGCATGCCGGCAACTTCAACACCTGTAGGTCCCGCTCCTGATATGACGATATTTCGAAGCTTGGCTTTCTTATCAGGATCATTGGTATAGGTAGCTTCTTCGGTTTTTTGCAGCAGGTAGTTGCGCATTTCTACCGCATCGTCAATGGTTTTCATCGGCAGGGAATTTTTCTTGATGTTCTCCATCCCAAAAAAATTGCTTTTGGTCCCCGTAGCAATCACGAGCGAATCGTATGCTAATGCACCTGTAGAGAGCTGCACCTTGTTGGTTTTGGGTTCTACCTTTTGGAGCTCCCCCATCCTAAAACTGACGTTATCAACATCTTTAAAAATAGTACGGAAAGGAGTACTGATGCTTGAAACCTCAAGCATACCAGTTGCTACCTGATACAGCAGTGGAGGGAAATAATTGTAGTTGTTTTTATCTACCAGCGTGACGTGAAAGCCTTTCTTGTTAGAAAGTTGTTTTGCCAGGTTTACACCGGCAAATCCACCGCCGATAATGATAATTTCCTTATCCATAATATTTTCCTCTTTTTAACTTTCTCGAATTACTTTAAAGGTGTTCTTTCGGTGCTCAAAATTCATTGATGTTTGCTAAGAAACATCCTTGATATATCTCAATAGAAAATGCCTGTAGGGGGTAACCCCACAGGCATTTGTAGATTATATATAGTCACTTATGAAAAAGTAACCATAGGAATGGAGTTATATTTGGTTTATCTATATTACAAAGCTGGCTTCTATGTTGTAAATCCACCGTCAACCACAAAGGTATTTCCGTGGGCATAAGAGCTTTCGTCAGAGAAGAGAAAAGTTACCATATTACTTATATCTTCTGGCTGCGCATAACGATGCATTGGAATCTGTTGCTCATATCCTGCTTTCACTTCCTCTCCATGACCCGGTTTTGCCCCCTCTTCCAGTGAACGCATCATACGGTTATCTACTGGTCCCGGATGGACGGTATTCACTCTGATATTACGTTCACCCAGTTCCTGGGCAGCAACGCGCATAGTTCCAATTATGGCGTGTTTGCTGGTGTTATATGCCACCATACCCGGACTGCCTACCAAGCCTGCCACAGAAGAAGTTATAACGACACTTCCGCCATTCTCCATTTTGGGAGTTACATATTTCATTCCCAAAAAGACTCCTTTTACATTAACAGCCAGTACTTGGTCAAAGGTGTCCTCTGGATATTCACTAATAGGTTTAACAACGCCCTCTATGCCGGCATTGTTAAAGAACAGGTCAATTTTCCCATATCTTTCCAATGCTGTATCAACATAATTTTGTACGTCTTCGGCGTCAGTTACATCGGCTACTGCGTAGGAAATGTCAAGACCTTTCTTTTCAGCTTCCTGCTGCCTTTCTTTCAGGCTCTCTTCGTCGATATCTACCAAAAGAACCTTGGCACCTTCGTTAGCTAATTTTTTAGCTGTAGTAAATCCAATACTTCCTGAGCCACCTGTTATGATGGCGACTTTATTTTCTAAACGTTTCATAATATTCACCTTTCTTCATTAGAGTTTAACTTCTTGTGTTACTTTAAGTAACTCTATTAGTGCTCGAATCTCATTGACTTCTGCTAAGAAAAACCCTTGACAAATCTCAATAAAAAGGCTGCTGTAAGGTTACCCCAGGCTTTTCTGATCAAATAGAAAAGGACCCTTGCTGTATAGCTGGTCATTTGAGTCAGGCTGCACTTACTAAGTCTGGATTAATAGTTACTACCGGATGAACCGAAAGTCGTACAATTTTCTCTGTTGTTGACTTAAGAATGCGATGCTTAATTCCGTTACGTTTTTGTGTTGTTAGGACTATTAAATCATAATTGTCCTGTTCGGCATATTTCGCAATAGTTTTTGAAGGGTTTGGGGCAATTCGTACAATACCGTCACCTTTATTTTCAGGCTGAAGGTAGCTGTCCATAAGCTTTTTTAATTTTCCAGACGTCCGCTCTTGGGCATAAGGATATACGTCTTGCTCCATATCAAGGGGCATACTAAGCTGTTCCAGACTTTCACTGAAGTAATGAAGCGTAGGAATTATATGGATAAAATCTACTTTTGCTCCATATCGGCCAGCAATTTTTTGGGCATAGCTATAAGCATGTGATGCATTATCAGAAAAATCAGTTGGGACTAATATTTTATTTATAGAATGCATAGCAGTTAATTTTTATTAAACAGTTATAACTTTCTTGAACTACTTTAAAGGTGCCCTTTTGGTGCTGAAATATCATTGATGTTTGGTAAGAAAAACCCTTGATATAGCTCAATAGAATATAGCCTGTGAGTTTACCACAGGCTCTCTACATTTATTAAAATGGAATAGACTTTCATTTTGTATAAAGCCCATTCCGTGAATACGGTGCCTGTGCATCCAGCACAAAAAAGACCAGATCCGAATCCTCATTTGCTTCCAGAATCAACTGTTCATCTTTTACAATCAGCTGATCGCCCTCCTCGACACTTTCACAATTACTACCAACCGCTACATTCCCGCTAAACAGGTACAGAAATCCGGTATTCCCCTCCAGGCTGGGAGTTTTGATGATGTTTCCCACTTCCAGATGCAGGTCGTAAAACAACACTTCACTTCTGAATAGCATCGGGGCTTTGGATCGCTCGTGTCCGGCAAGCAAACGCCACTTATTTATGCTATTTATTACATCCGGCTCATAAAATTGCACCTTTGGTTTCAGGTTATCTGCTTTGGGACGGATAAATATTTGCAGCATCTCCACTGTTTCATCGCCCTTACGGACGCCCTCTTCATGTTGAATACCACTCCCTGCATTCATCAGCATCAGATGTTTATTGTTAATGGGTATGTCATTGCCGTCACTATCCTTGTGATGCATCGTGCCTTTGCGCAGGTAGGAGAGAATTTCCTCATTCTGATGCAGGTGCATCGGTACCAGCGCGCCGCCTTCGAGTGTGGCGTGTTCCAGCCGCCCGATCTGGGCAATGCCATGATCGTTGGAGTCCGGTATGGATCGGCCCAAGGGAAGAAACCGCGAAGTAAACGGTCCCCGGCTTACTGTGTGTCGTTCATTTGAATTGGCAATGTGTATCATAGGATTTTCCCTTCTACGAAGTTGAACCAATAAGCTGCGTTACAAAAGCAGGTTCGATTTCGTCATCCAACTTTTGGAGTGTTACGTAAGAGACCGTTAAAACTCCTAACAATACAAGGGGAGTAAGAACAGCAGATATGGGATCGGCCGCTGCTGCGTGGGCAATACTGGCGGAAATCATATTGATGGTGAAGCCGGCATAAACCCACTCTTTAAGACGTCCTGTAAATGGTGCCAGCAACAGCAGGACACCAATTATTTTGGCTATACCCAGCTCTATTCGAAAGTAATCCGGGAATCCCAAGTGCTCAAAAGTTTGCGCCATTTGCGGACTAATAAAGTACATCGTTGCACTGAATAGCATCATGGCACTGAAGATTCCAGTAGTAATCCAATAGGTAATTTTCAATTTATTCATTGTGATAAAAGGTATTTCTGTTACGATTAGTTGTTGTTCCGTTTAGATTCAAAGGGTGTTTTAACTCAATTCATTTAGCAGGTCCTGGACGTCAAGAGGCTGGGTAATCATCTTGACTGAGCCGTCCTCGGTGTATTCCCATTCCTCACGGGGACGATCGCGGTACAGTTCCACGCCATTGCCATCAGGATCTTTTAGGTAGATCGCCTCCGAGACGCCGTGATCGCTGGCTCCATCAATAGGGTATTCCTCATCAATGAGGCGCTGTAAAATTTCAGCTAAGTCTTTCCTCGTAGGTAACAAAATAGCAGTATGGTACAACCCTGCACTATTGCGTGGAGCAGGTGGACCTCCTTTGCTGTGCCAGGTATTGAGCCCGATGTGATGGTGATACCCGCCGGCTGATAAGAAAGCCGCATTCTCGCCATACATGGTCGTCAGCTCAAAGCCGAGCAGGTCACGATAAAATTCAAGTGCCCGATCCAGATCAGACACTTTCAAATGCACATGTCCGATGCGTGTTTCCGGCGGTGTGGTGTAGTTGTTTTCCATGGTAATGTGATTGGTTTTAAATATTCTTTGTTGAAAATTTACAAGACCCCGAAGATTTTCGGGACCTTATATATTTCCACAAAAGGGATTAGTTCTTAGGCATAAACTCACCATCCGCCTTAATCTGAACCTCATTGCTGATCATGGGTGGTGGAAAATCACCTCCAAGATTAAACTCAGTCCGATCAATCGAACCGGTAATTTGAATGCCGGCTTTAAGATTGCCTTGGGTCATATCATTCTGGATTGTTCCACGGTAAATCATGGTCACCGTTACCGGTTTGGTTGTGCCGTGCAGCGTCAGATCTCCAGTCAGTTCGTATTTGTCATTGCCTACTTCTTTGATATCCCTACTTTCGAAGGTCATCGTCGGATACTTTTCCACGTTAAAGAAGTCAGGGCTTTTCAGGTGGTTGTTGCGTTTTTGGACGCGCGTATCAATAGAGGCTGTTTGAACAGTCAACTCTACCTTCGCATCGCTGAAATCATCCTCGTATGTTTCAATGGTGACATCATAGTCTCCAAAATATCCGGGCACGTCAGCAATACCCAAGTGAGTAACGGTAAATCCAAGCTTCGAATGCGCAGGGTCTTCCACCCACGTATATTGCGCAAAGACACTGCCAGGAAGCATGAAGAATGATAGAATAAAGATTAGTTTTTTCATTGGTTTTATTGATTTATGGTTGATTAGATTAAGTAGTAGTGAATAATTATTGTTTTGCAAATTCTGATATAAAGGTTTCCAGTCCGGTAGGCTTGCGACCGAGCAGGTTCTGCATATCATCATAGGTGAAATCAAGCGCGCCATTAACGAAAGTTGTGGCGGTCATCACACTCATGGCAATCTGCTCTTCGGGAAGCCCGGCTTCGGTCAACGCTTGTTCAAAGTCCGAGACAGAAATATCGCTGTAGCTAATCTCCTTACCGGAGGCTTCACTCAGCAAGTCAGCAATTTCATCAAGCGTGTAGGCTTGCGCTGAAGTAATTTCGTAGATGCTGTTTTTGTGTTGTTCTGCAT
>NZ_JBPOEA010000015.1:0-73445 GCF_052060035.1 Fodinibius sp. SL11 | reverse complement strand
TAAGCTCCCCAACAACTGTTATGGTATTGGATGGCACCCCAATTTCTTCTTTGGCTTCTCGCAGGGCCGTTTGTGGAAGGGATTCCCCTTCTTCGGACCGTCCGCCGGGGAAACTGATTTGCCCGCCATGATCAATATCATGGCTTCGCAGCGTCAATACCAGCTCCATTTCATCATCTTCATTGGGGAAAAGCAAAATCAGTACGCTACTTTTGTTGACTTCCGGCGGCGGCTCCATCTCTCGAATTTCGCCCCCATCAACCGGTTCCGGAGCCATCTCGACTTGGGCCTTTCGGCCCGGCAGATTTTGGGATAAGCGTTGTTCTAAAAATTGTAAAAACTCTTCCATTATATCGTGTAGATACTTCCTTAATTGGCTCTCAGAAAAGTCGAAGTATATTCTTTAAGATATCAGATTCGCATGGTTTATCTCACGAAAATGTAATCAATTATTTTGGGTAAATCAGGAATAGCAACCTCTTGATTATGGAATGGTTTATATTTCTTTATCAATATTTCGCAAGAGGGTACAAGTAGTTAATTCATTTTATAGTAACGTAATGAGAGGATGGCTAATAGTACTAAAGGCTAAATATGAGCATGGTTTTTTATAAATTAGCAACTATTGTTTATAGAAGTTTATTTATCAGTCTATTAAACACTTTGATATTTAGCATTTAAGTTTTTTTAGCTTAAATATTTGACTTATCCGTAACAAATGGGTTGGTTAGTAATCTTTTAAATCTATAGCGGGATGTTTTGGTTGTAATTTTCTTTAGGGTATTAGATCAAAACAGGGAATCCTGCTCTTTCATATTCGTCAAAATGGCGAAATTAACTTTAATAAAATCAGGGATAAATTATGCGTAATGCATTCTTTAGAGCAACCTTGGTTATTGCATTAGTAGTTTTTGGGATCACAGCTTGTGATCAGCCTACGACTAATGTTGACCAAGAAGATCAACAGGAAGAACTCAAAGAACAAACTACTCAACCTATTGAGGATCAATATATTGTGGTCTTCAAAAACAAAGATGCACAGGGTAAAGCTCTTGGAGCTGACATCTCAAAGCTTAAACAGGTTCGAAGCAAAATGTTCACCGATTATAACATAACCAAAGAATCGGTGGTTGGGGAATATAATGTAGCGTTGAAAGGTTTTGCCGCTATTTTAAGTGATGGACAATTAGCAGATCTTAAGAAAGATGATCGTGTTGATTATATCGAAGAAGACCAGATGTTTACGCTGGCTCCACCGTGCGGTACGCCCAATGGCGATCCGTGTGACGGTGATGGTGGTAACGGCGGTGGTACCGGTGGACAAGTTACGCCATGGGGTATCGATCGTGTAGGCGGTGCAACTGCAAGTAACGGAACAGCTTGGGTTATTGATTCCGGGGTTGACTTGGATCACCCTGATTTGAATGTTGATGAATCTCGAAGTGCTACTTTTATAACTAAAGGAAAAGATTCTAAAAGTGCTGACGACGGAAACGGTCACGGTACTCACGTCGCAGGCACAATTGCTGCGCTGGATAATGACATTGGTGTTGTAGGTGTTGCTGCCGGGGCATCAGTTGTAGGCGTAAAGGTTCTGGACAGTCGTGGAAGTGGTTCCTATTCTGGGGTTATTAACGGCATCGATTACGTAGCCCAGAATGCTTCCCCCGGTGATGTCGCAAATATGAGCCTTGGTGGCGGAACTTCTGATGCTGTTGATGATGCCGTACGCAATGCGGCAGATCAAGGTGTTTATTTTGCCGTAGCCGCCGGAAATGATGGTGACGACGCAAATAACTACTCACCGGCGCGCGTTGAATATAATAACGTTTGGACTATTTCAGCGACAGATGTAAATGATGTATTTGCTTCATTTTCTAATTATTCTGGTCCAACTGATCCCCCGGTAGAATATGCCGCACCTGGTGTGGACATTCTCTCTACCTGGAATGATGGTGGTACCAATACCATCAGCGGTACATCAATGGCAAGTCCGCACGCTGCGGGTGTTTTGTTGGTAACAGGTGGTAACCCAACCAGTAACGGATCCGCATCAAACGATCCGGATGGCGATCCCGATCCAATCATATCGCAATAAGGATTAGGAAGTCGTTTTAAAATTTTGGCATCTGTCTTTTATGAGGCAGATGCCTTTTTTATTTGGGGATCTCAACTTTATTAGGCCCTCAAGAGTTCGTATTATCCGCACGTTATTTGATCGACATAATTTCAGTTTGAATAATCAGAGTCTTTTATGAAGAAGAAGTATAACGTTTACGGCATCGGTAATGCGCTGGTCGATATGGAATTTGAAATCGGTGATGACTTTTTAGAAAAACACGATGTGGAAAAGGGGGTAATGACACTCGTTGATGAGGAAGCTCAATCCCGACTTATTAGCGATATTAACCGTGAAGAAACCGTTGAGAAGCCGGGCGGATCTGCAGCCAATACCGTGTTTGCTGTAAGCCAGTTTGGTGGCAAGGCATTTTATTCCTGCAAGGTGGCCAATGATCCTTTTGGAGATTTATACTTGGAAGACATGAAAGAAGCGGGCATTGACACGAACTTTGACCGTCAAGAAAGAGAAGACGGAATCACCGGTAAATGTCTGGTGATGGTTACTGATGATGCTGAACGAACAATGAATACCTACCTCGGCATCACCCAAAATATTTCTACAAATGAAATTGACGAATTGGCGATCCGTGATTCTGAGTATGTCTATATCGAGGGCTATTTGGTTACTTCGGAGAACGGTTTTGAGGTCATGAATCAAACAAAGAAAATTGCCCAGCAAAACGATGTGAAAACAGCGCTCACACTGTCAGACCCCGCTATTGTTGAAGGATTCAAAAGTAGATTTGATGATATTATAGGAGCATCCGTCGATCTATTATTCTGTAATGAAAAAGAGGCTAAAATCTATACGGGCAAAAGTAATTTGAAAGAAGCCCGCGAAGCATTAAAGAAAGAAGCCAAGAGATTTGTAATCACACAGGGAGCGAACGGAGCAATGATTTATGACGGGGACACTTTTATCGATATTGAGCCCTATGATGTAAAAGCAGTTGATACCAATGGGGCAGGCGATATGTATGCGGGTGCATTTTTATATGGCATTACGAACGGGATGGGATTTGCCGGCGCCGGTAAGCTGGCCAGTCTTGCGGGATCAAAAGTAGTATCCCAATTTGGTCCACGACTAAAGTGGCATCAGATGCAGGAAATATTGAATGAATCAAAAGACGCAGAGTAAGAGAGAAGAACGATCAAGATTATGGATACCATTGTTTTAGCTTCGCGTAACAAGCATAAGATTGAAGAGCTTCGTGAAACGCTCTCCCCGTTGGGAATCGAGCTGAAATCCACTTACGATTTCCCCGCCCTGGAAGAGGTCGAGGAGGATGCCGATACGCTGGAAGGCAATGCCCTGAAAAAGGCCCGTTATGTACATAAGAAGACGGGGCTCCCTGCTTTATCTGATGATACCGGGCTCGAAGTTGATGCTTTGAATGGACGCCCGGGAGTCTATTCAGCGCGGTATGCAGGCGAAAATGCAACATATCAGGATAATGTTGACAAGTTGTTGGATGAGCTTAACGATGTACCCATGGAGCGGCGTGGAGCACAATTCCGAACAGTGGCTGCCTTAGTCACTGAGGAAGAGTTCCACACATTTGAAGGAATATGTCGTGGAACAATTATTACGAAAGAGCAGGGGAGCGGAGGATTTGGGTATGATCCGGTTTTTGTTCCTGCTTCTTATAAGAAAACATTTGCTGAATTAGATCCTGAGATAAAAAATAAGATCAGCCACCGAGGTAAAGCAGTCCAGAAATTTTATGAGTGGTTAAAAGATTAGCCATAAAGTTTAATTCGGGAAAGAAATTTTACCAAAACTTATATTTTCAGTTTGGGCAGACTCCATTTTAAACCCTTCTCCGGCAAGCATTTCGTTAGCTAATACTGCAAAAACCACGGCTTCTTTTGCATCGGGATTGAAACCTAAATTTTCAAAGGAGCTAATAGTAATATCAGGTAATAGCTTACGAAGCCAATCCATGAGTACCGGATTGTGGAATCCACCACCGCTTACATACAGAGGGGGGTGCGATTTGTCATCTAAAATGCTTTTAATCGATTCCGCAATAGTTTCGGCTGTTAAGCGGGTAAGGGTGGCAACAAAATCATCATTGGAAACATTAGTAATCCCCGCTTTTGATAGTTTATTCTCAACCCAGTGGAGGTTAAAAAATTCAGGTCCGGTTGTTTTTGGCAACGGCTTCCGGAAATATGGATCGGACTTAAAGGCAGCCAAAGCATCCGCATTCACAGAACCATGCTTAGCAATTTTACCATCCTGATCAAATTCTTTTGAAAATAATTGTCGGACAGCAGCATCAATCAGCGTGTTGCCGGGACCGGTATCGGTGGTAATCGAAGGTCGGTCTTTTGATTTAGCGGGCAGGTAGGTAAAGTTAGCGATGCCTCCAATATTTAAAACAATTCGATCTTCCGTATCATGCGTGAATAGCATTTCATCAATAAAACCAGCCATCGGGGCCCCTTCACCTCCGGCAGCAGTGTGTTTTTGGCGAAAGTCACTAATGGTGAGAATACTGGTTTTATGCGCAATATGATCACCATCCCCAATTTGAAGAGTAGCATTGGGCATCTGTGGTTGATTGTGCTGTTGTTTTGGAGCGTGGAAAATGGTTTGCCCGTGACTGGCAATACAGTCAATTTCAGAAGGAGCCACGGCCCATTTTCTGAGACATTTCAGTATTAATTCCCCGTGGTAGTTGCCAAGATAGGTGTGCATAAGAGTAACTTCTTGGAGCGAGACGTTAGGGACGGAAGTGATTGCTTTCAGTCGGTTTTTAAATGCTGAATCGTAGGGTACAGAAGCAAAGTTTTTGAGCTCTACTTTTGTTGATGGTCCTATCCCAGATATTTCGCACAACGCGATATCCAATCCATCCAGTGAGGTGCCGGACATTAATCCAATAATAGTTTTGCTCGTTTTTTGAGCAATATCAGAAAGTTTTTTGATGGAAGGGTTCATGGAGAACAGGTTTTAAAATTATAGACAATAATAGATTGGTTAATCAACGGTATTTAGCAGTTGTTCGCAAAAAAATGAACCAAGTTTTAAAATATCTGAGTGCTAAATGCTTAAATTATAATTCATGCTGAAGACTCCTGTAATCCTACAAATAAATTGCTATACTGACAGCTTTCAAATGACTTTAATTAAGTTGGGAACAGTTTGGAATTTTCTGTCATAGATTATGTCGTCATTTTTATCTATCTGATCGGTGTAGCCGGATTGGGAATATACGCTGCGGGACGTCAAGCCTCTACTGCCGATTATTTTATGGGAGGAGAGGGCCTTCCTTGGTGGGCGGTTATGTTTTCGGTGGTGGCAACTGAGACGAGCACCCTCACGTTTATTAGTATTCCCGCGGTAGCCTATGGCGGTAATCTCACCTTTCTACAAATTACACTGGGTTATATCGTTGGACGCATTTTAGTCAGCAAGCTGTTACTGCCTGCCTATTTTAAGGGAAAGCAAACCACGGCTTACCAGTTTTTAGAGCAGCGGTTCGGACCCTCCATGCGAAATGTCACCAGTACTACGTTTATGATTACCCGCCTGTTGGCTGATGGCGTCCGCCTTTTTGCTACGGCTATTCCGCTGGCGATTATTCTTCGATTGGGCGGTGCGTTTACAGCTTGGGGCGATTTTGAAGTATACCTATTAGCTATAGCAGCTATCTCTCTAATCACCCTTATTTATACATTAGTTGGCGGAATCAAGGCGGTTGTCTGGATGGATGTCATTCAGATGGGGGTCTATATTGGTGGTGCGGCGTTGGCAATTGGTATTATCCTTTATGATCTGCCTAACGGCCTGAGCGGAGCTATGACAGTAGCTTCTGACAGCGGAAAATTACAGATTATTGATTGGGGCTTTGGCCAGCCATTCGCTGATTTTATTGCCCAACCTTATACCTTTTTTACTGCTCTGATTGGTGGCGCTATTTTTTCAATCGCTTCTCACGGAACCGATCAGCTGATTGTTCAGCGTTTGCTGACGACCCGCAATGTAGATAATAGTCAGCGAGCATTAGTATGGAGTGGGGTGGTCGTAGCCCTTCAGTTTGGATTATTTCTATTTATTGGCCTATTGCTGTATGCTTTTTATGATGCGCAATCTGCCCAGGCACTGGGACTGGCAACCACGGACGAAATTTTTGCCAAGTTTATTGTTGAAGAATTGCCGGTGGGGCTATCGGGATTGATCATTGCCTCCCTGTTTGCAGCAGCGATGAGCAGCCTCAGTTCGTCACTCAACTCATTGGCATCCTCCACTACGCTGGACTTGTATAAACCATATTTTGGAAAGAAAAATACCCAAGCCGAAGATCTGAAGATCTCTCGGATTATTACCATTATTTGGGCGGTCATTTTAACCGGATCGGCCTTCTTTTTTGCCTACTTGCAGCTCCAAGAGGGCGAACGTCCGGCTGTTGTAGAATTGGGGCTCGGCATTGCATCTTATACATACGGCGGATTGCTCGGGGCTTTCTTACTGGGACGGTTATTTCCTAAACCTGATAAAAATGATGCGATGATTGCTTTTTTCGTGGGATTGGTTTCATTACTGTTTATGGTCGAGGGGCCTATCCATAACGTATTGCCCGGCGAACCGCTGGTTATTGCATGGCCGTTATATACAGTGGTTGGTAGTTTAATCGTACTTTTGGTTGGAAATTTTTCCCATTTCGTAAAACGAATATAAAAAATGGACGAACGATTTTTTTCATTTTGTGCTCAAAAAAAGTTGCAAGACTTATAATTTATACGTTATTTAGATCTGATAAAAATAAGGGGTGTCTGTTTATGGGCGCCAACCAACTCGATTGGTTGATTTCATAAGTAAGGTTTGCCCCTGGTTAGCTAAACTGCAATTGAAAAATTAACAGCCCCTGGCTATGTATTCTAAAACCTTGCTTAAGACAGTTTGTTTTATATCCTCTCTTTTTTCGGTTCGGATTACGAAATGCCACTTGTGCATGACTCTTGTAGTTGCCAACACTACAAGAAGTTATCATCCAAATTATTTTCTTGAACGCATATCACTACTGAATTAATCCGTACCGGCTTCGCGACTATTTGCCATATCAATTCTCTACAAGTAAAGTACTTGTAAACCAAAGAATTATTAAGAAAGTGTGGCAGAAGCTAATAAAATGAAATAAGCTCAGAATAAGATGAAAAAAAGAAAACTTAATAAGGAGTTAGGCCTATTTGATGTCTATGCAATTAGTACGGGGGCCATGTTTAGTTCGGGTTTCTTTCTGCTGCCGGGAATTGCAGCTGCTGAAACCGGGGCATCTGTTTATTTAGCCTATCTTGCGTCTGGTTTGTTAATGATACCTTCGATGTTGAGCGTGGCAGAATTGTCAACTGCTATGCCTAAGGCAGGAGGGACCTATTATTTTTTAGATCGCAGCTTAGGACCAATGATAGGTACTGTGGGAGGACTTGGTTCCTGGTTTGCTCTGATTTTTAAGAGCGCCTTCGCATTGATTGGTATGGGGGCCTATTTGTCGCTTTATGTGAATGTGCCAATTACGCAGTTAGCTCTTATCCTCACAGTAATATTTGGGGTGCTCAATATATATGGAGCCAAAGAGACAACGTTATTGCAGCGTATCCTCGTAGCCACGCTGCTGGGAATCATGACCGTATTTATTATTCAGGGATTATCGGTTGTTTGGGGGTCAGAAGCAACGAGCACCTATAGTGAATATTCAGACTTTTTCCGGAATGGGATCCATGGTTTTACATATACCATTGGACTTGTAATTGTTTCCTACGCCGGCCTTACAAAGGTAACAAGTGTTGCTGAGGAAGTTCAGAATCCAGATAGAAATATTCCGTTGAGCATGATATTGTCGCTTTTTACCGCTGCTATCATTTACGTATTAGGTGTTTATATCATGTTAAATGTGCTTAATCCTGAAGAATTTTATGCAAGTCTCACTCCAGTTGCTGATGCGGGTAAAAAGTTTTTGTCGTGGCTGCCTGGATCATGGGGCGTCACAGCAGTTGTTGTTGCAGCTGTTGCTGCTTTTGCATCAACTGGAAATGCTGGAATTATGTCAGCTTCCAGATACCCCTTTGCAATGTCGAGGGATGAGTTAATTAGTCCCAGATTTTCTAAATTAGGAAAAACTGGGACGCCCTCGTTTGCAATTACAGTAACGATAATTTTGATGGCGGTTGTTCTATTAGTTTTTGATGTAGAAGCGGTAGCCAAGCTGGCAAGTGCATTTCAATTGATCCTTTTTGGCTTGATGAGCCTTGCAGTTGTGGTAATGCGCGAGAGCAAGATTGATGCATATTCACCCGGATTTCGATCTCCGTTGTATCCATGGGTGCAGATAGCTGGCATGTTAATCCCTGTGTGGCTCATCGCAGAAATGGGGCTGATGCCTGTTTCTCTAACCGGGATAATGATTGTGCTCTGCATCGTTTGGTACTTCTATTATGCCGGAGAAAAGATAGAGCGGCAAGGGGCTATTTTTCATGTCCACGAGCGGCTTGGTCGTAAAAGATACGAAGCACTCGAATATGAGCTAATGTCGATTCTGAATGAAAAAAACGGTGAGGATAAATTAGCTTATGAACAAGTTGTAGCTCGGAGTGTCATCAGAGATATCAGTGAAAGCAAAAAGTTGCTTGATGAATGCACAGATATTACTGCAGAGATATTTTCGGGTCGTACAAATAAAGGAACGGATGAGATTAAACATGAGTTGCAGAAACAATATAAAACCAATACTTATAATATTGGGAAGGGAGTTGTTATATGCCAGATAGGATATGAAGCTATTACCACCGCTGAGATGGTTGGGTTTAGAATAAATAAGTCGGGTGATAAATTATCGAGTGAAATTGATGAAGAGAAGCATACATTGATATTTCTCATTACTCCTGTAGAAGCTTATGGCCTTGATATGCGTCTCGTCGGGCACTTGGCAGAGATTGTAAACCAACCCAGTTTCTTGCAGCGGTGGTACGAGGCAAAATCAGAAAAGCAGCTTAGAGAAGTGCTTATAAGCGATGAACACTTTATCCATCTATTTATTTCTGAAAATGAATTCCTAAATCGTCAAAAAGGAAAGAAGATCGGGGATGTTAATTTACCGGGCGATTGCTTGGTAGCTATCATCTACAGAGACGAGGATTTAATTATTCCTCATGGTGATACTGTGCTGGAAGCCGAAGATGAGCTTACGATTATTGGAAATCCCGATGCTATAAGGGAATTAAAAGCATAAATACTTCTTTAATTTATATATGACCATGATTTTTCGCAGTACTTTCGGCCTTGTAACCTAATTTATATGTGTAGCCGATCTTGCAAATGGCAACAAAAAAGAAGTGATCATTAATAAAATGCCTATAAATATAAAGAGAAATGAAAAATAAAATAACATTTAATCCACTGACGCCTATTCAAGAGTTTTTTAAAACAGAATCTTCATCGGGGATTTTGTTACTCATTACTACAGTTCTGGCCTTGCTCATTGCCAACAGCCCTATGAGTGAAAGTTATTTTAATTTCTTTCAATCAACACTCACGGTTGGTACTCCATCACTTAACATTGAAAAGCCGTTGCTTCTTTGGATTAATGACGGACTAATGGCTGTTTTCTTTTTGTTAATTGGTTTAGAAATAAAAAGAGAACTAAAATATGGGGAGCTGTCTAATTTTAAACTTGCACTTACTCCTATCGTGGCAGCATTGGGCGGTGCCTTGGTTCCCGGAGCCATCTTTTTTGCGTTAAATGCAGGAACCGAATTTTCGCAGGGTTGGGCCATAGCAATTGCAACTGATATTGCATTTGCCATTGGAATCCTTACGCTACTGGGGTCTAAAGTACCCATCTGGGCAAAGGTGTTTCTAACAGCGGTCGCAGTAGTTGATGATTTAATTGCGGTAATGGCTATTGCACTTTTTTATACAGCAAGTATCCAAATGACAGCTTTGGCTGTTGCGGCAGGGTGTTTTATCGTACTTCTTATTTTTAATCTGATGGATGTAAGGAGAATTGGATTTTATATGATAGTGGGTATTATAATGTGGGTAGCGGTACTAAAATCAGGAGTACATGCCACAATTGCTGGAGTTGTTCTTGGGCTTATGATCCCTGCAACTCGCAACACAAGTCTTAATAGTCTACTTAAGAAAGCCGAAGGTGCTGTAAGCCTTTTCAAGCATGCATTAAAAAATGATCAGGGAGAAGCTCGTGAGACGGCATTGAATTATATGGATGATGTAGTTTCAGAGTCGGAATCTCCCTTGCACAGACTTGAACATAATTTGCACCCATGGGTAGCTTATGGAATTATTCCTATTTTTGCTTTTGCTAATGCAGGGGTAGCTTTCGATAGCCAATTAATTGCAGAAGCTTTTTCGTCAACATTGACTTGGGGTATTTTACTTGGACTTTTCTTTGGGAAACAGATAGGAATATTTTCGGCAGCTTTCTTAATGAAGATCGTTGGGCTCAGTACCTTTCCTGAGCAAAAAGGGACATGGAAAATTGTTTACGGTCTTGCTTGTTTAAGCGGTGTAGGATTCACTATGTCGCTATTTATAGGAGGGCTTTCTTTTGAATCGGCAGTATTTTTAGAGTATGCAAAGGTTGGCATTATATCGGGCTCATTGATAAGTGGCCTGTTAGGGTATGGACTGATAAGAAGCGCAATAAATAACATTGATAGTGAATGATTGTAATATCGTGTGAAGTTAGCCTACTAAAGCCTGAAAGATCTTAGAAATCTTTCAGGCTTGATGTTATTCCGGTTCGTAATTCAGATTGGGACCCAACCACCGCTCAACTTCGCTAACCCTCATATCTTTACGTTTGGCATAATCCTCGATTTGATCTTTTTCAAAGTTACCTACATTAAAATAGTCCGACTCAGGATGCGCAAAGTACAAGCCGCTAACCGAGGCTGCCGGGTGCATGGCATATGATTCAGTTAGGGTAATACCTGTTTTTTCCGGTGCATCCAGTAAATCAAAAAGAATTCGCTTTTCGGTGTGGTCGGGCTGAGCCGGATAGCCGGGTGCGGGCCGGATGCCGTCATACTCTTCGCGAATTAAGGAATCGTTACTGTAGCTTTCGTTGGGCGCGTAACCCCATATTTGTTTGCGTACCTTTTCGTGCAGTAGTTCTGTAAAAGCCTCTGCAAGACGATCGGCTAAGGCCTTTGTGAGTATGGCATTATAATCGTCGTGATTGTCTTCAAACTGTTTGACCAGTTCCGGAGCTCCAATGCCACACGTTACGGCAAAGCCGCCCATGTAATCGTTGATCCCTGATTCTTTGGGAGCTATAAAATCAGACAGGGCCTTGTTGGGTTGCCCTTTTCGCTTCTTGGCTTGCTGACGTAGCATGTGGAAGGTAGTGAGGACTTCTTCGCGGTTGTCATCGGTATACAATTCCACATCATCGCCCACGGTATTGGCGGGATATAAACCCAAGACCGCACGGGCTTTTAACAGCTTTTGATCGATGATTTTATCGAGAAGCTCATTGGCATCGTCATATAACTTCTGTGCTTCTTCACCGTATTTTTCGTCTTCCAGCACATCGGGGAACTTACCCTTCATCTGCCAGGCGATAAAAAATGGTCCCCAGTCGATATAGTTACGAATTTCCTCCAGCGGATAGTTATCGAAAACCTTTGTGCCCAACTCGTTTGGTTTTACGATGTCGGTAGCTTTCCAATCAATTTCGGTGGCATTATTGCGTGCTTCTTCAATAGGTAAGTAGGTCTTGCGACTGGATCGTCCTTCATGTCGTTTCCGTACTTTCACGTATTCATCCTTAATCTTTTTCACGAACTCGTCGTGCAGCGTTTTAGATATCAGGTTACCCGTTACCGAAACGGATCGCGAAGCATCTAATACATGAACTACGGGTTGATCGTAGTTGGGCTCAATCTTGACCGCTGTATGAGTGCGGGAGGTTGTAGCACCTCCAATCATTAATGGCTGCTCGAAGTTTTCGCGTTTCAACTCTTTGGCCACGTGTACCATCTCATCCAGTGAGGGGGTAATAAGACCACTTAGCCCAATAATATCGACATTGTGTTTACGCGCCTCCTCCAGGATTTTATCGGCCGGCACCATAACGCCAAGGTCGATCACATCAAAATTATTACAGCGCAATACCACCGAAACGATATTTTTACCAATGTCGTGAACATCGCCTTTAACGGTTGCCAGTAGTACTTTGGCTTTGGGTTCGCTGTTTTGATTCTTCTCTTTTTCTTTCTCGATATAGGGGATCAGGTGGGCCACGCCTTTTTTCATTACCCGGGCGCTTTTTACTACCTGTGGCAGAAACATCTTGCCCGACCCAAAAAGATCACCTACTACATCCATCCCGGACATCATCGGACCTTCAATCACTTCAATAGGTTGATCATATTTCTGACGAGCTTCCTCAACATCATCTACTATATGATCAACGATGCCTTTGACAAGGGCGTGTTCGATACGTTTTTCAACGGGTCGGGTACGCCATTCCTGTGTTTTTTGTTTGGTTTCAGTCTTATTGTCCTTAATCTCTTCAGCATAATCGACCAGCCGTTCGGTGGCGTCATCCCGACGATTGAGCAGTACATCTTCAACCAGTTCTTTTAATTTCTTGGGAATTTCTTCATAGACTTCCAGTTGGCCGGCATTAACAATTGCCATATCAAGTCCGGCGTTGATAGCATGATACAGAAAAGCCGAGTGCATGGCTTCGCGGACTTTATTGTTACCGCGGAAGGAAAACGAGATGTTACTGAGGCCGCCACTCACTTTAGCCAGCGGGAGGTTCTCCTTAATCCATTCGGTAGCTCTAATAAAGTCAACGGCATAGTTGTTATGCTCTTCGATACCGGTAGCCACCGTTAAAATATTGGGATCTAAAATGATATCCTGAGGAGCAAATCCCACTTCTTTAGTAAGTATATTATAAGCTCGTTCGGCAATCTCAATGCGTCGTTCATAACTGTCGGCCTGACCTTTTTCGTCGAAGCCCATGACCACCACAGCTGCCCCATAGTTGAGGATCTCCCGTGCCTGCTGTTTGAACTCCTCTTCGCCTTCTTTGAGTGAAATGGAATTGACTACGCATTTTCCCTGAGTGGTTTTGAGTCCTGCCTTAAGAACTGACCATTTTGATGAGTCGATCATGATGGGTACGCGCGAAATATCGGGCTCAGCAGCAACGAGCTGCAGAAAATCGACCATCACCTCTTCGGATTCCAGCATGCCCTCATCCATGTTGATATCAATGATCTGGGCACCATTTTCGACTTGTTGACGTGCTACAGAAAGGGCTTCTTCGTACTCCTCATTTTTGATGAGCCGCTTAAATTTGCGCGATCCCATCACATTAGTGCGTTCACCGATATTAACAAAGTTCGTGTCCGGGCGAACAACCAATGGTTCCAGTCCACTAAGACGTAAATATGGTTCTTGTTCCGGAATCTCTCGAGGTTCACATTCTTTGGCGGCTTCAGCAATGGCTTCAATATGTTCGGGCGTTGTACCACAACATCCACCTACAAGATTCACAAAGTCCGATTCAGCATAATCCCGCAGTTGATCAGCCATAAACTCCGGCGACTCATTGTATTCGCCCATCTCGTCGGGCAGCCCCGCATTAGGATAGAGACTGGTAAAACAGGTGGCTTTGTCAGCCAACTCCTCGATATAGGGACGCATTTGCTTGGATCCCAATGAGCAGTTCAAGCCTACGCTCAGCAAATTCTTGGTATGTGATACTGAAATCCAAAATGCCTCGGTTGTCTGTCCCGAAAGCGTTCGCCCGCTCTGGTCGACGATCGTCCCCGAAATCATAACCGGGATTTCCTGGCCCGTCTCTTCCTGGAATTTATGGATTGCGTAAATAGCAGCTTTGGCATTGAGCGTATCAAAAATTGTTTCCACAAGCAGAATGTCCGCTCCTCCATCTACCAATCCGAGGATTTGCTCACTATAGGCCTCTTTCAGCTGATCAAAAGAAATAGCGCGATAGCCGGGATCTTCTACATCCGGCGACAGGGAAAGCGTTTTGTTTGTAGGACCAATAGCACCGGCCACGAAACGAGGTTTGTCGGGATTTTTATCCGTAAACTCATCAGCAACCTGTCGTGCATTTTTAGCAGCGGCCACGTTCATTTCATAGGCCAGATCCTGCATATGGTAATCAGCCTGCGAAATGGAGGTGGCGTTGAAGGTATTGGTTTCGATAATATCGGATCCCGCAGAAAGGAATTGCCGGTGAATATCTTTGATGATATCGGGCTGGGTTAGACTCAGCAGGTCGTTATTTCCTTTGAGATCCCCCTTGTCGTAATCTTTAAAGCGTTCGCCGCGGTAGTCTTCTTCGGTGAGGTTGTGATTCTGAATCATTGTGCCCATGGCACCGTCCAGAATCAAGATGCGATCTTTTAGCAGACCGGTTAGTTTATCAAATTGCATGTAAAAACGTCTAGGTAATTGATTATTAGGTACTTGTGGTTGCACAAAAACTTTTCAACTAAGCTGCGAAGTGATTACCTTTAACACATTAAATTTTCTTGCGAAAACCCGCAGGAGGTCCAAAAATTTTTGCGTAACAAAAGGTACAAATAATAGCAGAGTAAATGAAAGTTATTGAGCATTACGATCGTGCAACAGAACCGTTAATCTCCTTCGAGATAATTCCCCCCAAACGCGGTGGGTCGGTAAATAAAGTTTTTGAGTCGCTGGACAAGGTGATGAAGTATAATCCGCCTTTTATCGATGTGACTTATCACGCGGCAGAATCGTATTACGAGGAGCTGCCTGATGGTACGATTAAGCGCCATATCAAGCGAAAGCGACCCGGCACGATTGGGCTTTGTGCGGCTATAAAGCATAAGTATGGAGTGGATCCCGTCCCACATTTAATTTGTGAAGGATTTACAAAGGAAGAGACCGAAGATGCGCTTATAGAGCTCAACTTTTTGGGAATTGATAATGTGTTGGCTATTCGGGGGGATTCTACCGACGATTCTACTCCACGCATTAAAAATGGGACTTACAATAAATATGCGATTGATCTGGTAAAGCAGATTAAGGATATGAATCACGGTGAATATCTTGAGGATATCGTAAATGCGCACGAAACGAACTTCTGTGTGGGTGTGGCTGGATATCCTGAAAAACATTTTGAAGCGCCCAACTTGGATTTCGATATCGCAAAGTTGAAAGAAAAGGTGGATGGGGGCGGCGATTATATTGTAACGCAGATGTTTTTTAACAATGATGCTTATTTTCGCTTTGTGGAAAAATGTAGAGATGCCGGTATTGATTGTCCCATTGTACCGGGATTAAAAGTGTTGACCCGAGAGCGACATCTTAACTTTCTGCCCAAATTTTTCCATCTGAATATACCCGAGGCATTATCGCATGAAGTGCAAGCTAATCCTGATAAAGCACGTCAGATTGGGGTGGAATGGGCTGCCCAGCAGTGTACTGAACTGTTAGAGGGCGGTGCGCCCGGCATCCATTTTTACATTATGGGAGATCCTTCGCCGGCACTTGATGCCGTTGAACGTTTGCCATTGGGATCTCGCGTTAAAGCCAACAGCTGAACAGCGTAAATAAATTAGTTTCTTTCTGCGCTTTATTTGTCTATTGCTAAAATAAATTCTACCATTGCAATAATTAAATCGATAAAGTAAGTGGTTTAGAAGGCGATGGTGTTCAGGATCTCGGCTATTCTTTTTTTTGCAGTGGTTCTGCCGGTATCGGTTGCAAGTGCTCAAGATAATATGCAGGCTGGTCCGGATGAAGTGACGGCTCGATCGGATAGTGCGCTGGTACATTCTTATCTGGAAGAAGCTGGTGTTTCCAAAGGAGAGGGAGATATTCGCAGACAGCGGAAATTACTTGGACGAGCATATGAGGCAGCTGATTCTCTTGACGTCTCATTATTGCTCAAAGCGGTCGAAAAAGATCTTGGGGAGTATTATCTGGAGACAAGCAGTTATGATTCGGCGGAGACCGTACTTCGACGAGCTGCTGAACGATCTTCGGATGGGATCATCCAAACACGGACCCTGAATTTATTGGCGACGGCCTACCGATACCAGTCTAAATACCCTGAAGCGATGAAGACGTATAATCAGGGATTGGCACTGGTTGATTCGTTGGAAAGTCCGAAAGTATATGCGGCTATCAAAACCAATAAAGCTTCTATTTATGAGAATTTAGGTAATCTCAGCAAAGCGGTATCTCTTTATCAAGATGGAATTACATTTGCCGAGATTGTGGAGGATAGCAGTTTTTTGGCTACCGCCTTGAATAATTTGGGGAACCTTTATTTTCAAAAGGGTGATTACGAAGAGGCCATCCCGTATCTGGAAGAATCGATTGCTATTAGCGAGCAGCAGGGATTCTATAATACATTATTGCGGTCTAAGCATAACTTAGCCAGCGCGCATCGTGATCTCGGTAATTATAAAAAGTCACGAGAAGTATACGAAGAAGCTTGGGCGCTTCAGAAAAAAGTTCGTCCCGATATTCCGCCTATACAACTTTTGCATAGTATGGGAGTGTTTTATTTAAAGGTTTCTGAGCTTAAAAAGGCTGAAGAGCATTTTCAAGAGTCTTTGGAGTATGCCCGTCAAGCAGGGGTCCCGGCTGGGCTGTTTCATAACCTAATTGGTCTTGGAGATGTCTCCGTTGCTCGCAGTGATTATACAGAGGCTACTGATTTTTACAGTAATGCTTTTGATGTTGGCCAGAAAGTTGATGTTCCTCCATTTCGAGTAACTGCCGCAGATAAATTGTATAAATCATATAAGAAAGCGAATAATTTTGATAAAGCACTCAAGTATCACGAACTGGTTAAACAGGTGTCCGATAGTTTAACTGAAGCTCAGCAGGATGAACAGCTGGCCCTTGCCGAAACGGAATTGGGACTTCGTCAGCAGCAAAAAATAAATCAGCTGTTGCAGGAACGTCAAGATGAGCAAGAAGCTCGAATACAAACTCAGAATTGGTTGATTATTGCATTTACAGTGGTCCTTATCATTGTCATCATTTCGTTGTATCTGTTATATAGATCAAATAAAGAACGGGAACGCATCAATAAGGAGCTTGAAGAGTTGAATGAAGTAAAGAATAAAATGATGGGGATTATTGCTCATGATCTCCGTTCGCCGATGTCATCAATGCAGGGAGTATTTTATCTGTTAAAGAATGAAGACCTTGAGCTTGAAGAAATCAGAGAAATCGCCTCGGAGTTGGAGATTTCGATCCGCGAGAATATAAACATGATGGATAACTTGCTGAACTGGGCAAATAGTCAGATGACAGGATTGAAGATAGATATTGAGAAAGTTTCAGCTTTTGAAGCTGTAGATGAGGTGATTGAAAACTTGTCCTTTTCGGCCAGTCACAAATCAATAACACTTGTAAATGAGGTGGATACAACCATTGAGGCTGAAGCGGATATCAATCTTTTGCAGTTAATTATTCGTAATTTGGTCAGTAATGCGATTAAGTTTTCAAATGAGGGAGATTCCGTTACGATTACGGCAAAAGAGCAAAATGATGAGGTAATCTTCAAGGTGGAAGATACGGGCATTGGAATTCCTGAAGAAGAACGTGAAGGACTTTTTTCTTTGCAGGGGAATTCGCGTTCGGGCACTAATAATGAAAACGGCAGCGGACTGGGTTTAAAGCTGTGTAAGGAGTTTGTAGAAAAACAAAATGGCACTATTGAGCTGGAGAGTACTGTAGGAGAAGGGTCTACTTTTTATGTGAGCCTACCCAAAGCGTCATAGGTTTTGATATTATTATCTAAAAACAAAAAACCTTCCAAGGCAATGAACCCCGGAAGGTTTAAAGTGTTGTAGGTTCGGTAGTACTTACCGAATAAATACCGGCTCAGTTTTATCTTCGGTATGTTCTTCGCTGTAGCTGTAATCATTTCCGTTGAAGCCGAGTAACCCTTCATAGGAATCAATTTCATTTTCAACCAGATAACGGGCCATGGTACCGCGGTTTTTCTTGGCATAAAAACCGATCGTTTTTAAATCGCCATTTTTGAAATCTTTGAATTTTGGAGTGATGACATCCACTTTTAACTCGTCCGGTTGCAGGGCTTTAAAGTATTCATTGCTTGCAAGGTTGACGAAGAGTTCTTCATCTTCAAGTTCATCATTCAATGCCTCGGTAAGGCTGTTGCCCCAGAATTTATATAGCCGATCATGACCGTTTACTTGCATCTTGGTTCCCATTTCCAAGCGGTAGGGTTGCATTAAATCTAATGGACGAAGTATTCCATACATTCCCGAGAGGATACGCAGGCTGTCTTGGAGGAAGTCAATATGATCTTCATCAATGGTATAGGCATCAAGCTCTTTATAGGCCGAACCGTTAAAGGCATAAATACAGGGGCGGGCATTTTCTTTGTTGAACGGCGTAGAAAACTTTTGATAGCGTTCATAATTCAGATCTGCCAAATTCTGGCTGATGTCCATGAGGTCTTTCAGTTCCTCTTTCGACATTTCAGCCAGTTCATTGTTTAGCGTTTCCGCCTCATCCAAAAAACGGGGCTGGGTGGCTTTATCAGTTGGCAGTTCGCTTTCGTAATCCAATGATTTTGCAGGTGAAAGAACTATTTTCATAAAGTTAGATTAATATTATCAGCGTTAAATGTTTGTTAATGAGATTAGGAGGTACAACCTATTTTATAAACAGGATCATTCCATGTGGCAGCAATCAAGTATGTAAGAGTAAGTTATTTTCCCATCGGGCCAATATTTCCGCGAAGTTCCCCTTGTTTGTTTTTGAAGGAACTAATATTGATATACAGATCTCCTCTTTTTAACAAGGCCTTTTCTGAAGCGGAAAGGACATATCGATTTTCCTCACCAATAAAGGTGCCGCCGGTTTTTTCTTCGTTCAAATCAGCTTTTAACCGGTAGAGTTGATTTCTTCCTTTTCTTCGAAGGCTCACCATCAGATAGGCGCCTGAAAAATTTCCGGTCAAATCTTTAAATTTTCCTTTTACGGTAAGGGTATCACCATGTAATTGAATGGTAGCCAGACCTGAACCGGTGGTTGCAACTGGAGGTTTATGTTTATAACCGGCTAAAATAATTTTTTTGGATTGTTGAGCCTGTACAGCTGTGTGGTCGCCCAAAATCCAAGATACCACCAGTAGCAAAGTGAATGTATAAATGGATAATCGTTTCATAACAAAAATGTTATGTGAGAGTGTGATGTACATTACTAACTCGAACTATTGCTGATTTATTTTGTAGTTTAAAAAGTTCACAAATAATATGTACTATCCAATCTGTGCTATAATATATATTCGTTGCGAAAAATAATAAAAGGAACGGATTACTTTTTTAAAGTGAGATTACTCTTTCTGTCATGGCTAAAAAACCTACTATTTATGAAGTTGCCAAAAAAGTTGGCGTAAGTACGGCTACTGTTTCACGGGTTCTTAATGATTCGCCTCGCGTTTCGGATAAGACCAAGAAACGTATTCTAAAGGCAATGCGTGAGATGAATTATGCCCCGCGGTTAACAGCTCGAAAATTGGCCAGTAGCAAAACGGAACTTTTAGGAGTGGTGGTGCCCTCATTTACCACCCCATACTATAATGAAGTGCTCAAAGGTATCAAAGATGAAATAGGCCATACTGATCTGGATATGATGATTTATAATACCGGATCGGATACTCCTCAACAAGGTTTGAGAGAGTTTTTCGGACGAGGTATCGCTGATGCTTTAATTATTATTTCGGTTGATATACCCGAACGTATCCATAAACAGATGCAAGCCACTGAAGTAAAAACGGTGCTGATAAATACTACCCACCCTGACCATAGCTATTTTCAGGTTGACGATTATAAGGGGGGCTATATGGCGGCCGAACATCTGGTGAATCAAGGGTATAGATCGATCGGCATTATTTCGGCAGCAGAAGAATCGACTATAACGAAGGAACGAACGAGAGGATTTCAGGAGTACTTGGATGAGCAGGGTATTGAAGTGAAGGAAGAACATTTTGTAAGAGGATCAATTAGCAAGCATGCCGGATTTTCGGAAGAGTCGGGGTTTGAAGCTATACACAAATTTGATAAGCAGGGGACGTTCCCAGAGGCTATTTTTTGTCTGAATGATACATTGGCCACTGGTGCGATGTATGCACTGTCACGGTTGGGTATTAAGGTGCCCGAAGATGTAGCTATGATGGGCTACGATAATATTAAGTTGAGCAAATACCTCGACCTGACAACAGTAGACCAAAAAATGTATACCATAGGAGTTAATGCTATAAAACAGATGACCAAGTTAATTGGTGCTGCTGATACTCCCGTTGTTCAGCAGGTTTCTGATCCTATTTTAGTTAAGCGGGGCTCGACAGAGAAAAAGTTGTAATATTACCGGTGGTTTTGGAACCACTCCATCAGTTCATTGGCAGGTTTTGTGTTTAAAATACGCTCTTTCTCAAATTTGGCCTTTCGCGCAATACGCACGCCATAAGATATGTAGTCAATTCCTTTTTTGCTGTGCGCATCGGGATTAATGCTGGACATCAAGCCTACCTCTTTGGCTTTGTTGCCGTGCCTCCAATCTAAATCCAACCGATAGGGATTCGCATTTATTTCAATAGCGGTGTTATGGTCGGCAGCCAGCTCAATCAGCTCATTCATATCCAGGTCGCTGCCGTCACGTTGTAGCAGCAGGCGTCCTGTTGGGTGGCCCACGATATCGGTATATGGATTTTTGATAGCATTACGGAAGCGCATCATCATCTTTTCGCGCGACATATCAAGGCCATTGTGTACACTGGCAATCACGAAATCGAACCCCTCCAGAATGTCATCGTCATAGTCCAGGCTGCCATCACTCAGAATATCAGACTCAATACCTTTAAATATTCTAAAATCGGTATCATTTGCAGCGAACTCTTCGTTTAATTGATCAATCTCTTTCCACTGCTGTTTAATCTGATCCACGGAAAGACCGCCGGCATAGGCTGCGGTTTTGGAGTGATCACTCATTCCCAGATACTCGTAGCCACGTTCGATACAGGCCTCAGCCATCGCTCTTATCGAGAATTTGCCATCGCTGTAGGTACTGTGGGCATGAAGAACGCCCCGGATATCATCAGTAGTAACCAACTCCATGGATTGGTGAGATTCGAAAAACTCAATCTCTCCACGATCTTCGCGCAACTCCGGAGGTACGAAGTGAAGGTCAAGGTGTTTATAGATATCCGTTTCGGAAGTGTAATCTATCGGTTGATCGAAATTGGTATTTCCTTCTTCATCAAGTTTAAAGAGTCCGTATTCGTTTAGTGACAAGCCGCGTTCGCGTGCCCGCTGGCGTAACACCACATTGTGCTCTTTGCTACCGGTAAAGTACATCAGTGCGGCGGAAAATTGGTCAGGTTTTACGATGCGTAAATCAACCTGACGGCCATTTTCGGTTCGGATGGAGCTCTTGGTATCGCCGCGTCCCAGCACCTCGACGACCAGCTCGTGATCTACAAAAGCATCAAATAGATCTGTTATATATTTTTCATCGGCGCCGATTAAAATATCCACATCACCGATGGTTTCTTTTGATCGGCGGAGCGAACCGGCAATTTCGATAGTTTCAACGCCTTCTCGCTCTTTAAGAAAATCATACATGGGTTCTGCTATTGCGGTGGCTTCATCCAGCCGACAGCGTTCGTCGAACTGTTCCATCCATTCGATGGATTTCAAAATCTTCTGTGCGGATTTTTCCCCCAGCCCGTCGAGTGAGGCCACTCGGCCGTCTTGGCAGGCTTCTTTGAGTTCATCAAGTTCTGAAATACCCAGCTGATCGTGAATTTTAGCGATATTTTTGGGACCCAATCCAGAAATATCCAACCACTTAATAATGCCCTCGGGGATGCGTTCGCGCAGGCTTTCCAGTACCTCGATTGTGCCCGTATTTGCGTACGATTTGATATCTTGTGCAATAGAGTTGCCAATACCTTTGATATCAGTCAAAGAATCGTTTTCAATATAATCATTAATATCTTCGTTCAGAGATTCAATGGTTTGAGCGGCACGGTCGAAGGCAATAGCACGAAAACGGTTTTCACCGGCCAACTGCATAAGCTGATATATTTCACGGAGCCGTTCGGCAATTTCAGCATTTGTTACAGACATAAAAAGCGAGTAGTTTTATTCTTAATTTTTGATGGATAAAGGTAATAAATAGCTCCCTTTTTTAGCAGTTCCTTAGCGGATTAATTAATTCCTTTTGATCTCGATTTTTTTATACATTCCACAAAGCAAATTTACTCTCTATATTTTATGGTTAATAAAACGCTCATCTACATTCTAATCATTCCTGCTCTTTTTGTGCTGACGGTCGGGTGCTCTTCAGGCAATGAACAATCGCGGCAAGTACAAAAAAAAGCTATTAATACCATTCTTGATGATTGGCACTTAGCTGCATCTGAAGCTAATTTTGAACGTTATTTCATGCATTTTACAAGCGACAGCGCCATCTTTATGGGGACTGATGCCACTGAGCGGTGGACGATTGCGGAATTTAAGCCATGGGCTAAACCCTACTTTGATGATGGTCAGGCGTGGGATTTTACGCCGGTAGATCGACATATTTACCTATCTGATAACGGGCAAACAGCTTGGTTTGATGAATCGCTTGACACGCCCAATTTAGGTCCGGCGCGTGGTTCTGGCGTTCTCGTAAAGCAGGAAGAAACATGGAGAATTGCTCATTATAACTTGTCTATCCCTATTCCAAACGCTATCGTGGATACGGTTGTCAAACAAGTTGAAAATGCTCTTGAAGATACAAGCACAAAAGAGTCACCGTAACACATCAGTTAGCTTCAACGTCGTTTAGCACTCATTATAACATACACGAAAACAAATATTATGCGTAGAATACCACGGCTTTTAATTATTTTGATATTATTCATTGGATTTGGGTCTGTGGATAGTGTGGCCCAAGATATGGTGAAATCGCCATCGGACTTTTTAGGATACGAATTGGGTTCAGAGTGGACTCCCCACCATAAAGTAATGGACTATTTTTGGTATGTGGCCGAACAGTCGCCGCTTGTTGAGGGTAAAAAATATGGTACGACCAATGAAGGCCGTGAGTTGATGTTGGCCGCTGTTTCAAGTGAGCCAAATATGCAACGGATTGAGGAAATTCGAATGAATAACTTAAAACGTACCGGCTTAGTAGATGGTACGCCAACGGAGGACAATACAGCTATTGTCTGGCTCAGCTATAATGTACATGGCAATGAGACCTCCAGCAGCGAGGCGGCCATGAAGACTATTTATGAACTTGTTCGTTCAGACAATACCGACACTAAAACGTGGCTGGAGAATACGGTTGTGGTGATAGATCCGATGCTGAATCCCGATGGACGAGATCGTTATGTGAATTGGTACAAAAGCACAGTTGGAGAAAAGATGAATGTCCATCCCGATGCACGTGAACATCACGAGCCGTGGCCGCAGGGACGTTCGAATCATTACTATTTCGATTTAAATCGTGATTGGGCATGGTTGACGCAAAAAGAAAGTCGTCAGCGCGTTGCCGAGTACCAAAACTGGATGCCGCATATCCATGTTGATTTTCACGAGCAGAGTGTAAATTCTCCCTACTATTTTGCTCCCGCCGCCAAGCCATTCCACAATGCTATAACCGATTGGCAATCTGATTTTCAATACACTATTGGTGAAAATAATGCCAAATATTTTGATGAAAAGGGATGGCTTTATTTTACGCGCGAAGTATTTGACCTGTTTTATCCCAGTTATGGCGATACCTATCCAATCTTTAATGGGGCTATTGGGATGACCTACGAACAGGCCGGGAACAGTCGGGCGGGATTGGGCATCACAACGGAAGAGGGGGATACACTTACCCTTAATGATCGCCTGATGCATCATTATACTACGGGGCTGTCGACAGTTGAAATAAGTTCAATGAATGCTGAAAAACTGGTATCGGAATTCGCTGATTACTATCAAACGGCACAAAAAAATCCTGAAGGAGAATACAAAACGTTTGTTATCAAGCAAGATAACAATCCTGATAAGCTAAAAGCATTATTTGATTTACTGGACAAGCATAAAATTGAGTATGGGCAGGCCCAATCCGGAGCAACCCTAAGCGGATACAATTATCAAACAGGGAGTACTCAAAGGGTTCGGGTTACCGAAGGAGACTATTTGGTTAGTGCCCGCCAACCGAAAGGAGTACTTGCTCGAACGTTGTTTGAACCACGCCCGCAGCTTGAGGATTCGGTGACCTATGACATTACCGCGTGGGAACAGCACTATGCATACGGATTGGATGGATATGCTTTGACGCGACAACTTCGGGTGGAACCACTGGAGTACCAAAAAGCAGATGTGCAACAAGATTTCCCCGATAAACCTTATGCTTATTTAGCTCGTTGGGAGGATATGGATGATTTACGCCTGCTCTCGGATTTGTTAAAGCATGATGTAAAAGTGCGTTATGCCACCGGAGAGTTTAAGATGAACGATCGAGTGTACGATCCCGGTACGCTGGTTTTAACGCGCTCCGATAATAAAAATCTGGCAACTTTTGATAAAACCGTCCGCGATCTTGGTAAAAAGCATAATCAGGAAATAAATGCAGTGGAGAGCGGTTTTGCGCAATCTGGATTCGACTTAGGCTCTTCTTCTGTTCAGTATATGGATAAGCCCCAAGTCGCGGTCTTATCGGGTGAAGGGACCTCCTCGTACCAGGTGGGTGAAATTTGGCACTTTTTTGATAAACAGATTGAATACCCGGTGACGCTGCTCGATACTGAATATTTTGATGGAGTGGATTTGGATCTGTACGATGTGCTGATTTTACCTTCCGGATATTATAACAGCCAGATCGACAGTAGTCGATTTGCCGAAGTTAAAAAGTGGGTTTCTGATGGTGGAAAGTTGATTGCGGTGCAGGATGCAAATGGTTTTTTGGCCGGTAAAGACGGTTTTGGCTTAACCCATAAAAAAGAAGATTCATCAGATTCGGAGCAGCAAGAAGCGCTTGAAACTTATAGCAATCAGCAGCGGGAATCTATCTCCAGTTTTAATAGCGGATCGGTTTATAAAATTACCATGGATAACACCCACCCATTGGCATACGGATATGATGATGCATATTTTTCCTTAAAGTTAGACTCTGATGCTTATAATTATCTTGAAGATGGCTGGAATGTGGGAGTGGCCAAAGAAGATGCACATATGAGCGGCTTTATTGGATATAAAGCTAAAGAAGAGCTCGAAAATACTCTTACCTTTGGTATACAGAATATGGGCTCCGGCTCTGTGGTTTATATGATTGATAACCCCTTGTTTCGCGCATTTTGGTATAACGGTAAGCTGTTGTTTGGCAATGCCGTTTTTATGGTCGGACAGTAGCACATCCCATCGGGTGGCTGGCAAAGCCATCCGATAAAAAAATGGTTTGCTCTTTGAAGCATTTTTGCTCGATCATGTCTTTTAATTAATCGGTGTGTAAGATAAGTATATACGCATTTCGTAGCAGGCCAGCTTTACAAGCTCGCTTATTTTATTTGCTAAACATATTTTGAAGATATGAGGCAAGGCCCTTATCTTAGGGATGAATAAAATCACCCAAGGTTGGGGGTGCTTGCAACAGCAGGCTGAGATCATACCCTGAGAACCTGAACCGGATAACACTGGCGTAGGGAAACCAAGGCAGCGTACATCATATTTTAAACGCTGCTGGATTGATCAGCATTTCTTGCAAGTTCATCTCCCGCTCTTATAAACCTATAAGACGGAGGAACTTATGTTTTCCAAACTACTTAGAAGTACAGCATTTCTGTGCTTTATATTCTTTTTTAGTTCATCTCTTTTTGCACAAACGATAACTGGAACAGTGACGGATGCCCAAACGGGCGAACCGCTTGCCGGAGCAAATATTGTGCAGGCAGGTACATCAAATGGTGTTTCAGCAGAAGCTGACGGCACATTCTTTCTTGAACTGCTTGATAGTAAGACTCAAAAAATTTCTGTTTCGTTTGTGGGATATAAAACCAAAACCCTTGATGTCTCGGATGATCAGGAATCATATAATATTTCGTTGGTTTCGCAGACGATCATGAGTAACGAGGTTTTTGTAAAAGCGTTGCGTGTTGATGATGCCTCACCAATGGCTTACGAAAATGTGAGTCGGGAGGATATTGAACGGCAGAATCTGGGGCAAGATATGCCGTATATGATTGGCAGCACGCCATCTGTAACGACTACCTCTGATGCCGGCACGGGCATTGGTTATACCGGTCTGCGCATTCGGGGCGTAGACCAAGGACGTATTAATGTGACGGTAAACGGGATTCCCCTCAATGATGCAGAATCGCACAACGTGTTTTGGGTAAACATGCCCGATCTGGCATCATCAGTGGAGAATATTCAGATCCAGCGCGGGGTGGGAACTTCTACCCAGGGCGCGGCCGCCTTTGGTGCAACTATGAACATCCAGACTTCACAAATGCGTCCGGAAGCGTACGGAGAAGTCAATACTGCAGCCGGCTCTTTCAATACCCGAAAAGCAAACGTTATGCTGGGTTCGGGTTTGATGGAAAATGGTTGGCAGTTCGAAGGCCGGCTCTCAAAAATTGAATCCGACGGTTATATTGATCGTGCTTTTTCTGATCTAAAATCATTTTATTTGTCCGGGGCTAAACACGGTGAAAATAGCTTGCTCCGTGTTGATGTTTTTTCAGGTCAGGAGCAAACCTATCAGGCGTGGTATGGTGTGTCCCAAAGCCGCTTAGAAAATGGTAACCGAACATATAATCCTGCCGGCATGGAAAAGCCCAACAGTCCGTATGATAACCAGACGGATAACTACCAGCAGGATCACTACCAACTGCATTATTCTTATCAGCTAAGTGATAACTGGAATGCCAATGCCTCACTGCATTATACCTACGGTCGGGGATATTATGAGGAATACAAAGCCGATCAGATGTTGAATGAATATAGCTTTAATCCCATCCAATTGCCCGGGACCACTATTTCGCAGAGTGATTTAGTCCGTCAGCTTTGGTTGGATAATCATTTTTACGGAGGCGTATTTTCAACGCAATACGATAAAAGCGAACGCTGGTCGATAACTGTCGGCGGAGGATATAATGAGTATGATGGGGACCATTTCGGCGAAGTTATATGGGCCGAGTTTGCCGGTAATACGGAGGTTGAGAATAAGTATTACGATAATAATGCGTATAAGACAGACTTTAATACTTATGTGAAGGCAAAGTACAATATTACAGATGATTTAAGTGCTTTTGCCGATGCGCAGATTCGCCATATTACCTATGAGTTTTTAGGGAAGGATCGACAACCTGCACCGGGTGGCGGTCAACAAGTGGTGGATGTACAACAAACCGATCGGTTGACGTTCTTCAATCCCAAAGGGGGCCTGACCTATAATTTCAAAGATAATCAGCGCGTGTATGCTTCCATGAGTGTAGGCAATAAAGAGCCAACCCGTGATGAGTATGTGAATTCAACACCCGAAAATCGGCCGGAGCACGAAACCCTCTACGATTGGGAAGCCGGTTACAAAGGTAATTTCGATCGCTTTTTTGTAAAAGCCAATCTGTATTACATGAATTACAAAAACCAACTCATTTTAACCGGTGAAATTAATGATGTTGGGGCCTATATACGCCAAAATGTGCCCGACAGTTACCGAGCGGGATTGGAGCTGCAGGCCGGCGTTCAGCTTCTTGAAAGCCTCGAATGGTCCGGTAATGCAACCTTAAGTCGAAATAAAATCGAGGAGTATACCAACTATCTTGACAATTACGACATCGGTGGGCAGGAAACAACTACCTACACGGGCACTGATATTGCTTTTTCCCCGAATGTTATTGCCAACTCGAAATTCCGAATTACGCATAAAGGATTTTCGGCCGCACTGAACACTAAATATGTTTCCAAACAGTATTTGGATAATACCCAGACTGAAAGCAGATCATTAGATTCATACATAGTAAATGATCTGCAGCTGAGTTACAATTGGAGTACTACACCATTGTTTAATAGCCTTGATGCGACGTTAAAAGTAAATAATATCTTTAACGAAATGTACGAATCCAACGGCTATACCTATGGATATATCTCGGGTGGTGAGCAGCAGTTTTTTAATTATTATTATCCGCAGGCCGGACGCAATATTATGCTGCAACTGTCGTTTAAATTTTAGAAGATAGATAGTTATGGTTTAGATGATTAGTGAAAAGGCGGGTCGGCAGGCCCGTCTTTTTTTATTTTGTCCAACCAATTAATTCTTAGTTCTCCTGTTTGGTTTCAGCAAAGAACGTTAAATCTTCTTCCTTCTTTTTTTGGACTTCTGGAGTGGCTCCTGCTTCATTATCCACCACTTGTATAAATATAGCGCCAGTAATAATAAATACCGCAGAAATAATTTCCATCATGTTTGGATTCACACCGATGCTGAGCCAAGCAATTACCAAGGCTGCGATAGGTACCATATTGCCATAGAGCACCACTTGAGTCGGTCCCAGTATTTTTAACGCTCGAACCTTAACCCATTGTCCAACTCCCACCCCGATGGCTCCGCCGGCTATAATAGCAATCCAGGTCCAGAGTCCTAATGATAACCAAGTAACTTCAATTAAATCAGGCGTAGCGATAAGAATATATAACGCCCCGCCAATAGCAGTTCGTAATGCAACGATAGAGACGGACCCGTATTCGCGTGCCAAGGGTTTTATAGCGTGTAACTCGATAACGGTGAGGGCCAATGCCACTATAAGGATGAGATCGCCCAGCCAGTACCCTTGTTCCGGACGTAATCCGTCCCAGGCTAAAACAGCCGTACCAATCACGGCAAGCAACACACCTGCATAGCCAAACTTTCCCATCTGCTCGGTACTAAAAAAATAGCCGATGCCGGTACTGATAGCAGGACCGAGTGCCAGCCAGAGCGAAGCACGGGCGCCGTGGGTAAGTCCTAATCCTTCAATGCCCAGCCAAGGGGCCAGCGTAGCACCAATTACAGAGACAAACAAGAGGCGGGGCCAATCTTCTTTTTTTATTTTCGGTAAAAAGGGAACCTCGTGCGAAGTTTTGCTGCATGCGGTGCGGTATTGCAAGTACATTACCAAAAACATAGCAATGCCTCCCATCGCAAAGCGTGATACGCTAAATGAGATGGGAGACATTTCGGCAAGAGCAATTTCGGCCAGTATAAAATTGGCTCCCCAAAAAAAGACGAATAATATTAGTAGGCTGTGGTGAGGTAAAGCTTCCCCACTTACTGATGATTTAAGAGGATTAGATGTCGAAATAATGCGCTATATATTAATTGTAAAGGGTACTTTGGTTGTATCCCAGTGTAATATCACGGTTGCTGATTCTTGAGAAACATCTTCAAAATAGAACAGCAGCCGCTCTGAAAAGTCTGCCTTTTGAGGTTCTGTTGTAAATCGTAATACATCTTTGGATTTGTCGTACTGCGTACCCCAAGATAGCTTTGAGTTAATGATTATCGTCCATTCATCTTTGCCCGGAATCGTATAGAGTGAATAGGTTCCGGCCTCCAGCTTATTACCTTCAATAGTTACATCATCAGAGAGAACCAAAGCCGTAGACTCATTGGCCCCTGTTCTCCATACTTCGCCGTAAGGCACCAAGTCTCCAAAGATTGTTCGATCATCGACAGCGGGACGTCCATAGGTGATGGTAATGTCGGTTGTGCCAATGGTTTGACTTACCGTTGCGTTAGGACTCTTTCGCGGTTCTTCATTTCCACGCTCTTGTGCTAAAGCTGTTGCTGATATGAAAAATGACATTACAGCCACAAGCGATATCTTGATATAAGCAGAGTAAATAATTTTCATAACCCGGTTGGTTAGTTCATGATTGAAGATTCATCATTTTAACTTAAAATAGAGGAAGATCGTTTATTTGTATTTACCTAAAGTTTTATCCTTATACAAGCTGTTAAATTAATGTGTGTTAATACATATTTGTATTTTCTAAAAAGCCTTTAAATACTTATATAAGTAAAAATAAGTAGTTCGTTTTTTAATAGTTTATAACTATAGTATTAGGGCATAAATAATAACTAATGGTAAAAAAGGAAGGTTCTCGCTTTTCTGATGACATTGAAGAGCTCTTTAGCAGTGGAACGGTTATTTTATTCACCTGTGCTACTACTCCAGGTTTTCCCATTCTTTCTGTTAGTCAAAATGCTGAAGATATTTTAGGATTTTCACCCACCTATCTTAATGAGCACGAAAACGCTTGGTCGGATCGGATTCATCCGGATGATAAAGAAGAGGTGTTTGCTCAGTTTCAAAAAGTACTTGAAGAGGGGGGGACAGCTATAAACGAGTATCGTTTTAAAACCAAAGGGGGAGATTATAGTTGGTTGCGTGATGAAATTAAAGTTATAGAAACCAGTGATGGAAAGGAGTTGATATATGGTTCCTCTATAGACATCACCAATCGTAAAAAAGCAGAAATAACGCTCAAAGAGAATAAAACGGAAGAGCTAAAGCAAGAGATTGGGCGACGTCAAGAGGCTGAAAAAAAATTAGAGAAGCGTCTTGAATATCAGAAAGTGATTTCTCAATGTTCAAAATTACTACTGGAGAGTAACTCTTCTGAAGCCGTAAAGAAGAGTTTGGAACTGCTTCAAGATGCCATCAAGGCTGACCGAATTTTCCTTTATAAGAATAAAGAGATTGACGGTAAACTTTATTTCGATCCGATAACAGAGGTTACCAAGGCTGGGGTAAAACCTGCCGTTAAAAACCTGGATCGAACATTTAAATATGCTGATGTCCCATGGCTGCATGAGAAGTTGTCGTCGCTACAAAAGGTGCATGCTTCTATTGATGAATTACCAGAGCCGGATCGATCTTTTTTAGAAGATCAGCAGGTGCAGTCTATTTTGATTATTCCTCTTACCATCGATGATGAATGGAAGGGGTATATTGGCTTAGCTGACACGCAGAAAAGAAGGAAATGGAATGAGGAAGAAATTTCGCTGCTGCAAACAGTATCCCGCAATATCGGGGCCTTTGAGAACCGAAAGGCAATAGAAAAATCATTGGTTGAGCAGAGAAATTATATCGATACAATTTTAGACAGCTTGCCCAGCATTTATCTGTTGATGGATCAAAGCCTGCAGTTTGTAGAGTGGAATAGTTATGCCGAACGTTATACCGGATATTCAAGTGAAGAGATAAAATCCAAAACGGCTTATGACCTGATTGCACCCGGTGAGCATGAAAAGATGGAAGAGGCTATTGATCGAGTTCGGAGTAACAGGGGAGATGGATCAGAGTTGGATTTAATTACCAAATCAGGAAATATAATACCCTTCTTTTGGCAGGGTTATTTTATTGAGCTCAAAGGTGAAATGTACTTTTTGTGTGTCGGTATTGATATTTCAAGTCAAAAAGAATTTGAACAGAAGTTACTTGAAGAGAAGCGTTTTAATGAAGCGCTATTAGAAAGTCTACCCGGTATATTCTATATGTTTGATCAGGAGGGTAATTATCGCCGCTGGAATCAAAATATGTTGGATGAAATGGGGTATACTGATGAAGAGATGAAACAGATAACACCTGATGTCTTTTTTAGTGAAGAAGATTATGAGTTGATTGAAACGGAAATTCAAAGGGTATTTGAGAAGGGTAAATCAGATATTGAGGCTTACCTAAAAACTAAAGAGGGCGAAAAAAAGCCATATTACCTTACGGGCAAGTTATTCAATGCCAGCGGTGAGGAGTTTCTGTTAGGGGTAGGACACGATATGTCTGAACAGGTAGAAGCACGCGAAAAACTTCGCAAAAGTGAAAAACTCTTCCGCAATCTGTTTTTAAAAGCACCGGCGGGTATTGTGATGGTAGACCCAGAAAATAAGGTACTGGATGCTAATGAGAGTTTTGAAAAGATGTTTGGATTTAGCAAGGAAGAGCTCAAGGGTAAAGATGTTGACCAGTTCATTGTGCCGAAAGACGAGCAGGGAGAAGTGCCCCGAATGCCGTTGAAGGAATATGCTTTCGAGAGTTTTTACAGAGAAGCTAAGCGCCTCACCAAAGACGGTGATCTTATTGACGTATTTATAGCAGCTATACCCGTTTATATCGATGATGAACCCATTGCCGGGTTTGGGATGTATATTGACATTACCGAAGAGAAAAAATATGAGCAGGAGATTTCCAGTTCACTAAAAGAAAAGAAGATGATGTTGAAGGAAATACATCACAGGGTTAAGAATAACCTGGCGATTGTTTCAGGATTGCTTCAGCTACAGATGTATGAGTCGGACGATCCCTTAATACGTGATACGTTGCAGGAGAGTGAACGCCGTATTCAAACGATGGCACTTATTCACGAGCAGCTCTATAATTCAGATAGCTTGGGTAGTATTTCTTGTGATACCTACATAGGTGATCTTGTAGAGACTATTCGTGATACCATCGGCTCCAATCAGGATGTTGAAGTTAACATTGATATTGAACCTATCGAGCTGGATATCAAACAAGCAGTACCCTTTGCACTCTTGGTAAACGAAGTGGTTACCAACTCGTTTAAGCATGCCTTCAAGGGTTCAAACGAAAAAGACAACACCATAAGTATTCGGATAACTGAGGAAAACGAACAGGTTCATGCTCGATTAAGTGATAACGGTAAAGGTCTGCCCGATGATTTAGATCCGGAAGTGAGTGATACACTGGGAATGAGTCTGATTGATAATTTTTCTCGACAGTTAGAAGCTGAATACGAGATGGGTAGTGAAAATGGGACCTATTTGAATCTTCGCTTTGCCATTAAGAAAGAGGAGTAGAATAGTCTATACGTTCAACTTAAAATAACGACCGATGAGATTATTTCTGTACGTTTTCTTTAAGCAGATGTGAAAAATCCTTACGGAATTTTTTAAGCTTGGGTGCAATTACTACCTGGCAATATCCCGCATTGGGATTATTTTCATAATAGTTTTGATGGTAATTTTCAGCTGCCGAATAGTTTTTGAGCGGTTCAATTTCGGTTACAATGGGATCTTCCCAGAGATCAGAGTTGTCCGTTTTTTGCAGTGATTGTTCTGCAATTTCTTTCTGTTTATCGTTGTGATAAAAGATAACCGACCGATATTGGGGGCCCACATCAGCGCCTTGCCGATTTTTGGTTGTGGGATTGTGCGTGTGCCAAAATACTTCAAGCAACTGTTCGTACGATATTACAGAAGGATCGTAAGTAATGCGTGCTACTTCGGCGTGTCCGGTTTGCCCCGATGAAACCTGTCGGTAAGTAGGATTGGGAATTTTGCCCCCGGCATAACCTGCAACGGCTGATTTTATCCCTTTAACCTCTTCAAAAACAGCTTCGACACACCAGAAACAACCAGCGCCAAAGGTTGCTTCTTCTATAGTTTTTGTGTTCATGGTATCAGTGGTATTATTGGGTTGGGCCTGCAATACAGCTGATGAAAGTATAACTAATGAAACAGCTGTAAACAGTAACCCCGCTATGTTGTTAATCTGTGTTTTTTGTGTATTCATAGGTGACTCTATTTTAAGTACACGTTGTAACACAAAAGAGAAGCCTACCGTTTATAAAAAATACAAGTGCGTTTAAAACGTCTACTTGCGTATTTCTTCATAAGCTTCAATGAACTCATCTGGTGTATGCTTACTTATGATAGTTGCAATAGCCTCCAGCGGTAGGTCGGTTACCATATTAAAGCGTAGACAAGAACGTCCCATGTCCATTTTCTTACCGGCTTTTTCAAACTCCTCTTCTAACCACTCCTGGAGCTCCTCATCCTGATATACCGACATTAGGTAAAGTGCGTTATGATTTTCTTGTGCAGCTAAGCCTATATAATTGAGCGGTTGATTATTATAGGTATCAGGATATTTTTCGAGGGGGATTTCGTAACTTATCATTCCCCAATTAATAGTCTCTTCATAGCCATCAGGGAGATTCTCGAGAATCAATTCCCGTATCTCTTCAATGGGTTCTCTGCGATATTCAGGAAGTTCTTCAATGTATTCTTCTACCGTTTGAGCCATACTTTTTGCCATGACAGAAATTCTGTTAGTTAATTATTGAAAATTAATAGTATAGAAAATAATTAAGCGTACTGTTCTTGAATTATTTCAAAGAAGGATTTTCTGGCATATAAAAACCATTATAATCTGCTGGTAATATAAGTGCTATGAATACCAATTTCCGCCCCTAAAAAGTGACTGGGGAATCGGGAAATATTTAAACGATTTTATCCCGAAAAACTTTTTGTTATGTGTTAGAAAACGCTATTAATGTAACTATTAAAGAGCCAAAAAAATTATTATGGAATATCGATTTTTAGGACGATCAGGACTTAAAGTTTCTGCACTGTCATTTGGATCGTGGGTCACGTTTGGGGATCAGATCAATGAAGACGTGGCGTATGAATCAATGAAAGAAGCCTATGATGCCGGCGTTAACTTTTTTGATAATGCTGAAGTTTACGCCGAAGGTCAGTCAGAAATTATGATGGGTAATATCATCCAAAAAGCAGGGTGGAAGCGCTCGGATTTGGTACTGTCTACAAAAATATTTTGGGGCGGCGAAGGTCCCAATGACCAGGGACTCTCATTTAAGCATATCAAGGAAGGGACTGAAGCTGCATTACAACGATTACAAACCGATTATGTAGATCTTATTTTCTGTCACCGTCCGGACAAGCATACACCCATCGAAGAAACCGTTTGGGGCATGAATCAAATGATAAAAGAGGGGAAGGCACTCTACTGGGGAACCAGTGAATGGTCGGCGCGACAAATCCGTCAGGCCTATGATTTTGCTCGTCAAGAACACCTTCGTCCACCGTTGATGGATCAACCCCAGTATAATATGTTTCGCCGTGAGAAGGTCGAAAAAGAATTTACTCCGCTTTACGATGAGATCGGCTTAGGCACTACTATTTGGAGTCCATTGGCCAGTGGTTTGCTGACGGGTAAGTATAATGATGGTGTGCCTGAAGGCAGTCGACTATCGCTTGAGAAGTACGATTGGTTGCGCGAAAAGCTGCTCGAGACCGAGAGCGGACGCCAGAAGTTGAATAAGGTGAAGAAGTTGGCTGATGTAGCAGATGGGGCGGGAATCCCCATGCCACATTTTGCTTTGGCGTGGTGTCTTAAAAATAAAAATGTAAGTACGGTCATTACCGGAGCTTCAAAACCGGAACAGGTAAAACAAAATATGAAGGCTATTGATGTGGTGGATCAAATGACACCGGATATAATAGAGCGTATTGAAGAAATACTTGATAATAAGCCGGAACCGGAACCAGATTTTAGAAGGGACTAAAGTTTTTGGTCACCTGTAATCTTTAGTCTGTGCCCGGGGATGAAACTCCGGGCATTAATTTTTTAAAAATGATACCCCATATTCAGCTTTACGGCATAACTGCCGGAAAGGCTTGGCGTTGAGAGTTCAACTTCAATTGGCCCTACGATCGAATTTGCGCCCATCGAAAGCGAATATCCCGTTTCTAACCGTTCTTGATCCAGATTGAATGTCCAATTATTGGAAAGATGAGCCAGACTCACACCGCCACTGAGAAAAATGGTTTTATTTAGTTTGAGCTGAAGTTTAGAACGGAGTGCTTTAATATTTGCAGCTCGGAGCTGTTGGGCAGGATGTCCCATAAAAGGGATCTGTTTTAACTCAAAGACGGGATTCTGGAATAACCCTCCTGCATAGTAATAGTAGTGGAGCGGCAAGTCTGTAGTAGAGGAATACCCTGCAAACAGTTCATTGGAAAGGTTTACTCCATCAATAAGCTGCAGGGTGGAAAACCATTTGCCCGAAGTCTGAAAAAAGATTGATGAGCTTCCCCAAACAGGATCCGAAATTTCAGTATTTAAATGGAGAGATTGACCTCTTGTCGGGAAATAGGGACGATTAAGCGTGTTTAAGTTGAAGGTTAAAAAGGGATTAAATAAAAAGTTGGTATTTCCAAATACAAGGGTATTCCCAATAGCCTCATTAAGATTATAAAGTTCTGCTTTGAGACCGAGTTCAAGATGTACACGTTGCCAAAGTTTTATGTCAGTTGATGAAGTTAATGTTAGCTTTTCTACATCAACACTTGATAAGGCCTGATACTGATCATAATAGTTGATAGGAGAACGTTGAACCTTAAGTCCACCTTGTATATGAATAAGAGGAGCAAGACTGACGGGCATACTATAATTTGTAGCAAGTTCTAAGATTTCCCCAGCTCTTAGTTGAGCGGTTAGTCGGTCATTCCAAAAAAAGTTATCAGTAAATGAGGCTCCAAATAATAAGGCTGCTTTATATTGGCTGTCGTACCGCATGCTAACCCCAACAAATTCTTGTTCTTTATGCTGGAATTCCAAGACCAGTTGGTTGCCCCCGGCAGAGTGATTCTTTTGCAGCCGGTATGATATTTGGCTAAATAATCCTGAATCATAAAGTCGATTTATCTTATGCTCCAGCTGGGAGAGGGTGAGCTTTTCCGGAGTCTGTATATCTAAAGCTAAGAAAACCTGTTGCTGCTGAATTAAACCAGATAGATTCTTGAAGGTAATATCTGAGACAAGGATGGTATCTTGCCTTGTTCTGTTAATAGGTCTAAAGCCTGTGGGTGCAGTCTTACGTATATCCAGCGCTTTTTTGATTTTTGGTAGCGCCTGACGAGCAGCTTCTTCTCCGCGGCGAATAATTTCAGTTGTTTTTTCATAACTGAAGGTAGAAAACTCACTAATATTTGGGCGAATATAGATATCCGTTTTTTCTTTTTGGATATTATCTGACTCTATTTGATGAAATCCCACCGACTGAAAAAGGATATCAACAAAGGTTTTAAGGCTATCGAGCTTTCTGATGGGTTCTCCAACATCAGAGGCAATCACAAAGTCGGCGCCAAGATTTTGCACGTCTTCAACGGGAATATTTCGTGCCACTCCACCATCGATGTATGTTTCTCCATCAATTTTAACCGGTTTAAAAATGCTGGGTATAGCAATACTGGCCCGCACCGCATCAGGCAGATACCCGCTGGAAAATGTGCGGGGTTCCCCGGTTGCCAAATTAGTTGCCACTGCAGAAAATGGGATCGGCAGGTTTGTGAAATCTCTGGTGTCATGAAAAGGGAGCATCAAACGGTACAGCAACATCGATAAGTTCTGCCCGTCAATGAGCCCGGTAGGTAGTGATATTTTTCTCCCCCCAAAAGGCAAGGTAACAAGGTAGGTATCTCTTCTTAGAATACTATTTGAAACTTGCTGCGAATTAATCTCATAACTGTCGTTTAACAGAATATTCCAGTTGGTAGTTAGCGCAATTTTTTCGATCTCTTCCGGAGAATATCCTACAGCATATAATGACCCTATGATTGATCCCATGCTGGTGCCACTGACCATATGAATGGGTATACCTTCTGACTCAAGCACTTTGAGTACCCCAATATGGGCAAATCCCTTGGCACCTCCTCCACTTAATGCAAGCCCCAGCTTTATCTCTTCGTTGGCAGAGGATGTTAATGATGTGTCTTGATTTTGCTGAGCAATTCCTGCCAAAGGAATCCCCAAAAATAGTATCAGGAGTAAGGTCCATAGGATAGTAAAATTATTTTTCGTTGGACCTGTCATATACGTTTGTTATAAAGCAGTTTAATGAGGCTAAATATATGATAATGTGAAAAGATCAGCGAATATGAAGCTATAAAGATAACTTTTTCGACCGATTTATTGGATCACAGTTTAGCAATCGGCATTGTTAACATTAAAATCCCAGGTTTTGTTCGTAAAATAAGCCACTTTTAAGGGTATCCGGCAGGTTTTTGAATGTGATGGGAATCGATTTTGATCCCGCCAGAACTGCAAAGTGAAGGTGGGGGGTAGTAGAGTATCCGGTATTTCCGCTGAAGCCAATAATTTGTCCGGCATAAACCTGTTCGCCAATATTTACAATCGCTCCTTTATACCTTAAATGAGCATATACAGCAACGGTCCCATCGTCATGACAAACCATGATCTTATTGGCGTGTTGCAGGTAGTTTTCATTATTTCCGCCCTTTTTATTGTTGACGCTTATAAATCCTACGGTACCACCACGCGCAGCACTAATCAGACTATTTTCAGACATCTCGAAATCGAAGGCATAATTTGAGCTTGGTAAATCATGAGTGAATGCCGAGTTGTTTCCCTGGATTAGCATATGTGATTGGCCTTCGGGAAAAGGAAGTAAATATTTGTAGTTTGGATCGTGGTTGGCGTCAGGATTACCAAGGGTAAGATGATATCTAATTTGCCCCTTGAACTCGTTGGGAGAATTTAAAGAATCAATGGGCAATTGGATCAGAGTTTCTTGGTTACCCTTGGGTAGAAAGCGGGCGAAATCCATATCCATCGAGTCGGGTTCGGCCTTAATATGTATAGGACAAGGGAGGTTATTTTTCGCCCAGAGCGTGAATTCTTTTTCGGATATCTTATTCCATACGAAAACAGTCTGAGCACGAGCTTTTTGCATCATCCCCATTACGGAAAAAAGTATTATGAGTACGACAAGTATTCGCATGGGATTATTGTAGTGGATAACAACATATTTCAACCTAATTTAGAATATATAACAGTATTATATATTCCGAAGTTTAGGGTTAGCAAAGTTTGCTACCATCCGCAATTCGTTTATCAGGAACTGCCAACACTACGTTGTCATTTCTGTGAAAGCCGGTAATCAGACATTCAGACATAAAGGGCCCCACCTGTTTAGGTGGAAAATTGATTACACCAATAACTTGTTTATCAATCAGATCAGCTGTGGAATACAGGTCAGTTATTTGAGCACTACTCTTTTTAATTCCAATTTCTTTTCCGAAATCTATCCACAGTTTATAAGCGGAATTGATTACTTCCGGGAACTCTTCTGCCCTTATAATGGTCCCGACTCTGAGCTCAACCTGCTCAAATTGTTCCCAACTAATTGTCGACATAGCTTGATTACTGATTTTGCCAGTTAAAAGATTCTGCCCGCGGAAATTGCTTTAGGACATCCAGCAGCGCTTGGGGTGGCATCGATAGTTTTCTTTTTTCCAGATCTAACCAAGCGCCTTCCACAATAATCTGGGCGGCTTTATTGCCATTCTGCTTGAATATTTGGTGAAGAAAAGTCCAGCGTGACCCATCCTTATGCATGGTTTTTAGTTTACAGTCTACAGTGATCTGTTCTGATAGCCCAATCTCCTTTAAAAATTTAGTTTCCTCCCGAAATAATATGGGTCCTAAATTCATATTGGCAATTTCTTGAATGGGTAATCCAAAATCCTGAAATATGGCGATACGTGTTTGGGCGGCGTAGTCATTATATACTGAGTGACGCATGTGACGATTGGGATCCATATCGGCCCAGATCACTTCAAATGTTTTACTGTATTCAATTTTGCTCATGATTTTTTGTTTAAAGCGATAAACAGATGTAGCCAAGGATGGCTTTTGATCCATGATTAGCTTTATTAATTGTAACAGAAATTATGTTGCTATGCGAAAACTTTTATAGTTCTCTTTATTCTTTTTGGCATGGCATTTAAGATCTCTGGTAAATACGGCTTATTGATTTGATATACTCTGTATCAATTTTAGTGGCTTTAATGATTGGGTTAAGGATGTAAGGGCGTTTGTTTCGGAAAGAAATTTAGATATCAATGTCTTTTATGATAACGACGCCCGGTTTACCGATAAAATGGATGTAGGTGGAGTCCCCTATAGGCTGGTAATTGATACATTTATCCAGTTTTCTAAATATCACATTCCCATTCGGAAGAAAGTGCCCGATAAACTACAAGGTCTTTAAACGTACCATTTAATTGAATGGCTTCCTTTTGTATTACTTCTTTAATGAATCCCAGTCGTTCAGGAATTGCCCGGCTCTTTTTATTGTCAATGGCACAATGAATTTCAACGCGGTGCAGATCCAGCACTTTAAAAGCGTGTTGAACTATGGCAGCACAGCATTTCGTCATAATTCCACGTCCCTGATAGGATTTACCCAGCCAATACCCCAGCGAAGTTTTCTGGTTTTGCCAATCTATTTTGTGGTGTCCAACAATTCCTGCAACTTTATCACCTGCATTAATAACAGCCTGAAAACTTTGATTTTCAATCCACTGCTGCTGGGATTTTTTTATGAATTGAGCTGTATCTTCGGGTTCTTGAACTGATTCTACCCACGGGAGCCATTGCCCAAGGTATTTCCGATTCTGTTCGGTCAACCGAAATAACTCCTTTCCATGACGAGCTTCTAACAGCTCAAGCCTAATGCGATTATCTATTTGCCAGGTGAACATCCGAACGTTTACTGAATGCCTCAGAATTAAATTTTATACAACAACTTTGTTGTAGGATTATACCGTTCTGAAATGATCGGAATACTCCAGACAAAGCAATAAGGTGATTCCATAACCCAAGTGCATAATTAACCCTGCAAGTATATTTAGCACGGGGAACCAAGTATCAATATAAAAGATGCCAAATGATTCTCCACCTGCCATAGATATTGCGGGTGAAACAAGTACGGCAGCCACAATTGATATCAAAATACCATAGATAATTCCCTGCACCAACCAATTGCCTGAGACCCTGTTATCCAGAAAAACTACCCAGATCAAAGCCAATAGTATTCCACCGATATAATAGGCTGCATTGCCCCAGAGAATGCTGTAAGGTTCCTGTTCATGAATATGATTGAAAATTTCCTTAAGCATGTATCCTACATCAATAACAGGAAGCCCAATACCGCTCGATAAGAATGAAAGCATTGACATCATAAACGTAGCGATAAGTCCACAAATAACCGTTTCCGTGAAAGAGTATGTACGTTCCATAGTAAGTCCACCCCGAAGTGATTAGTTGAAAAGTTTATTTATATATAGATAGTATGAGGCACAGAAACAAATAGCCAGTGGTTCTTTTATCGGATTTTAAAAATCAAATACGGCTAATTGGTTTTGAGTTCCGGAAAATGAAAAAAGGAGGGAGCTAAATTTTATAAAGATTAGGACAATAATAAACCCTTGCAAGCCAAAGACTTACAAGGGTTTGAGTGCCCTGGACTAGAGTCGAACTAGCACTCCCGAAATGGGAACTGACCCCTCAAGCCAGCGCGTCTACCAATTCCGCCACCAGGGCATAGATCAAATTTTCAAGGCCTCAAATATAGGGGTAAATCCCGATAATTTGAAACAAAAATTATCGGGATTTGCAGCGTTTCTATCCGCCCAGCTGCTCTTTCACATATTCATTATCCGGATCCATTTTGCTGGCCTGCTGATAAAAACCCTGCGCTTTTTCGTCCTGTCCGGCGCGCTGTAGAAGGTCGCCCATCAAAATCCAATTTTCAACATCTTTTGGATCTTGTTTAATGCGATTAAGCAGGTACTCATTAGCTTTACCGGCATCTCCATTCATGATCATATACAGCACCTTGTTGCGGTGTGCAGCGGGAGAGTCATCCAAGTCTATCGCCTTGTCGAAGTCTTCTATGGCCTTGTCAAGGTTTTCGAGTTGCATGTTAGCAAAACCACGCAAGTTATAGTAGCCACTGTTTTCCTCTTCCAAGTCAATGGCTTTTTCCAGCGCTTCAATACTTTTTTCCCACTGGTTAAGCTTCTGAAATACCAAGCCTTCCAGATGGAATCCATCAGAATATTCAGGCTCTTTTTTTTGTAGCTGGTGAGCAATATCCAGTGCATGATCAAAGTCGCCTTCGTGCAGTAGCGATAGTCCTTCTTCAAGCTGATCTTCGTAATTCATGTGAAATAGCTGCTTTCGTGGTTAACGGTAAATTAAATAATGCCTCGAAAGATAAGGAATGTTGAAGCGTTAATCAGATGATTTTGAGGATGTTTTTTCCTCTTCGGTGATATCCTCAAACTCGGCCTCTTCAATTTGATCAAAGTGCTTGTCAGAGGTATTAGAGGATTGTGACTTGCGGTTTTGCTGATTTTGTTGTTGATACATCTGGTAAAAAAAGTTCGATCCCTTTCTGCTTTTCTTTTTTGAATTGGAAGGCAGAAAAAGTCGACTGATGACTTTGATAAGAAGATACATCAGTAAAAAAAATAAAAGGGTGCGAAAAATCATTGCTACTAATCGGTGATGTGAATATGCGTGTTACCGCGAATAGGCTGATTGAAAATTTGTTCTTCTATATAATCTAAGTGTTTTTCGTTACTAACGAAATCAATCTCTGATGTATTAATGATCATCAGGGGTGATTTATTGTAATGATGAAAGAAATGATTGTAGGCATCGCTGAGTTCCTTCAAATATGAGCGGGAAATATCGCGCTCGTAGTCACGATCTCGATCCCTGATATTTTGCATTAATCGATCAACATTTGATTGCAGATAGATAACAAGGTCGGGCTGTGCAGAAATCCCGGCCATAATTTTAAAGATAGAATCGTATAATGCCAGCTCATCGTCTTCTAAATTTAGCCGTGCAAATATGCGATCTTTTTCAAAGATGTAGTCCGAGATGGTCATCTGTTGAAACAGATCTTTGCTGAGCATCTCTTGCTGCTGCTGAAAACGACTGGCTAAAAATGACATCTGAGTGGGAAAGGCATAGCGCTCCCTATCTTTATAAAACTTGGGTAAAAAGGGATTCTCTTCAAACTGTTCAAGGACAAGGCGCGCATTATGACGTTCAGTCAGTAGTTTTGCAAGGGATGTTTTTCCCACCCCAATGACTCCTTCAATGGCAATAAAATCGAACTCATTTTCCATGGTTACCAACGTAGGTCTGTTTTTTCAAGTCTAAGCTCAGACGCCGCGGACGTTAGTTGTGCTATAGATTTTCCACTTTTGGGATCGTTCCAGTCGGGTATAACTTCTGCCAGAGGCGTTAACACAAAAAGTCGTTTCTGATATTCCGGATGCGGAATGATAAGATTATCCGTTTGAATCACCAAGTCGCCGTACGCAATAATATCGAGATCGATCGTGCGGGCACTCCATTTCGGTTGATCCGCATTACGCCCGTGTTGCTGTTCAAAGTCTTTGAATTTTTTAATTAACGGTTTGGGATTTTCTTTGGTCGTCATTACAACTACGGCATTGTAAAAATCCCGGGTGGAGGGACCAACCGGTTCGGTTATATAGATAGATGATTTCTGCAGCGGATATTCTGATTCTTCTTCCAAAAAATTAGCGGCATCCGCCAAGTGCTGATGCCGGTCGCCTACGTTTGATCCCAGTGCTACAACTACCGTTGCCATTGCATCGTAATCTCAGAATATGCGGTTTCTATGTCCAGGGGAGGGTGAAGCTTGCGCACGGATACTTCGATTGATTGAACTTGCGAAAATTGCCCAAAAAGTTGGTCACCAATTCGTTTAGCCAGTGTTTCAATAAGTTTTTGGGATGGTCCATGCATTACTTCTTTGACGATACTAAGCACCTCTTGGTAATCAATTGTGTCATCGAGTTGATCGGAGTCACCCGCTTTGCGTAAATCGGCCGAAAAGATGATATCGACCTCAAAATCATTACCCTGTTGGCGCTCCTTTTCGTAGTATCCGTGATACCCTTTAAAGCGGAGACTTTTAAGCGTCAGGGTTTCCATAAATTACAGCGTAGACACTTCTATTTTTTGATGCAATTCCTCGACAATCCGTTTGTGTTTTGCAGTCGTTTGCATGCGTTCTTCAACAGTAGATATGGCATGAATAACCGTTGAGTGATCGCGTCCGCCAAAATGAAGTCCAATGGTTTTTAAACTCGAGTCGGTAAACTGCTTTGAAAGGTACATTGCAATTTGACGTGCTTCAACAATTTCTTGCTTGCGCGTTTTTTCGCGTACTTTGTTGGTATCAATGCCAAAATAATCGCATACATAATCTTGGATCTGCTCAATAGAAATCGTCGTCTGTGATTCCTGAATCATATCCTTAAGCACCCGTTTGGCCATCTGAGGTTCAATCTCATCCACATGTTGCAGCGAAGCAAAAGCCAATAGTTTAATGATGGCGCCTTCCAGGTCGCGGACGTTTGATTTGAAGTTATGCGCGATAAATTCAAGCACTTGATGGGAGAGCTCAATACCGTTGTCGGAAGCTTTGCGTTCTAGGATGGCATAGCGTGTTTCATATTCCGGAACTTGGAGGTCGGCGCTGAGTCCCCAGCTAAATCGCGAAATAAGGCGTTCTTCAATATCTGGAATTTCACGAGGAGCCCGGTCACTGCTCAGGATAATTTGTTTACCATCTTGGTGAAGCGCATTGAAAATGTGGAAAAACTCTTCCTGGGTTTTTTCCTTTCCGCTAAAGAATTGGATGTCATCGACAATCAGTACATCAATTTGCCGATAAAACATTGTAAATTCACTGGCCCGATTATTTCGAATGGCCTGCACAAATTCATTGGTAAAACTTTCGGAAGAGATATAGAGTACGGCAAGCTCATTTCCGTGTTCCTGCTTTACTTTATTACCAATACTTTGAATGAGGTGTGTTTTGCCAAGCCCGGTACCGCCATAAATAAAGAACGGGTTAAATGAGCTGCTGCCAGGATTTTCGCCGATAGCCATTGCTGCAGACCGCGCCAGCCTGTTACAGTCGCCTTCTATATATCGATCAAACACATAGCTGGAGTTTAGGTTTGAGTCGATCTTAGTTTTTTGGATGCCGGGAATAACGAAAGGGTTCTCTATTTTGCCCGGACTATATTCTGAATATCCTTTAACTTCTTGGCCCTGATTATTTTCGGGCGGCATGGGGCGTTGGGGAAGGCGGACAGAACGGTTGTCGGCGTTGTCATCAGATTTTTCGAGTACTACCGAGTATTCAAGCTTGCCATCCTCACCTAACACTTTGGCCAGAGTAGATCGTAACATACCATAATAGTGTTCCTCCAGCCACTCGTACCAGAACTGGCTGGGAACTTGTATGGTAAGCGTGTTTTCTTCCAGTTTTACCGGCTCGATAGGTTCGAACCATGACTTGAACTTCTGGTAGCTGATATTGTCTTTTATAATTTCTAAGCACTGCTCCCACGCAGTCTCGGAAGAAATATTACTCAACGTCCCTTAACCTCCTCTAAATTAAAAATTATTACTCAGGATGCCCTACAGTTATCCACACACTTTTAGTGCTGTCGTATTTTTGTGTGAAACGAAGATGATAATTTCGGAGACAGATGTCAAAAAAATATTACCCGCCTGTACAAAAGTTATCCACATTGCTCTAAACAATATAAATACATGCGTCGCATTGACTTAGTATTTTATACACATTTCTATCAAATTTTACTTGACAGTACATAATATTGCGCTAACAATGATTTTACCTAAAAGTAATATCCCAAATGCCGGGCAAAAAAAGTTTTCCACAAGTTATCCACATAAATATTATGGAGTAAATAGTCCAAAATATTTAACCGGGATAAAGGGGATGATTAGGTAGAGGAATCTGCTAATTAATGCTTTTGGGCTATAATAAAACGAGGTTTATCGTCATAGTCGTTTGCAATACGAGCCGACCACTTTTGCCCGTCGAAAAGAGCCAAAATTTGTTGGCTGTAATTTTCGTGTATCTCTAGATAAAGATGCCCATTTGTGGTTAGCTTTTCACCAGCAAATGAAATGATGCTACGATACATTTTTTCAAGATCATCAAAGAAGAGTGCTTCGGTCGGTTCATAGTCTTTGACTTGCGGCTCAAGGATCTCTTTTTCCTCTGTGGGTATATAAGGCGGGTTAGATACAATCAGGTCAAGAGGGGAGGCAACAGTAATACTCTCCGGAGCTAAAATATTACCTTTTGAAAAGGAAACATTAGCGTCGTTTTGTTCTGCATTCTCCCGGGCAGTGTTAAGTGCTTTTTCAGAAATATCAATTCCGTAAATGTCCCAGCCGGGCTGTTCCATTTTTAAGGCAATGGGAATACAGCCCGATCCGGTTCCAATATCGAGTACCGTGAGATCTTCTTGGGACTGATGTTCATCCAGAATAATCTCAACAAGTTGCTCTGTTTCAATACGGGGAATCAGCACCTGTTCATTGACCAAAATCCGGGCATTCATAAAGTCGGTGAACCCAACAATATATTGCAGGGGTTCATGTTGTGCCCGGCGCTTGACCATTGGACGCAGCGTATCAAGTTCTTGAGGGGAGAGTGGCCGGTCAAACTTAAGGTATAGATCCAGCCGTTTTACATTGAGCGTCTCCGCCAATAACCATTCAATGCTGTGCCGAGGATCCGGAATATTTTTCTTCTCAAAAAAATCAGTAGCCCATTCCAACATGGAAAGGACTGTCCATTCCTCGACCTTTTTGCTCATATTATGGTATTGAAGTAGTTACGACTCGTCTTCTTCCACTTGTTGTTCTTTTTCTTGCTGAACGGTAAGTCCAAAACGTTTGCCAAAATCTAAGATAAAGTCAGTAACTTCGTCATCAATGGTGCGTTTTTCTTCATCCAGCGAGCTACCGCGAAATCCCATGCGTCCACCCGTTTTTTTGAGTTCGAACCGATTTTGCTTACCGGTAAACTCAATAATGCAGGTAAGAGTTACGCTTGCGTTTATCTGCTTTTCGTATTCTTCATAAACAGCAACATGAACTTCATCACCACTGTCGGATGATTGATATTTGTACAAATATTTAGGCTCTATATCATTAAAGAGCTGTTCGGGCATTCTACGCAGTGTATCTGCTGGCCCAAAAACAAGATACTTGCTTACAGTAGCCATAATATGTTAACTTCTATTGGTAGTTTGATAGATTGTAAAGAGCCTGAATAAAAGTTTTTATATACTCAGAGTCAAATTTGTTTGTAGGTTAACGTATATTTATTTATAGCTATCAAATATTCGCATAATTTTTTGATTGAACGATTGTTATCATAATACGTTTAAATTTTGTAGGAGTATAACTTAGCAGCAGTTATTAAATGAGAAATGATATGATAAAGAAAAAGTTTCCAGTTCTGGTTTTAACACTTTTATTGATGGTGTTAAGTAGCACGGCTATTGCCCAGATAGAAGAACCAGAGGTAGTAGAAAAGTCTCAGCCAAAAACACCGTTAACAGAAGGATATAAGAATGGGTTGGGTTTTGATGTGTTTGTTAATAATTTCGGATTTGGTATAGGAGGAACCTATAGCCGGGCCGTAGCCCCTTATACAGAAATTACATTCCGTACAGGCATTACCGGGATTAGAGATGCAAGTGAGCAAAATTTCCAAAGTTTCTTGACGGGACAACAAATTATCCCCAACAAATATAAACGCGCTTTAGGGTTTCCCTTTCTATTGGGGGTAAAACAGCGACTTTTTGCCCGTCATATCCAGGACAATATGCGCTTTTTTGTAAGTGCCGCTGGAGGACCGGCTTTGGCATTCACGTATCCCTATGTTAGTGATTCAGTGGTACCGGCATACGGTGAGCCGAATGGTTTTCGTGATTTCCAGGTAGGCCCCAACGGTTTTTTATACCCGGTCGAGCGGGTAAACGATTTCTTTACCGGTTGGAGTGACGGCGAAACCAAATGGGGATACAGTGGTGCGATTAAGTTAGGTGTCGATTTAGGGAGTAAATTTAAATCGCGAACCACCATTGAGTTTGGATATTTCTTCTATTATTTCAATGAGGGTTTGCAAATTATGGAGCCCTACAAGCCTACCCAGTATAATGCTGACGGTGAACCGATTTTTGAATCAAGAGTTAAATTCTTCGATGCCCAAAAATACTTTGGCACCCCACAGATCAAATTTACCTTTGGCGGTATGTGGTAGAAAAGCGTTTGGATATAAAAATGCAGCATAGAAGTATAGGGAAAGCTTGCATCTTATGCCTTGAACCAATTTCTATAGTTCATCTGTTGGCGTCCATTCTTCGCTCTTTTCTCTTTATCAGTAGATAAAAACCTTGTACCTTTATCCACAATTGATCACCACAATTAATGAGATATTATAATGAGTTTTATTGAAGAAGTTATTGGCCGGCAAATCATTGACTCAAGAGGAAATCCCACAGTAGAAGTTGATGTGGTTTTAACGAATGATATAGTGGGACGTGCTGCGGTACCATCAGGTGCTTCAACGGGAGAGCATGAAGCAGTTGAGCTTCGCGATACAGACTCGGCTCATTATTTGGGAAAAGGAGTTACAAAGGCCGTCGAAAATGTAAATACGGTGATTGCCAATGAACTGCGTGGGTATGAGGTCTTTAATCAGGTAGAGATTGATAATACCCTCCTCGAAATTGACGGCACCGAAAACAAAGGAAATTTAGGCGCCAACGCTATTTTAGGCGTATCGCTTGCTGCTGCTGATGCAGCTTCAAATGCTCTCAATTTACCATTATGGCGTTACATTGGAGGTGTTAATGCCAAGGTGCTGCCATTGCCGATGATGAATATTATTAACGGGGGGTCGCATGCTGATAATAATGTGGACCTGCAGGAATTTATGATCATGCCAAGCGGTGCCCAATCTTTTTCCGAAGCTGTTCGTATGGGATCAGAAATATTTCATCACTTGAAGAAAGTGTTAAAAGATAAAAATTATAATACATCTGTTGGTGATGAAGGTGGGTTTGCACCGGATTTGGATTCCAATGAGGAAGCGGTAGAAGTTATTTTAAATGCGATCGAAAAGGCTGGTTATATACCGGGCGATGAAGTAGTCATTGCGCTCGATCCTGCTACCGCAGAATTTTATAACGCTGATAAAGGCGTTTATGAATTTCGATGGAGTGATGGTAGCGAGCGAAGCAGTGAAGAAATGGTTGAATTCTGGAGCAAATGGGTGGATAAATATCCCATTGTATCTATTGAAGATGCGTTGGATGAAAACGACTGGGACGGTTGGAAGAAGTTAACCGATGCGCTTGGAGATAAAGTTCAGCTTGTTGGGGATGATCTTTTTGTGACCAATACTGAACGGTTGGCTCGGGGAATAAAGCAGGGCGTGGCTAACTCTATTCTCATCAAAGTCAATCAAATTGGCACGCTTACCGAGACACTTGATGCCATTGAGATGGCCCATAAGAATGATTATACAGCAGTAATTTCTCATCGATCCGGTGAAACAGAGGATACGACTATTGCCGACCTGGCTGTGGCAACCAATGCCGGACAGATAAAAACGGGTTCTATGAGTCGGACTGATCGTATTGCGAAGTATAATCAGTTATTGCGAATCGAAGAGCAACTGGGCGAAAATGCCATCTTCATGGGCAGTGATGCTTTTGGATTTTAAAGAGTGCTACATTACGTAATAAGGTTATAATAGCGCGGGTATTTGCTCGCGCTATTTTTTAGTTGATTACAGGTGCCAATGAAGATCACGAATTTACGACTGCAAAATTTTCGTAATCATGAAGAAACCATGGTTGAGTGGGCACCGCATATGAATGTGATTATTGGTCAAAACGGGGCAGGAAAAACCAACCTTATTGATGCAATTCATTACCTGTGTATGAGCCGCAGTTTTGTATCCAGCAGTGATATGTATGTGGTAAATCAAGATTCGACTTTTTTTATGATCAAGGGGCATTTTGAGGGTAATATACGTTCCAGCTTTGATGTGGGATGCTCCTATTCCCGTGGAGAAGGAAAGAAGATTTTTGTCAACGAAAGTCCGCTCGATCGTCTGTCTGATTTGATTGGGATGGTTCCCGTGGTGGTGCTCTCGCCATCCGATAAAAAATTGACCAGTGAAGGACCCAAACAGCGCCGGTCATTTATTGATTCGTTTATCAGCCAGATTTCACCGGCCTACTTGCAAGACTTGCTTGATTTCAGAAAAGCCCGCAAGCAGCGTAATAAATTACTTCAGGAGTTTCGGGGAAGCCGCGAGGTGTTGCTGGCTTATCTTGAACCCTGGAATGTACAGCTGATGGAATACGGGTCACGCATTGTAGCGAAACGCACCGAAGTTTTGAATAAATTTCAGGATTATCTGGCGAAGGAGTACGAAGTAATTTCAGGCATGCGGCACGAACCCCATTTGGAATATCAAACGTTTTGTGAGCCTTCTGAGGAGGAGGAAACGGTAAGGGAGCGTTACCAGGCAGAGCTTGAGAAAGAGCAGGATCACGAACTTGAACGGGAATTGACGCTTATTGGTCCGCACCGCGATGAGATCGTTTTTTATCTTGATGACTTTGAACTGCGTAAGTTTGGCTCCCAGGGCCAGCACCGGCTGTTTGCGCTTGCTTTGAAACTGGCCCAGCTTTTGTATTTTTCAGATGAACTGGATGATTTGCCGATATTTTTATTGGATGATGTTTTTGGTGATCTGGATGCTCAGCGTACCGAAGTGTTGTTGAATGCACTTATAAAACATGCCGGACAGACCTTTGTGACGGCGGCAAATCCTATCCCTTTTGATGATTACATAACTTTTGACGGTGAACAGAATAAAAAATACAAAGTGGAGCAAGGACAGATTTCTGTTGTAACTCCCTGATCAATAGTAACAGTTATGGGACGATATAAATCAAATTCGCCGAAATCCCTGAAGGAAGCGCTAAAGGATTTTTTAGATACCTATCCGCATCGCAAAAGGTTAAAGCGGGGAATGATTTTATCATTGTGGGAACAGACCGTAGGTGAGCGTATTGCGGAGCAGACAGAAAATATCCATTTTGAACACGGTAATTTAGTGGTTCATGTTAAAAACCCTGCATGGCGGCAAGAAATTCATATGAAGCGTTATAGTATAGCTAAAAAACTGAATGACCAGGTGGATGAAAAAATTATTAAAGAGATTGTTGTGCGCTCATAATATATATTTGACTATTTCTGGGTGCTCAAATATGATCGATTGATCTGACAATTATTTATGGAAAAATCAAAAATTGAGGAATATAAAGAGAAGTTACTGGCAGGCTGGGAGTCGCTCCTGCAAAAATCAAACGAGGATGAAATTGCCGGCTTTGGTCGGGAACGTATCATTGTTTTTTTAGTTGCTTTTATTTTAGCATTGGCGTTATGGCTGATGGTGAATTTAAGCAGGGATTATACATTAAATATTGAATTACCCATTCAGCTTGGAGCTGTTCCCGCTGATAAAGCACTGGTCAAAGATCTGCCCGGTACTGCTACAGTAAGTGTAACCGGAGAAGGATGGAAGTTGATCAACTTGTATAATAACCCGCCTGCCATAAATATTGACGTAAATAACGCAGAGGTAAATTTATTTGATCAAGTACAGCAACAGATGAATGCGATGCTGAATGTAAATATTCAGCGTGTACAACCACGGATTTTGGCGGTGCAATTGGAAGATAGGATCTCAAAAAGGGTTCCGGTGCATTCTGCTGTGAATATCAATTTTAGTGGGCAATACGGGTTTTTAGATTCACTCACGATAAATCCTGATAGCATAACCATAGATGGGGCAGCTTCTCTTGTTGTGGGCATTAAAGAATGGGCTACTGATCCGGTAGAAATAAACAATGTTACCAAGGATATCTCACGAACGGTTCCCTTAGAATCACCAAGTGAGCTTATAAGTTTATCACAGAGGGAGGTTATGGTTGAGGCTGATGTGGTTGAATATACTGAGGGTGAGGTGCAGGCAAACATAAACACGCGCAACCTGCCCCTGGGTCGTATGGTAAGCTACAGTCCACTTGCGATAACAATTAAATACGATGTTCCGATTGAAGAGTATGCGGATGTTCAGGATGAAAATCCCTTTGATGCGTATGTAAGTTATGAGCAAATCTTAGAAGATTCTACGGGCTTTGTAACACCGCAAATAGAGGAGAATAACGAAAACTACCACATCAAACTGCGGTCATTTCAACCGCGGAATGTCGCCTATTTTATTGTTTTGGAAAATTAGCGCCTCATTCAGGCTACTTCATCCATTTCTTCTTCGAATGGTTTGATAACCTCCTCTACGGTACGGGTATCCTCAAAATAATCCAGGATTTTCAGCATAACTTCATCTACTAACACATCAGGACATGAGGCCCCCGACGTAATCGCAATGTTCACCGGCTGGTCTTTAGTGGATAGCCAGTTTTCTGTTTGTTTGATCTCCTTATCCCACTGATTAAAATGTTGAATGTTTTGGGGCGATTCGATTTCCTCAGCATCACGAACGTGGTAGGTAGGAAAGGTTTGTTCTAAAATCTCTACCAGGTGCATTGTATTCGACGAGTTATATCCCCCGACGACGATTGACAGATCAGCATCCATTTCGGCCAGTGCCAGCGTTGCCGACTGATTTTCGTTGGTAGCATAACATAAGGTGTCAGAAGTATCTGCAAAATGATCCAGGATATCAGCTTTCCCGTATTTTTCGATAGCCGCTTCTTTGAGAATTTCCATTACTTCTTCGGTCTCGGTGGCCAGCATAGTGGTTTGATTAATCACTCCAAAGTGTTCCAGATCTTTCTGTGGATCAAATCCATCGGTGCTTTTATGCCCAAAATATTTTTCAAAGTCAGACTGGGGACGATCACCCGTCATAATATCTGCTAAAATCTGTGCTTCTTCCGGATTTAAAACGACTACGCATTCCGAGTGGTCGGCACTGTGCGAAAAGGTGGCTCTTGTTTCTTCATGACGATGTTTGCCGTGGATTACCAGCGAATATCCTTTTTTGCCGAGCTGTTTGCCTCGTCGCCATACTTTCTCTACAAAAGGGCACGTGGTGTTATATTCATAGGGATCAATCCCTTGTTTTTTTAGCTTTTGTTGAATTTCAATGGTCGTCCCAAAAGCGGGAACAATCACAATATCATCTTCATTCAGAGACTCTATGGGAATGAGTTCTGTGCCATCCGTTTCGAAAAGAAATTTTACGCCCCGTGCTTGCAGATCCTCATTTACTGTGGGATTATGAATCATCTCGCTGAGTAGATAAATATTTTTCTCAGGATAATTTTCAACGGTATCGTATGCAATGTCAATCGCATTTTCTACTCCATAGCAAAACCCAAAATGCCGTGGTACAAAAAAGCGAACAGGGCCAAAATCGAGCACGCTCGGTTCAAGATCTTTCTTGGTAGGGTCCATCACCTTGTTGGCATCTTTAACCTTTCGGATGATAGGAGATTGATAAATGTCCGGGATATTGAATTTCTTGCGAGCCATAATTATTTGCTGGATTTAATTTAGTTTCCAAATATACGGAGCACAGCGCGAAACATCACAAAGAATAACAGTAAAATGGGGGCTTTCGATCACGATTTCCAAAGGGTAGTGATAGGGTAAAAAATTAGTCCGCTGTTACTGGTTGATTACCTAAACTTCAGCAACTTCATCCATCTTGACACCTACCAGCCTGCTTATTCCTGTTTCGGGCATGGTTACGCCGTACATCATCTCAGCCTTGCTCATCGTCTTTTTGTTATGGGTAATGATGATGAACTGGGTTTCTTCGCTGAAATTGCGAATCATATCCGCAAAACGTTCGATGTTGGCGTCGTCCAGCGGGGCATCAACCTCATCAAGAACGCAGAAGGGAGAAGGCTTAACCAGATATATGGCAAAGAGCAGGGCAATGGCTGTAAGCGTTTTTTCCCCACCGGAAAGTTGGTTAATAGTAGAAGGGCGTTTGCCTTTGGGATTGGCCTTTATTTCAATACTGGCATCAAGCGGATCTTCAGCTTCTTCATCAATGACAAGGTCGCAATAATCATCCTCGTTAAAGAGCGTGTGGAATACCTTTTGAAAATTAACCCTGATCTTTTCAAAAGTTTTGTTAAACCGTTCAATAGCTGTTTTATTAATCTCGTCAATTGTTTCCTGTAGTTCTTCAGCAGCTTTATGTAGATCGCCAACCTGTTCTTCGTAAAAATCGAGTCGCTCTTTTTCTTCCTCATACTCCTCAATAGCCAGTGGATTGACTTCCCCGATTTTATTGAGTTTTTGTCGCAGCCAGGCAATACGTTCTTTGGCTTCGTCGGGCTCGGTATCTTCGGGCAGTTCCTTATCAATCTGATCCATCAATATGCCATAGGTTTCCCAGATGTGATCGGAAAGATTCTCAATCTGCATTTCATACTTTTCTTTCGACATGGCCAAGTGATGGACGAGCTCCATGTTTACTTCCTTGCGCCGACGGACTTCCTTAAGATCTTTCTCAATTTCATTAATACGTCCCCGCTGTTTGCCTGAAGCTTCTTCGGCCTGTTCCAGTTGCTTGTCAGCCTTCTGTTTTTTCTCCTTAAGGGTGCTGAGCTCGTCTTCAAGCTGCTCGATGGCCGATTGGTACTTACTGATACGTTCCTTGGCTTCTTCGGTCTTCTCCGAGCGAATTTTAAGTCGTTTCTTCAGGTTCTTGATGCCTTCTTGGGCCCGTTTGATGTCCCGCTCGTGGTTTTGAACCTTGTTTTTCAGATCCTGATGCTTTAACTGCGCATCATTGTATCGACTTTGGGCAATTGAACGCTCTTCATCCAGTTCCTGAAGGGTCTGTTTCTTTGCTTCCTGCTGCTCGTGAAGGTCTTTTAATCTTTGTTGTAATTCTTTCTGTTTGGGTTGTAGGTCATCTAACTGCTGTTGGGAGGAATCTTCATTGCTGATTAGTGATTCGCGTCGATTTTTGAGCTCCCCAATATTTTTCTGATAAATCTCAATCTTGTGCTCAAAGCTGTTAATATTATTTTCGACTTGGCGAACTTGCTGCTCTTTCTCTTTGAGCTTTTGCTCAAGTTCATTCAGATCAATAGCTTCATATTTCTGCTGGACTTCTTCGAGTTGATCTTCGGAGGACTGAATTTTGCTACTGATAGAGCTGGCCTTGTCTTCCAGCTTGGCAATTTTATCTTTTAATCCAACACGAATACCGGCATTTTTGCTTTTGCTCCCACTCTTTAAAAACTGTGTATTGGTGATTACCTCACCGCCAAGCGTTACCCCGGTTTGACCACTGCTCTCAAGTGAAGAGTAGGCCTCATCAATAGAATCAAAAACGCGGACATTGCCCAAAAGTAATTCTTTTAATGCACTGAATTTAGGTTCTGTCTCAACCTCACTGGCAAGGCCTCCGGAAATCGTTTCATAAGAATCGGAAAGTTGACCGAGCGGAATAAAGGTAGCTCGTCCCTTGTCATTTTCTTTAAGAAGTTTTGCAGCTTTTCGGGCATCATCAAGGGTATCGACAACAATGTAATTCAGTGCATCCGCCAGTACTGCTTCAAGAGCAACAGCATGTTTTTCATCCGTGGAAAGCAGATTCGAGACCACATCTAACTGCTTGAACTGATTTGCATAATTATCAAGTAGAAACTGGACACTGCTTGGAAAAGCCTCATTAGAGCTTGCAATATCCTGCAGGAGTTCGATCTCAGATTGTACCGAATCGAGCTTGCTTTGGTGACTTCGGATCTGATCTTTGAGCGTATTCTGTTGTTCGCTCAATTCCTCACGTTGTTCTCGTGCGGATTGCAAATTCTCCTGCCACTGATCACGTTCTGCAATTGCCTTTTCAAGCTTTTCAGCGGCCAGCTTTTTTTCCCCGCGAAAGTTCATAATCTCATCTTCGAGATCTTCAATTTCTTCGCGGATGCGAACCAAATCCCCTTCGGTATTCTCAAGCCGGGATTCAATTTTGATGCGTTTGGTCTGCAGGTCATTGAGATCTTGGTTGGCCTCCGAAAAGTCTTTTTCGAGCTGATTTAGCTTTTCTTGCTCTGCGTTATATTGCTGCTGAATATCAGCATAACGTTCCTTTGATTCCTTGAGATTCTTTTCTGCTTTTTCAAGGTCGTCATCAAAAGAAGCCAGTTTCTTTTTACTGCTCTGAAAAGCTTCCCGGAGATCTTCCAGGTCTTTTTCACTTTGCTCAATGTCGCTGGTGTACTGCTCAATTACGCTTTCCTCATTCGTAATCTTTTCCCGGGTGATTTCGAGAGTAGTCTCGTTGTCCCGAATTTTAGAATGGAGCTGACTAACCCTTCGTTGAGCTTCAGACTGTTGTCGCTCTTTTTCATTTAATGTTTTGCGTGCTTTTTCTGCTTCTTCTTCAAGTTTTTCCGCCTTGGCAATGATCTCCTTTTTCTCTTTGTCTGCATTATCAATGCGTTCTTTAAGCGGCTCAAGCTCTTCTTTTATTTTGAGGTACTCGTGCTTATTAAGTGCTTTATCGAGGTGTTCTAATTCCTTTTTGAATTTCTTCGCTTTTTGAGCTTTTTCTGCCTGTTTTTCGAGTGAATTTGTTTTCTTTCGAACCTCAACCAGAATGTCCTCAACGCGCTGCAGGTCGCCTTGTGTTTCGTCGAGTTTACGGAAGGTCTTTTTGCGTTTTTCTTTATATCGGGTAACTCCGGCGGCTTCCTCAAAAAGCCGTCGCCGGTCGTTGTTTTTATCATTAAGAATTTCTTCGACCATCTTGAGCTCAATTACTGAATAGGCATCTGAGCTCATGCCGGTGTCCATGAAAAGATCTGTAATATCTTTAAGTCGGCAAGTGGTACCGTTGATTAGATATTCACTTTCTCCTGATCGATACAGGCGTCGGCCAATGGTAACCTCGTTATATTCAGTAGGCAGAAGGCCTTTATTATTAACGAACGTCAGGTAAACTTCTGCCATCCCCAAGGCATTCTTTTTAGCAGTACCGTTAAAGATGACGTTCGACATGCTTGAAGAGCGGAGTAGGGTAGGGCGCTGTTCGCCAAGTACCCATCGCATGGCATCAACGATATTGGATTTGCCGCAGCCGTTAGGCCCCACAATTGCTGTTATGCCCTTATCAAAAGAGACATTGGTTTTGTAGGCAAAACTCTTGAAGCCCTGAAGTTCAAGTTCGGATATATACATGTATTACAATTCAAATGGCAAAGTTCGAATAACAGCCTTCACTTTGTTAATAAACTCCCCGATTGTGAAGCTGTTATTGCTAAGCAACCGTCCCGTTTATACGGTCATAATTTCTTTTTCTTTCTTTTCAGAAAGCTTCTCAACCTTTTCGGTGTGCTGATCGGTTAATTGCTGAATTTCATCTTCCGCCTCATAACGAGAATCTTCTGGCAGTGATTCTTTCTGTACTTTCTTTTTAACCTCATCATTAGCATCGCGACGAGTGTTACGGATAGAAATACGCGCTTCTTCAGCAAGTTCATTGACTCGCTTCACAAGTTCCTTACGGCGTTCTTCAGAGAGAATGGGCAGCGGTATCCGAATAATATTTCCGTCATTATTGGGATTTAATCCAAGTCCCGCAGACATGATGGCCTTTTCGATATCTTCCAAGGCAGATTTGTCAAATGGTTCTACAGTAAGAAGACGAGCTTCGGGCGCACTGACGTTAGCCAACTGGTTCAAAGGGGTTTGCGATCCATAATATTCAACCTTGACGCCATCAAGTATCGAAGGTTGAGCTTTGCCGGCCCGAATGTGAGACAATTCTTTTTTATAGTGTGCAACAGCCTGATCCATTTTTTTGTCGGCAGATTTGATAACGGGCTCTAACTCTGGTGGTATCATAATATTCGCGGGTTGTTTAATTCTTTTTTGATGATGCTGTTATTTAATCAAAATGAATTTAAGAAATCTACGAATCTTCCCAAACCACCTTTGATCCCACGGAAGCATCTTCACGCAATACTTTTTTCAGGTTTCCAACTTTATTCATATCAAAGACAATAATCGGTGTTTTGTTTTCACGACAGAGGGTAAAAGCTGTAAGATCCATGATCTCCAACTGTCGATTTAGAACCTCTTCGCCAGTAATGGTAGGAAACTTTTTAGCATCAGGGTTGATTTCCGGATCAGAATCAAAAATACCGTCAACACGGGTACCCTTGAGAATAACATCGGCCTCAATTTCGATAGCACGCAGCGAAGCAGCCGTATCGGTTGTGAAGTAAGGATTGCCGGTACCTGCACCAAAAATAACCACACGTCCTTTTTCGAGGTGCCGGGTAGCTCGTCGACGAATATAGGGTTCGGCAATTTCTTCCATTCTGATGGCTGACATGAGCCGTGTTTGCACGCCCATTCGTTCCAGGGAGTCTTGCAGGGCCATGCTATTGATCATAGTGGCAAGCATACCCATATAATCACCTTGTACGCGGTCCATACCTTCAGTGGCGCCTTTTACACCCCGAAAAATATTTCCGCCTCCCACAACAACAGAAACTTCAAATCCTTCATCATGTATAGATTTAATCTCCTCGGAGTACTGGGTAAGAATATCTCCATCAATGCCGTGTCCCTGTTCACCTAAAAGTGCTTCTCCGCTTACTTTTAATAGAATTCGATGATATTTGCTGTCCACGTTTTACCCTGTGTTAATTATTGAATTGACGGTCTTTTTAAAAGTGATTTGATCAATATTACATATCTCTTAAGCATAAAAAAAAGGCTACCGAATTGGTAGCCTTTTTTGCGAATCAAAATGATTACGAGTCATCGCCGAGTTGGAGTCGGTGGAACGACTTGACCAGCGGTGTATCGTTATTTTCGAGATACTCTTTAACGGAGACACTGTTGTCTTTTACGAACTTCTGTTCCAGAAGAACCCGTTCTTCATAGAAACGCCGCAATTTACCTTGCGATGCTTTTTCGGCAATTTCTTCTGACTTACCTTCTTCAAGAAGTTGTTCTTTGGCGATCTCAAGTTCTTTTTCAACAACTGAGCTGTCAACGCCCTCACGTGTTACCGCCAGCGGATTCATTGCTGCAATCTGCATAGCAACATCTTTGCCCACTTCGGGATCTTCGACATTACCTTCAAATTCAACTAATACGCCAAGCTGGTTGCCGGGATGGATGTATGAGATGTAGAATCCATCCGTTTCAGCAAAGACCACACGGTTAATTTTAATTTTCTCACCGATTTTACCTACCATATCTTTTACGTGGTCGGCAACAGAAAGTCCATCATGTTCAATGTCGAGCAGTTCATCGACTGAATTTATTTGGTTTTTAAATACGATATCTAAAAACTGCTGTGCCCGATTTTGGAAATCATCATTACGAGCAACAAAATCTGTTTCACAGTTTATTTCGAGTGCTGCGGCTTTGCTTCCGTCATCGCTTACACGTGTTACGATTAGTCCTTGGTTGGCTTCACGATCAGCACGTTTTTCAGAAAGTTTTTGTCCCTTCTTACGCAGGATTTCAGTGGCTTTTTCAAAATCACCGTCAGCTTCCTGAAGGGCCTTTTTGCAATCCATCATGCCGGCCCCTGTTTGTTCGCGTAGTTCTTTTACGTCTTTTGCAGAAATACTCATTGTTCGAGGTACGCTATTTAAATTGTTGTTCTAAGTTAAAACGAATAGTGCCGCTTATTACTCTTCTTCGCTCGAAGAGTCATCGTTGGAATCCTTCTTTTTACGACGTTTGCGACGTTTGCCCGTAGCTTTGGTTTTCTCTTTTACTTGTTGCTCTTCGGCTTTACGCGCTTCTTCAGCAGCTTGATCATAAAGCTGCTCTTCACTTTGTGCTTCGCGCTCGGCGTTGCCTTCAATAATAGCATCGGCAATTTTAGAAGTGACAAGCTGTATACTGCGAGCAGAATCATCGTTGCAGGGAATAATGTAATCCGGAGTATCGGGATCACTGTTGGTATCAACCATGGCAATAAGAGGGATATTAAGTTTAACCGCTTCGTTTACGGCAATATCCTCTTTGGTTGTATCGACAACAAAAATTGCACCCGGGAGATGCCCCATATTGGCGATACCGCCCAAGGTGTTTTCAAGCTTTTCATACTCACGCTCAAGCATGAGAGCTTCCTTTTTGGTAAGCTCTTCAAACGTACCGTCTTTACTCATACGGTCAATCTCTTCCATGCGAGAGATGCTCTTTTTAACGGTGCTGAAGTTGGTCATCATTCCTCCTAACCAACGGTGAGTAACATAAGGCATTCCACATCGAATAGCCTCTGTTCTTACGATATCTTGGGCTTGCTTCTTAGTACCAACAAAAAGGATATCTTTTCCTGCACGGGCAAGCTTGGTAACTTCATCCAGTGCTTCCTGGAAAAATTTCTGTGTCTTTTTGAGGTCGATGATATGAATCCCATTGCGTTCCATGAAGATAAATTCCTTCATTTTGGGATTCCATCGGCGGGTAAGGTGACCAAAATGGGCACCGGATTTTAACAGTTCTTCTAAGTCAGGTGTAGTAGGCATAGGTTAGATTTATTTTTGAGTTAATCCTCTATGCAGGTCATCCCCGGCGCTAATCCCAACAGCTGTTGAGACACTCGGCGCACTGAGTAGCTGCATATGTGTGATTGAATTTTGTGTGTCTGGAAAAAGAAAATATATAAGCGCGATCTATTAACGCTTGGAGAACTGGAACTTTTTACGAGCACCAGGTTGACCGTATTTTTTACGCTCTACCATACGATCGTCACGTGTTAGTAGATCATGTGCTTTCAAGACATCGTGCCACTCTTCATTATGATCGTCAAGAGCGCGAGCCAAAGCATGTTGGATGGCGCCGGATTGGCCGGTAATGCCACCGCCACTTACGTTTACCAAGATATCAAACTGTCCGTCAGATTCGGTAACGTCAAGCGGAAGCTTGGCAATATTACGATGTGCTTGAGTGCAAAAATATTCATCCAGAGGTCGTTTGTTTACAACAAACTCACCTGAACCTGGTTGAATATAGAGTCGCGCAGTAGAAGTTTTTCTTCTTCCGATGAAGTTTTTCTGTTCCATTCGTGATTAAAGCTCGATTTTTTCTGGTTGTTGTGCTTCTTGTTCATGAACCGGACCGGCATAAACCCTAATATTGGTCATAAGTTTGTCGCCTAACTTGTTTTTTGGCAACATTCCTTTCACGGCTTTTTTGATAACCAATGTTGGATTGTGATCCAGCATTTCTTCAGCTGAAGTAAAACGTTCGCCGCCAGGATGGCCGGTATAACGGAAATATTCTTTCTGCTGTAATTTGTTGCCGCTCAATGTAACTTTACTGGCATTAATTACAACAACATTGTCACCGGTGTCCATATGCGGAGCGAAGTTAGGTTTGTGCTTTCCTCTCAATAAGGAAGCAACCTTAGAAGCAACTCTTCCGAGCGCTTGGTCTTCGGCATCAACAAGAACCCAATTCTTTTCGATATCACTCGCTTTTGGGGAGTAGGTCTTGTAACTGTTAGTATCCACGGTTAAAACTTGTTTATAATTGCTTTTATGTGAAGTCTCGAAAAATAGGCTTATTTAGATCCATTTGCAACGGTGAAGTTATGAATATTTTTGAAACCGAATTGAACGGATCTTTTTATAGAAATAATAACAGTCCGAATAGGGGCAGGAGTTGAAATTTCCGGGGTTTAAGATAAGATATTCTTAAAAATTAATTGTATCTTTCTTACATAAAAATAAGCCTGATAAAACAGGTTAAGCCAAGTTTAAAAAGGACAATCAAGGACCATGAGTAAAGAGAATAAATTTTTGCAGACAAAGACCCCTTTTGATACAGGCAGTGGCGAAGCACACCTGTATAGTTTGAAAAAACTTGAAGAGATGGGGTATGGAAATATCAGCAAGCTTCCATTTACCATTCGCGTATTACTGGAAGCGGTACTCAGAGAATATGACGGCTATGTCTTTAACGAAGATGATGTAGAGGTATTGGCTAATTATAATGCCAAAAATCCCCAGGGCGAAATTCCTTTTAAACCATCGCGGGTTGTGTTGCAGGATTTTACCGGCGTGCCGGCTATTGTTGATTTGGCTGCGTTGCGTTCTGCTATGGAACGCATGGGTGGAAATGCCACGTCCATAAATCCACAAGTACCGGTAGATCTGGTTATCGACCACTCGGTACAGGTTGATGAGTTCGGTCAGGAGTATGCTTTTATGCATAATGTGGAAAAAGAATTTGAGCGGAACCGTGAACGATATGAGTTCCTGAAATGGGGACAAAAAGCATTTGATAATTTTAGGGTCGTTCCTCCGGGACGTGGGATCGTCCATCAGGTTAATCTCGAGTATCTTGCGAAAGGAGCCTTTAGTCGAAAAGAAGAGGATGGGACTACTGTTGTTTATCCCGATACGCTGGTGGGTACCGATTCACACACAACGATGATTAATGGTCTTGGTATTCTCGGTTGGGGCGTTGGTGGTATTGAAGCCGAAGCAGCCATGCTGGGGCAGCCTATTTATATGTTGGTGCCCGAAGTTGTGGGTATGAAGCTGACCGGTAAGTTGCGCGAAGGTATTACAGCAACGGACTTGACCCTAACAGTTACCCAGATGCTTAGAAAGCATGGTGTTGTGGGTAAGTTTGTAGAATTTTATGGCGATGGGCTTAGCAACATGAGTCTGCCCGATCGTGCAACGATTGCGAATATGTCTCCGGAATACGGGGCAACCATGGGCTTCTTCCCAATGGATGATGAAGCCATGCGCTATATGCGTCGAACCGGACGTGATCCCGAGCATGTGGAAATGGTTGAGAGTTACATGAAAGAGCAGGGTTTGTATCGTACAGATGATACGCCCGATCCCGAATTTACGGATACGTTGGAATTGGATCTTGGCGAAGTGGAAACATCACTTGCAGGGCCGAAGTTGCCACACGATCGAATTGCATTGCCTAACATGAAGAAAACGTTCGAGAGTAGCCTGACCAGCGATGACCCGACTATGGGTTTTAATTTGGAGCAGGAAAAGCTGGCGAACAAAGGGACGTTTAAAAACGGTCAGGAGATCGAAATGAAGCATGGCGATGTGGTGATTGCTGCCATTACATCCTGTACCAATACTTCGAACCCAAGCGTTATGCTGGGAGCCGGAATTGTAGCGAAGAAAGCGTTCGAAAAAGGATTGAAAGTTCCTCCTTATGTGAAAACGTCGTTGGCTCCGGGCTCTCGGGTCGTTACGGATTATCTCGAAGAAGCCGGACTTACTGATTATATGGATAGTCTTGGCTTTAATCTCGTTGGATATGGATGTACAACCTGTATCGGTAACTCAGGTCCGTTGCCTCAAGCTGTTGAAAATGCAGTAAAAGAAGGCGATTTGATTGTGGCCGGTGTGCTTTCTGGTAACAGAAACTTTGAAGGTCGTATACATCCCTATGTAAAAGCGAACTATCTGGCTTCACCGCCATTGGTTGTTGCTTATGCACTGGCCGGTACGGTGGATATTGATTTAGAACATGAGCCGTTGGGCAAAGATAAAGACGGCAATGATGTATATCTGAAAGATATCTGGCCAACATCCGAAGAGATTGCCGAACACTTAGACAGTGCCATTCGTCCGGAGCTGTTTGAAAAACAATATGGCGATATTTTCAAATCTGAAGAGTGGGATGAGATTCCCGTTGGCGGCGGAGAGCTCTATGAGTGGAAAGATGAATCAACCTACATTCAGGAGCCGCCGTTCTTTATGGATATGGGAGAAAATCCCGATCCTATTACCTCCATTAATGGAGCACGGGCCCTGGTTAAAGTGGGCGATTCTATTACAACGGATCATATTTCTCCGGCGGGAACTATCCCGAAAAACAGTCCTGCTGGTAAGTATCTGATTGAGCACGGTGTTGAGCAGAAAGATTTCAACTCATATGGATCACGACGTGGCAATGATCGCGTAATGACGCGCGGAACATTTGCAAACGTGCGATTTAAGAATCAGCTGGCGCCGGGTAAAGAAGGCGGTTACACTAAGTACTTCCCCGAAGATGAGATCACTACGATCTTTGATGCGGCCATGAGATACAAAGAAAACGATACGCCACTGGTGGCACTGGCTGGCAAACAGTACGGAACGGGATCATCCCGGGATTGGGCTGCCAAAGGTACTATTCTACTTGGTGTTGAAGCCGTAATTGCGACTTCTTATGAACGCATCCACCGATCCAACTTGGTAGGTATGGGCGTTTTGCCATTGCAGTTTAAAGATGGAGAATCAGCAGATACTCTTGGATTGGATGGCTCGGAAGAATTTAATATCCACTTGGATGATGAGCTCAAAGCCCAACAAATGGTGAAAGTGGATGCCAAAAAAGAAGATGGTGAAACGATTTCTTTCGAAACCGTTTGCCGCATTGATACTCCTGTTGAGGTAGATTACTATCGCAATGGCGGTATTTTGCATTACGTTCTGCGAGATTACTACCAATCTGAACAAGCAGAGTAGAATTTGGCAAACTAATATTGAACATTAGTTCATTAAGCCCGACTTCTTTTTGAGGTCGGGCTTTTTTATTGATATCCGGCTATAATTTTTCTATATATTTTTAAATGATCTAAAAATATATTAAATAGATAAAGACAAGAGAGTTAAACAAATCAGGCAAATCGGCTTTTGAGGTTAAAATGGTATTATCTAATAGAGATGATATAGCTGACAAAATTTCACATGATGATATAACGACTAATAGTCTTCAAGTTTTGCTAAAGAATGTTAACAGTGTTAGTAAGGCGGTTAAACTCCGGACTGTATTGCAAGAGAGTATTGAAGTAGTGCAAAACGTGATGAACACCGAAGCCAGTTCATTAATGCTCCTGGATGAAGGTACCGGAGAATTAATTATAAGTATGCCTACCGGTCCGGTAAAAAAAGAGATCAAAGGGCAGAGAATTAATAAGGGGGTAGGCATTGGTGGTTGGGTCGTCAAAAATGAGAAACCATTTTATTCCAACGAGGTAGCCCAAAGCGAGCTGTTTGGCGGTGATATATCTCCAAACTTTACCACCGACAATATCATCTGCGTGCCGCTTAAAAATAGTCATGGAAAAATAATTGGAGTACTACAGGCGATAAACAGACGCGATGGCGATTTTACTGATCGGGATATCCCTGTTTTTGAGGCACTGGCTGATCATTTGGCACTGTCTATCGAACGATGTAGGGAACTACAGGATATGCAAAAGAAGCTTGAAGAGCGCGACTTAATGCTGACGGAGGTTCATCACCGGCTAAAAAATAATTTATCTACTATAACAGCCCTCATTGAATTGGAGTTATCGGATATTGACGATGAGGGAGCCAAAGAAGTGTTGCAAAAGACGACTGCACGTATTAAATCAATGACGGAAGTGCATGATTTTTTATATAACAATGAGCCGGGTAATGAGATTAAACTGAAGTTATATGTCGAGCGGTTATCAAAGAAAATTTCAAACATCCTTTCCCATGTTTCGCAAAAGGTAAAAATAAAAGTAAAGTCCAAAGAGGTTTCTTTGGATACGGATCGGGCTATGAGCTGTGGATTGTTACTTAACGAATTAATAGTAAATTGTTATAAACATGCTTTTGACGAGGAATCTAATGAGCCCCGCATTGTCATTGAAATTAATGAAACTGAGGATAAAGTCATTGAGTTGAAGGTTTCGGATAATGGTACTGGTATTGGAGAGGATTTTTCATTTACCGAATCGGGATCGGTTGGTGGGTGGTTGATTGATGTACTCATTCGCCGCCTTGAAGCCGATATCGATATTGAGCGAGAGGAAGGAACAACCTTTTTAATTCGTTTTGATAAATAAGAACAACATCACTTAAATTAGCCATCGCTCAATGCCGCGCATTGTAAAAATGTTTGCCATAAGTTGCGATAGTGGAGCTTTTAGCATTAATGAAATTAATCTATTTCGCCAAAAAGGAGATTTTGTCGCCCTGCCTAATTTCATGTTCATTTCTGCTCTTCGAATTGCATTTTTTACGGCATGTTCTCTTCGCTTTTGATATTGATTCAGGATTGATCGGGCTTGAAAATCGTTCTTGAATATCTGTGTTAGTGTATCTGCTAAATCCTGTGCATCAAGCCAACCTAAATTCATACCCTGGCCTCCTATAGGGCTTATAACATGAGCGGCATCTCCTGCTAAAATAACACGATCTTTCACTATGGGTTGGGCAACCAGTTTTTGAACGCCAAAACTGCTGAGCATAGAAGTTTGAGTGTCATCTATCGTATGACCAATTCTATGTAAAACTTTCGATGTTAACTGTTCCGGTGTTACATCATTAATGTATTCAGCCGTTTTAACAACCCAACGTCGCCGATCATCAGGTAAGGGGAAAGATTCGATAAGTCCTTCATTACATAGAAAGATCGCTGCATCAGAACCAAAATCACTGTTATCGGGGAAGTCGCCCATGATGTAGGTATCGGGATAAGGTTGGCCTTTAAAAGAAATACCGGCATGTTTGCGAACCAAGCTGTTTTTACCGTCGCAGCCAACCAGATATGCTGATTCTATAGTATTTGTACTTCCATTCCTTTTAAAAGTAATCTCTATTTTTTGATTATGTTCAGTAATAGCGGTGACTTCTGCATTACGTATCAGGCTGTCGGGATTGCGTTCGGTCAATGCTTTTTCGAGAAGCGATTCAGTACGATGCTGGGGTAGTGCCAAAATAAAGTTGAAGGGGAGCGGACAATCTTCGAAAGATAGTGAGCCTAATTTCTTGTTATTGGTAAAAGCATGTCCTTGTTGAATCTTGATTCCATTGCGGATGAAGTTGTCGGCAAGGCCTAATTCGTCGAATAGTTCCAGCGAAACGGGATGAATGCCCAGCGATCGAGATCCGGGACGAGGAGCAGATCGTTGTTCAAGAACAATGTATGAAATGCCGACTTGTTCAAGGCAGAGTCCCAAGTAAAGTCCTACCGGCCCGCCACCCACAACGGCTATCGGATATGGTTCAGAAAAGTTACGCATGATCGTATGTTAGCAATAGTCGAAAGGGAAAGAGGTTTTGTATATCCCAATCTTGCGGGACAATCGCTTCCAATTCTTTTTTTGTGTAGCTCCGTTTAATAGAGGTTAGGCCATCCTCGGTTATAAAAGAGCTTCGAAAAATAGGTCGCGAGAAAATATTAAATAAAAGGTATGCCCAGTCACTTCGCCGAAGGTCATTAAAGAGAACCGATTTTGAGCATAATTTTTTTGCTTGTTGCAGTATGGATAAAAGTTCTTGTTCATTCAAATGATGAATTAAATGGTTTGATAGAACGAAATCGAATTGCTGTGTTGCCGGATCCAATTCTGAAAGTTCACACTGCAAGAATTCAATATTCGAGGGTGGTTTAAGTGTTTGTATAAATTGTATTGCTCGTGGATCGGGATCGATGGCCGTTATTGAAAGGTTGAACCCATCTTGTTCTGCTCGTTTAGCTAACTTCAGGGGAATATCTCCGCCGCCAAATCCGATATCCAGAAGTGAATTACGGGTGTTATGTTGAAGATGAGGACGGATTTTTGTGTCATAAATGTAATCCCATTGAGAAATCAAGTTATTGACTCGGCCAAAATGGCGGTAGGTATTCCGGAGTTCATCCGGATCGCAATCTGGGTTATCCATCCGTTCGCAGCTTTCGGTATCTCGCTGTGATAAAAACAGGGGCATTACGTTGGCTGGATTTTTTGAAGCAGTCCGCTTTCTATTGTTAATCCCGGGCCAAAAGCCATTGCCAACACAGATTCTTGTGCCTCAGAAGAGGGACGATTTAACAGTTCTTTTAGTACAAACAGGATAGTAGCACTACTCATATTGCCATAATTAGCAAGTACTTGTCGGGATGGGGATAGCTGCTCGTTAGCGATGTTGAAGTTGTCCTGAACCTTATCCAAAATTGCACGTCCACCAGGGTGCAAGGCCCAATGCTTAATATCGTCAATAGTCAGTTGATAATCTGTTAACAAGGGCGCAATAGACTGTTTAAGATTCGCTTTTATAATATCAGGGACATAGGTAGACAGCACCATGTCAAATCCCGTATCTCCGATCGTCCAGGCCATATCTTTTTCACTTTCCTGGGCAATGGCAGTGGCAAAGTTCGTCAGTTCATAGCTGTTAGTTTCATGTGGTTTGTCTTTGGTGATAATTAGGCCGGCGGCCCCATCGGCAAAAACGGATGCTGATATCAAGTTGTCGGTTGATTCTGACGGTTGTAGATGAATGCTGCATAATTCCAGGCAAACGATTAACACCTTAGCATTGGGATGTGATTCACAAAAAGACTTGGCCATTTTCATGGCAGGGAAAGCGGCAAAACATCCCATAAAGCCCAGATGATAACGTTGCGTGGATGTTGGTAATCCCAGTTTCTGAATAATTTCGAATGCAGGTTCGGGAGCAAAAAATCCCGTGCAAGAAACGGTAATAACGTGTGTGATGTCATCACGATTTACGGATGGAGTTTCTTCGATCGTTTGACGAGCCGTTTCCACAAAAAGCTCTTTGGCTTTCTGGGTGTAAAGTTCATTGCGGGCTCCGGTAGAAGGCACGTTTAGGGTGCCATTTTCCTGAAAGAAAAACCGCGGATCGCCGTTCGCATTAAAATCCGGAATAACGGTGTGACGTTTATTAATTCCCGAATTTGAATAAATGCGATGGATAATGCGCTGTGTAATATCTTTGTTGCTGATATATTCTTTCATGCGATCACGCAGAAAGGTCTGGTCATACGATCGCTCAGGAACTACCGTAGAAATATTTTGAATGTAAGCTGGCATCTACCGCTAAATTAAAAGGTTAGAGTATGTACTCTATAATACCCTAATTTTGTGGTAAAAATTCCGAATTCCTAATTAGGACTTATTTTTCGTGAGTTTGTAAAATCGAATGTTGTGAAGAATGGCAGCAATAGTGAGTCCGGCAATGAGTCCCATCCATAACCCCTGGGGGCCAATGTTTTGAATGAGCCCCAGGTAGTACCCAAGAGGCAGCCCCACCATCCAATAAGCAATAAAGTTGACCACCATGGGAACCGTGGTGTCTTTGAGTCCCCGCAGGGCACCGTAGCCGCTGACTTGCAGTCCGTCAGAAATTTGAAAAATAGCAGCCATATATAACAGGCTAACTGCCACTTGCTGTACGTCGGCGTCTTGGGTATACATGCTGGTAATGAGTTCGGGGAACAGGTACATAATGACAGCGGTGATGCTCATGAAAAAGGTAGCCATGGTGATACCCAGATATCCGCGGCGGCGTGCCTCGCTCATTGATCCCTTGCCAATGGCGTTGCCCACACGGGTGGTAATAGCGGTTGATAAGCCAAATGGCACCATAAAAGTCATCGCCGAAAAATTAATAGCTACTTGGTGCCCGGCTACTGCCACAGTGCTTAGTGATCCCATCAGCAAACTGACCAAGGCAAACATGGTCACTTCCATGGTGGAGCTGAGCCCGATGGGAATACCAACCTGCAGTAGTTCTTTCAGGTATGTCCATTCCGGCAGCCGCCAGGTTGAAAAGATTTGGAAACGACTGTACGGTTTGTGGTTCATCGTGAATAGGAGCATCCCCAGAAACATCACATAACCTACGAGGGAAGAGGCATATCCGCAGCCCACAGCGCCCAGCTCAGGGAAGCCGAGATGGCCGTACATCAGTACGTAGTTGGCACCAACGTTTACAAAAACACCTATAAGGGCAAAATACATAGCGGGACGTGTAACCGACATCCCTTCGTTGAAAAAGCGGAGTGCCATATATCCACAGACGCCAAAAACGCCCCACGAAATAGCATCGAGATACCCTTGTGCGAGCGGAATGATCTTGGGCGTCACATCCAGAAAGTGCATGACAAACTCGAGATTGCGAATCAGAAAGAAAATGGGAATGGCCAGCATCAGGCAGAGCCAGAGTCCCTGGCGGACATTGACGCCAATTTCATTAAAATTTCGCCCGCCTATGTGTTGGGCCACGATCGGAGTGAGAGCCATAAGCGTACCGGCGGCCAACATCATAAAGGGCATAAATACCGCACCGCCCACTGCTACAGCAGCTAAATCCTGAGCCGAAAGATTGCCAGCCATCACCGTATCCACAAAGTTCATTGACATCTGCAGCAGCTGGGCGATAATTACCGGCAGGCCGATCTTGAGCGTAATGCCGGCTTCCTTACGCAGGTTGTGTTTTTCTGATTTTAGATACGAAAGCATTGGTGAATGGAGTGCTACAGAAAGAAGATAATTCTGTTTTTAGGGAATCGCGTATGGTACAAAAAAAGAGAGGGAAAAGTAAGTCAAGAACGAATGTTATTTCTGTGGCAACTTAATTACAAAAGTAGTTCCTTCCTCTTCGACTGAGGCAAAGCTGATGCTACCTTCATGTGCCTCAATAATCTTTTTACAGATGGCCAGTCCCAGTCCGGTGCCGCTGGATTTGGTTGAGAAGTTAGGTACAAAAATATTAGGGCGATCCTCCTCGGCGATACCGCTACCGTTGTCTTCCACTTCGATAAATATATTTTGCTTATGAGGATAAAGCTTCAGTGCAATCTCCCCGCCTTTATCCGGCATTGCCTCGTATGCATTTTTTACCAGGTTGATGATAACACGTTTGAGCTCATCAGCAATGCCCTGAATTTTTACCGGATGTTTTGGAACTTGCTGCTTGATGGTAACTTTTTCGTCATGTTCGTAGAGCTTGGCAACCGATGCTATAATGGTTTTTAAATCTACTTCTTGAAAATCTTCAGTTAAGGGTTGAGAAAATTTGGAAAAATCAGAAGCGATATTATTTAGCGACTGAATTTGCTCGATCAGGTTGGCAGTAATTTGTTGTACTTTTTTCTTGAGCTCTTCGGGGTTTTGGCTATCACTTTTAAGCTGACGTTCCAGATGTTGAACGTTCAACTTCATAGGGGTTAGTGGGTTTTTGATCTCATGAGCAACCTGCTGTGCCATCTCTTTCCAGGCGGCTTCGCGTTCGGCTGCAGCTAACTCTTTTTGCAGTTTTTTAAGTCGCGATACCATGTTGTTGTAGGCTTCTGCAAGGTTCCCGATTTCATCATCACTGGTTACGGGAATGGTAGTATCCAGATTACCTCCCGATATTTTATTTAAGCCACGTTGAATGTAAACCAAGGGACGTGTGAGTTGCTTTGAGATAAAAGTTGATCCTATGATAAATAATCCAAAGACAAACAGGTAGACAAGAATAAGATAGCTAATAGTTTCAAGCAGTTGCTGGTTGTATTTGGGGGATTCCAAAAACGTGGGTATTGCAATTGTAGCAATCGGCATATTTTGATTATTCAAGATGGAGCGATAACCTATAAGTAAATTTTGTCCGGCCAGTTGAACGTTGGAATAAGCATCTTGACGATCTCTGTTATGTAATTGGTGATAAATATCGTACGGCAATGCTGCGGGCAATAGATGCTGTTGGTAAATCTGTGGAGCCGTGGTTTCTGTTACCGTTCGTCCAGTATAAAAGCTGGCGTCTACATCAAGGGTAGTCGTTAGAGAATCCAACGAAAAGGAAGGGCCGAGTTGACTTTTATTGCGGATGACTTGGTTTGATTCAATGGAGTTTGATAGTCGTTGAAGTTTATCCACAAGTTCTTGGCGTACAATATCACGGTTTTGTTGTTTGATTGCGTAATGAGATGAGGCGATCAGGAATCCCAGAAAGATTAGCGTTGCCAGCAGAAAGCTGTCGATAAGGCGATCTTGAAAACGAACATTGGAACCGAGAAGCCGGAAGGTAAATCTTGGCAATATTGGTCTAATAAGTAACACAGCTCCTCCAATCAACAAGAGGAAAAAACTGAAACGGAAAAAGGAAAACAGTATGATTCTGTAACCGGGTAGCGTCGTGCTGGCTTTGATAATATTATTTTGAGATACATTCCAAAATAACGTTCGATATGAAAAGGTATCCGTTTGGTCGGTTACATAGATCAGGGTATCATTTTGTAAGGTCTCAATTTGATTTTGATCCAAGGTGCGATACTTTGGAAAATGGTTGGTAAATCCTTGCTGTACCGAATTAACAAGTTTGCCGTTTTGGAACCTTTGCAATAAATAATCGGTGTTTAAGTCATCAAAGGTGAGCCTGGAGATAACTGTGCGCAGAGGCTTGCTATACTCCGGACGTTCTTGGTACACCGAGCACAGAATCCATGCAATAGGTTCTTGATCAGAAATCCCAAAAATGGGTATCCATCCACGATAGAAGGTGCGGTATTTTTGCTGATTGATCAGTTGAGGCAATTGAACGACGGGCCGAATAGTGGACTTGTTGATTTGTTCAATTTCGGTAACAACCTGCAGCGTAGATATGTTATATGTAGTTACCCAGTTGGGAGAGTTGAGGTCAGTAGCGTAATCGCCAATCAGTTCTCCTGAGGAGGTAACAAGTTGAAGGTTTAATGAGTAGGTATTACTCCTGGGCGAAATATAATCTCGTATTGTTTGGGTAAAGCGCGTTTGTAAATTAGATCGGTTTTCCTGTAGATCTTTTGAGGTAATACCCTGAAAACTTTCTTCGAGCCTGACAAGTAAGTTACGGGTCAGGCGTTCTGCAACATGATCCTCTTCTTGGGCATAGCTTGATGCCCGCTGCCAAAGTTTATCATCGATATTGATGAATGCCGCCTGATATAATGCTGGTAAACAGACAATAGCAATTAGAAAGGACCCAATAATGACTTTCCGCAGGCGGGATGTATGGGATAGCAGACTTGGGGCTTTTTCATAAGCAATAGCAATAGTCAACACAATGATAAATCCCATAATGCTGCTGTAGAATATCCAGCTAAAGATAAGCCGTTCGGGAATAAACAGTTGGGCAATAAATAGGCTGACCAAAAAACTGGCTGATAAAACGGAAGAGGTAAGCTTTAGGTGCTCCCTGGAAAATCGAAATAACATGCGATTTAAGACAACCAATATATTTCCGGCCGCTAAGGTTGAAAACCCAAGAATCAGGTATAATATAATGGTTCCGGGATCAGGAAAAATGCGCAGGTCGAGAATAGCAACACCAGCATCATTGGCTGCCTGAAAAAGCATTTTAAAGAAACTGAGAATAGCCAAAGCATTAACAACACCAAAAGTGCTGGCTAAACTGATGATACTTAAATACCAATCAGCTTTGAGTTCGTGCTTGTATTCCTGCAGCTTTCGAGAGACTACCCACGAACCGATAAGTGCAAAGGCAGCATTTGTAAAAGCAGTGCTTAAGTTGGTAACTAAATTAATCCACTCCGTATTGCCGGATGAAGAGATAGAAAGTATCCAGTATGATAGTAAACTTGTATGCCAGAAAATTGCCCATCCTACAGATATAAAGAGGAGTTGTGCCAATAGGGCTTGCCAAAGCGAAAGGTTTTCGGCAGCGATAAAAAGAATAGACAAAATCAGTATAAAGCTGAGGGCGGCAAATATTGATCGCCAAAAAGTGTTGTTTTCTTCCCACTCAGCCCGGGTTTGCTCAAATTCATCGGTGGTCGCATAAACCACACCAACAGAATCATTTTGCAAATTAGTCAATATTTGGCTTCGAAAGGTTTCGGCTGGGGGATCGCTGAAAATACTGAATTCAACAGGATACGACGTGGAGAAATCATCTGAATTGAACAGGCTAAATTCGGTATCTCCTC
>NZ_JBPOEA010000014.1:0-78817 GCF_052060035.1 Fodinibius sp. SL11 | reverse complement strand
GTCGTATTTCCGGTAGCGATGCCGCTGGCCTGGACCATACTGCCTGATCCCTTTTTTATCACGCTTTGTTTTGGAGCTGTAGTCGGCGGCAGTGTATTCGGCGATCAGTGTTCGCCTATTTCTGATACGACGATTCTTTCGTCGCTGGCCACCGGCAGCGATTTGATGGATCACGTCAAAACACAGATTCCGTTGGCTCTTATGGCTGCAGGCATTGGTGCTGTGTTGTACACGGTAATTGTTGCAGTGTTTATATAATTTAATCTTCTTACATAACCGGAGAATTATAGAATAAGGTTATAAGGTTATGCTTCCAATTCCGCAGTACAATGGGGGCAGCGTGTAGCTTTTACAGGAATATCCGAAAAACAGAATGAGCATTTTTTTATGGATGGGGCTACAGGCTCAGGTTTTTCTTCGGGCCTTTTGAGTTTATTGATGTATCGAATCAAAACAAAGACAGCGAAGGAAACGATCAGAAAGCTTATAGCTGCATTTATAAATACTCCGTAATTTAAGGTGACGGCACCGACTTCTTGGGCAGAAGATATGGTAGCATAAGGAGGTGGAATACTTCCTTCCTTCAATACAACAAAAAGTTCTGAGAAATCAACCCCGCCCATCAATAACCCTAATGGAGGCATTAGTATATCTTTTACCAAAGATTGAACTACGCTGGTAAAGGCAGCGCCAATTATAATACCCACTGCCATATCTACCACACTTCCCTTGATAGCAAACTCTTTAAACTCTTTAAGCATATGACCCCCTCGAAAATTTAAATTATGGTATAAACATCTATTATCTATAAGGTTATGAAAATATTAGATTAATACCTACAGATGCATTTTTGGAAGGGGAGGGATAAGGAGTGTATGGTTTGATTTATTTTGGAATAATTGCAGAGATATCCTCAAAGTTCAGGTATACTTCTTCCATCTCTTTCCCATTGTCATCCTTAATTTCTACCTTGTCGAGTACGTCATTTAGCTCAATAGATCCGGCCTCAATATCTACGGTAACGCCACTCTCAAAAATTACTTTATACGTCGTCATAGTACTGTAGCTTTATGATACATTAAGTAATGATGGTTACACCATTACTTAATGCATTGAGAATCAAAAGCATTCAAAAAAGAGGAAGTAAGTACGGTTGTTACTCCTCTTCTTCATTACTACGATTAGGTTTTTTAGAGGTTTTCGTTGGTGAAGAGGTTTCTTGATCCTCCTCTGTAGTTTTCTCATCAGAAGATCCATCTTTCTCCGGTTCAGAAGTGATATCGTTGTTTTGATCTTCCTCCAGATTGGAAGTACCATCCTCCAACGATCCATTTAACCATTCCATGACTTTCTTGCCGGATACTTCTTCGTGTTCGATAAGTTCATCAGCAAGCTTGTCCAGAATATCTCTGTGTTCGGTAATGGTTGTTATGGCACGGTCATATGCCTCTTTGAGGATTCTAAGAACTTCCTCATCTACTTCCCGGGCCGTATTTTCACTGTACTCTTTGGAGCTGCCCATTTGTTCACCCAGGAATACTTGTTCGCGCTGACTGCCAAAGGCAATGTTGTTAAATTTATCACTCATCCCCCAATCGAGTACCATCTTACGGGCCAGTTTCCTGATTTGTTTGAGATCGTTTTCAGCTCCACTGGTAGAGGTATCAAAGATGAGATTCTCGGCAGCACGCCCTCCCATCATCACGGCCATACGGTCGAGCATATACTTTTTCTCGTATAAATACTTTTCTTTATCCGGCATTTGCATGGTCACACCCATTGCCTTACCGCGTGGTATGACCGTTACTTTATGGATGGGATCGGTGTTAGGTAACGTGGCTGCGACAATAGCATGTCCGGCCTCGTGGTAGGCTAACAATCTTTTTTCGTGATCGGTAAGTCTAATACCTTCACGCTTGAGTCCCATCATTACTTTGTCACGGGCTTGATCAATATCTTGTTGCTCAATGGCTTTACGTTTGTAACGTGCCGCAATAAGTGCTGCTTCGTTAAGAAGATTCTGCAAATCAGCACCGCTAAATCCGGGAGTCGAACGAGCAATTTCTTTAAGATCCACATCGTCCGAAACTTTCTTGTTTTGGGCGTGGATTTCCAGAATTTGCTCCCGATGTTCCTGTGTGGGTAGATGTACGGTAATCTGGCGATCGAAGCGGCCAGGGCGCAGCAACGCTTTGTCCAAAATATCAGGACGGTTGGTTGCAGCCATCACTACAACGCCTTCGTTTTTTTCAAAACCGTCGAGCTCCGAAAGCAGTTGGTTGAGCGTTTGTTCGCGTTCATCATGTCCACCACCAAGTCCGGCGCCACGTTTACGTCCAATGGAATCAATCTCATCAATAAAGATAATGGCCGGTTCTTTCTCTTTTGCTTTGTTGAACATATCACGAACACGCTTGGCCCCCACACCAACAAACATCTCCATAAAGTCGGAGCCGGTAATCGTAAAAAATGGTACTCCTGCTTCGCCGGCTACTGCACGAGCCAGTAGCGTTTTACCGGTACCGGGAGGGCCTACCATGAGTAAGCCACGCGGAATTTCGCCACCCAGTGAATCAAATTTATCTGGATTCTTTAAAAAGCTGACTACTTCCTGCAATTCGGTTTTGGCACCTTCAAGACCCGCTACATCATCAAAGGTTGTTTTGACCTTTTCTGCATCCTGTAGTTTGGCCTTGCTTTCACCGATTTTAAACATATTCTGTCCCTGCATGCGCATTTGCCGGAAGAATTGGAAGCCGATCATAATGAGAAAGATAAGTGGCAACCCCCAAAGTAAGACCGTCCACCAGTTGAAATCACTTTTGGGTCTTGTTTCAACGGTCACCTCATGCTCTTCAAGCATGCTCATCAGTTTATCATCCCCAAAAGAGGGCAGATAGGTATTAAAACTTTGATAGTGGGTAGTATCGTTCTCCGAAGCCTTGAGTTGTGTCGCTTCTTTAAGATCGCCGCTAACTTGATCACCTTGAATAACGACTTTTTTGACATTTTCAGAGGTGATCTGATTACGAAATTCACTGTAATCAATAGTAGGAGGACCTCCGAAAAGTCCACCGCTTTGGGAGCTGAATAACCAAAAGCCAAACAGTGCTGCTAAGACAATCCAGTAAAAGGTATACTGATGTTTGCCGCCAGGCCCCTGAAATCCTTTATTCTTTTTTTGATCGTTTTTGTTCGGGTTTTGCTGCTTCTTGTTTTCGGGCATAGAATCAGATTAAGTGAAATCAACTAAAGTTGGAATAAATATGTATCACATTCAACGAAAGTTAACGGTAGTTACATTCCAAGATTCTTTAACCGTTTTACTTTGAATTATACAAAAAAAGCCTCTGAGGCTATCAACCAGCAGAGGCTTAGAGAGAGTTTCATTGCATATTGTGAGTCGGGAGGGGATCGAACCCACGACCCACGCCTTAAAAGGGCGTTGCTCTACCAACTGAGCTACCGACTCTCGGGTTAAAAACAGATTCCAAATATACGGATTTACTCAAACTAATTTCAAGGAAAAAATGAGACAAAATTTTATTCCCATGGTAATCCAAATAAAGGGATGCGGAATTGGTCGATTGTATAAAAAAAATTGTACATTCAACGTATTTTCAAATTTTAAAATAACAAGCGTGTTGTACCCCGATAGCTTAAAAGAATATTCTATTTATCCTGTTAGGATTCCTACTCCATTTGCCGTGGGCGACGTTTTCAGCTACTTGATTAAAGACGAAAAAAATGTACTGGTTGATACTGGGCAATATGCTGACGATGCCTATGAGTGTGTTCGACACCATCTAAAAAAAGAGGGATTAACAGTCAAGGATATTGATGAGATTTGGCTTACCCACGGGCATCCGGATCATTACGGGCAGGCCGCCCGACTTGCCGATCGTGCGGGAGCAACGGTATTCGGGCATCCCCTGGAGCGTTCAAATTTTAGAGGAAACGATGATGCCGATTTATTTGAGGCGTTTTTTCGAAAGCATCACATTCCCCGAGATGATACTCAGATGATGATTGATCAGCTGGATTGGCTGCAGCAGTTTCAGCTGGCTATTGAACCTGAATGGATAGAAGAAGGTGCTGTGCTTAACAGCGGGGAGCTTTCATTTGAAGTGGTACATACTCCCGGCCATGCTCCCGGTCATGTGTCATATAAAAGTAACCGAGGGGTGATTTTTGGCGGAGATCTTTTACTGGGACATATCAGTACCAATGCCTTAATTAATTTTGACACGAAAACGGACCAGCGCAATAAAAGTTTATTGCAGTACCGCAAATCGCTAAAATGGATTCGTGAGCAAGGTGGTTTGGTACTGCCCGGTCATGGAGAAATTATAAAAAATGCTGCAGCGGTAGCAGAGCATCATCTTGGCGAACATAAAAAGCGATATCAGAAAATAAAGCAGCTGTTACGAAAGGAGTCGATGTCGTTATTGGATTTGTCACACCGTATTTTTGCTGATGCCATAAAACAGGGTGCCCTATTTTTGGTTTTGTCAGAAGTGCTGGGTTACCTGGACTGGGGAATTGATGAGGGTACAATTGAAGTTGATGAGTCGAATATGAAATATCGTGCTATACAGTAGCTTGGTATTGTGAGCAAAAATGAAAAATTATGGTCACAAATTTGACAATAAGGTAATCAATCGGGATTCTGCTAACTGCTAATTCTAACCCAACTACGCTAAGCTTTGCAGAGCAATCTGCTAACAGTATCTTTTACGAAGTCTGCGTATAGGAGAAATAACTGCTATGTCTACGATATTTACGAAAATAATTGAGGGGGATATTCCCTGCCACAAGGTAGCCGAAACCGAAGAACATATCGCTTTTTTAGATATTAATCCCATTGCCGAGGGACATACATTGGTGGTCCCCAAAAAAGAGATAGACTACTTTTTTGATTTGCCGGATGAGCTGATGCAAAGTACCATGGAGATATCCAGGCATATTGCCAAAGCTATCGATAAAGCACTCAATCCGCTTCGAACCGGTGTTATTGTACAGGGGTTGGAAGTGCCGCATGCCCATGTGCATTTGATTCCCTTATATAAAACCAATCAGGTGATGGCGCTGGGGCATAATGTGTCGGTGAGCGAGGAACGGATGATTGAGCTTAAAGAAAAGATTGCAGCTGAGGTATCTCTATGAAAATATCCGTTTTAAATGGTCCCAACCTTAATATGTTGGGCAAACGAGATCCCGAACAGTATGGGACCGATACGCTGGAAGATATTGAGCAGTTGCTTATCGACTCGTTTCCCAAGCACGAAATGACCTTTTTTCAGAGTAATTTAGAGGGAGAACTGGTAGAGGCTATTCAGGCGCTTATGACCAGTGACTTTGATGGGGCAATTGTTAATTTTGGAGGATTTTCGCACACCTCGGTTGCTATCCGTGATGCACTGGATTTAATTGATATACCTAAAGTAGAGGTACACCTTTCCAATATCCATGCGCGTGAAGAATTTCGGGAGCACACCCTTACGGGAGCAGTAGCAGATGGCATTATTACCGGCTTTGGGAAACAAAGTTATCTTCTTGGGGTACATGCTCTTGAGCAGTTAGTCAATGATGAATAATTCAAAATGTCATAGAGGGTATATAATACAGTTGAAATAATCGTATCCATTGAAAAAGCTTCGAGAACTACTTTCTGATACACTTATTTATGGGATTAGCAGCGTGCTGGCTCGGTTCATCGGCTACCTGTTGGTGCCACTGCATACCGATGTATTCAGCACATCGCAGTACGGGGTGGTGAGTTTAGTATATGCCGGGCTCGCGTTCCTGAATGTGGTTTTTACTTTTGGGATGGAATCAGCCTACTTGCGTTATGCCAAAGATCGAGACCAGGCCAAAAACGTCTTCAAAACGCTGCAGATGGGATTGGGTGCACTTTCCACGGTTCTGGTTGTGTTGCTTGTTTTTCTTGCTCCTGTACTGATGCCGGCAATGAGCTTGGAATCCACTGGAAGTGAGAGCCTTTATTGGATGATGCTTGGTATTCTCTGGTTCGATACCATGGTACTGGTACCCTTTGCCGAACTTCGGCTGGTGCGGCGCCAATGGTTGTTTGCCATATTTAAAACCGGCAACATTTTTGTTAATGTCGGCCTTCAGTTTTATTTAATTCTTGGGCTCAATTGGGGTATAGAAGCTGTTTTTTTTGCAAGCCTTATAGCCTCCGGGTTGACGGTCATTGCTCTCTGGATTGCGACAGCACCCATGCTTTCAGGCAATTGGGATACGCCGGTTTTTCGCGGAGCTCTTAAATTTGGATTGCCTTTTATTCCAGCAGGACTCGGTTATGCTATTAACGAAACATTAGACCGCTTTTTCCTTGGTAACTACATGTCACCGTCCACTGTTGCCGAATTATATAGTCCCGAAATGTCGCCAGACGATGTGGTTGGGATTTACAGTGCTTGTTATAAGTTGTCGGTGTTTATGCTCCTGTTAGTGCAGATGTTCCGGATGGCATGGCAGCCGTTCTTTTTGCGTGAGTCCGATGATCCCGATGCCCCCGAACTTTATCGCGATGTGTTTAGGTATTTTAACGTTGTTGCCGGAATCTGCTTTTTGGTCGTGGCCTTGTTTGCTCAACATATCGTCCAGATAAAAGTACCGGTGCTGGATGTCTATGTAGTAGGCGAACAATATTGGTCGGGATTAAGCATTGTCCCCGTATTATTGGGAGCCTACTGGTTTCAGGGCTGGTATATGAATTTTTCTGCCGGAATATTTATCGAGGAAGAAACCAAGGTGTTACCCGTTATTACGTTATTAGGAGCGGGAATAACGGTAGTAGCCAACCTTTTGTTAATCCCCAGCTTCGGTATGATGGGTTCAGCATACGCAACCCTTCTAAGTTATGCTTCAATGGCCATGATGCTCTACTATAAAAGTGTGCAAATATATCCCGTCAATTATCAACTTGGACGCACATTTTTGATGATGCTCATTGCCGCCTGTTCATTATATGCCTTGCCTTATACAATAGGATGGATGGAGTCGGAATGGACGAGTCGCTTCATAATGTTATTGGTAGGCGGAGCAGGAATGATCTTACTGGCGATGCCAAATTATTTATCTGATGAGTAAGACCAGATTTTTCTGGATAGTTAGAATTATAGATTGATTTACAGGAATACCTGTTCGGTTGAGAAATTATTGGATCAAATAATTTAAAACTATTTGGTGATATTATTATGAAGGGCAAAGTTGGTATTTATGTTGATGCAGTAAATGTAACAATGAACGGTGGATTTGGTCTTCGATATGATGTTTTGCGCAAGTTTGCTTGTCGAGACGGCATGTCGCCCTCACGGATGAATGTTTATCTGGCTTTTGATGAACGACGTGCCCAAGAGGATCAAGATTATAAAGATAAAACCACCCGTTTTAGTGAAGTATTGCGTGATTTTGAGTATAAAGTGATCAAAGAGCCGGTGCAATATTACAGGGATGAGGAGACCGAGGAGGTCATCACAAAGTCTACTGTTGATATGGATATGGCCGTGGATATGGTTACGCAAGCCGATGATCTGGATAAGATTGTGTTGCTGACAAATAATGGCAGTTATGTTAGCGTTGTAGATGCGGTTCAGCGCAAGGGAGCGCGTGTTGAGCTTGTCGGTTTTGATGATATGTCAGAAAGCTTGAAAAAAGAAACAGATGTTTATATTTCTGGCTATCTGATACCCGGTTTACTGCCGATCGAATCGCCCTATGGATGGGGTAAGCCAGGTTCTCGAGTACGTGGTGTTTGTTATGATTTTTCTCATGATGATGGCTACGGATTTCTTCGATTCTTGACGGATGTAGGAGAAAATCTTTGGATTACCGATTCCCGTTTTGAAGAGTCGCCCTACAGTACCGTTTTTGCACATATATCCCAGTTTGAAAATAATTTTGATACGGACTTTCTTCCCAGCCGTGACCTTATTTTCGAATTCGATCTGGTTGAAAATGAGAAAGGATTGGTCGCCGAAGATATTGTCTTGGTATCAGCTCCGTAAAGCGGTAACTGGTCTTAATGTATTGTTTTTTTGAGTTAACTGTTACCGGCCTTGCCGACGATAAAAAACGATCATCAGAAAGAATTAGGTGCTAAAAACATCTGATACCAGTTAATTAAATATTGCGCTTTAATACAATTCTTGTTAGCCTCATTATTAAATAAAATAAAAGACTCTTTTGTCTAATATATTGTTTGGTAAAGTGGCCTTGCATTGTCTGTTTAAAATAGATTAGGCAGTGAGTTTCAATTGAAAAAATATCATTATGGAAGAAAGTATTAAAATTGCACAAGATGCCCCTCTCAATCACATGCGTCAGTTTATGGCAGATCTTGAGCTGGATGAAGAGAATTTTGAGTTTTACGGAAAATACACCGGAAAAATTCGATTGAATGTTTTAGAAAAATTTAAAGATCGTCCCGACGGTAAGCTTATTCTGGTTACGGCAATGACTCCAACACCTGCCGGAGAAGGCAAGACGCTTACATCGATCGGATTAAGCCAGGGCTTGCAGAAGATTGGCAAGAAGTCGCTTGTGGCTCTTCGAGAACCGTCGCTTGGCCCGGTATTTGGGATCAAGGGTGGAGCGGCCGGCGGGGGATATTCGCAGGTAATACCGATGGAGCGAATTAATCTTCATTTCAACGGGGATATTCACGCTTTGTCGACGGCACACAACCTGCTGGCGGCAATGCTGGACAATCATATCTACAAAGGAAATGAGCTGGATATTGATGTGACGAATACGCTCTGGAACCGGGCGATGGATATGAATGATCGAGCCCTGCGAAATACCGTGGTTGGGCTGGGCGGAAAGGTAAATGGCGTGCCCCGTGAATCAAGCTTTTTGATTACGGCGGCCTCAGAAATTATGGCCATACTGGCGTTGGCTACTTCGCGCGAAGATCTGAAAGAGCGGCTTGGTAAAATTGTGGTTGGATACAACCGATCGGGCGAAGCGATACGGGCTCGTGATTTAGATGCCCATAAAGCGATGGCGGTAGTTTTAAATGAGGCGATAATGCCTAACCTGGTGCAGACACTTGAACACGTCCCGGCTCTTATTCATGCCGGGCCGTTTGCTAATATCGCCCATGGTACGAGCAGTATTTTGGGCAATAAAATTGGACTTAAACTTGCGGATTATGTGGTGACGGAGGCCGGTTTTGGAGCTGATCTTGGTGCAGAAAAATTCTTTGATATCGTTTGCCGGACCTCCGATATATGGCCGTCGGCCATAGTACTTGTAGCTACCTGCCGTGCAATAAAATATCATGGTGGTTTGTCAGTAGAACAGGCCCAGAATGGTTATGACGATCCAGAGGTTTTTGAAAAAGGGCTGGAGAATCTGCGGGCGCACATCGAGAATATGAAAAAGTTTAAGGCGCCGATTGTAGTAACCATCAACAAGTTTAAGGGTGATCGCCAGCACGAAATTGATCGCATCTATGAATTCTGTAAGCAGATGGGAGTAGAATGTGCAGCCCACGAAGGGTTTGCCAAAGGCGGTGAAGGTGTAACGGAACTGGCTGAAAAAACTGTGGATTTGGCCGAAAACAATCCCGATCCTGAAAAGGTAACACTGTATGATCTGGATGAGCCGGTCGAGGATAAAGTGGAAACCATCGCTACCGAACTATATGGAGCAAGTGATATCTATTTTGAGAAAAAGGCGCTTAAAAATCTTGCAAGATATAAAAAGCTTGGCTACGGAGATTTACCAATATGTATTGCTAAAACACAATCATCGCTATCAGATAATTCTTCTCTGAAAGGGGCGCCCAAAGACTTTACGCTTACGGTAACGGATGTTCAATTATCGGCTGGGGCGGGATTCTTAGTCATAATTTGTGGAAATATGATGCTGATGCCGGGTCTGCCCAAACGTCCTGCTGCAGAGGATATGGACGTGAATGATGAAGGGGTAATTACCGGTCTGTTTTGAGGAATCATTTGGCTTAGATGGGGTGAAATGAAAAAGGACTCTGCTATGGTCGGCAGAGTCCTTTTTTAAATGCAAGTAGTGAGGGCCTTACGTCCTCAAATTTATTGCGATTTATTTGTCCATCAGCTGACGGAATTCTTTAAGTACAGAATGTACGTGATCAGCCGACTCATCTAAAAGTTGTTGTTCTTCATCGTTTAAGTCAACCTCAATAATTTCTTTTATTCCGCCTTTGCCCAACTTAACGGGAACGCCCAAGAACAGATCCTCTTGCCCGTATTCGCCATTTAAGTGCGCAGCACAAGGGAATACGCGGTTTTGATCCAGCATAATCGCTTCGACCATCTGTGCGGCTGCAGCGCCGGGTGCATACCATGCTGAAGTTCCCATCAGGTTGACAAGCTCACCGCCACCGCCTTTGGTACGTTCGACGATTTCTTCGAGTTCATCTTCGTCGATAAATTGGGTTATGGGCATTCCACAAACTGTTGTGAAGCGAGGAAGAGGCACCATTGTGTCTCCGTGTCCGCCAAGTAGCAGTGCCTGAATGTCTTTTGGAGATACACCAATTTTTTCAGCAAGAAACGAGCGATAGCGAGCCGTATCCAAAATACCCGCCATACCCATTACACGGCTGGAATCAAATCCACTGGTTTCGAGGGCAACTTGTGCCATTACATCCAGCGGATTTGAAACCACAATGATGATAGTATTTGGAGAATGTTCAACTAATTGTTCAACAACGCCTTGAACAATATTTGCATTGGTTTCGAGCAGGTCATCACGACTCATTCCAGGCTTGCGTGGTACTCCTGCGGTAATCACGCAGACATCTGATCCGGCGGTGTCTTCATAATCAACCGTTCCGGTCAGCTTGGTATCAAACTGATGGATGGGCGATGATTCCCACTGGTCAAGCGCGCGTCCTTTGGAGGGATAAATTTTATCTCCGTCTTTCTCTTGCACGATATCCACCATTACCACTTCCTTGGCGAAATCGCGTTGGGCTACTGCCATAGATACCGTTGAACCGACATTTCCGCCGGCACCGACTACTGTTACTTTCATGAGACTAATAATTTTTGGGGATTAAAAATTTCAGGTTTAAGATACTATTTTATCTCCTGAATATCAGGTCTGCGAAGTGTTTAAGTGGAGTGGTTTTGGCATGTTAAAGTTCGATAAGTATGCGGTTAAACATTAACATCCGAATGCTTTTTGACTTAAGTCCTCTGCCGCGAATCCATGCCCCACATCAGCTTATTGCGGAGGGTGTCGAAATAACTTTGATTGGGCAGCTCAATCAGATCAATAGTAAAGTTAGAGCGTTTTATATTGACCTCGTAGGGATAGTTGGAGATTTCATTGATTTGTCCATCATAAGAAAATAACACCTCGTGATCTTGTTTCTGGACGGTAACTTTTAGGTGCTTGTCGGAGGGGAGAACCAGCGGACGGGTCGTGAGCGTGTGAGGATTAATGGGGGTTACAACCATCACATTGGTACTGGGCATAACAATAGGTCCGCCAGAGGACAGATTATAAGCTGTAGATCCTGTGGGCGAAGCGACAATCAACCCATCCGCCCAGTAGTTGTTAATAAACATCTCATCATATTGTGCGCTCACATTTACCATGGATGTTGAATCCTTTTTCGAAAACAGGAATTCGTTAAGCGCATGATAGATGTTTCCCTGATTATCTTTGGCTTCCAGCAAATAACGTTTTCCTATGCGATATTTGTCTTTAGCAAGATAATCGAGCGCCTGATGGAGATTCTCTTTCTGCGTGTAAGCCATGAATCCGAGTCGGCCACTGTTAACCCCGAGGATGGGTTTTTGGATGCTTTTCATAAGCCGGGCAGTATATAGCATCGTGCCGTCGCCACCCAGTGCAATGATGATATCAGCCTGGTCGATGGCTGACTCTTCGTCCTCAACTATTACTGCAGAAGGATGGTCATCTCCATCGTATAATTTGCGTAAATCGGAACAGAAGTATACTTGCACCTCATGTTTATCTGCCCATTTGAGCAGGTCAATAAATGGTTCTTTAACGGAATATTTTTGAGGATTTGCTATAACCGCAAATTTCATGATGTTAATTTATTTTGTCGAGAGTTGGGAGAGAAACCCCACGCAAATCAAGCCACCATCCGTACTGATTAAAATTGAGTTCTCTAATTACATTTAGCTGCATTGCTGTGGGATAAACTCGAAAGCGAAACACCTCAGGATAGTTTGGACTTAATTCATTTTGACTATCGCTGATGAGCGGTATGCGCCATGTAACCAATAGATCAGTGGTTTTTGTAGTGGTTCGGAATTCGGTCATTCCCAGTTCAACGCTCTGACGATTCAATATTTTTGAGAGGTTGCCCAGATACGTACGGGCAAAAGGATCATCAGAAAAAACGGAGTAGAGCTGCTTGGTAGTTAAGGTCGTATCAACTTGTTGTGATGTAGAAAGAGTATCAGGGTTTATAATATTATCCGGCAGTAGCCCGAAGTAGGATTCAGTGTTAGCATAAGCCAGATTACTGAGTCTGCTTACGTCTGCAGCGGTAATATTTGCAGAAGGATTTGAGCGGATTACAATTTCATAAAAGTCATTTCTGGTCGTTAAGGAATAACGATTGGTATATCCTGTCTTAAGATTTCCAGCATCTGTAGTAACATTCCGTATCGTGTTAGGACCAAGTTCGGGAATAAAATGGATATCACCGGTCCCAATGTTACGCATTAGATTGGATTCGGAGTTGCTGGAAAGAATATCAACTCTGTTTAAGCGTATATCCTTAGAGGCATGATATTTTTGTGATTTGGCAAAAATAAAGGTCGAATCCGCTTTTTGGGATGAAAGGGTAAACGGTCCTGTTCCGACGGGGGCAAAAGAATTTTGTCTGGAGTTAACAGCTTCTCGGGGATAAATGACGGCATAGGGGGTAGTCAGCTTTTTCAAAAATTGCGGATCTTCCTTAGAGAGTTCAAAGACTACCGTACTGTCGTTTGGGGTTCGGATACCCGAAACCCCAGAAAGCGTTCGTTTTTCAGGTTCATAAACCTTGTGCTGTTCCTGATAATAGGGCTCAAAACCGTTAATGTCCCAAAATAATTGTGCCGCTGCAGGCGGATTACCCATTTTAGCCATTCGTTCAAATACAAACTTCACATCGTTGGCCACCAGCCGTCGCCCGGTTCCGGTACTAAATATATCACTGTCCTGATAATAAATATTCGGATTGAGGGTAAAGGTATAGGTAAGTGAGTCGCTACTAACTTTCCATCTTTTTGCTACTGCCGGGATAATATTCCCATTGGCATTCAGGCGGACAAGTCCTTCATAAATGAGTTGCAGTGCCCGCAGCGTCGCGCCATTTTCTGCTAACAGGGGATCAAAACTTGTAATAGGTTGATATTCCCCAATAACCAATTTCCGAAAATCCGCGTCCTCATCAGCGGTGGGATATTGTTCGGTAGTGTCAGAAGGAGCCGTAACAGTGGGTGCATCATTGATAACAACCGTTTCTGGTTGTTTACAGCCCCACAGTAGCAATAACGATACTATGAGTACAGGTAAATATTTTTGCAAGTTAAGTGATGTCATAATCCAAAAATTTACGTTGATAGCGACTATTCATCGGAGGATTTTTTTTGGGTGCCCTTTAAACCCTTAATTCCTTTCACAGCTTTTTCATTCAGCAGGTTCGTATTATACGAACGAATACGGCCAACTTTTTTCTGATGCTGATCGGTAGCTATATCGATTAGCTTTAGCATTAATTCGCGCATATTCATTCCGCTTTCTTCCCAAAGATAAAACGAGAACGAACCCGGAATGGTGTTAATCTCATTAAAATATAGTTCTTCTGTATCGCTATTGATCAGAAAATCGAGCCGGGCAATACCTGAAGCTCTAAATAATTTAAAAACCTGTTCTGATAACGACTGAATCTTATGAGTCAGTTCGTCTGAAATATCAGCGGGAATCTCACGATCGGCCGAAGCCATTCCCTTTTGTGATCCATTTTGTGACTGATATTTGTCCTCAAAAGAGAGTGTTTCATCTTGCCCGAGCGGTCGTTCACAAACACTTGTTTGAAGGTCGTGGACAGTACCTAAAACCGAACAGTTGATTTCGATTAGAGGCGACACAGCTTTTTCTACCATCAGGTTTTCATCATACCGGAAAGCTGTTTCAACGGCTTTAATGAGTTCATCTTCGTGTTCTGCTCTGGAAACACCGATGCTACTGCCAAGGTTTACTGGTTTCAGAATTACAGGATAACCGAGTTGGTCAGCTAATTGTAAAATGGATTGTTGATCCTTAACCCATTCTGACTCAAAAAAATCAAATCCTTGAACAACAGGAATATCGTGTGCCCGGCAAATATCTTTGGCTTTTATTTTGTCCATGCCCATGCTTGATGCAAGAACCCCGCTGCCTGCATAGGGAATGCTATACATTTCGCAAACACCCTGAAAGGCGCCGTTTTCTCCCTCAGAGCCGTGGAAGGCCGGGATTAATGCATAGATTGAATACCTTTTTGGAGAGCTGAAAAATCCCTTTTTTTCAGTTTCCAACAGTATCGGTTTTCCCAATTCATCATGCGAAAAAGTACACGGAGTAGCCTGTTTTTTCAGTTCATCCAGATCCTGATAATTTTCCATTTCCAGCAGTGGCTCGCCTGTCAACCATCGTCCCGATTTTGAAACATATAGGGGAATTATGTTGTAACTGGCTTCTTCAAGGGAAGCGATAACCTGCATGGCGGTAAGTACCGACACTTCATGCTCGGGCGAAACGCCGCCAAATGCCACAACAAGATTGCGTGAACTCATAGAATAGTATTGGTATTAAAGTTTAGTTACTCGAATGATAAGAAAAGATCGCTTCAGATGTGATATTAATACAAAAATGCAGAAGCGATTCCGTACAGCAAATATATAAAGACCGGTGCCTGTATTAAGCTAAAAAAGGTTGGAAAATGCAGCCACCGGCTGTTACGTTATTTGTTGTTTTTTGCCATATGATATAGTTGGATAATACGCAGTTCGCTGTAGCTTACCGATTTGTCGAGTTCGGTATATACCTTTCGAAGCATATGTGTAGGCACTTCGTCCATTACTTCGAGTACTTCATCACGCTTACGGGTAGAAAGGGATGATGCCTTTACGATGCCTTCCGGACGTATATTGTTGCCCTCTTTGAGATATTTTTTCAAATGCTTGATGATGGTGACATCCTTAACGCCGAACTGTTCGGCCAGGTGGTCGATCGATTTACCGGCATTATACTCCTTGCCGATTCGCTCGTATGGTTGGCCATGCTCTTGCTGCTTTTCTTTTTTCTCTTCCAGCAATTCAGTGTTTTCTTCTACATCGTTGGCCCGACAATATTTATTGATGATTTTCAGAAAGTCAGTGCCATATTTTTTGAGCTTCACGGATCCCACTCCATAAATGGGTATTAAATTATCTTTAGACTGAGGAAAATAATAGGCCATCTCCATAAGCGTAGTATCTGGGAAAATTGCATGGGGAGGAACCGACTGCTGATCGGCCAGTTCTTTACGTTTCTTTTTCAGTTGTTCAAAAAGGTCTTTGTTGTAATTATTTTCCACATCTGTCGAAGTACGATCTATTGCCTCATCATCTACTACGGTATCGCTGCGGTCGAGTACGCCAAATACATTTTCTTTGCCTTTAAGTACAGCCTTTCCCTGATCGGTGATCTTAAGGGCTCCGTGCTGTTCTTCTCGGCTCAGGTATCCTTGCTTAACTAAGAGCCGCGCAAGTAAAATCCAGTGCTCTTTGGCCCATTCGTTGCCAATGTCATAGGTAGGAATTTCATCATGGCCGTTTGACAATACTTTTTCTTTGGTGGATCCGCGCAGTACATCAGCTATGTAGTATGCATCAAACTCCTCGTTTGTGCGAGCGATGCAGGAAAGCATTTTTTGTGCTTGTACGGTCAGGTCTTCTACTTCGGCATCTACCGAAAGACAATTGTCGCACATGCCGCAGTCGTCTTTTTCGTATGTTTCTCCAAAATATTTCATCAGCGGTACGCGGCGGCACTCATCTGTTTCCAGAAACTTCATCAAATCTTTGAGATGCTTTTCAGCTACCTTTTTTTCCTTGCCTTCTTTTTGATTGATAAAGTACTGAATCTTTTGTTTGTCAGATCGGCTGTACAGTAATAGGCAATCTGAGCGGAGCCCGTCACGTCCGGCGCGGCCAATTTGTTGATAGTACGATTCAATATTTTTGGGCATATCGTAGTGCATTACGAAACGTACGTTCGGTTTGTCAATCCCCATTCCAAATGCAATCGTAGCAACAATTATCGAAATGTCGTCGCGGATAAACAGTTCCTGGTTTCTGTTGCGCAGTTTCTTGGAGAGTCCCGCGTGATAGGGTTTAACCGAATGACCTGCTTTCTTTAGTTCTACAAAAAGCTCTTCGACCTGCTTGCGGGAAAAGCAATAAATGATGCCCGACTGCTTTTTTCGGGTATAGAGAAAATCCAGCGTTTGTTCCAGCGGATCGTCCTTGTCAGCTACTTTCAGGAATAAGTTTTTGCGATCAAAGCTGGCAAGAAAGGTATCAGATTCTTCGAATTTCAGTACATCCTTGATGTCTTGACGTACGCGTGGTGTTGCGGTAGCAGTCAGGGCCAGACAGGTTGAACCGGGAAAATCTTTTCGAACTTCAGTAAGCTCCCGATAATCGGGACGAAAATCGTGCCCCCATTCTGAAATACAGTGTGCCTCGTCAATTGTAAATAGGTCGACATTTTGATTGGCAAGCAATTTACGAGTTCGCTCCATCAGCAGCGTTTCAGGAGCAAGATACAGCAGTTTTATCTCCTTGTTTTTTAACCGCTGAATATTGTGTTCGTACTCCTGATCGGTAAGTGAGCTATTAAGATAAATAGCCGGAATATCGTACTGTTGAAGTTGCTCAACCTGATCTTTCATCAGCGAAATGAGCGGAGAAACAACAACGGTCAGCCCATCAAAAAGCAGCGCCGGAATTTGGTAGCAGAGCGACTTTCCTCCCCCTGTGGGCATGATGACGAGTGTATCTTTCTCGTCCATGACGTTCGAAATAATGTCTTCCTGCAGGGGACGAAAATCTTCAAATCCAAAAACGTTATTAAGCTTGTTTCGTGCTTCTTTGATCATGTATCGCTGATAAAATCTGATTTATCTGATGGCGCAGAATAAATCCTGATTATAAATTATTGTTACTGAAAGTAAGACGTTGTTTTGAAAAGAGATGCCACCGTTTTCACGATGGCACCGATTTAAAAGTAGCTAAATATAAGACTATTACTTGCTCAGATAAAGGTTTTTAAACTCGAATGGTTTTTTAAAGTGTTCATCATTGAAATCTTCCATAAAGTAGATTGTTTCTCCGGTGGATTTCATCTCCGGGCCAAGCTCTTTTTTGACTTCGGGAAATTTATCGAATGGGAATACCGGTTCTTTAATGGCCCACTTCTTAAGCTTTGATGTCAAATCTGCCTTGTCAAAGTCTTTAAGTTTGGCACCCAGCATTACTTTTACCGCAATTTGTGCTTCAGGACGTCCGGTGGCTTTAGCCAGGAACGGAATAGTTCGCGTTGATCGCGGATTGGCTTCCAGCACATATACATCATCTCCCTTAACGGCATATTGTACATTCAGGAATCCTTTGATGTTCATATTCGAAGCAATTTTTTCGTGGTATGCTTTGATTTTCTCGATGGCTGTATCACTTAGCGAGTACGTTGGAATTACGGCTGTGGAGTCGCCCGAATGAACGCCCGCCGGTTCAATATGTTGCATGATGCCTGCAATGTGCATCTGATCTCCGTCATAAACCGCATCCACATCTACCTCTACAGCATGTTCCAGAAACTTATCAATGAGGAAGGCGTTTTCTGGGTGCGTCTCCAGTACACGCTGAGTATAAAACTCGAGCTCTTCCTGCTTAACAGCAATGCGCATTCCCTGTCCGCCGAGTACATAGCTGGGACGAATAAGTACCGGATAGCCGATACGGTTCGCAATTTCCAAAGCTCCTTCCACGTCTTCAGCTGTACCGTACGAGGGGAAGGGGATGTCGAGCTTTTTAAGAAACTCGGAGAATGAGCCTCGATCTTCAGCAAAGTTGATCATCTCGAAATCGGTACCGAAAATCTTGATGTCTTCTTCTACAAACTTTTTACCTAACTTCAGGGCCGTTTGTCCGCCCACCTGCAGGATGACGCCCTCGGGCTGTTCGTGCTCGTAAATATCCATTACGCGTTCCCAGAAAACCGGTTCGAAATAGAGCTTATCAGCCGTATCGAAATCAGTGGAAACGGTTTCGGGATTACAGTTTACCATAATGGCTTCGTAGCCCATTTCCTGGGCAGCATGCACGGCATGCACACAGGAGTAATCAAATTCAATACCTTGGCCAATGCGGTTAGGTCCGCTTCCAAGAATCATTACTTTCTTTTTATCGGATACGTCACTTTCATTTTCGCCTTCGTAAGCAGAGTAGAAATAGGGTGTTTCTGCGGGAAATTCTGCAGCGCAGGTATCAACAACCTTAAATGAGGGTTTTAGCTTAAAGTCGTGGCGTTTTTCACGAACTTCTTTTTCTGTGACCTCACCATTGCTTTGGCTCAACAACCAGGCAATTTGCTCATCTCCAAAACCTGCTTGCTTAAGCTCAAATAAGTCGTCTTTACTGAGGGTATCGAGTGATTGTCCCTCGGTGCGATTTTCGAGCGATACCATGTATCGAATCTGCTGCAGGAACCACGGATCCACCTTGGTGATATCAGCAATTTCTTCGACCGATGCCCCCAGTTTAAAGGCGTTTCGGATATTAAGCATGCGATCCCAGTATGGCTTTTTGAGTCGTTCGCGGACCTCCTTGCGATCCAACTCATTGTAACCGTCGGCGCCCAGTCCCGATCGACCAATTTCAAGGGATTGATAAGCTTTGTTCAGCGCCTCAGGGAAGTTTCGTCCGATAGACATTACTTCGCCTACCGCTTTCATCTGTGTGGTAAGTTCTTCATCAACATTGGGAAACTTCTCGAAGTTGAAGCGCGGTGCTTTTACAATCACATAATCGATGGATGGTTCAAAGCAAGCCGAGGTATTGCCGGTAATGGGGTTCGGCAGTTCGTCAAGATTATATCCTACCGCAAGCTTTGTAGCAATTTTGGCGATAGGATACCCTGTTGCTTTGGATGCAAGGGCGGAAGATCGACTCACGCGCGGATTAATTTCGATAGCCACAAAGCGATCGCTGCCCGGTTCAACGGCAAACTGCACATTACAGCCACCGGCAAACGTCCCGATCGAGCGCATCATCTTGATAGCCGCATCGCGCAGCATTTGGAACTGCTTGTCGGTAAGCGTTTGGGAGGGGGCTACGGTCACCGAGTCGCCGGTGTGTACGCCCATCGGATCAATGTTTTCAACGGTACAGATAATGACGACATTGTCGTTGGGATCGCGCAGTAGTTCAAGCTCATATTCTTTCCATCCAAAAATAGATTCTTCGATGAGTACACGGTGTACAGGGCTCATTTCCAGACCGCGCAGCACTTTCTTTTCAAATTCGTCTTCGGTCCAGACGATGCCGCCGCCGGCGCCACCCATAGTAAACGAGGGACGAATAACAATGGGCAAGCCTCCCAGATCTTCGGCAATTTCTTTTGCTTCGAGTACCGATTCTGCTGCTTTACTGCGGCATTGCGGAATATCGATATCATCCATCAGGTCGCGAAACTGTTGGCGATCTTCGGTGATATCAACGGCGTCAATATCCACACCAATAATTTTGATGTCACGTTCGCTCCAGTAGTTTTGCTGTTGCAGATCTCGAGTTAGATTCAATCCCGTTTGTCCGCCCATGGTAGGCAGCACCGCATCGGGCTCTTCAATGTCTACAATTTCTCTTATGGATTCTTCAGTCAGGGGTTTTAGGTAGATCTCATCAGCCATCATAGGGTCTGTCATAATAGTGGCTGGGTTCGAGTTGATGAGCACAACTTTATAGCCATCTTCTCGAAGAGATTTACAAGCCTGGGAACCCGAATAGTCAAATTCACAGGCTTGGCCGATTACAATTGGTCCTGATCCGATGATAAGTATTTTATTGATGTCGTCGCGTCGTGGCATTTGGTTAGTGGGCTTCTGAATTACAGATTAAAGATTCTTTTCGTGGGGATACGGTATCGTATCCAAATTATGTTCAGTTAATGGGTTCTCCTTTTTCCTCTTTGATCATATCCAGAAATTGATCGAAAAGGTAGCGAGAATCGTGCGGTCCGGGAGACGCTTCGGGGTGATATTGTACAGACATACCGAGAAAGTTTTTGAATCGGAGTCCCTCAATAGTTCCGTCGTTCAAGTTTTCGTGGGTTACTTCTACTTTGGATTTATCCAGTGCTTCTTCATCCACAGCAAAGCCGTGATTTTGGGTCGTAATTTCAACAAGTCCGGTCTCAAGGTTCTTTACCGGGTGATTAGCTCCGCGGTGTCCGACGTACATTTTGGTAGTAGGGATACCCTCGGATAGGGCCATGAGCTGGTGACCGAGACAAATTCCGAACATTGGCTTGCCGGTTTCTTTAGCATAGTTTACGGTATCCAATGCATATTCTGCTGTTGCATCCGGATCGCCGGGACCGTTGCTAAAAAAGAATCCGTCGGGATTCCACCGGTCGAGTTCTTCTTTAAAGTCACCTTTTGCCGGAAATACACGCAGCGTGCATCCTCGTTCTACCAGATTGTCAATAATGCTCTGTTTGATACCATAATCAAAGGCGGCCACTTTAAAAGGGCCGTCGCTGTGAACCGTTTGTGGTTCGCGGCGCGTAACTTCTGTTGCCAGTTCAAGGCCAACCATATCGTCCCAGTTCTGGGCTTTTTCGACCAGCTTATCTTCGTCAAGTTCGGTAGAGGATATAACGGCATTCATTACCCCCTTGCTTCGGATGTGTCGAACCAGCTTTCTGGTGTCGATGCCGGTAATACCAACGACTTCGTTGCGTTCCAAATATTCCTGTAGGTTGCCGTCAGCTTGGGAGTTGCTGTGCTCCCATGAAAAGGATCGTACGATCAATCCGGCAATCATCACTTTGCGTGCTTCATCGTCGCGGCTCATGGTGCCGTAGTTTCCGATATGGGGATAGGTCATCATCATAAGCTGACCGTAGTAGCTGGGATCGGTAAAAATTTCTTGATAACCGACCATGCTGGTGTTAAAACAGAGTTCACCGCCGGTGGTGCCTTTTTTGCCAATGGCATATCCGTGTTCAACGGTACCATCGGATAGAGCAATGATAGCTTTATCTCTGGGATAGAGTGACATAGTGAGGGTATATTGGTTTTGTGGTATTAAAATTTAGACATAAAAAAAATCCGACTAACAAAGAGTCGGATTTTGAAAAAGAGAATGGAAAATGTGTTTTCCGAATCGAAGTGCCATTCGGAAATTTTCTGTGACAGTTGAGCCTGCCAGCTGAATCAAGTGTTGTAGACTGGATTATCAACGTTTGTTGTTATAGCATCAGGTGTTCAAAATTGTGTGCTTCATTTACGTCCAGCGCAAAACTGTGAAAAGATACAAATCAAAGGGTCGATTTTCAACGGATTTTTTAAGTGATATAAGCTACTGGGACTGATGGCTTTGGATAATAAACTCTTTGTTGAATGTATCGTAGGAAACGGAAAGTTCGTTCGGTTGGCAACAAACTTGACAATCTTCGATGTATTTCTGCGTCTTGCCCTGGGAGGGATCTACGAAAGTGTGGTTCACTTCTCCGCAATACGCGCAACGATATTCAGTTCCCTGGGATTCCCCTTTATGTTTCATTGATGTGCAATTCTTAGTGAAATAAAATGATATTTTCGTTACCCAGCGCAGCTATGGAAGAAGATAAAGATGCTTACTTATTACGAATTATTCAGTTTGAATAAAAAAGGCACCGTCGCAGAGCAACGGTACCAGATTTATACCTTGTTTCAAAAATGATAATAAGGTATCTCAATACTTATTACTCACCACTTAATATTATCCTACCACAGCAACATCTTCATGCAAAATACACTGCCGCCGCTTTTGAGAAACTCATAAGTGCTGACTTCGTGAACGGAGAACCCGGCATCGCGGAGGTTCTTGTTTACATCCGTACAGCCTTGTTGGATAATGACATTACGTCCGTCGGGACAAGAGGCATTGCAGGCAAAAAGCTCTTCAGCCTCATATTTAGAGGCTTGGATTACCTTGTCAAACATCTTATTAATCATAGCTAAGCCTTCATCTGTAAACGCTTCTGGATAAATAAGTACGGTGTTTTCATCCAGTACACAAAAGCAGGTATCAAGGTGGTAGAACGATTCATCTACGAGTTCGAGCGCTAATACGGGTATATCAAAAGTGTCCGAGATTGTTTCGTAGGCTTCCATAGAAGAACGGTATCCATATCCGCCCCAGAGCAGACGTTTACCCGTATGCCAGATTGCATCGCCACAGCCTTCAAAGTCATTAATCGTATCTTCATCAAAATAGTGCAGTTCGTATCCATGCTGACGATACCACTGTTCGAAATAGGGGACTTCATCCTTGCGCTGGTCGGCGTGCATAATGCTCATGAAGACATGCTTTTTACCGTCTTCATCGAGATAAGGTAAGCTCTGGTTGGCACAAAAAACCATATCGGGCAGGCCTTCCTGATCTTCAATGACATGAATATTTATCCCGATTTGATCGAAGAGTGAACGAACAAGCTCCCATTCATTATTAGCTTCAATCTTATCCACTTTTCCAACCTGATCGGCCATGTGCGGGTTGATAACATAATCAACAGAATAGTGCAGCGGCCGTACCATCAGAACATCGGTAGGTAAGGGCATGGATGGACGGTCATCAACGGTAAAATCGATTTGATCTGCAGATGTAATTACTTGCGCCATAGATACTAAGCTTAGTTACAATATTTTCAGAAAGGATTCTTCCATAATTTTGATTCCTAAGATAACCATTTGTAGAAAAGAATAAACTTTTTAACGGTAATTATATTTAATGTAGGTTCGAGGTTCACCGTGATATTTTGTTAGATTACGGTTTCATTTTTTCCACAACGGAGTAAGTATGTTATTAGATCACGAATTACTGTCGCAATTGGCGCCGCTGGAACTGCGGGCCCGAAAAATTGTTGAGGGTTTTATTTCGGGGCTGCACAAAAGTCCCCACCATGGATTCAGTGTAGAGTTTGCCGAGCATCGCCCGTACAACCCCGGCGATGAAATCAAGCATATCGACTGGAAGGTGTATGGCAAAACCGAGCGACTTTTTGTAAAAAAGTATGAGGAGGAAACCAACCTGCGATGTTACCTGCTGCTGGATACAAGCAGCTCAATGTATTTTAAATACTTTAGTCCATGGAGTAAGTTACGCTACGCCATCCATTTTGGTTCTTCTTTGATGTACCTGATGCACCGTCAGCGCGATGCTTGTGGATTAATAACCTTTGGAGAGGAGATTAATCAATTTATTCCGGCGAAGTCTTCTTATTCGCATCTGCGGATGCTCTTTTCGGAGTTCGAAAAGCTGTTGGCCGAAGAAGAGGAAATAAATCAGGAACAACGAAAAACAGCTACCTCCAAAGTATTACACGAGGTGGCCGAGCGGCTTAACCATCGCAGCCTGGTTATTGTACTCACCGATCTTTTTGAAAATGTGGAACAGCATGATCAGCTGGTTTCAGCCTTGAAACATCTTCGGCACCGCAAACATGAAGTATTGCTTTTTAATGTGTTGGAAGAAAAAAGTGAGCGCAAACTGGATTTCCCTGACCGTCGGCTCCGAATGCAGGATATGGAGACCGGGTCACAAATGGAAGTGGTGCCGTCCCAGATTCGCGAAGATTATCAGAAAAAAGTTGAGGAGTTAACCCACAAGTTTAAACTGGCATGCAGTGAGTTCCAAATTGATTTTGAACAATTGGACACGCAAAGCGAATTTGATATGGCGTTGCTGGCGTATCTAAATAAGCGTAAACGACTCGGGTAATATATGGTTGCACAGGAAGGTACTTCGCGCAGAAGGATTTTTCAGGTAACCTTGGCATTGCGTAATATCTTGTTCAACAGACGAGGGAAAAACCGTTTTAGGTAAACGCCCCATATTTCTTTTCCGCCAATATAAATTTCTTCTTTCCCCTGTTTTATTTTGGGGATCAATTTTTGAGCAAACTCATCGGCCGCCATCCCTTTTTCTTGTCCTGCACCCATTTTATTATGCTTACTGCCATCGCCTTCAAGTGCATTTTTTGTGACATTTGTTTTAATAAATCCCGGGCAGACCAGAGAAACATCGATATTTTTATCGTACACCTCTTGGCGGAGGGAATCAAAATATCCGTGCAGAGCGTGTTTTGAAGCCGCATAACTGGATCGCAATCGGGTACCAAACTTTCCCATAACACTGCTGGTTACTACAATGTGTCCCGATTTTCGCTCAATCATCGATGGCAACACGGCTTTAGTAAGAGCTACCGTCCCAAAAAAATTGATCTCCATAACCTGACGAATGACATTCATTTGGGTGTTGATGGCCTCCGAGCGCTGACTGATACCACCATTGTTAAAGAGATAGTCAACAGCTCCCCAATGGCTTATGGCTTCTTCAGCTTTTGAGGGAAGTTCTTCGGTCTTGGTAAGGTCGAGTGGAATTATATGTACCTTAGAGGCCTGAAGACAGCTTGTTTTAACCTTTTGCAGAGCTTTTTGTCGGCGCGATGAAATAATGACTTTTGCACCTTGTTTGTTGAGCTCGTAGGTCAGTGCTTCTCCAATGCCGGATGAGGCACCGGTAATCCACACAATTTTATCTTGAAATGACATTGTGAAATGGCTAATTCAGAATCAGAAATACTTGCTCTAAGTATGCAGAATCATTTGTAGTATGACAAGGGTCATTTAACGGTATTGAGTATCTATTCAGATACTCGGTAACATTTACTATTTTATCACAATCAACGATTTTCTGTGTAAAGCTGTTATTGATCCCATTATTAAGTAAAAATAATCATTGTGAGACCTAAGCATAGTATATTATTAGTTGAGGATGAGGAAGAACCGGCGGAGATGCTGGCTAATTTTTTGGAGATGAATGACTACGATGTGCTTGTAGCCCACGAAGGGAACCGGGCACTGGATCTTATTGAGCAGCATGCCGGGGAAATCCATTTGGCCATTTTGGATATCATGGTGCCCAATGTAGACGGCAAAGAGATTTGCAGGCATATTCGTAATCACCCGGTATTGAATGATATTCCCGTTATATTTTTGACAGCAAAAGACGAAGAACAGGATGAAATTGAAGGACTCGAGTTGGGGGCGGATGATTACATTCCCAAACCGGCCAGCCTGCCGTTGGTGAAAGCGCATGTTGAGTCGCTGCTTCGTCGCCAAAATCCACAGAAAGCAAACTGGCTGCAATATGGCGATACCTATCTGGATACTGATGCCAAGGAGTTGTACGTGGAGGATGAAAAAATTGAGTTGACCTCAACCGAGTACACACTGATTGAGCTTTTCTATAAAAACCCTAAACGAGTATATACGCGGCAGGAGATTTTAGAGCATATTACCGAAGACGACCGGTATGTCTTTGATCGAACGGTGGATGTGCATGTCAAAAATCTGCGCCTGAAGATGGGGGATGCCGGCAAAGTGATAAAGACGTACCGTGGTATTGGCTATGGCTTGAATCGCGAAATAGTAAAGGTATAGTAGAAAAATGCAATGGATTTTGAAGGATATAAAATTAGTGAATACCAGCATAAATAGCGTTATCTGTGTTCTATGAGTATTCGTTCGAAACTTGCATGGACATTTATTCTACTGCTTATCTTTGGAATTACTTCCATCAGCAGCTACTCCATTTTATTTATTCGCGATTATTTACTCGAGGAGGGACGTGTGGAAATGGAGCGCGATACTCGGTGGCTTGCCGTTACAGCATCCAGTTTGGCAGATGACGATGAGTTCGAAAAACGACTGCTCGAAACCGCACGTACTTCGGGTTATCAGTTGGCGGTGTACGATTCTACGGGACATCTGCTAAACACCTTTGCCAGTGGCGATACGCTTATTCCCATGAGCCAGAGTCTGCCGGCAGGGATTATGGAAAGCGTAAACAATCGTAATAATTTACCCTTGCTCCCGCAAAATCCGGGCTCCGAAGTGCTGACAAGTTATGTGGCATTGAATCAACCTGTTGCCGGAGCCAAATATCTGCAGGCCTCTCAGTTTAAAGATGAGATTTATGAGCCCATTAAAACTATTCGTTGGATTATTTATTACGGTATGTTTATTTCTATCGGATTGGTTGTGGTGGTAAGCATCTGGATGGCACGCTACCTCACAAAGCCGATTACTCAGATAAAAGATGCGGCCCAGGATATTGCCGATGGTGATGTAGATCGAGAAATAAATATTAAACGAAGTGATGAGTTTGGGACGCTCGCGACATCCGTAAACCAAATGGCTTCGAAGTTACGTGCGGATACCGAGCAGATTAAGGAATTTGCGGAAAAGCAGCGACAGTTTTTTGCAGATATCACCCACGAAATTCGAAATCCCCTACACACGATTTCCGGAGCGCTTGACATGTTGGGGCTGGATAAATTATCAGAGGAAAAGAAGAGCAAATATATTGCCACAGCAAAAAAACAGACCGAGCGAATTTCGCATCTGTTTAAGGATCTGAAAACCCTTCAGCGTTACGATTCCGACGAGTATTTTGTGGAGCGACAAGAGTTTGATTTGGCTGATATTGCTCGTCATATACAGGATTGGTATGCCGATAAAGCTAAAGAAAAAGGTTTGGAGCTGAATATCGCTGATCATACTTGTAAGGTAGTTGGGGATCCCGGGAAAATTGAGCAGGTGCTGGATAATTTGATCTCAAATGCACTTAAATATACCAACGAGGGATCGGTGGATATGACTTATAAAAAGGAAGAGAATCAAGTGCTGATATCAGTCAAAGATACTGGCATTGGGATTTCAGATGAGCATTTAAACCGGCTGTTTGATCGTTTCTACCGGACTGATAAAGCACGATCTCGTGACAAAGGAGGAACCGGCTTGGGGCTGGCCGTTGTGAAAAGCATCATAAAAGGGCACGGTTCTGATATCCATGTAGAAAGCACCATCGGTGAAGGTACCCGTTTCTGGTTTTATTTGCCCAAGGCATAAGGCTTTTTCTTTCTTTATCAATGGGTTTTAGCATGTTGCCAATTAGATTAGTTCTAAATAGAATTGGCCAGCTTTTCTTCAAATTTCCTTCACAAAGAATGGTTTTCTTCACCATGATGAGTGAGGACTCTTTTTCTAATAAGTATTTGAATGTTTAATCAGCCTTTACAGGCTTGAAATAAGAATTTTATGTCAGCTGAAGAAAAGCGAATTGGCGTTGTATTGATGAATTTAGGTGGTCCTACCGCTGATTATGCTGTTCGTCCATTTCTCTATAATCTTTTTAGAGATGAGGATATCATCAAATTGGGCGGCGGGAAATTTCAGGACTTTTTCGCAAAGATTATTTCTAAATTTCGAGCGCCCAACGTTCAGGAAGATTACGAAGAGATTAATGGATGTCCGCGCGGGTGTATGGGTAATAAGCATTGCTTGAATCGTCAAAAGGGTATTACCTCAACCTGCTGTTCACCCATCAACAGTTTGACCGAGAAGCAGCGCCGCGGGCTTGAAAAATATCTCAAAAACATAATGCCCGACGATCAGTTTTTGAAGGTGTATACCTGTATGCGTTATTGGCTGCCCTTTGCGGAAACAACGCTTGAGGATATGGAAAAAGATGGTATTACGCATGCGGTGATGGTACCGTTGTATCCCCAGTTTTCGTGGACGACCACCGGAAGTAGTTATCGCGATTGGGAGACCAAACGGGATGAGAAATTTGGTCACGATACTCCCTGGGAGGAATTTCATGTAAAGAACTATCACCTTGACGAAAAGTACCTTTCGGCGATGAATGATCGCATTGACGAGGCACTGGCCGAGATGGATGAGGAGACACGTCAAAAAACGCACTTTATTTTCAGTGCACACGGTACGCCCAAGCTCGAAGTTCGGAGCGGTGATCCCTATACGACAGAGATCAACCAGACGATGGAAGCCATCATGGAAATGCGTGGCTACGATCATGATTATTGGATCGGATATCAGTCAAAAGTGGGTCCGCAAAAATGGACACAACCTAACACAGCTGAGCTTGTGGAGCGCCATATAGAGTATGGAATCAAGAATTTCTTAATGATTCCTATTGCCTTTGTGACCGACCACGTGGAAACGTTATTTGAGCTGGGTATTGAACTGGTCGAGGATCTCGAAGAAGAAGGATATGAATTTGAAAACCTGAAAGTGATGGAAGGCATTAATGACCATCCCAAATATATTGAAGCATTAGCCGACCAGGTTTTAGACAAGCTGGATCACGAAATTGAAGTTGAGCAACAAGCAAAAGAATCAAAAAAAGTTTCAGCCCAATAGATGTCAGAGCAACCACAAATAACTGATTTTTGTGCGGTTGGCGTAAATCACTGGGAGGCAACCATTGATGTGCGCGAACGCTTTAGCCTGAAAAAAGCTCAGAAGCGAAAGCTTATTGAAGGGGCTAAACGCGAAGGTATGAATAGCCTTTTTGTTGTTTCGACTTGTAATCGTACTGAAGTATTTGCCCAGGATGTTACGCCCCAAGAGCTTGTCCGATTGTTAATCACCTATTCTAATGCAACGCTCGACGAATTTCATAATTACGGATTTGAGAAAGAGGGGCAGCAGGCCGTTGAACATCTTTTCCAGGTTACGGTTGGGCTCGATTCGCAAATTTTGGGTGATCTTCAAGTTGTAAAGCAGGTGAAGGAAGGATATGAGTTGGCCAGCGAAATGGATGCTGTGGACGGAGAACTTCACCGTTTGATGCAGCATGTTTTTCGTGCGCACAAGCGATCCAGAAACGAAACCTCGCTCGGGGAAGGTGCAGCCACAACCGCCTATGCCGCCGTAAAGTTTGCTGTGAAGACTTTCGATAATCTCAAAGACAAAAATATTCTACTGGTCGGAACCGGTAAGATCGGGAAGGTTACGTGTAAGAATCTGATAAATCTCGGAGCTAAAAAACTGACGCTCATCAACAGAACACGAGAGCGGGCTGAATTTGTGGCGGATAAATTTGATTTACAGGTAGCCGGCATGGAACAGTTGCCGCAGCAGATTGCCGAGGCCGACCTCGTGATCGTAGCAACGGGCGCCAAAGAGCCGATTATCACCCTTGATGACATGAAACCCTCGTTGCTGGATCCAAAGTTTAAAGTTATGGTGGATCTTTCTGTTCCTCGGAATATAGACCCCGAAATTGGTGAAATGGATTTTGTGGATCTGGCCAACATGGATTTTCTGACAGATGTGACCGACGAGGCGTATCGCAAGCGGGAAGAAAATATACCGTTGGTGAAGAAAATTATTGAAGATGAGTTGACGGACTATAAAAAATGGCTCAGCAAGCAGAAGGTGGTGCCGACCATCAAGGCATTGACGAACAAGTTTGATAACATTCGCGAAGATGAATTCGACTTTTTTAAAAATAAGATATCAGATACTGATAAAGAGAAAGTGGAAAATCTGACTCGTCGCATCGTCAATAAAATTGCTGCCTATTCTATTGAGCATTTGCGAGATCATCATGAGTCGGAACAGGTAACCAAAGTTGTTAATGATATGTTTAAGCTCGAAATCAACCCGGAAGATGAGTAACACCATACGTATTGGTACCAGAGACAGTCAGCTTGCAACATGGCAGGCCAAGCAGGTTGCCAGAGAGTTAGAAAAGCTCGGCCATGACACCGAGCTTATTTTTGTTAAGTCGGAAGGGGATATCGATCTGACGACCCCGCTGACTGAAATGGGGGGTAAGGGCGTTTTTACGAAAGCTCTCGATAACGCCCAGCTTAACAATGAAATTGATATTGCGGTCCACTCTTTTAAAGACCTGCCCACCGAGAATCCGCTACCGCTCAAAGTGGCAGCCATTATGGAGCGTGCCGATGCTCGTGACTCACTGGTTGCCCCCGACGGTACTGATTTTTTGGATGATCCAGATTACAAAGCCACTATTGCTACCAGCAGTAACAGGCGACGTGCGCAGTGGCTGCATCGCTATCCGAACCATGAGATTGTGAACATTCGCGGAAATGTGAATACGCGCCTCGAAAAGGTAGAAAAAAATGAATGGGACGGGGCTATTTTTGCTGCGGCGGGACTGGAACGCATTGACCTCGGTCATCATATAAGCGAATACCTTGACTGGATGGTTTCGGCAGCGGCACAGGGAGCGATGGCTGTGATGATCCGCGAAGATGACAGTGAGATGGGAAAAATTGTTTCACAGCTTAATCATGATGAGACGGCCTTATGCACGACCATTGAACGCGATTTTTTACATGATATGGAAGCCGGATGCAGTGCTCCGGTGGGAGCGTATGCCTATGTTGAAAATGGAGATGTACGTTTCAAAGCCGTTGCCCTTACGCTCGACGGACGTGAGCAATATGATTATCAAAAAAGTGTTTCAGTAGGTGAGGCCGGTGACCTCGGTCACTCTGCGGCACAAGCCCTGTTAAGTGAAGGGGCAATTAAGGTAATTGAAGAAATGAAATCGGGCCGCGAATGAATTGTATCCAGCTGAATTTATTTCAGCCTCTATTAAGTAGGAAATTGAATAGATCCTGAAACAAGTTCAGGAGGAGATGTTAATCAGCGATCAATGAGACAAGACAAACGAAATATTTTAGTAACGCGACCTCTCTCTGCACAGCAGTTTGAATACGCTCGTATTTTAGGGTTAGAGCCTATTATTGAACCGGCTCTTGAATTTAAATTTCCCGATTACTGGGATGATGTGCTCAGAGTAATTAACGAGCATCTGAAATCCGATTGGGTTTTTACCAGCACTAACGGCGTAAAAGCGTTGGAAGAACTTATGAATGCAGGACTTCGCGTTCGTCCTGAAGTACAGCTTTTTGCGGTGGGGGCAAAAACGCGTGATGCCTTGCAGGATTTAGGACTTGAGGCTAAGATCCCAAGAAAGCAGGACGGGAAGCACTTGGCTGAGCTGATTATTGAAGAAGGAAAAATCAACTCAGTAATCTATTTTCACGGTAATTTGAGCCGTGACGAGATGACGAATAAGCTCGAGGATGACGGTATTGAAGTAATTGAACTGGAGGTTTATGAGACGATTATCAATCCGGTGAAAATGCCGAATAAGTCGGTGGGTGGAATCCTGTTTTATAGCCCCAGTGCAGTGGAAGGTTTTGCCCAAGGCACTGGGTTTGAGGAGGAATTACCGCCACTCTTTGCCATCGGGCCTACAACGGCCGGTGCTCTTAAAGAGCACACCGATCAGCATGTGGAAATTGCCAAGCAGCCCGACACCGAAGTGCTGCTCCGAACCACCGCCGATTACATTTTTAATAAATCTGAAAGTATATAGCCATTGATATTCACAGTAAAGCAAAGATATATTCTGTTGTAATCTGTGTGGATCAGTGGCCAGAAAAAAGTATTTATGGACAAAGATTTTCCAGAGCTTAAAAATGATTTACTACTCCGAGCACTCCGGGGTGAAGAGGTCGAACGTCCGCCGGTTTGGATGATGCGACAGGCTGGACGCTACTTACCCCAGTACATGAAGCTGCGCAAGAAATACACCTTTTTTGAGCGCGTGGAAACGCCTGAGCTGGCTTGTGAAATTACTATCCAGCCTATTGATGAGTTAGAGCCCGATGCAGCGATTATTTTCTCAGATATCCTGACTATCCCTCAGGCTCTCGGTATCGATGTTGATCTGGTGAAAGGTAAGGGGCCGGTGATGGAAAATCCTATTCGCAGTGTGGATGATGCTTTTTCAATTTTAGCTGAGGATATTCCCGAGAAGCTCAATCACGTGATGGAAGCAATAACGCTTACACGCGAAGAGCTTAACGGTCGCGTGCCGCTGATCGGTTTTGCCGGAGCGCCCTGGACACTATTTTGCTATATGGTACAGGGTGAAGGGTCTAAGAATTTTGCGAAGGCGAAAGCTTTTATGTATCAGCATCCTGATGCGGCCAAGCATGTCATGAAAGAGCTTACCAAAGCCACAATCGATTACCTGAAAGCACAAATAGAGGCAGGCGCGCAAGTGGTTCAGCTTTTTGATTCGTGGGCAGGGCTTTTAAGTCCCGAAGATTTTAACGAGTGGGCAATGCCATACTTGATGGAAATTTGTGAGGCCATCGACGAGGTGCCGGTAATTCTGTTTGCCAAAGGCAGCTGGTATGCCTTGGAGCGACTCAGCTTTAAAAGTGACGCACAAGCATTGGGACTTGATTGGACCATCACTCCTGAATATGGACGTGATGCAACCCGAGGCGATGTTGTGCTGCAGGGTAATTTTGATCCCTCAAAGCTTATGATGCCACAAAATGAAATTCGTCGGCAAACCAAGCGAATGATCGATCGTTTTGGAACACAAAATTATATTGCGAATTTGGGACACGGCATTTTGCCGAATATCCCCGTAGAAAACGCCCGTGTTTTTGTTGATACCGTTAAGGAATATTCAGCCACAGATTAGCAGAGATTTTAATGTCCCCCTTCGAAGGGGGATTAAGGGGGATGACCTAAAGCAAAAAATATTATGTCAGTTGAATACGATAATTACGGTTACAATAAGGATCTAAAAGAGCTTGCTCGTAAGCTTCGAAAAGATTCAACGAAAGCGGAAATACGACTTTGGAGTGAACTGTTGCGAGCTGGGAAAATGAAAGGTTACACCTTTTTACGTCAGCGGCCGGTGTTAAATTACATTGCCGATTTTATGTGTAAAGAGCTACAGCTGATTATTGAAGTTGATGGGTATTCTCATGAAGATGAGCGAAAGTGGTATAAAGATTTAGATCGAGAAAAAGAACTTGAAAAAAGAGGATTTACTGTTTTACGATTTACAGATGATGAAGTATTGAGTGACCTTAGAAATGTGGAGCGCTCGATCAAAGGTTGGATAGAGAATCATCCCCCTGCGCCCCCTTCGAAGGGGGACTCTAACGTGCCTTCAATTAAAAATCGATTTAAAACCTACATCCGAAACTTGCAGGATGAGATTTGTGATACCCTGCAAGCGATTGACGGAACAGCCCAATTCCGTCATGATGATTGGGAACGTGATGGCGGGGGCGGCGGACATACCCGTGTGATTGAGAAGGGTAATGTATTTGAAAAGGGGGGCGTTAACATTTCGAGCGTGCATGGAGAGCTGCCCGAATTAATTCGTAAGCGTTTTGAGGTAGAGCAGGGGTGGTTTTGGGCCGGCGGATTGTCGCTTGTTATTCATCCCCAAAGTCCGATGGTTCCGACTGTACATGCCAACTACCGTTATTTTGAGTTGTATGATGATGCCCAGATGAACGAAGTACGCGACCAGTGGTTCGGTGGCGGTGCGGATTTAACTCCCTATTATTTGTGGGATAAAGATGCCGTACATTTTCATCAGGTATTGAAAGCAGCGTGTGATAAGCATGGAAAGGAGTTGTATCCTCATTTTAAAAAAGAGTGTGACGAATATTTCTATAATGATCACCGGTCGGAAGGGCGCGGAATTGGCGGGTTATTTTTCGATTATCTGCGTCCCAATGAAGAACGTTCGGCTGAGGATTGGTATGATTTTACAACGGCTGTAGGTGATGCGTTTCTGGATAGCTACGTACCGATTGTAAAACAGCGCAAGAATGAATCGTATACTGATCGCCAGCGATACTTCCAGGAAATCCGCCGCGGCCGATATGTCGAGTTTAATTTGATTCACGACCGGGGAACACTATTTGGCCTGAAAACGAACGGCCGGACAGAGTCAATTTTGATGAGTCTCCCGCCTCGTGTTCGATGGGATTATGATTTTGAGATCGAAGAGGGAAGTCGTGAGGCGTATCTTATTGGTCAACTAAAAAATCCTATTGATTGGATTGAGTATGGGAAAGAAGAAGGGATATTGGAATAAATAATAAATGTAAGCCTCGTGTTATCTCGACCGTAAGGGAGAGATCTTGTCAAAGTTTAAAAACAAAAACTTCTCACTGCGCTCGAAATGACAGTTAACGATGAAAAGCTAATATTTTATGACACACGGACAATTTCCATACATACGTAGACGACGATTGCGAACTTCAGCAGCCATGCGCGATATGGTGGCTGAGCATAACCTGAAGCCGGCTGATTTTATTGCTCCCATTTTTGTGATGGAGGGAGAAAATGAAAAAGCCGAAATACCATCCATGCCAGATTACTACCGCTATACTCTGGATCTTTTGATGGATGAAATTCAGGAGCTAAAGGAAGTAGGCATTCGATCGGTATTGGTATTTGCCAAGGTGCCTGATAAGCTCAAAGACAACAAGGGAACTGAAGCGCTTAATCCCGATGGATTGATGCAGCGTGCGGTACAGGCTATCAAAGAAAAGTTTCCTGAAATGCTGGTGATGACGGATATCGCGATGGATCCCTACTCGAGTTACGGTCACGACGGCATTGTTGAGGATGGTAAAATCCTGAATGATGAATCCGTGGAAGTGCTGTCAAAGATAGCAGTAAGCCATGCTGAGGCCGGTGTTGATATGGTGGCCCCATCAGATATGATGGATGGTCGCATTGGCGCAATGCGTGACGCGTTGGATGAAGCAGGTTTTGAGCATACCGGTATTATGGCGTACAGTGCAAAGTATGCTTCCAGTTATTATGGACCGTTTCGGGATGCGCTGGATTCGGCGCCCGGATTCGGTGATAAGAAAACCTACCAGATGGATCCCGCTAATGTGCAGGAAGCAATTAAAGAGGCCAAACTCGACGAACAGGAAGGAGCCGATATTGTAATGGTGAAGCCCGGTTTACCCTATATGGATGTGATAAGAGCCGTTAAAGAAAACGTATCCGTTCCAGTCTCAGTCTATAATGTTTCCGGAGAATACGCTATGTTAAAGGCCGCTGCTGAGAAAGGGTGGCTGAACGAAGAAGAGGCGATGATGGAGGCACTGGTTGGTTTTAAGCGAGCCGGCGCTGATTTGATTGCCACCTATTTTGCCAAGGCAGCATCAAAGGTATTGAATAAGAAGTTATAAACAACGTTTTGTGTCATGCTGAGGAGAGTTCAGAATGACACGTGGTTTTAAAATAGAAGGCGAATAACGCAGGTTTGATGGATCTTCGCAAGATACTTATAGATTGTAAATCGTTTAGATCCGTGTAATCTGTGGTCTATGATACAATTGGATTTATGTTAGAAAAGAGTAAAAAATTATTTGATCGAGCACAGCAATTTATTCCCGGTGGTGTTAATTCCCCTGCACGCGCCTTTAAATCGGTAGGCGGTACGCCCGTATTTCTGGAAAAAGCTAAAGGATCTGTTCTTACTGATGTGGACGGAAAAGAATACATTGATTATGTGGGTTCATGGGGCCCAATGATTTTAGGTCACGCCTACGAACCAGTGATCAAAGCCGTTCAAGAAACAGCTGCGAAATCAACTTCGTTTGGAGCGCCTACCGAGATCGAGGTCAAGATGGCTGAACTCGTTAAACAGATTGTACCCGGCGTCGATAAAATCCGAATGGTAAATTCTGGAACGGAAGCCTGCATGAGTGCTATCCGCGTAGCGCGGGGCTATACCGATCGTGCTAAAATCATTAAATTTGAAGGCAACTATCATGGCCACGGTGATTCGTTTTTGATTAATGCAGGAAGTGGAGCCCTTACGTTGGGACAGCCCAGCAGTCCCGGAGTGACGGAAGGAACAGCAAAAGATACATTGACTGCCAATTTTAACGACTTGAATTCCGTCAAGAAGCTTTTGACGAAATATAAAGGAGAAGTTGCTGCTATCATTTTAGAGCCCGTGGCTGGCAATATGGGCTGTATTCCTCCCAAGAAAGGATTTTTGGCCGGACTTCGCGAGCTTTGCGATGCACATGATGTGGTTCTTATTTTTGATGAGGTAATGACTGGGTTTCGTGTAGCGCTTGGCGGTGCACAGGAGCGTTATGGTGTTACGGCTGATTTAGTGACCTATGGCAAAATTATTGGAGCCGGCCTGCCGGTGGGAGCCTTCGGGGGTAAACAGGAAATTATGGATGTTGTTTCTCCGGTAGGTGATGTCTACCAGGCCGGAACCCTTTCGGGCAATCCGTTGGCGATGGCCGCAGGCTATACATTGCTTTCAGAATTACAGGATAACCCGTTGCACTATGATGAGCTGGAAGAGAAAGCAGTGAAGCTGGCTACTGGATTCAAGGAGGTACTTGAAAAGTATGATGTACCTTTTGTGCTTAATAAAGTGGGCTCAATGATGAGTATTTTCTTTACGGAAGAGGAAGAGGTTATTGATTTTGAAACGGCTAATACAACGGATCAGGCTTTATTTAAAGCTTATTTTCACCAGATGTTGGAGAATGGTATCTATTTACCGCCGTCCCCATTTGAGGCTCTGTTCTTGGCAAATTCTCTAACCGAAGATCATCTTGAAAAAACTATTGAAGCTGCCGACCAATCGATAAAAGTAGCCCTGGATAACGGATAATATGAGGGTTGTTGTGGGCGAATTTATTGAAAAAATGAAAAAGAGGTGGGGCGTCGAAACCTTCGGCGGACTGCTTTTAATCCTGTTTATATTTTCAATAACAGGAATGTCGGCACTTTATGTACGCAAAGTTGCCTTTAACTGGATTGGTATTGGGCCGGAGACGCCGCTATGGTTAGAGGTTATTGCTTGGGCACTAATCGTGTTCCCCTCTTACCAGCTGCTGTTCCTGTTTTTTGGATTTATTACCGGCCAATTCCAATTTGTCTGGAACTTTGAAAAGAAAAGCTTGAAACGAATTAAAGGACTTTTCACAAATAAAGAAAAAGAAGCTTAATCATCGCTCATCTTTTCGAGCTTTTTCTGTTTCTTGCGAGATAAATCCTCTACAACCAGATTGTACGAATCTTTGATCCATTCTTTGATAAGCTCATCATCTAATTCTCCCTCTGGAGTTATGGTATTCCAATTTTTCTTATCCATGTGACGTCCAGGCTGCACTTCTTCATAAAGACCACGAAGCATAGCCGCTTTTACGGGATCACATTTTAGGTTTATACCATCATATTGGTCAATATTCGTAATGGCAAAAATTTTCCCCATCACTTTATAAGCGAGGAGGTTTTCTTCATCAAAGGGGTATTCTTCGGTTACTCCATTAAATGAAAGGCAAAATTCTTTAAATTCTTTGAGTTTCATGTAGAAGGTAAATTAATAAATATTGGTTTCTATAAAACGCGATCAGCGCTTTTTTGTTTTTCAGAAATTGATTACTAAGCGACTATTGCTGTGCGTTTAATTGAAAAGAATGAGAGTCTCAACCGTAGTGAGACGATTTTAAATAATTAGTCTTAAAATATAATAATGATTGGGAGTTGCAAGTTTTATGCCAATTGGTGCTTGGAACAGGGGTTCACAAATTTTGCCAAGCGGCAACAGCCAGAAGTATCCAGCTGATAATAAAACACACGCCACCAATGGGAGTAATGGCTCCCAGCCAGCGAATCCCTGAAATGGACAGAATATAAAGGCTGCCCGAGAAAATGAGAATCCCCCCCAACATCAGCCAACCGGACCACTGTAACAGTGATAAGCCTGACATAAATTGGAATGCAAAACCAATCAATAACAGGCCAAGTGCGTGGTAAAAGTGATATCGGACGCCGGTTTCAAAGATATCCAGCATTTCATCGGTAAGCATTTCTTTGAGGCCATGAGCACCAAATGCGCCCAGCGCAACGGCCAGCGCCATGGCAATGGAGCCAATAATGAAAAATGGTTTATGCATGTTATGGGATGAGTTTTATCGATCAGAAATATTATCCGGTCAATAATATATATCCAACATGAAGCGAGTATGAAAATGGGATGGCCCTACAAGGTTTCAACCCTCAAATCCTACATCTTTATGCGTGCCGTCACAGAAAGGTTTGGATGAAGATTGCCCACAGCGACAAAGAGCCACATTTTTAGAGCTGCTAACGGTTTCATTTGCAATAGAGTGCACGGTGTAGGTGCCCTCAAGTAGAATTGGACCGTTATCCATTAACTTTAAAATAAGTTTATTTTGGGATGGATCACCGTCTTTAGTTGGCTTTAATTTAGCTTTTTCAAACGAAGCGGGTGCCTCAAAATTAACGTCCTTATGTGTGTTGTCACAGAAGGGTTTGTTTTCAGAAGCTCCGCAACGGCAAACGGCTACGCGCGTATCTTTATGCAGGGTTTCACCTTCGGCATTTTGGATCTCGATATCCCCCCGCAGATATAGTGGTCCGTCGGGAACAATGGTGATGGTATTTTCTCTTGACGGTTTTTCTTCGGTATCTGCTCCTTTGTATTTTAAGGCGCCGGTAGGGCAGTGATGAACGACCTCTTTAATACTTTCAGCCGAAGCCTCTTCAGGGGTTATCCATGGTTTGTTATCCGGGTTAAAAACCGAAGGTAGGTTTTTAACGCATTCTGCTGAATGAATACATCGTTTGCTGTCGAATTCTACGGTGATATCGTCTGATTCGTAACTGTGTATTTTCTTTTTCATGAAACCTAATCCTTGTATTCTTTTTTCTTAAAGATAGGCGATTTAATTGGATCGTCAAGCTTTCTATATTAAACAATCGTTTTTTAGAACGAATAAAAATATCAGCTATGGCAAAATTGATACGTTACGGTATGGTGGGTGGAGGCCCGGGCAGCTTTATTGGGAAAGTACACCGGATGGCGGCAAACCTGGATGGTAAAATGAGGCTGGTGGCCGGATCGTTTTCCTCTGACTCCGAAAAGTCCAGAAGGATGGGAAGCCAATTGAATTTGCAGCCCGATCGTGTTTATGAATCATACCAGCAGATGGCTGAAAACGAAGCGGCACTGCACGAAGATAAACGTATTGATGTCGTCAGCGTTGTTGTTCCAAATAACTTACATTATGACGTTTGCAAGACGTTTATTGAGGCCGGTGTTCATGTAATTTGCGACAAGCCCATGACCAACACCCTTGAGGAAGCTGAGGAGCTTTGTCGACTGGTTGCCAAACATAACACCCTTTTTGCGCTTACCCATAACTACTCGGGTTACCCGATGGTGAAGGAGGCCCGTCAGTTGGTTGAAGAAGGAACATTGGGAACCCTCCGGAAAGTGGTAGTGGAATATCCCCAGGGATGGCTTGCCCGGTCGGTAGAAAATGAGGCTGAGGTTTGGCGCCTGAATCCCAATATTGCCGGAATTTCTTCGACTATAGCAGATATCGGGACGCATGCCGAGCACTTGGTGCGATTTATTACTGGAGCAGAAATTGAAGAACTGTATGCTGATATCAACACCTTTGTTGATGGAAGGACGCTTGAGGATGATGCTAATTTATTGGTGCATTATAAGAATGGCATGCGCGGTATTTTATATGCTTCACAGGTGTCAATTGGTGAGGAAAATGCGCTCAAAATTCGTCTTTATGGTGATCAGGCTGCTTTGGAATGGGAACAGGAACAGCCTAATGAGCTGCGATTGAAATATCCTGATAAGCCAGAAGAAATTTACAGAAGAGGGAATAGCTATTTGTCGGAAGCGGCCCGGTACCATAATAGAATTCCTGCGGGTCATCCCGAAGGATTTATTGAAGCTTTTGCCAATATTTATAGCAATGTGGCGGACGTAATTTCGGCGCGAAAGTCAGGGGCGCAGCCCGATAAATTGGCGATGGATTTCCCCACAGTGCAGGATGGAGCCCGAGGGGTTCATTTTATCCACAAAGCGATCGAAAGCGGCAAACAGCAAAAGTGGGTTGATATGGATTATACGCCGCCGACTTAAATATCCATAGGATTGGGGTGTCGGAATTTATAATCCAGCATCATTTTAAGCTTCCTGTTTGATACGATCTTGTACTCCTTATTTTCATCTTCTTGAAAGGTAGGGGGTTCCAGATTCATTGCTTTGGCAACAGCTGGATAGTACATCTTTTTTGGAGGATGACCATCCGAAACTCCGTTAAATACTTTCCCTTTTATACCGTTCTGGATTATCGATTGAATGATATTAATACAATCTTCTTGGTGAATTAAATTCACCGGAGCATTACCTTTTTGGATGTTTTTTCTTCCGGCAAGATATTTTATGGGATGACGATCGTGGCCGTATAATCCACCGAATCTAATGACCGTGGTATCAAACTCAGGTTGCTTTTGCAGTAGCCGTTCGGCTTTTAGTAGGGCATTCCCGCTGGGACGTGATGCATTTCCGGTTTCGGTATCTTCTTCACTCACAATGCCTGCACGCTCCGGATAAACCGAAGTAGAGCTGATAAATACAACGAATGAAATGGACGAATTTTTGACTTCTTCGACGACCGATTGGATCTGCTTTAGATGGTAATCCGCTACATTATCTCTACCACGGCCCGGCGGTATATTAAGCACAAGCACATCAGCATCCCAAAAACCATCACAATTTTCACACTGTAAGTTCGGAGTTAACTCGAGTAGAAAGGGTTGAATATTTTTTCCTTTAAGTAGTTGAAGCTTGTCTTCACTGGTTGTTGATCCCTTAAGCTGATTTCCTTCATCACGAAGGCGCTCGGCCAAGGCCAGGCCAAGCCATCCGCAGCCCAAAATGCTGATTGTCATAGCTGTTTGATTAACTGAAAAATAAATTGGGTTAAATATCTAAAAAGCAACTTCCAATATCATTATTGGAACAAATTTCAGGTTCCGAGATAAAATGATAGGTGTGGAGTTATTCAACGAAATAATAAATAAACTATTCTCTTATGAAACGTTTAACAGCATATACTTTAATAGTGTTCTTAAGTATTGGGTTTACGGCATGTACCGAAAAGTCTGAGCAAAAGACGCAACAAGCTCAAGAAGAGGTTGAGGAAACGATAAAATCAGCCCAAAAAGAGGTTAATGTCCAGAAAGAAAGATTCATTAATGCTGTGGATGAGCAGCTGGTAAAGATGGAAGAGGAAATGGATGAGCTTAAACAGAAAATTAATGAATCAACAGGTGAGCAGAAGTCTGATCTTCAGAAACAATGGGAGAGTCTAAATGATCAAAAAGAAGAACTCGAAAATGATCTGGATGAACTGCGCGCAAAAGCAGATAAAAATTGGTATGATCTCAAAGAGAATATCGACGATCAGCTTGATGGTCTTAAAGATTCATTCAATAGCTTGAAAGAAGATTTGGGTATTGATTCCTGATCACTGATAAAACAAGTAGATTTACCGGAAAAATGATTTAAGTATAAAAGGGCTCGACACCATGTCGGGCCTTTCCTTTTGATCGATTCTTGCTTGTTGCATCCCTTCATGGCAGAAAGCTTGCAAATTCACTAAATAAAAAAGGCTCCCAACTAAAGGTCAGGAGCCCAAAAAAAGTAATTCCTTCATCGGAGAGCTGCTTTTACTATCCGATGGATTATTAGATCTGGTTCCGTATGTCTTATACGGAACAGGTTTCAATAGGTAATTACTCTTCTTTCATAAACGGATACGTCCAGTCTTTGGGCGGCTCTTGCGTTTCCTTGACAGAACGGATAGAAATCCAGCGCATGAGGTTGGCTGCACTACCCGCCTTGTCGTTGGTACCGGATTTTCGTGCTCCGCCAAATGGCTGTTGATTCACAACGGCAGCGGTTGGCTTGTCATTGATATAGAAGTTGCCGGCCGCTTGTTTTAGTGCTTCATCCATTTGTTTAAGGGCATATCGGTTTTGTGAGAATATTGCTCCCGTAAGTGCATAGGGAGAAGTATTGTCGCAAAGTTCGAGTGTTTCCTCGAATTTATCATTCTCATACACATAAGCCGTGAGTACCGGGCCAAAGATCTCTTCTTCCATTGTTTTGAAATGCGGATCATGTGACTGAACAAATGTCGGTTCAATGAAGTATCCATCGGAGTCATCGTAATCGCCGCCCAGCACGATTTCAGCATCATCGGCCTCTTTGGCATAATCGATGTATTCGGTGATGCTGTCAAAAGCCTTCTGGTCGATCACGGCCGTCATAAAGTTGGTAAAGTCTTCGGCTTCACCCATGTTAATTTTGTTGACTTCAGCTGTAAACTTCTCACGGAATTCATCCCAAAGCGATTCGGGGATATACATGCGAGAAGCCGCCGAACATTTTTGCCCTTGGTATTCATAAGCAGCGCGCAATGCAGCAACAACCAATGCATCTACATCGGCCTCTTCATGAGCAAAGATGAAGTCCTTGCCGCCGGTTTCTCCGACAATGCGTGGATAGGTATTGTATTTTTCCAACCTGTCAGAGATGCTTTTCCAAAGGTGCTGGAACGTACCCGTTGAGCCGGTAAAGTGCAGGCCTGAAAGGTTCTCATTTTCAAGAACGGGATTTCCAACGTCAGCACCGTTACCCGGCAAGAAGTTGATAACCCCATCGGGCATTCCGGCTTCTTGCAACAGCTTCATCACAAAATAGCTGGAATAAACCGAAGAGGTGGCTGGTTTCCAGATGGATACATTGCCGCAAAGTACCGGTGCCGTTGGCAGATTGCCGGCAATAGACGTAAAGTTAAAGGGCGTAACTGCAAAGATGAACCCTTCCAGCGGACGATATTCCGAGCGATTCCACATGCCTTTGGGTGAATCCGGTTGGTCTTGGTAAATTTCTTGCAGGTAATAAGCGTTGAAACGGAAAAAGTCTGCGAGCTCTGCTACGGCATCAATTTCTGACTGATAGGCCGTTTTGGATTGTGCCAGCATGGTAGCAGCATTTATTTTGTATCGCCATGATCCCGATAGCAGTTCGGCTGCTTTCAGAAAAATAGCTGCTCGGTCTTGCCAAGGCATTTTCGCCCATTCTTTGCGGGCTTCCAGGGCAGATTCGATCGCCATCTCAACTTCCTTTTCGCCACATAAATAGGTAGTGCCAAGTTTATGGCTGTGGTTATGGGGGATGACAACATCAGCCGAGCGGTTGGTTTTTACTTCTTTACCGCCGATAATAGCGGGGATCTCAACCTGTTGCTGTTTTTGTCGTTCTAATTCTTTTTTCAGTTTCTCTCGTTCAGGAGTTCCGGGAGCGTATGAATAAACCGGCTCATTTTCCGGTTCCCGAATTTCAAAAAATGCGTTAGCCATAATACTTAGGTTGTTTTTGGTTCGGATTTCCTAAAAAATCTTGCTGTTTTCGTGGATGAAAGTACAAAAAATATTGCAGAATTGGAGGAGCGCTATATTCGCTAAATTAGCTTTGTTCGATTTGTTTAGTGATTGATTGAGCCATGGAAAATCCCGAGGTGATACAATCAGGTACGGATACCCCTCCACGAAAATTGCCGTTGAGGAAAAGCCCGGGATGTTGTTTTTCGATCTTATCAATAGCTGATAAATATTTATCATAACCAACAGTATACTGTGGAATTGTTGCCGGCCAAAAGTGATGATGCGAAAACACCGGTTTGCCTGAAATTCCAAGCAGTTCTTGAAGCTCTTTCAGAACGATGGATTCTAATTCAGTAGGATTTTTTGATGCTAACTCGGGATTTCTGGCACCGCCAATAAAGCTGGTCAGCAGGGCATGTCCCTCGGGAGCACGACCAGCAAACAAGCTTGATGAAAATAACGTACCCAATGTTTTATATTGCTCCACCTCGGGAATAAGCATGCCAAAGCCATCCAGAGGGTGGTCAATTTGATCAACAGAAAACCCCAACGCAACGACGCTTAACGGGGCATAGGGAAGGTCAGAAAGGGAATCCAACTGTAAGTCCTTAAAAATACGTCCAAGGGAATGGGCCGGCAGGGTTGATACGATAATATTATGTTGAGCGGTGACGGATTTTTTCTCATTCTGTGCTGTTACAGTCCATCGGTAATCACTCTTTTGCACAGATTGAATCTCAATTCCGGTTTTTATGGCAGTTCCTAGTCGGTCGGCCATGGCCAACGGCAATTGCTGAAGTCCCTGTTCGAAAGAGATGAGTGCTCGTTTTGGCTTTTGGCCGTTGCGATCTTTCTTTAGCAATCCTTTTAATAAACTGCCGTGCTGTTGCTCCATCGTCCAGAGTGGCTCGAAGGTATGCTTGATAGAAAGGTTTTTGGGATCGCCCGCATAAATCCCTGACACAAATGGATTTATAGCATAGTCCAATGGCTCGTGGCCAAGCCGACGTGTAATGAATTGGGCAATAGATTCGTCCTCTTTATGGGATGCTTGGGCAAATGGTTCTTTTAATAATCGAAGCTTCCCTTTTATAGATAGAAGTTCCGTTTTTAAAAAGCTACTCAGCGATATAGGCAGAGGGGTTGGGAGCCCGTTTTTGATGATGAATCTCTTCTTGGCTGTTTTTCCCGCTTCGATGCTTTTGCCCTTGAGATCAAGATCCTCAAGCAAATCCCAAACTTTCTGGGATTTTACCATCAGCGTATTGGGTCCTTCTTCAACCATCCAGCCGTTTTCTCGAAACGTTTTAATAGCTCCACCTACCTGCTTCTCTCTTTCATAGACGGTTACCGAAATATTTTTTGAGGATAGTTTATAAGCTAACGATAATCCCGAAATACCTCCGCCGAGTATGCCAACCGTTGTATTTTTATTAGTCATTGTATAAAAAAATCTATACTTTCCGTGCCTTAATTAGAATTAATCTAATTAAGGATAGGGTTTTATATATCTGAAGAATGATAGCAATAAAATATTAATGACAAGTGAAGATTAAAGATTTAGAATTATGAAGAATGTATTAAAAATATTGGCAGTTGGAATGACTGTTTTTTTCTTGAGTTCATGCGGAGAGACCTCCGATGATCAGCTGGTAGTGTACTCCGGCCGAAGTCAGGCGTTGGTAAATCCACTTGTTGAGGATTTCAAAGAACAAACTGGTATTGATATTGAGGTACGCTACGGCAATGATGCTGAGCTCCTGGCTGTGATGAGTGAAGAGGGAGACCAAAGTCCAGCCGATATTTATTGGGCAAATACTACCGGAGCTTTAGCTAATGCATCACAGCAAGGCAAACTTGTTGCACTTCCCGATTCATTGACATCAAAACCTGCTTCGTATACTTCTTCATCAGGAGAATGGATTCCAGTGACTGTGCGTTTTCGTACGTTGGCTTATAACACGGATGCGATTGATAAAGAAGATTTGCCGACATCAGTAATGGATCTTGCTACAATGGATGAGTTTGAAGGACGAGTTGGATGGACACCCACTTATTCGAGCTTTTACGATTTTATTACGACTATGCGTTTACTCGAAGGGGAGGACACGGCCAAGCAGTGGTTGGAAGGTATGAAAGCACTGAATCCCAAATCTTATAGCTCAAATACTCCGATGGTGCAGGCAGTAGCAGCTGGAGAGATTGATATCGCATTAACCAATCATTACTACATTCTGCGTATGCTTGAAGGTGGTGCCGAAGGTGAATATGAGGATCATGAGGAATATGGAGAAAGTGGTCCTGATTCAAATGCAGACATTGCTACTTATCATTTTGAAACTGGTGATGTAGGAAACCTGGCTTTGGTTACGGGGGCGGCACAGCTTAAAACAGCTAATGACGCTAAGAAAGTACAACGTTTTTTAAGCTTTCTATTGTCTCAGCAAGCACAAGAGTTTGCTGCACAGTCTGTGCATGAATATCCGGTGATCCGTGGAGTGGAATTACCCGGTTATATGCTTAATGCTGAGGATGCCTTGGAATTGAGTCCGGAATATGACTATGAGCAGCTTAAGCAGCTGGAAGGAACGCTGAATCTGCTTAGAGAAGCTGGATTGATCTAATATTTTTCATCACACCTTATGAAGCCCTGCCGATTTCGGTAGGGCTTTTTTTATTGGAAAGGATTCAGTACCAGTATGTTAAATTCGTATACCGACCGAGATATAAAAGTTTCGAATTTTAGCAGGAATAATACCAGGCCCGGGATAACCGGTTGCGCGGCGAGTGAAATATTGTTCATTCATCAGGTTATTGATGCCTCCTTCTAAAGTAAATCTACGGTAGCTGTACTTGACCGATAGATCCATCACTTTATAGGATGGGATGATACCTTCGATAGCGGTTGGTGTACGTCGGGCATTAGAGGCATCGGAAAAGTGCTCAGCTACATAACTAAATTGGTAGGAGGCTTCAAAACCGTTTTGTGCGAACGTCAGGCCGGTCTTAAAGTTTAACGGGGGAACCAGTTCAACCTCATTACCTTCGATGCCGGGCTCATCAGAATCGCTGTACGTAGCATCGATGAGCGCAAGGTTGGTAAAGAGGGAGAGTTGAGCATCGCTACCAACATCGAAAAGCTTAAACAAATCCACTTCTGCAAATGATTCCAGTCCATAGATTTTTGCATCAGCTATATTGGTGCGATATCGAAATGTTCGATCGATAAGATTGTTGAATTTGGGATTGGGTTCGGTGCGCAAGACCGTTCCAATGCGGTCTTCATAAGAAAGATGAAACCCGGTAATATCATATTGGAAGATGTCATCAATCTGACCACGAATTCCCAAGTCGGCATTAAAGCCTCTTTCATCTTGTATATTGGGATCCACCTCAAGATTGCCAACATCCACTCGGATATCATTAAAGTTCATGGCGCGGTAGTTCTGGGAGAAGTTCCCATAAATTTCGACCGATCTATTTGGACGATAGCTTGATCCTATCCCAAAAAGCACCAATGATCTTTCACGACTGCGATCTTCAGTAATGCGTTCGTCTACCAAGATATTGCCGGCTAAATCACGAATAATATTACGATAGTAGCCTTCGGCTTCGGTTTTAATGTATTCGAAGCGAAAGCCGGGAGTAATACTAAAGTTTGGAGTAATGTTAAAAATATTTTCTACAAAAAAGGATCGGTTTTGGCTGGGCAGGTCAAAGTCAGAACCCATTAGGTTTTCAGGGGAAAGGTAATCAAAGGTAGGATCGTTACCATCGGGGCCATTCCCTTGCCGGCGATGGGTGTAACCGTTATAAAAACGAATACCTGCAAGAAAAACGGAGATGCCATCAAGGAAGTTATAACGATGAATGAGCCGAGTTTCGTTGCCCCAGTTTTGAAAGTCGTCTTTTAGCAGATCTCGTTCACCGCCGGCATCCAAGCGGTCGATACGTTGAAGGTTGCCAAGCGCATCACGTCCGGCTAATAATCCAAAAATCCGGGTATTAAGTCTTGTTTTACTGTTGAAATTATAGGTCCCTTTAAGCGCAAATAAGTTCCAGTTCACTTTAAACCAGTTACGTTCACGGTTTGATTGGCTGGGATCATCTTGGAATTGCGCATCCGTTAATCCGCCCGGTTGCTGGGCCAGGTAATTCATGTGTGTGTATTCGGGCGTAATGGTAAGGTCAGGACTCAGGTCAATATCAAAAGAAGTGTAAGCGGTGTGTTGATCGAGTTGAGAGTTGGGACGCCAGCCGTTGCTTGTTTTGTATTGGTAAAACCCATAATAGCTAATATTATCTTGGGTACCTCCAATGCTGTTGAAAGAATTAAAAAGTCCGAATGAACCGTAGGACTGGTTGGTATTTAATTGGAAAGGATCGTTTTCGGGGGCGTCTTTGAACTCAAAATTCAGCATACCGCCAAATTGTGTTCCGTATTGAAGGGAAGCCGCTCCGCGAATAATTTCTATACGCTTCAGCGCTTGTACTGGAGGTGTATAATAACTTTCGGGATAGCCTAACGCATCCGCTGCAATATCATAACCGTTTTGACGGGTATTAAAATTAGAATTCCGTTTGGGGCTGAGGCCACGTCCGCCTACGCTCGTTTGGATACCGGCATCTCCGCTTTGCCAAATGTTGAGACCGGGAACCTTGGCATATACTTGGCGTGTATTATTGGTGGCTTTATTGACCACCATATCATCAAGTACAAGAACCTCGTTCTTCTTGCTCTCGTTGATAGTTACTCCTTCAACCGACTGCAAGCGCGTTATGCCATTAGTCGATACCTTTTGTCCACCCACGACCACTTCACTCATCGTACTTTCGAAGCCCAAGAGCTGTATATCTTGTTGGATATCGCTATTGGTGACTGATATTTCTTTTGTCTTTGTTCGCTTGCCGGGTAGGTAGGCAATAAGCTGGTAATCACCCGGGTCTATATCCGGAATAAGATAATTACCATTGGGACCTGAAGTTGTTCGAGCCTGGTATTCAAGAGGCTTGGCTGCCGAACTGTTTTGGCTTTCGGATAGGTAAATGGTTACGCCTGAGAGAGGAGCCTCACTTTGATCGGTAACCGTTCCTGAGATGTTAAAGTTTTGAGCTTGGCTTGTATATGTCCAGCTTAATATGAAGAGCAATAGTGTTGTAAAAAAGCGAACCTTCATTGTGATAGATTTCTGAACCAATTTTGTTGATGTTCGTTAAAGGATAGGATCCAATCCTTATGACTAAATCCCCGTTCTTTTTCGGTTAAATCTGCATTCGGATTGATCATAGGTTGGCTACGTCGACCGTTGAGCGTCACATAGCTTTCGGCTGTAATTTTGACGTCATCAATACCTTGCTGTTTATATTGTTGTTCAAGATAGTGTGCAAATTGTAAAATCATATCCGGCTGGGTAGACATCATTTTCTCCTGGTTTGGAGTCAAGTATTTGTAATTTTGAACCTGCCACTGTTGATTGTTGTCTGGATTAGTAACAGTAAAAGTCACATGACCCGCTTTTTCCATTAGCATAACGCGCCACGAAAAACGATAGCCCTGTTCGGTCCAAAATAGATTTCCGGGATAGAGGGCGAAACGCAGAGGTAACAAAAACTGCAGTATAAAATGAAGAACTAAGATGGATCCAATAATTGTACTTCCTCTTTTACTTAGATCCCACTCTGTTTGCTTTGATACTGACCTTTGCCCCCCTTGAAAGGGAAGAAGATGCTTAAGCTTTAAGATAGAATCTATAACCTTTTGATGAAAATTAGCTGGGAAGAAGATGAGCGTGCTCAATATCATGATAAACGGAAACATACCGATCTGGAACAGAGCGTAAGTCATAAGATGAAAAATCACGACAGTGGTGTAGGCGTAAACTCTGGTGGGTTTCCAAAGCAGGAAAAAAGCAATAGTGAGATCATAGAGTGCTCCGGCCCAGCTAAACAAATAGGCAGTAGAGGTATACTCCAATAGCCAGCCCAATATTGGGAGGTCAGCATTGGCGGGCAGCCAAATCCGCATGGGCATGGCGTTGAAGAGCCAGTCGGGATTAAGTTTTGCAGCACCCGCAAAAAAGTAAACGAGTCCCAATTGGAGTTTAAAAATGTTGATCGTCCATGCGGGAACTTTATCTACGTGCAGTGATGGTTTTCTTAAAACATCGATTGAAAAGCTACGATTTGCCGGCACAAACATCAGCAGGAAGCTGATTATACTGACAAAATAATAGTGGTTAAGATAATTGGTTTTATCGATGAGTTCGACGTAGGTAAAGGCCAAAAAAAAGAAGATGATTCCCAGGCGATAATAATAGCCCAGCATAATAGAAAGGGCAGCTAATCCCATCCCCAGGAAAAGCAAGTACATGCCGGGATCTCCCAGCGGTACGACCCAGTCGAAACCGTAAAAAGTAAAATAATAATCCGGCTTTATATACAGTTTATAGATCCAACCGTTGGCAGCAAACCGGATCATACTGATAAGCATGATAAATCCGAAAAGAAACCGGAATACCGCCAGTGGGGCAATGGATACCTGGGATGAAAGGTGTTTTTTTACGGCCTCGGGAATCATGGGGTATTAATCTCCATCGTTGTCTTGATAGGTGATGGTAATACCAAGAATGGAGGTCATATCAGCTTTGACGAGGGTTACGACCTGTTGGATTTCTTCGAAGGCTGTAAGTACAGGCTCATTATTATTTTGCACCTGTTGAGATAACGGATCATTTAAGGCTTTAAAAGCTGTTTGCGCTTCATCCATTTGGGTTTGGATCTCATTAGCAAGATCACCGGCGTTAAGGGCTTCAAGGTTGTCATCAAGCCCGCGGCCCCCCGCACCTGTGAAAATACGTTCGATTTGTTTAAGATTGGCACGAGCCAGTTCGGAAGAGTAACCACCATAATAGGCTTCAACAGCTACAGGACGAGGGGTACCGGCACTACGAACTCCGGCCGGGATACCAATTTTGCCATCGCGCAGAATTCGTTCGTAATGCATTACATAGCTATTGATAAGCATTCCTAATGAGCTTCCTACGTCGGTGCCCGCGTTGTCTTCGCTTAAAAACATGCCGATGTAGTTGCCGCCTGATGTTTGCCAGTCTTCTGTGGCAGTATCGACTTGTTCTTTGATAAAAGTAATGTTGTCGAGCAGATAGTTCATTCTGTTATTCGCATTATCATCAGTGGTGTACATTGTCAGGATTTCTTCGTTAGTATCGCCCGTTCCATGAAGCAAATATCCCAAAGCAGGTAACCCGGCCGCATCGCGATTATTGATAGTGCCAAATGTATAATCGCCGCTGGATACATTTTGTTGAATTTTATCTGTATCAACCGGATAGGTGTTTAGTGAGGCGCGCAGTAAAATTGATTCAGATGGGCCAAATTGAAAGGGGCTTACATCTTGCCAAGCAAGTCGGGTCTCTTTCAGTGAAGCTTGCAAGGCCTCCAGCTGATTAAGTGTAGGGGCTGCTTCAAAACTTTGTGCAGCTGACTGGAGTTCCTCAGTTGCTGTTTGCATATCCTCAAATGCTGGCAATATGATGTTGTTGCCGTAATTTTCGAGCATGGCAGCACGATCAAAGTCAGTAGTTTCATCAGGATTAGTACTACTGCTGCAGGCCGTTAGGAATAAGAGTAACAATAAAGGGATGTGGGTTAGTTTGCGTTGTGACATAGGTCGTAAAATTTAGAAAGAGCCAAATCTGGCGATCGATTTGGCTCTGTGAGTTCAAACTTATTACAGTTGATCTTGTACGGGAGCAAGATCAGGGTACGTTTCTACAAGGGTTGACTTAGCGTTATTTAAACCAGTGGGCGTTACCTCCCAGAAGTTGCTGTTTTCTCCAAAATTGGTATTGATGATTTGATCAATTTGATCATTAGATATTTTGCGTTTTGGACTATATTTCAAAGCATTTACAAACGCCCACGCCTCTGAAAGAGCGTGAAAAGCTTCACCGGTATTTCCATTGTTGAGATGACCAAGCGTGCTGTTAATGTAATGGACAGCAGTAGCCGCGGCGAGCAGTTCCAAAGAGTTGTATAGGATGTTTACCTCTTCATTTAAGGCTTCCTGGTCATCATTAACAATGGCCGTACGTCCGTTGATGAATGCTGACATAATGGTATCATTGAAACCGAGTTGCGTATCAGAACTATTTGAGTACTTACTCCAGAAGCGAAGCTCGTCGGTTCGTGAATCCAGCCAGTCAGATTTAAAATCAGCAGGTGCATTGAAGTACCCGAACGCCTCATCAAAATGGTGTTCCTTGGCAGTGTAGTTGGCTCCCTCCTCGGTTTCATCATTCTCTACATCGGGACCAATACGTTCATTCGTAAGATAGACATTGAAAATCTGGTTGTAGAAAACAGCCCCCATCAAACCTTTCTCGACGAGCTGAGTGAATTCCCGACCTTTGGCATCAACTAAAATATCATTGCCACTGTCTTCACGCTCAAGGAGGCCTGCAACCCCATCTTGGGCACGAACACCTGCATTCCCATTTTCACTTGCTGAAGCAGCATCCGAGAAAATACCTTCGAACAAATTGTTATCGAGATCAGGGGCAAACGTTTTGCTTTTCAGATCACGATCCGAGGTAAAAGGAAAGTTCCCACCTCCGTCACCGTTTGTGTTTGCAAACATATCATTGAGTGCTTGTTCAGAAAGGATGTCTCCATCATTTGCGGTAGCGATATAAGCTTTCATCTCTTCAACCATATCCAGACGGTCATTTTGTCCGGGATAGGCTACGGTTGATTCCCCATTGCGGGTAAATTCATAGTTTTCTGGAGTATCAATAGTAGAATTGTCATTGCTGTCGATGATATCACAGGAAGTAATCAAGAATGCAACTGCCAACAGAGGTATTGTTATTAATCGTTGGAGATGAATTGAGGAATGCATTAGTAGTTCATTTTTATTTATATTAATTCTAATTAGAGGCGAAGATAAAAACTATATAGACTAATTCTAAATAAAAGAATAGTCTTTTTGGGTTGCCCACAGGAAGGTTGATGTAGATCTAATTAGCGGAAATGGTCTTAATCAATCCCGGTCTGAAAACAGATCCATGAGCTGGTTCAGGACCCCGCTACTGACGGTTGATAGTTTTTTCTGTCGTCCAAGTGAGAGAAAGCGTAAAAACTTCCTGAGTTCTACAAGAATAAAGGGCGGATTGGTGACCAGCGAATCACTTTTGATAATGTGATCCCAATCCAGCGGTTTATCAAAAGAAATGCCGTGCTGTTCCATAGTTTGTTTATACAAATGTGCGATGAGCCCATATCCAATGGTTGTGGGATGGATGCCATCTAAGCTGAATATACCTCCCTTATAGACTTTACCTGAATCACGGTCGATCCGCAAATAATCGGTACTAAGTTTGGGGTTTTCATGGTCTTCCACAAGATGTTTGGTATTGGGATTGCGGTTCATGGCCTTGCAGAATTCTTTGGGGTAGGGCAGTCGCATTTTACCCCCAAGTCGACGGCGAGCAATGCCGCTCACATATCGATTTAATGGCACTGTAATCCAACCGTATTCATCCGCTATCTCGCGTATGATAGTATTGTACTCGTCAACATTTTGATCGAGTGAAATAGCCTGTTCTTTAGTAAGATGTGGATGTGTATCGGGATTAAAATCGGCATCCCAAACCCAGAAACGTGTGTAGTAATCGAAGTAACCGGTATGTCCTTTACGGGATTTATCTGCATTAACCCCGCGCGAAACGGGTGGGATGGTTACGTAGGGGATGGTTTGAGTGATGATACGTTCAGCTCCTATTTTACTGACCTTTTCAGCCAGCTTGCGAAACTCCTGTTCAAAATGCTCGGGACGATAGACCGTGTAATCTCTTTCGGTCGGAAATTTACCCAAATCTTCCTCCTCAGAAAGCACATACTTGAGATCTGAAACGGCTCCAATCACATTGTTATGGCCCATGGTGACAATGAGATTTTCGATCCCGCCGTGTTGTTGCAGAAAGTTGACATTGTCGATCTGTGTGTATTGACCAAACCGCTTGTTAAAGGAAGGGTTGAGAACCAGCCGGGCGGTAACATACATAGCGTGATCAGGCAGCATGTCAAACATAGAAAAGGTTTCAGGCTGGGTTTCAATATGTTCCCGGCTGTTTTGTTCGGTAATCATCCATGCATCGTTCATGGCAAATCCCCATATCGATTGATTGTGATAGGGTATTTCGCGCTTCTGCTTCAGGGGTTTTATTTTTCCCTCCCAATAGCGTTTTACACGCCTCAAAGTTGAATAAAGGTGGCTAATAGCGGGTAGGTATTCATTCCACTCAATGGATTCGCCGAACTCATCCGAAAGTCCGCGAGCCAGAACTTCAAGGTTCAGCGGAATGCCTGCCTGCGCAGTAAACAAGGGCTGTTCGAATTCAGGTTCCGGTTCCCAGCATTGACGTAAAAAATTGGGGAAATTAAGGTCGGTGCGGTATATACCGCCGTTTTGAAATCCCTGGCTAACGCTATCACCGAGAACTACCAGTTTATGTTTGGGATGTGTTTTTTTACTGTTCAAACTAAAATGGAATCCTAACCAGCTGGTTTAGAATTATGATTAAACTTCCTGAAAATATGTCGTATCTTAACAGGTCTTTTTCAAACAGAATGTAGTAAAAGGATGAGCAAAATAGAAAGCAACCGACTGGAACAATTTCGTAAAGAGCGCGAGCAAGCAAACGAAAAAGTGTTTGATCTGGATCATCTGGGGATCAAGCGTTTTTTTAACCTCGATAATAATACCTATAAAGATGGGGCATTACCTGCGCAGACCAAGGAGTTGCTCGGATTGGTGGCTTCGGCAGTACTGCGGTGCAATGATTGCATCGATTATCATTTGGAGCAGTGCGCTAAAAGCGGATTTGCCAAAGATGAAATTGTTGATGCGTTAAATGTGGCGCTGGTTGTTGGAGGAAGTATCGTAATACCACACTTGCGTCATGCGGTGGATACGCTCGAAATATTGGAAAAAGAAGGTCATCTCGATTCTTAAAATATTACCATTTTGATTCGTCACGCATTACTATTATTCCTCATAATATTCTTGACAGGCACTTCGGTTAATGCTCAAGTGATGGGACCGCAAGGAGAGCCTGATTCAGTATCAACGGCCATAGTTCCGGCAGCGGGATATAGCTCCAATGAAGGATTTATTGGTGGGGTAATTTTTAGCCGATACGATTACCGTGGCAACCACAAACCCTTTAATAATTTATTGGAGACTTCGGCTATTGCCAGCACCAAAGGTTTTGTAGAGGTGGAAGCAAGATATGAGCAGACCCAAACTTTTGGTCGCGAAATTCGCTCAATAGCAGATATATATTTTTATCGTTATACGCAGGATCAGTTTTTTGGGATTGGAAATGAAACAACATTTACCGATGACCAATGGGAGGATGAATATTATTTCTTTAGGTCTGTTGGGTTTAGTCTGGACTATCGGATTAGAAAACCAATTTATGAACGAGGACGCAAGCAGCTTGATCTGCAGTTCGGAGCGGCTACTGAATATCATATTCCATATATAATCAAAGAACAATCATCGTTTGCTTTGCAACCGCCTAATGGGAGCGAAGGTGGTTGGGTTAATAATTTGAATACGGGACTTATTTGGGAGAATCGCGATAGTGAATTTGATCCCCACCGTGGAAACAGGGCTGAGCTCGAACTCCGGGCAGCCCCAAAATGGATTGGAAGCTATGGATTGGCTACGGCACGACTGGAGTTGCGCCAATATTTTTATCTGTTTGATTGGTTAACCGTCGCAAATCGCTTGGAAGCACATCATGCCGCGGGCGATACTCCCTACTGGGAATTATCTACGCTCGGGGATAAAAAAACGCTCCGTGGTTATCCACTTAATCGTTTCAAAGGAAATACCTCATTGGCCTATACGTTGGAATTACGCACGTGGCTGCTCAAATTCCCAGAGCTTTATAATCTTAAATTTGGCGGACAATTTTTTACCGATACGGGAAGAGTTTTTACCGAAACAGACGACGTAAGTGATTTGTTTGAAGGATATCATCAAACCGTCGGATTCGGCGGAGCAATGTCAATTTTTAATCCCGATTTTATCCTGCGCGGAGAGATTGGTTTTTCTGAAGATGTGAGCCGAATTTACATTGGGATAGGGTATATGTTTTAGGATCATTTGTTAAATAAACTTGTGTCAGGGTAAATTTATTTAAGGAGATTTTTATAAAATTTAATCAAGGTTTAATTTTTTTCTGATAAAATGAGTCGATCAGTTTTACTAACAGCAGCTAAAGAAGATACTGAAGTTTTTCGGTCAGAGTTTGAAGAACAACCCATTTTAGTACTGCATTATCCTCTGGAACGCTATGAAGCATTGGAAGATAATGCTGACATTCTGGATGCTTTGGAAAATCTTGAGGATTATGAAAATATCGTACACGGCAGTAAAAGAAATGCCCAGTTTTGGATTAAGTGGCTGCAAGAGTTTGACAAGATGGAAGAAGCGCGGGATCAGCTGAATTTGGCGTTAAACCAACATACAGCAGATTATCTCGAAGAGCAGGGTATACCAGCCGTTCATCCTCATTCAGAGGGTCAGGCTATCAACCTGCTTGAATTTATGCTGCGGATAAAACGCATTGGCAAAACGCTCTATCCCTGCGGAGACAAAACAGCAGAAGATTTGCCGGCCTTGTTGCGAGAGTTGGATATTAAGGTGGATGAGCTGGTGCTCTTTGCGTTAGAGGGTCCCAAAGAAGAAAACCTGCAGGAATTCCGAAAAGATTTTGCTGCCCATGAGCCGGAATTTGTCATCTTCCATTCCCGTCGTTCGGTAAATCGTATACTGGCAGCCTTTCCTAATGCCGACTATGAAAATGCAACGGTTATTACAGGGGATCAAGCGGTTACCGAGAAGCTTGCAACCGAAGGTCTTGACGTTGACCAACAAGCCGAAGGAAGCTGGGATTCTGTCAAGGAGATTATAAAAAGTAAACTTTAAAAACTTAACGTTATTGAGATTACCTGATGTTTTGAATCTATTTAGCTTTCTTGCCTTAGCAAGATGGGAAAGTGGTTTGAATTCGTGCGATTTTGTTAAAAGAATATAAGGATAGGTGTAAAATGTATTAATATTTAAATTTCCATGTTAGGTTCTTAATTGTTTATTACCATCACCCTGTCTCTTTTTTTATTTAAATATTGCCCAGAAGTGGGTATTGTATTTTCGGAAGAACTAACATAGAATTTTTTTGGACATTAGTTGTGAGTAAAACGGGTTTTAAAAATTACCATTACGTTTCTTTAAATTTCTTTACTACTAATGGGCTATTTAACAACAGTCTTAAATTTTGGATGGGGCTGTTGCTTGTTTTACTTGTTATTTCTCCCAAGATACATGCTCAGGGTACAGAAAATGTATCCAATAATCGAGAGTCGTCTAAACTTAGTGTATATGTAGATTGCCAATCCTGTGATTATGATCACATACGTCGTGAAATTACGTTTGTTAATTATGTGAGGGATCCAAAACCGGCAGATATTCATCTTTTTATAACGTATGAAAATACAGGCAGTGGCGGACGGCAGTACGAACTGACTTTTATTGGACGAAGAAATTTTAAAGACATAGAATACACTTTAAATCATACTGTAAACCGGGATGCTTCTGCTGATGAAAGAAGGAAAGGGTTAAACGAAGTAATAAAGATGGGACTTGTGGGATATGTTATACAAGTTTCTGATCCTTCGATGTATCGACTTGAATATCTTGGAGGTGAAGGTGATCAAGCTTCAGATCAGCAAGTCGAAGATCCATGGAATTACTGGGTGTTTAGGATTTATGCCGGAAGTCTACGATTGGATTTAGAGTCGAATCAAAAGGAGTTTGATTCACGGTGGGGGTTTTATGCCGATCATGTTACTGATGAGTGGAAGATTAGGTTTCGTCCCTATTTTAATTATGAATACGTTGAGATAGATCGGGAGGGAAAAGACGATCCGATAACGAGCCGGAGGCACAGGCATGGTATTAACAGTTATGCTATCAAGAGCCTGAATGACCATTGGTCTTTGGGGGTCTTTGGAGATTATCTAACTCGAAATGATCGTAATTATAGACACCGGTTCCGATTAACACCGGGGGTTGAATACAATATATTTCCCTACCAGGAAGCTACCCGAAAATCCCTCACTTTTACGTATAGAGTGGGGTATGTTTATGCTGATTATTATGAACAGACGATATTTAAAAAATCTAACGAGCATTTGTACAACCAAGAGCTTTCTGCATCGGTTCGTATTAAACAGCCATGGGGAGAGATACAAGGTGGAATTGAAGGGGCCCATTATCTTCATGATTTTAGTCAGCGTCGTGCAGAAATGTTCGCAGATATTTCTGTTCGGTTGACGGAGGGACTTTCACTTAGTTTCTATACCCGGTTTGAGATGATTCAAGATCAACTTTCACTGCCCATAGGAGATACATCAATTGAGGATGTTCTTTTGGAACAAAAAGAATTAGCTACTGATTATTCAATTTATGGAGCGATATCCCTTTCGTATACATTTGGTTCCGACTTTGCGAATGTTGTAAATACAAGGTTTTAAGATATGGGTATTAGATTCAACAAGTCTGAATTGCGAAAAGCATTGCTGGTTTTATTAGGTCTACCGTTAATACTTGTTACCAGCACTTCTGTAAGCTATGGTCAGGGAATGCAAAAAAGTGATTCCAATATTAACTACGGGGTGCAGGCCGGTCCATCTATTACTACACTGGGAACTGGGGTACAGGCAGACTTGGTAGTTGATTATAACAATCATCTTTTTTCAATAAGTACTACAAGTACTGATTTGGATGTAGGAACCGAGACCTGGGATATCGCTTTGCTTTATGGTCGAAGCATGAATTATCGCTCTTTTTACCTTTCGGCGGGAACTGGAGTAGCGGTCATAGGAGGCGAGGGATATTCTGATTTATTTGGAAGGGGAACGAAAACGTCTATAGAAACGAGTATTGGTTTTCCTTTGAGAGGACAAGTATCTTGGCAGCCTATACGGTTTTTGGCGTTAGGGATAAATAGTTTTTTAAATGTTAACACCGAGCAGCCTTTTGGCGGAATAGGTGTTTCTGTGAGGTTAGGTTCCTTTTAAGGAATTGTAATTATTTGAACTTTACGATTGTGCAGCCGGCACCGCCTTGAGAGATCGGGGCTATCTCATACCCTTCTACCTCTTTACGTTCATTCAGGTATTCGTGTACTAACTTCTTGAGGATGCCTTCGCCTTTACCGTGGATTATCTGCACATCACTGCGTCCTGCGGCCACTGCATCATCAATATAACGTTGCACCTCCTTCATAGCTGCATCACCACGCATGCCGCGAATGCTGAGCTGCGGTTTCACCATTTTGAATCGATTGCCCCCTTCAAAATTCACTTTTACCTTCTGTTTTTTGTGCTGACGATCTGAAGCATCCTCCACTTTAACAAGCTTTTTATATTTCGTTTTAACTCGTAGACCACCGGCCGAGATCACTGCTTTATTTCCGTTAACCTCTTTTAATTCACCTGTCGTATTGGCGTCTTTTAACCGTACTAAGTCACCGACTTCTGGCTGTTCGGCTGAATCCTGATATTGTTCCTGCTCCTCCTCCAATTCCTGTAGATCGGATGATATTTTTTTGCGATGAGACGCGACTTCTTTTCGCGCTTCTTTAATCGTTTCGTCATCCTTTTCACCCTTTTCGACGATTCGTTGCACGGCATCCTCAATTTTTTGGTTTGCGGAGTCCATTATTTCTTTGGCTTCCTTGAGTGCCTTCTCCCGAATTTGTTCTTTCTCTTTTTCAATGGCAGAGCATTTTTCTTCGAAACGATGTCGTTCCCTTTCCGTTTTTGATTTCAGCTGATCATATTTCTTTTTGAGCTCCTCGGCCTCTTGGGTTTTAGACTCGAGGTCCGTAATCAGCGTTTCCATATCACTTTTGGCTTCGCCCAAAAGCGTGCGGGATCGACTGAGAAGTTTATTTTGAAGTTGCATCCGCTCCGCAATTTCAAAAGCGTAACTGCTTCCCGGAACGCCTTTCTTAAATCGGTAAGTGGGCGAAAGAGTATCCTGATCAAACTCCATCGAGCCGTTGACAGCGTGTTCGTGATCGTGGGCAAAAACTTTAAGCGATCCGTGGTGGGTGGTAACCAGCGTTTTGGATTTTCGCTCCATTAGAATTTCGATGAGCGATTGAAATAGTGCGCCACCTTCTTCGGGATCGGTGCCGGCAGCAGCCTCATCAATTAGCACCAAGCTATTTTCATTAGCATTATCCAAGGTATGTTTCATCCAGTCGAGGCGCGAGGAAAACGTACTCAAATCGTTCTCGATGGATTGGTCATCACCCATATCCACAAATATGCTGTTAAATATCGGAATCTCGGAGCTGTCACGGGCGGGAATAGCAAATCCGGATTGGATCATCATACTGCATAAGCCCAGTGTTTTGAGCGCTACTGATTTCCCGCCGGCATTGGGGCCGGTAATAACAAGGCAGCGTTCATCCTCAGTGAGTTCCAAATTCAACGGTACTACTTCTTCCTGCTGTTCTTTGGGAAGTTGAAAGTTTTTGAGTAGTAACAGCGGATTGTAAGCTTCTCGCAGGTATAGATGAGAGGTCTCTGAAATCACAGGCACAAATCCATCCAGATCGATACTTAGTTGTGCTTTGGCCGAAATAATATCGAACGTTGTTACGGTTTCCAGGTTTTGTCGGATAGAGTTCCGATCTTTCCGCACATGCGTGGTTAGCTCGCGAAGAATACGTTCGATCTCCTGTTTTTCTTCGGATTCGAGCTGGCGAATTTCGTTATTGATTTCCAGCGCTTCTACCGGTTCCAGGTACACCGTTTGTCCTGATGAAGAGACGTCGTGAACAAATCCCTGTACTTTTCGTTTGTATTCAGCTTGCACGGGTATGACCATGCGACCACTGCGAATAGTAGCCCCTTCGTCAGAAGTCATTCCTTGTTTAGAAAGACGACCCATTACACGGTTTATCGTTGTGCGTAGATCATTTTTTCGTTTGTTAATATTATTGCGGATGGATTGCAGCTTGGGGCTGGCATCGCTCCTGAGTTCGCCATTATCGGTAAGAACATCTTGCAGCGTGTCTTCGAGATCTTTTAGTGGAATGAGTCCGACGGCAATTTTTTTAAGAGCGGGATAATGCTCCTTCCGCTGATCGATATAGGATTTAACTACACGGGCAGTAATACTGAGCTCCAGAATTTTTACAAAAGCCTCCAACGGAATGATACTGTTTTCTGGACGTGCTTTTTCCAAATAGTTACGTACGTCGTGCAGATTTCGCAATGGAAAAGCAGAGTCGTTAAGTAGCAGGTCCATCATCTCGCTGGTCTGTTGCAGCCGTCGCTCGATAACTTCGCGATCTGAAAAGGGCATCATCGTTTTGATCTGGTGGCGAGCCATTTCAGACTGTGCTTTTTTGAGCGTAGCTTCTCGAATCGACTCGAATCCAATTTTGTCGCTCAGATGTTTCGGGAATAAGTGCATGGAATACTATTCAAAAATCTTTATTTACCAACAGAGTACCGGAGGCAAGCCACGTAGAAAATTAATTGAGACTTCTAAGGTTGTGGTACCCTCACCGCACTCCGCGAATTTATTTAATAAGCTGTCGAAATATAAGCTTCTTACCGCGAAAATGATGAATTTGAAAAGAGTAAAATAATTGTTAATTGAAATCATGCTTAAAGTCCCCACAATAGGAAGTACAGAATAAGATATAGCTAAAAATTTTTATGAAAATACCGATTTACCAGGTGGATGCTTTTGCTAAAGAACCGTTTGAAGGTAACCCCGCGGCTGTATGCCCGCTGGATGAATGGCTGCCCGATGAGCTTATGCAACAAATAGCCATGGAAAATAATCTTTCCGAAACGGCTTTTTTTGTTCCGCAGGATAATGGATTTCGGTTGCGATGGTTTACGCCTACCACCGAGGTAAACTTGTGTGGACATGCGACGCTGGCTTCGGCCCATGTGTTATTTGAGCATCTGGATTATGATCGGGATACCATTCAATTTAATTCCAAAAGTGGAGAGCTGAGCGTTCAAAAAAAAGGTGCTCGTTTGGTGATGAATTTTCCCACTGCTCAGCTAAACAAGGCTGAAACTTCTTCATTTTTGGAAAAAGCCGTAGGGATTACTGCCAGCGAATGCTACCGTGATACTGACTATTTATATGTGGTAGAAACGGAAGAGCAGATTCGCAATTTAAATCCGGATATTCGATCGATGACCAAGGCGGATGTACGTGGAATTATCGTTACGGCCCCAGGTGAAGAATATGATTTTGTATCCCGGTTTTTCGCTCCCAATGCCGGCGTTGATGAAGATCCGGTGACTGGCTCGGCCCATACGATGTTGACTCCATATTGGAGCAGTCGACTGGGAAAAAAGAAGTTGGTGGGACGACAGGTATCACGGCGTGGGGGTATGGTCTATTGTCATCAAAAAGGAGATCGTGTTGAAATTTCCGGTGAAGCCTGTACAGTTATGCAAGGACAAATTGTAGTCTGATGGAAATGCTCATTCTTTTATTACTTGGTATTATTGCGGGTATAGTGGCTGGTTTGTTTGGCTTGGGCGGCGGTATACTCTTTACGCCAATTTTATTTATTGTTTTCAGTGATGCAGGCATTGAAAACCCCGTAGTTTTGACTATTGGTAGCTCACTCTTCTGCACGTTTATTGCTGCTTTTGGGAGCTCAGTGCGCCAATTTCAGCAAAAGAATTTCTATTTGGGAGATGGTCTCAAAGTTGGTTTAATGGGAGCTGGCGGAGTATATCTTGGCAAGTTGGTTATCACATCTCCATATTACAGCCAGCAGGAGTTCGTCATCTTTTTCAGTCTGCTTTTAATCTACGTTGCATACATGTTTTACCAAAGGGGGGCGCGGCAGCAAAAAGAGATTGAGCAAAATGATACCTCTGTTACATTATCGCAGTCAGTTGTTACGGGCGGATTGGGTGGTTTTGTAGCAGCACTGGCAGGAATTGGTGGAGGGGGAGTGATGGTACCGTTGCTGAATCTGGTTTTCAAGAAAAATTTTGCCCGGGCAGTAAGCATTTCATCGCTCGCTATTGTGTTAATTTCGCTCTCCGGTTGGGTGCAGCTTGGTTATACTGGCAATAGTATGGGTACGCTTACAGAATTTTACTGGGGGTATGTGGATTTTGGTGCTGCGTTTCCATTGGCATTGGGTGGACTCTTGGGGGGATTTCTGGGAGCGTTATTTAATCTAAAAATTGATCGTCGCTATCTACAGTTTGGCTTTTCAGCATTAGCGATTGCGATGGCTTTGAAATTGATTATCGAAGTATTTTAGAGGGCAATAAAAAAAGGAGCCCCAGTCAAAGGACTCCTTTTCTATTTATAGCAATCAAAATCCCAGAGTAAAGGGATTAGAATGAAACTGAAAGTTATCAGCCATCCGTTATGTACATAGCAATCTTAACAGGATTTAAACCATTGCTTAATCCATTATCTTTCTCAGGAATGCCGGTTGATCAGAATCAGTTTTGTCGATTCGTTCACGGCGATTGTTGAGTAGTTCGTTGCTTTTTTCCTGCTCATCCTGCATTTCTTTTTCCTCTTTTTCATCATCGTTGAGGGGGCGCACGTTTTTGAGTCCGCGTCGGTGAAATGCCGGCTGATCCATCTGTTTAAGATTTTTCTCCCCTTTGTAAAAAGGTTCATTGGTAGCAGAGTATCGGCTGTGCCCGGTAACATCGCTGGCCTTTGGCATATCCAGATCGTCAGAATGGTTTTTCTTGTTGGCTCCTTTCTTTTTCTCATTCGGAGCTACACGAGCTTCTTTGTTACTTTCAGCCAGATCAAATCCGGTTGCTATAACAGTAACTCGCAATTCATCATCAAAGCTTTCGTCGAGCACCGTACCGAGAATAATCTCAGCGTTTTCGCCCGCCTCTTGCTGAATGATAGAGGTGGCTGTGTTGGTTTCTTTCATTCCAAGATTTGCCCCGGATGAAATATTAACTAACACATTGCGAGCACCGTTAATGCTTACCCCATCAAGCAGGGGCGAATTGATCGCTTCACGGGCTGCAATTTCTGCGCGATCTTCTCCTGTAGCATTGGCAGCCCCCATAATGGCAGCTCCACCATCAAGCATGGTTGTCCGCACATCAGCGAAGTCAAGGTTGATGAGCCCGGGCATTAGAATCAGGTCTGAAATGCCACGCGTAGCATTGTAAAGCACCTGGTTCGCTTGCTCAAAAGCTTCGAGCAGCGTGGTATCCTCATCGGCGATATCCATAAGTCGTTCGTTGGGGATAACAATGACAGTATCACTGTTTTTCTTGAGTTCGGTAATCCCCTCAAGTGCATATTTCATCCGTTTGGGTCCTTCACAGTCGAACGGTGTGGTTACAATGCCGACCGTTAAGATTCCTTTTCGTTTGGCAATACCCGAAACAACAGGAGCACCGCCCGTTCCGGTACCACCGCCCATGCCGGCCGTAACGAAAATCATATCGGCGCCTTCGATGGCTTCTTCAATTTCGTGTCGGTTTTCTTCCACGGCTTCTCTTCCAATTTCAGGGCGCGCTCCTGCACCCAGTCCGTTAGTAAGATTAGCTCCTACTTGTATGGTAAGATCAGCCATGCTGTTTTTTAACGCCTGTGCATCAGTGTTAAGAGCGATATACTCCACGCTGGTCAGGCCTTTTTCGATCATGTTGTTAACGGCATTGCCTCCGCCGCCTCCAACACCTATCACTTTTATTTTCGCATTGTCTTGACCGTCGATGTCAAAACTAAAACGAGAGTTGAGATTAGACATAATATTTACTCCTTTTTTAGATTGCTGTGTACTGTTTATTGCTATTTGATTGCTATATGTTGTCTCTTTTTGACAGCAGATATGGCTGTCGGCATTTTAAAGTTCTTTAAACCAGCTCTTCATTCGTTCGGCGATACGATTCATTACCTTCTCCACGCTTGATCCTTTGGTGGATGACGGCACGATAGCTTGGTTTGTCGGGCCGGAGCCGGTTTTAATAGCGTGCATAACCAGTCCGACGCCCGTTGCATAAATGGGATTATTTACTTCTTCAATGAGTCCGCCGCTAAGTCCTATCGGCTTGCCAATTTTGGCATCCATGCCTAATATTTCGTTGGCAAGGGGACAAACGTTTTTTATTAGTGATCCGCCGCCGCTGAGCACTACTCCAGCACTGAGCGAATCGGCATATCCGCTTCGTTTTACTTCTATAGCTACGATCTCCAGAATCTCCTCCATTCGTGCCTGGATGATTTTAGCCAGAATACTTTTGGTAATTTCTTTGGGGGGGCGTCCGGCAATACCGGGCACTGTAATGGCTTCGTCCTCTTCAATCATGTCCACGTATGCTTCGCCGTGTTCACGCTTCAGCTTCTCGGCTTGATCGTCAAGCACGCTTAATCCAACCCGGATGTCGTCTGTGACTTTCTTGCCAGCAATTGCGATCACGGCCGTATGGCGAATAGTATTATCCTGGAAGATGGCTACATCGGTAGTGCCGCCTCCGATATCCACCAATACAACACCTGCTTCTTTTTCTTCTTCATCGAGTACGGAATAGGAAGAGGCCAAGGGTTCGAGAATAATATCGGCCACTTGATAACCGGCGCGTTCTACGCATCGGTAAATATTTTTAGCTGCAGAAACGAGCCCGGTAATAATGTGGACTTCCGCCTCCATTCGCATGCCGCTCATGCCAACGGGATCCTGAATTCCATCTTGCCCGTCAACAACAAATTCCTGTGGTATCACGTGGATGATCTGCTGGTCGGTTGGTAGCATAATGCGCTGGCAGTCTTCAAGCAGGCGTTCAACATCATCCACCGTAATTTCATTATCACGGTTATTGATGGTGATCACCCCTTTGCTGCGCATGCTGCGGATATGGTCGCCGGCAATACCTACATTCACGGAATTTACTTCGATCCCGGACGCCAGTTGAGCCTGTTCTACGGCCGTTTGGATGGCGTTAACGGTTTTGTCGATATTTACAACAACGCCGCGGTTGAGTCCATCGCTTGGGGCTTTTCCTACTCCCAGGATATTAATTCGGTCCTGTGGATCAATAGATGCAACAATCGCGCACACTTTTGTAGTACCAATATCCAGGCCAACGACAATTCTATCTTCTTGTTCTTCCATAATGTTATCCACGTACTGTTGTGATTAATTTAGTCATCATGTCATACTGAGTTTGTTTCAGCATCATCAGTTATTTCATTTTTAGATCCTGAAACAAGTTCAGGATGACATTATAGTTTGTGTTTGAATTTATTTTTCGCGCGTTACGATCTGTCCTTCAAATCGAAGATCGATAGAACGCATTTTTTCAATTCCTTTTTGTTTGATTACTTCGCCATAAAATGCTTCCCAGTTGCGTAGTCGATTTTCAAAATCTCCTTTTCCAAAAATTAGTTTTACCCCATTCTGATTGGTTAACGCAACCACTCCTTCATTAGACGAAGACCAGGCAATTTCACTTATCGTTGCATCAGCCACATTGTTGCTATGGACAGCTGTTAAAAAATTAGAAACCGTTTCAAAAACATTGCTTCGCAGCGTATCTTGCAAAGGCTTCGCATTAAATCCATACAGGAGCGGCACGTCCACCATTTTGCCCGGTACAAGGGGCAGTTTTATGCCGGCACCGTCGATATACATTTTATTGGCCCCATCAATCAGCAGCGCCATGGGCTGACGTTCGGAGATTTTTACATTCATACTTCCATTGGGTTCTATACTGATATCAGCATGCTTTACATACGGTAGCTGTTCAAAGTCCTTTCTAATGGCCCCAAAATTCATGCTATCCGGACTCATACCCATGGGTACCTCCACCAGCTGCAGATCTTCTTCAGAAACAAAATGGTTTCCCTCGAACTGTACACGCTGCACCTTCATGGTAGAGCTCCAGTAAAGTCCCGCCAATGTTGCCAATCCTAAAACTAAAACCGCACCGGCAATCCACGGCCAGGGGTTTCTGCTGTTTTGGGATTCGGTATGTTGTTTGTTTTCAGTCATTTAAATGTTTTAAAAATCTGTGTCATGCTAAGCTTGTCTCAGTATCTGATACGAGTGCTTAAGTTGCTTATTTATTTCAGTTTTGATATTCCTGTTTCCAATGCTTCAACAAATTGTTCGCCGTATTTATAAATATCGCCGGCGCCCATGGTAATGACGACATCACCGGGTTCTACAATTTCTTTCAACTTAGCGGGCAGGTCGGCTTTTTGTTCTACATATTGCACTTTTCGATGTCCGTATTCTTTAGCTACATCAGCAATTAGTTTACCGGTGACTCCTTCAATGGGCTCCTCACGTGACGGATATACATCCGTAATTACACACACTTCGGCATCAAAGAATGAGAGTCCAAATTCCTTGTAAAGTTCTTGGGTTCGGGAATACAGATGTGGCTGAAATACAGCTACTATACGACGATCTTTCCATCCCTGACGTGCTGCATTTAGTGTTGCTTGTACTTCGGTGGGGTGATGGGCATAGTCATCAATCACCATAACGCCGTCATGTTCACTCTTTAATTGGAAACGCCGGAAAACCCCTTCGAATCGTTCGAGCCCGGATTTTATATCTTTGAAATCGATATCCAGTTCGAGCCCCACGGCAACTGCAGCCAGCGCATTTTTTATGTTGTGCTCACCGGGTGCTCGGAGGTTAACTTCACCAAGTTCTTCGCCGTCATTAATGACCGTAAATCTGCTGTTAAAGTGGTCAATATCAATATTAACCGCCCGAATTTTTGCTTGGGGGGTCAGTCCATACGTAGTACTACGGCGTTCAATTTCGGGGATAATGCTTCGTACATTGGGATCGTCCAGGCAAAGTACTACAGAACCGTAAAAGGGAACTTTGTTTGCAAACTCAATAAAGGCCTCTTTTACATCATCGAGGTTGTCATAAATATCCAGGTGTTCGGCCTCGATGTTGGTAATTACCGCCAGTGAAGGCGTAAGACGCAAAAAGGTACGGTCAAATTCATCGGCTTCAACAACGATGATATCACCCTTTCCAACAACGGCGTTGGTTTCGGAAAAACTGTGTACTTTACCGCCTACCATGATAGTCGGATCAAAGCTCCCATCCTGTATTACATGGCCGATCATGGTTGTAGTCGTTGTTTTGCCGTGAGTTCCGGCCACACCAACGCCATATTTCATGCGCATGAGTTCAGCCAGCATTTCGGCGCGTTTAATCACGGGGATGCCCTGGTCCAGTGCAGCTTTGGTTTCAATATTATCTTCTGCCTGTACAGCACTGGTATACACAACCACATCCGTTCCTTCAATATTTTTCGCATCATGACCAATAGAAATTTGTGCTCCGAGCTCCTGTAACCGCTTAATGGTACTACTCATATTGGCATCAGAGCCGGTAATATGATATCCTTTTTGGAGTAATATCTCGGCCATGCCGCTCATGCCGATGCCACCAATCCCAACCATGTGGATATGGCGGGTTCTGCCGAAAATAGGTTGTGTTTGTATTTGTTTACTCATCAAGGTTTAATGGTCTATTTATGGTCATTTCGAGCGTTAGCGAGAAATCTTAGATGTTAAATATTCTACTATTGGCTGATATGACTTAATCAGTAATTTTATTTTCCTTATGAATTAATTCTATAATTACAGTTGCAATTTCTTTGGCAGCATTAGGTCGTGCTAAATCGCTGGCGGATTGACTCATTTTCTTAAGCTGCTGTTCGTTGTGAATAATTTCGTCAACAACATCTGCCAATCTCTTCTTTAACTCGTTATCAGGCACTAATTTTGCGGCACCGGATTCAACCATAGAGCGTGCATTTTTCGTCTGATGGTCACCGGCCACATTAGGTGATGGAACCAAAACACTCGGTTTGCCGGTCAGTGCCAGCTCCGAACAGGAGAGGGCTCCGGCTCTGCTAATTACTAAGTCTGCAGCAGAATAGGCTTTAGCCATATCATTGATAAAATCTTTCAGCCTCAAGCGGTCATAATCTTGACCATCTATATCTCGACGAAGCTTGTCATAATAGCGTTTACCGCATTGCCAAATAATTTGAAGTCCCAAATCGTTATGCAGGGTATCAATATGCTTCTGCATTGCTTCGTTGATGCTCCTGGCTCCACCGCTACCTCCAAGTATTAGTAGCGTTTTTCTTTCACCGCTGAAATCAAAAGTCTTTAAGGCCTCTTTGCGGTTTGTTTGTATTAACGATTTTCGTGTAGGATTGCCGACCATTTTTGTTTTGTCTTCTGGGAAATATTTTTGGGCATCATCAAAAGCGGTAAAAACAAACTCGGCATTTTTCCCCAGCAGGCGGTTTGTTACGCCCGGAAAACTATTTTGCTCTTGGATAGCCAGTGGAATTCCCATTTTTGTTGCTATCCAGCCCACCGGTCCGGCAACATATCCGCCACAAGAAACGACAATATCTGGTTTAAATTTTTTAATGATAGCCAGGCTTTGAACAAGGCTTGAGACTAATTTGACCGGGAATAGTAGATTTTTAATAGTAAGACGTCGATGAAATCCGCTGATCCAGATACTGGTAATGTTATAGCCCGCTTTGGATACCGTCTGCCATTCCATATGATTCTTCGTGCCCACAAACAGAATTTCAGTATTCGTACTGGAATCTCGCAGCGCATCGGCTATGGCAATGGCCGGATACACGTGACCACCAGTACCTCCAGCTGCTATGAGCACTTTCAGAGTACCCATGGCAGCGGAGTCTGGTCCGTCGTGTGATGATATGTTCTTAGCTGCAGCACTATGCATAAAACACCGCTTTTTTACTGCTGTTGTATTTCGAAATATTCATCAGGATACCAACCATGACGCCGGCAAAAAGAATGTTGGTTCCACCATAGCTTACAAAAGGCATTGGCAGACCGGTAATTGGCAGTAACCCGCTGGCAACGCCGGCATTTATAAATCCATACAAAACAATTGTTAGGGTACAACCTACAGCGATGAGCATCCCTAAAATATCTGGAGCATTCTTTGCAATTTTGGCAATGCCCCTGAATAAGATTACGATAAACATGAGAAGGACTATTCCGGATCCTACCAGTCCATATTCTTCGGCGATAATGGCAAAAATGAAATCGTTGTAAGGAGCCGGCAGGAAATTGCGTTGTGTGCTTTTGCCAATCCCAACGCCAAATAGTTCTCCCTTAGCAATGGCAATATGGGCTTGTTGGGCCTGGTATCCCTCTTCGACGTTAAATTTAGTACTGTTTATATCTACAATTTGATCTATATACTGATCGATACGACTTTGTCGTTCTGGGGATTGCCAAACTAAAAAACCGGCTCCTATAGTGCCGATAAATACCAGCGTCATTAACTGCATCATACTAATGCGTCCTACAAGCATGACCAGAAGTGACAGAGAAAAAAGCAATCCGGCACTACTAAAGTCTTCAATACCGATAAGTCCACAGGTGATGACCACCCAAAACATGATGGGTAAAAAAGCCCTCTTAAAATCTTTTATGTATTCCTGTTTTTTCTCTAACAACACAGAAATGTGAATGAGTAATGCTGGTATAGCGAAGGTCGCCGGCTGGAATGAGACACCGCCAATATTTAGTGATCGTCTGGCTCCAAATACTTCATTGCCAAAAACCATGACAGCAATTAAAAGAATCCAACTGAATATTACGCCCAGTCGACTAAACCTGGCCAAAATGTGGTAATCAATTTTTGAAACTATGAGCATGGCCAGAAAAGCAATCCCCACCTTCATGGCATGTCCCGCAACAAGACTACCGGCCGTTGTATGTTTAGCCTCTGCAAAAAAGGCTATAGATGAGTACACCGCCAATACGCCGAATATCATCAATAGGATCACCGAAATCAGCAAGATACGGTCACTGCCCTGCTTGGGTGTATCAATGTCATCCGGGCTGGTGCCCAGTATCGACGAGATGGTTTTATTTGGTGTTGTGTATAGCATAATATCTGTGTTCAGTCTTCGGCTTTCAGCTAACTAATAAAAAGTAGATAGCTGAAAACTCAAGGCTGAGCTTTAAAGTCTGTTTACTGCTTTTTTAAATTCATTTCCTCGATGTTCATAATTGTCGTACATATCAAAAGAGGAGCAAGCCGGACTTAGCAAGACAATCTCTCCGCGCTTGGCTACTCCTTTTGCTGATCGCACTGCATCGTTCATGTTATCGGCGGTTTTAAAATTGGGAACCACGGATTTTAGCTGCTCTTCGATCAATGGTTGAGCTTCACCAATAGCAATAATAGTGTGGACTTTTTCGCGGATCTGATTAACGAGCTCTGAATAGTCATTTCCTTTATCGCGTCCACCCATAATAACAGTTAGAGGTACATCGAAACTGTCCAGCGCGTACCATACGGCATTGATGTTTGTTGCTTTGCTGTCGTTAATGTACTTGACACCGTTCACAGTCCGCACCAGTTCAAGGCGGTGTTCTACACCTTCAAAAGTGCGTAGGCTTTCACGGATAACATCACTTTTAATTTCGGAAGCACGGGCAGCAAGGGCCGTAGCAAGGCCATTACTTAAATTGTGTTGGCCTGAAAGTTTAACATCACGAGTTGGCATGAGTACCTCTTCTTGTTTGTTTATTTTTAAAATGATGTTTTTGTCTCGTACAAAAGCTCCATTCGATCCTGTAAGTTCTTTTTTGATTGAAAAGGGCAGAAGCCGGGGAGCAGTTTCTTTTTTTTTAAGTGAATCTACATGACCGGCAATTGTCGGATCATCGTAGTTATAGATAAACCAGTCATCCCCGGTTTGATTTTCAATAATTCGAAACTTTGATTTTGCATAGTTAGAAAAATCATCGTTATATCGATCGAGATGATCAGCCGAAATATTCAAGAGAACACTTACATGTGGATGGAAGCGATTTATGTGATCGAGTTGAAAACTGCTGACTTCCAACAAAGCTTCAGAATTATGTGATGTTTGTTCCACTTTATCTGAGAATGCATAGCCTATGTTACCAGCCGTAATATGCTTGCGATTAGCTTTTTTCCATGTGTGGTCCAGCCAGTTTGTTACCGTTGTTTTTCCGTTGCTGCCGGTAACTGCTACAATAGAGCTTTTGTTAAACCAGCTGGCAATCTCGATCTCTGAAAATACTTCTTTTCCATGGTTCAGATAGTGCTGGACGAGCGGGGCTTCTGTAGGCACGCCGGGACTTAGGGCTAAAAATGCTCCTTGCTCCGCTTTTTCCGTATGCCCGTTTTCTTCAAAAGCGATGTCCAGTTTTTTGAGTTTTTGTTTTGTGGATTTACTGATCGGGCCGTGGTCTGTGACAAATATATCGGCTCCTTTTCGCTTCAACAGCGATGCCACAGCCAACCCGCTTCGGGCGGCTCCCACAACAACGATATGTTTGTTCTCAACTTCTCTCATCGCAATTTGAGGGTTAAGAGGCTTAGAATTCCAAGGAGCACAGCAACAATCCAGAAGCGAATGACTATTTTAGATTCAGGAAGTCCTTTTTTCTCAAAGTGGTGATGGATGGGGGTCATTAAAAACACGCGTTTCCCCTCTCCATATTTGCGTTTTGTGTATTTGAAATACGTTGTTTGAATGATCACAGAAACGGTCTCGACAAAAAATATTCCGCAGATAATGGGCAGTAGGAGTTCCTTGTGCAGCATTAGAGCCAAAGCTCCGAAAGATCCGCCCAAAGCCAGCGATCCGGTATCCCCCATAAAAACAGAAGCCGGATGTGCGTTGTACCACAAAAAGCCCATGCAGGCTCCTACCAAGGATGCAGCAAATATGGTTAGCTCACCCGCTCCGGGCAGATAAATAATGTCAAGGAAGTCGGAGAAGTCGGTTCGGCCGGATACATAGGCAAAAATGCCGAGGATGAGTCCCGCAATGGCTGATGTGCCGGCCGCAAGGCCGTCAAGGCCGTCGGTCAAGTTTACGGCGTTACTGACAGCTGTAATCACAAAAACCACCATCGGGATATAAATGACCCACCCGAGTGCTTCTCCCAATACGGCGTAATCTATATTTACATTTTTCAGGAATGGCACGGTAGACAGCGTATTAAAATCCTGAAACTCCGGCCAGAAATAGAGGGTAAGTCCCAACAGAAGACCCACAAAAATTTGTCCGGCAATTTTTAATCTGCCGCTTAGGCCCGATTTATCCTTTTTAACTACTTTAATATAATCATCGGCAAAACCCACGATTCCAAGGATGAAAGTGACAAGAATAATCATCCATGTATAGATGCTGTCCATTTTCATCCAAAAAATAGCCGGGATGAGAATAGCCAACAGAATAATTAGGCCTCCCATCGTTGGAGTATGAGCCTTTCCAAGGTGGGTATCCAAGCCGATATCTTCACGGATTACTTCGCGAAGCTGCATTTTTTCGAGCCATTCGATGATACGTCGGCCAATCATTACGCTGATAAACAGCGCCATAGCCGCAGCAATAGCAGCCCGGGTAGTAATAAATTCAAACGCGCCAAAGCCGGGCGGCTGATAGTTCATTTCTAACCAATGTAAGAGTTCGTATAGCATTAGGTATCCTCGTTTTTAGGATTCATATTTCTGTTACCTAATGCTGCCCGGGCAATAGCGCGGTCGTCAAAATCGTGACGTTTCCCCGCAACTTTCTGATATGTTTCGTGCCCTTTACCAGCAATTAAAATCAAGGTATTGTCATTACCCTCAATAATGGCTTGTTCAATAGCTTTTTTTCGATTTGTAATTCTTGTAATGGCTTTAGGATCATCAAACCCTTCCATGATGTCATCAATGATGGCATCGGGATCTTCGTCGCGAGGATTGTCTGAGGTGGCGGTTACTTTATCGGCGTACCGCTCCGCAATGTTGGCCATTTTGGGACGCTTGGTCTTATCCCGATTACCTCCACATCCAAAAACAATATGGAATTGCTGTTGTTCTGCTTTAATATCAGCCAGGGTAGAGGCCACATTTTCCAAAGCGTCCGGGGTGTGGGCGTAGTCTACCAGTACAACGGGATTCCCTTTTTCTCCTGAACCCTTTACGCGTTCCAGCCGACCGGCTGCTCCATTGGAGGATTCCAAAGCCTCTTTCACTTCTTCGCTGTCATACCCCATGGATTGGCAAACCAAAAAGGCTTGGCTCAAATTGTAGGCGTTGAAGGTGCCGACTAACGGACTCTCAACCATAACTTTGCCGATGCGGACAACCAGCCCGTCCATGTTGTTTGAAAGTACCTGGCAATCAACTTTGAGCGCTTTTTTAAAGCTAAAGTCAATAACTTCTGCAGGACAGTCCATTACTATAAAACTGGCTTGGTCGTCATCTCCATTAATGACCGCAGTGGCATCTGGACTTAGGTTATCGAATAATTTCTTTTTTGACTCTGCATACGACTTTAAATCATGATGATAATCCAGATGGTCGTGGCTGAGATTAGTAAAGGCAGCAATCTGAAAGTCAATCCCATTAACTCGCTGCTGATCAAGAGCATGTGATGAAACTTCCATCACCAAGTGTGTTGATCCGGCTTTAACCATTTGAGCCATATCGGCAGCCAATTCAATAGGATCGGAGGTTGTTAGTTTACTTTCTAATTCTTGATTACCGATACGTTTTGCTACCGTGCCCAACAGTGATGGTTTTTTGCCCAGCTTTTGTAGGGTCTGATAAACCAGATTGGCAACAGTTGTTTTACCGTTGGTTCCGGTGATACCAACAAGCGTTAATTTCTTAGCCGGGTTGTCGTAAAATGCCTGTGCCAGTGGTCCGACCAATGATCGGGTATTCGGAACTTCAACAACACAGACCTCTTCATCAGAATAAAATGGTTCTTCACATATAACAATCGAGGCCCCATTGGCAATGGCATCATCAATAAAAGAATGTCCGTCAACCTGAAAACCTTTAATAGCAATAAACACATCACCGGGTTCGACCTTCCTGGAATCTTGACGAAGCATACCAATGCTACTCGGCTCCGGTCCGGAGACGTCAATCGGCTTGCAAAGTGATATAAGTTTATCGAATGTCATTCCGTTGACTTATTTGCTGTCAGTGATTCCAATGGTTTGGCTTTTCCGCGGATGGTAACAGTTCGTCCCTGTTTCATCATATCACCGGGACGAGGGAACTGGGTATATATTGTGCCCGAACCAATAATTTTAGTTTCAAAACCGCGGTTATTGAGCAGTACCATTGCTTTTCGCATGCTCATTCCGCCCACATTGGGGATTGTTGCATATCCATCGGGTAATTCTTGTACTTCTGTTTCAGCAATGGTATTAGAAAGTGTCAGTTCAATTTCGTCGTTAGGTGTTAATTCTGTACCGTTTGCCGGTGTCTGACTGGTAATCCAATCGCCATCCCCCTGAAAGTTGTATGATAGTTGCTGCTTCTGTAACAGGGCTTCTGCATCTTTCTTTGTTAATCCGGTAAGATTGGGAGCGAAGGCCCAGACTTCATCATCTTGCTCCTTTTGCAAAATGTGTTTTTCAATTTCATTGTCTAACCCGGCAATGCGGTTGGCCGTTTCTCTAAAGATAGGCCCCGCAGTAACACCACCGTATGGCGGATAGGTATCTGGATCATCAAGTACAACCAGGCAAACGTATTTGGGATTATCAGCCGGGAATACGCCCACAAATGAAGAGCGATATTCATTGCGATATTGACCATCAATATATTTTTGGGCGGTCCCGGTTTTGCCTACGATAGAAAGTCCTTTAACCTGAGCATATTCCGCTGTTCCAGAATCCGAAACCACATTCTTAAAGATCGGGTATAGTTTATTAATGGTAGATGCTTTAGCAATTTTTCGCACAGGCACTTTATTATTTTTCCGAACAACTTCGTCTTGGCCGTTTGTAATCCTTTCTACCAAATAGGGGCGCATCATTGTTCCGTTGTTGGCAAAAGCAGCATACGCCTGTGCAATCTGAATGGGAGTGGATTGTACTTCATAACCGATCGACATCCAGGGTAGGGTAACCTGGCTCCATTCATAAGGTTTTGGCAGTCGCCCGCTTTCCTCATTAGGAAGATCAATATTTGTAAGTGTGCCAAACCCGAGATTACGAGCATATTGATAAAATGCATCCTTAGACAGACGCATAGCGATTTGGGCCGTAGCCACATTTGATGATTTTTGGATCACCTCAGGAAAGGAAAGCGTTCCTAACGGTTCATGGTCGCGCATCCACTGCCCGTGTATCAGCATTTTGCCGTCATCGGGAGTTTCAAACTGCTCATCAAATTGTATTTTCTCTTGTTCAACAGCTGCTATGGATGTAACAAGTTTAAAAGTAGAGCCGGGCTCGATCATATCCGAGATCGCAAAGTTCCTGCGGTTCGTACTGTTAAGAGAGGCAGGATTGTTGGGATTGAATGTGGGATAATTAGCCATCGCTTTAATGGCTCCTGTTTGAGGATCCATAACAATAGCGGAACCGCTGGTGGATCTGGTTTTGTCAATCCCGGCTTTAAGCTCTTCTTCTACAATAGCTTGAATATGAGAATCAATAGTGGTGTGAAGGGAATAACCTTGTTGCGGTTGCTTTCGAGGTGCACCCAGATAGGCATAGATACGGCCATTACGATCGCGACGAACTTGCTGTACCCCATCTTCCCCACGGAGTTGTTTGTTATATTTTTTTTCAAGGCCTGTCATGCCGTTAAGGTCATGATTTACAAAGCCAAGAGTGTGGGCTGCTAATGTTCCAAAATTGTATTTTCGCTTATATTCTTCTTCAAGAATAACAGCCCGAATATTAAGCTGACGGAGTGCTTGATGGGCTTCAGTGTCGATACTTTTATTTAACACTACATACCTTGACCGGTTGGGGGCCTTGTTGATCTTTTGCTGATAAAATTGTGAAGATTGGCCGGTATATTTAGCCAGCGTGTCGCAGATCTGTGTAATTTGTGAACTGGAAAGTCCCTTAATTTTAGGATCGATAGCAGCTTTATAAACGACACTGTTTGTGGCAAGCAGACTCCCTTCTTGACCATAGATATTACCACGCTGTGCAGGGATGGAGATATAGTCGATGGCCTGTTCATTCCAGAGGTTGCGAAGCTCATCGCCCTCTATAAAGTTGACACGGACCAGCTGTAGTCCAATGGCACAGGGTACCAATAGGACCAGACCAAAAACCATAAACATCCGATTCAGTATGGCAGAACGAGTATTTTTCATCTACTTTTCCACCTCAATTACTTTTTCAGCCGGTCCGCCGTTAATGAAACCAGCATTTTGGGCATTTTCATAAATTTTGGCGGGACCAATCATTCGATCATAAATAAGTTTATAGTCGGTATGCATACGTTCAACGCGATTATATTCAGCCTCAAGCTGATTGACTTCGCGCAATAATTGCTGGGTTGCAAATACATGGTTGAGATAAAGAATACCCAACACTCCAAGCGCAATCGCACCAATAATCACTTTCCAGGGTTTCAACTTGGGAAGGGATATTCCCTTTTTCTTCTTGGATGAAACATTGGTTCGTTTATTACCGCTATTACCATTAATAAGGATACGATTTGAGGAGCGCGACGACTTTTTATTCTTCGTTCGTCGATTTTGCTTAACCTTATCTTTTTTCATCGGAGATTTTATCAGCATATTACACCTCCGGTGGACTTATTTTCTGGGCAACGCGCATCTTTGCACTTCGTGAAGCGGGATTGCGCTCGATCTCTTCTTCTGTAGGACGAATAATACCGCCTGATATTTCTTCTATGGGAGACAGCGGGTTACCGTAAAAATCTTTTTCGATTTTTCCCTCGTGATTACCGGCTTTAAAAAACTTTTTGACGATCCGATCTTCCAGCGAATGGTAGCTGATAGCCACAATGCGCCCGTTTTCTTTTAGCACATCAAGGGATTGTTCCAATACCTTTCTGAGCATGTCCAGTTCACGATTAACCTCTATGCGTATGCCCTGGAAAACGCGAGCCACACTTTTTATCTGGTATTGACCTTTTACGACGGCCTCAACGGCGTTTCGGAGTTCAGTAGTGGTTTCAATCGGCCGTCTGTCAATAATTTTACGTGCAATCTTGCGACTGTTACGTTCTTCTCCATAATGATAGATGACATCGCGCAGATCTTCGTAGGAGTATTCATTTACTACTTGGTATGCTGTTATTCCGCGCAAGTTGCTCATGCGCATATCGAGCGGACCTTCTTCCTGAAACGTGAATCCACGTTCGGCTTCTTTTATTTGATGGGTAGATACGCCCAGGTCAAGAAGGATTCCGGCTACCTCTCCGTGGAGTTCTGGGGGTAATAGCCTGGAGAGGTAACCGAAATTTCCTTTTATGGAAGAAAATCGTTTGTCGTCGCCGATGCGTGCATTTGCTGCCGCAAGGGCTTCGTCATCCTGATCGATACCAATAAGTTGAGCGTCGTCATTTAGGTGAGATAACAATGCCAGGCTGTGTCCGCCACCGCCTAAAGTCGCATCGATATAGATCCCGCTGGCATCCGTAATTAAGTAGTCTACGGATTCTTCCAGCAGTACCGGCTGATGCTCATGATATGTATCATTGTTCGTCATTATGGTTGTCATTGTCACCCATCACGCGCTCAAAAAGTTCTTGGTACGATTCAAAATCGAGGCCGGAGTCAATTTCATCCAGTTTTTCGGGCGACCATATTTCAATGCGTTCGCCGCTACCGATGAAAATGGCTTTGCCATCAATGCCGGCCCAATCAGTTAATTGTGAAGGGAGAGGAATGCGATTCTGATTATCCAAGTTAACATCTTCGGCGAAACGCAAGAAATTACGTTTTACCGTGCGACCCTCTTTGGTAAAGCTGTTGATCTGGGAGAGCTGATCCTCTACTTTCTGCCATTCATCTTCTGGGTACAGATAAAGGCAGGGTTCAAGACCTCTTAATATAGTAAAACGCTCTTGTGCCTGGGGGTTAAGGGTTTTACGTAGTTTAGCCGGGAAGCTAACGCGTCCTTTGTTATCAACACTATGTTCGTATTGACCCTTAAAGCTTGGCATATGGTCCCCAGAATTAACAGCAAATGTTATCGAATTCGATAAGTGGATTTAGAACTCCCACATTCTCCCACTTCACTCCACAATGTACCCCGAAAGGATGTAATTTGTCAAGCATTTATTAAAGAAAGATTTGAGAGGAGATTATTTTGGAAGATGAAAGTAAGAAATGAAATGAGAGAAACGTCTCTTACTTAATGTAAAGGCGTTTTTAATAGTCTGTAAAGGAGTGAATATCAAAATTACAGAAAGTGGGGAAAAGTGTGGTAGAGTGTGGGAGAAATTATGAGTGGGCTCAAAAATTGGCATTAGAAAGCAAGACGAAGTGTCGTAATGGGTATGTAAACTGAACTCTGTCCGGGCTGCTTATTTTTCGTGGTTACGGGTTAAATCCAACGGCAATCGATCGCCA